>DATASQ010000027.1:0-163543 GCA_036269135.1 Acidobacteriaceae bacterium
GGCATTCAGCAAGCACTTAGAAGATGTATTTCCGGGTCGCGATATTCGGGCGCACAACGACGATAAGCTTCACGCCCACGGTTCGAGCACGATTACGCACGGACGCGGTTCTGTTCTTACCATCGATTTGACCAACCGCTGCAACATGATGTGCGATCCGTGCTTCATGGACGCGAACCAGGTGGGCTTCGTCCACGAACTGACGTGGGACGAGATCAAGACCATGCTGGACAACGCCATCACGATCAAGCCGCGGCGGCAGATGAGCGTGCAGTTTTCGGGCGGCGAGCCGACGCTTTCGCCCTACTTCCTGGACGCGGTGGCTTATGCCCGCAAGGTGGGCTACAACTCGGTGCAGGCGGCAACCAACGGCATCGAGTTCGCAAAATCGAAGGAGCTGTGCCGGGCGGCAGCGGAAGCCGGTCTGCGCTATGCGTACCTGCAGTTCGACGGAATCGGCAACGCGGCCAACTCGCACCGCAAGGTGGGGAACCTGTTCGACGTGAAGCTGCAGGCGATCCACAACCTGCACGAAGCGGGCGTGGACATTGTGCCGGTGACGACGATCATCAACGGCATCAATAACGAGCAGGTCGGACACATCATCCAGTTCGCGCTGGACAATCCCAAGAAGATCAACTTCCTGAGCTTCCAGCCGGTGAGCTTTACGGGGCGCGACGAAGCGGTGACGGACGAGCGGCGAGCGGCGCAGCGGTACACGCTGAGCCACATGGCGCACGACGTGAAGAACCAGACGGGCCTGGGCGAGCCGACGCGGGACTGGTTCCCGATCAGCTTTATGAGCACCTTCAGCGACTGGGCGGACCTGGTGCACGGGCCGAACCACGAGTGGGGTCAGCTCTCCTGCGGATGCCATCCGAACTGCGGCATCGGCATGGCGCTGATGATCGACAAGGAAACGAAGGAAGCGGTGCCGGTGACGGCCTTCCTGAACGCCGATCGTCTGGCGAAGGACATGGCGAAGATCAACGACGCGGCGCGGGGACGGACGCTCTCGGTAATCGGCGCGGCGCTGTCGCTGCTGCGGAACTACGATCCGCGGAAGTCGCCGACGCACTTCCGGATCGTGGACCTGCTGCAGAAGTTCGACAAGTGCTTTGGGGCGACGGGACGGAGCTACGGCAAGGTGACGGGCGACCGCACGATGAAGGACATCGAGCAGCGGCGCGCGGACCGGTGGAACTTCCTGTTCATCGCAGGCATGTGGTTCCAGGACCTGTTCAACTACGATTTCCGGCGCACGGAGCAGTGCATCATTCCGTACGCGACGCAGGAAGGCGAGATCAGCTTCTGCGCGTACAACACCGGGGTCGGGTGGCGGAACATCATCGAGAAGATGCACATGACGTCCACGCTGACGAAGTGGTACGAGGAGCATGGGCGGCATGAGATCTTCGCGGGCGGCAAGAAGGTGGGCATGGAGTCGGCACAGCACACGCTGGTGCTGAACCAGGAGCACGTGGATGCGGCGGCCAACAACACCTTCGAGAAGAGCGGCATCGCCAAGAATGCGCGCGAGGAGAAGATCCGGGCACGCGAGGCGAAGCTGAAGCAGGATGCCGAGAACGCGAAGATGGCCAAGCTGTATCGCGAGCATGTTCTGGGCGAGAAGCCGGTCGAGGGTCTGGTATCGATCGACTCGATCGCGCCGGCGCCGAAGGCGGCGGAGAAGGCCGAGCCTGTCATGGGCGACTAAGATCTAACAACCACACCAATCTGCCCTGGCAGCAAGCAAAGGCCACCCGGAAACGGGTGGCCTTTGTGTTTCTGTGGGACTTCGCCTTGCGGCGCCTGGGATTGGGACGGGCGGGCATGCTGTGATGGCCGCCACGCGTCCGGGGCGGGGCGGGCTCCTACAATCGGGGCAACTGCCATGAGACTTCAATCCTCCTTTCAGACTTTTTGTGCGGTTCTGCTGCTGGGGACCGGCGTGTTCGGAACTTCGGCCCGGGCGCAGTTTTCGAATCCGGAGTCGGCGACGACGGTGGTGCATAATGCTGCGGCGCTGCGGCCTCCGGCGGGGGCGAAGGTCGCGCTGCTGGAGTGGGAGGACCTGGAGTGTCCGGACTGCGCGCGGGCCAATCCCGTGCTGCAGGAGGCGGCGGCGAAGTACCGCATCCCCTGGGTGCGGCATGATTTTCCGCTGCCGCAGCACACGTGGAGCTTCGAGGCGGCGGTGGATGCGCGCTGGTTTGACACGAAGTCGAAGAAACTGGGCGATACATTCCGGGATGCGGTGTTCGCGGCGCAGCCGACGATCCACAGCGAGGACGATCTGCGGGCGTTTGCGCAGAAATTTGCGGGGACGCACGGCCTGGCGCTGCCGTTTTCCGTCGATCCGCAGGGGCGGCTGACGGCGCTGGTGAAGGCGGACACGGCGCTGGGGCAGAGTGTGGGCATCCAGCACACGCCGACGATCTGGGTGGTAACGAACCAGACGAGCGGGACACCGTTTGTGGAGGTGCTCGACCGCTCGCGGCTGTTCACGATGATCGAAGAGGCGCAGGCGCAGACGACCGGGCGCTGATCGAATTATTGCTGCTGTTGCTGCTGCGACTGCTGAATCTGGAGGAGGGGTTCGGCGGGGGGCGGGGGCGCCTGGGCTTTTTCGACGAGCATGGACCAGTCTTCGGGGATGGGCAGTTCGCGTTCGAGGTCGGGCGCGGTATCGGAGGCGGTGACCTGGACGGCGACGAGAAGCTCGCTGCCGGTGCGGCCGCGGAACAGACCGCGGGTGGGAGGGACATCGGCATAGTCGCGGCCCAGGGCGGTGCGGATGTGACGGTCGCGGGCGATGAGGGCGTTAGTGGGATCGAAGCCGACCCATCCCAGCTCGGGGAGAAACGCTTCGACCCAGGCATGAGTCGCGTCGGAGGTGGAGCGGTCGTGGTCCTCGCGGCCGTGATAGAGATAGCCGCTGACATAGCGGCAGGGAATGCCGATGTGGCGGACCAGAGCGATCATGATGTGGGCAAAATCCTGGCAGACGCCGCTGCGGGCGAGCAGGGCCTCTTCGATGGGTGAGTCGACGCGGGTGGACTGTTTGACGTAACTGAAGTGATCGTAGAGGCGCTGATTGAGCTCGTAGAGCAGGGCGAGGGGATCGTCGCGACGGGTGACCTCGAGCTGGGCGGCGAGGTCGAGGAGAGCGGGAGTGGGGCGGGCGAACTCGCTGGGAAGGAGCATCTCCCAGTAATCGCCACCAGCGACAAGGGCATCGAGTTCCTGCCAGGCATCGGGAGCGAGAGCGGCGGGGATCGCCCCAAGGGGCTGGTGCTCGACGACGGACTCGGCGATGACGATGAGCTGTCCGTGGCGGCCGGGGATATCGAAATGGTGCACGTTGTTGCCCAGGTGGTCGCGGTAGGTAAAGACCCGGCAGCGGGGGCTGACGGAGAGGGAAAAGGAGAGGCAGCGCTGGTTGCTGTCGCTGCGGGGGTGCATGCGCACCTCGGTAGCGCTCTCGCCGACAGCGCGCTCGTAGACGAACTTGGTCAGGTGCCGGACAAAGTAATAGCGCATAGGCTAGACCGCCAGGGCCGTTTCCACCGAGTACTGGATGTAGACGGCATAGATAAGGTCATGGATTTCGCGGCACTGATCGAGGATGCCGCGGAGGAACTGCACGGGATCATGAGTGAGGATTTCCGCGATAGGGGCGAAGGCGAGGGTGGCGCGCAGCCGGCCGGCGACGCGCATGAGCTCGCCGCCATGCTGGGTGCGGGTGTGCTGCTGGATGGCCTCAAGGGCGTTATTGAGGGCATCGACGGCATAACGGACGGAGTGGGGAAAGTTGGGATCGAGGAGGAGGAATTCGAGGACGCGATCGCGGGTGAGGTCCGCGGTATTGACGCGAAAGAAGGCTTCAAAGGCGGTGCAGATGCGCAGCAGGCCGACCCACTCGAGATAAGCGCCGGCGTCGTCGGTGTCGGCGCCGGGAAAGACCTCGCGCTCGTAGACATCGAGCAGGGTGGCAAGGGACCAGGCACGCTCCAGATAGCGGCCCACGCGCAGAATTTGCCAGCCTTCGCCGTGGCTCAGGGTGGTGTCGGTGACTCCCTGAAACAGATGGATGCCGTCGATGATGGTGGGGAGGAACTCGGCCAGGTTGCGTTCGGAGGGGGAGGCGGTGCGCAGGCGGCTGATCTCATGGAAGAGACCGTTGAGGCGCTGCCACTGTTCGGTGCTGATTTCATCGCGAATCTGGCGGGCATTCTCGCGAGCGGCAAAGATGCAGGCGGTAATGGAAGCGTGGCGGGTGGTGTCAAAACAGAGAGCGTGGACGAGGGCGGTGATGCCGGCGCCGCGGCCTGAGTCGCCGCCATCGTCGCCGACAGAAAATTTGGAGGCGCCGAGCGCGGTCAGCACGCGCTGCCAGCGGCGTTCGGTACTGACGCGGGAGCGATCGAGCATGAGGCCCATATTGATATCGATGAGGCGGGCGGTGTGCTCAGCGCGCTCGAGGTAACGGCTGGTCCAGTAGAGGCTGTCGGCGACCCGTGAAAGCATCGGTTGGCTCCTTCCCTGCTGCTCCGATCAGATTCCCGATCCGGATGCTTCGAGACCGCGTTCGCCGGGGCCGCTGAGGACCCAGGTATCCTTGCTGCCGCCGCCCTGCGATGAATTGACGACCAGCGAGCCCTGGCGGAGGGCGACGCGGGTAAGGCCTCCAGGGACGATAGTGACCTTGTCGCCGAAGAGGATGTAGGGGCGGAGGTCGACGTGGCGGGGGCCGATGGAGCCGTCCTCGAGGAGACAGGGGGCGCGGGAAAAACTGAGCGTCGGCTGGGCAATGTAATTTCGGGGATCGGCATCGATCCGGCGGCGGAATTCCTCGCGTTCGTGGGCGGAACTCTGGGGGCCAACGAGCATGCCGTAGCCGCCGGATTCGCCAACAGCTTTGACGACCAGCTTGTCCAGGTTCTCTTTCACGTAGGCGCGATTTTTGGGATCGGTGAGCAGCCAGGTTTCCACGTTGTTGAGGATGGGATCTTCGCCTAGGTAGTAGCGGATGATGGCGGGGACATAGGCATAAAGAGCTTTGTCATCGGCGACGCCGGTGCCAAAGGCGTTGGCGAGGGTAACGTTGCCGGCGCGATAGGCATTGAAGAGGCCGGCGGCTCCGAGGAGGGATTCGGAACGAAAAGCAAGGGGATCGATAAAGTCGTCGTCAACACGGCGGTAGATGACGTCGACGCGCTTGAGGCCGGCGGTGGTGCGCATGTAGACGACGTTGTCGTGGATGACGAGGTCGCGGCCTTCGACAAGCTCGACGCCCATTTGCCGGGCGAGCCAGGTGTGCTCGAAGTAAGCGGAGTTATAGACGCCGGGGGTGAGGACCACGACGGTGGGCTCGGGGCGGCCTTCGGGGGCGAGCGAGCGGAGAGTGGAGAGGAGCGCCTGCGGGTAGTGGTCAACGGGGCGCACGCCGTAGTCGCGAAACAGGCTGGGCAGGGTGCGCTTCATAATGCGGCGGTTGGTCAGCATGTAGCTGACGCCGCTGGGGACGCGCAAATTGTCTTCCAGCACGACGAACTCGCCATTATCGAGGCGGAGGAGATCGGTTCCGGCGATGGCGACGTAGACATTGCGGGGAACGCGGAGGCCGCGCATCTGGCGGCGGAACTGAGCGCAGGTATACACGACCTCGCGGGGAACAACGCCCTGGGCGAGGATCTTCTGATCGTTATAGACGTCGTGAAGAAAGAGGTTGAGGGCGGTGATGCGCTGGGTGAGGCCGCGCTCGATGCGCTCCCATTCGTCGCCCGTGACGAGGCGAGGAATCAGATCGTAGGGGAAGATGCGCTCGGTACCCTCATCGCGTCCATAGACGGTGAACGTGATGCCCTGCATGAGGAAGGAGGCATCCGCGGATTGCTTGCGACGCCGGATCTCGTCGGGAGGCAGGGTGGTGAGTTCCTGAAAGAGGGCCTGGTAATGCGGGCGGATCCTGCCCTCCCCATCGAACATCTCGTCGAAGGCGCCATTCATGGAATAGGTGCTGAGCAGCGGATGCTCGTGCGCAGCGCGAACGGGCGTAGTCGTCATGACGATTCCGACGGAAGACAGAAGATGAGCGAACCGTTTCGACGGGGAAACACCGCGCTGCGACGGGGCAACGTATTTGGTTTGTATCACCGGGAGGGCGGAGACGGCAAGAGAAACGCAGATGGAGCGCCGATGTCTGTCGCGCACGGGAACCATGGGTACAGGTGGGACAATGGCAGGGGGACAAAATGGGCGGACGGCAGACACGGAGTATCAGGAAGCCATGAAACGCGCTCTCGCTCGCAAGGCGTTCCTCACATCCGATGGCAAGTACCTGACCCGTGAAGAGATTCACGACCGTGATCGAGCACGGGCCGAAGAGGCGGCGATCCGCTCTTCCAGCGATAGTGAGGCTGAATCGGATTCGGCAGCGATTTCCGAGTCTCTAACGGCGATAGACAACGCCGCCCTTCATGACGAACTGCACGTGTTCCACGGCGGTGATGTCGTTGAGAGGGTTGCCGGGGACGGCGATTACGTCGGCATCGAAGCCGGGCTTCAACTGGCCGACTTCTTTTTGCCAGGTGAGGATTTGCGCGCCGTTGAGGTAGTCGGCCTGGAGGACGGCGAGCGGGGTCATGCCGTACTTCACCATCAGCTCGAATTCGCGAGCCTGGGTGCCGTGGGGGAAGGGTCCGACGTCGGAGCCGATGGCCATGGGGACGCCGGCGGCGACCTGGCGCTTGAACTCGTGGATTTTGTAGTCAAGCATGGCGTGCTCGCGAGCCGCGGCGGCGGGCGAGGGCGCGTGGTCGGCGAAGTACTCGAAGATGGTGAAGGTGGGCACGGCGGGGATGTGCTTCTCCTTCATGAGGCGCACGGTTTCGTCGCTGAGCTGGCTCGCGTGGTCGATGGAGGCGACGCCGGCTTCGGCGGCAAAGAGCGCGCCGGGCTCGCCCTGGTCGTGGACGCCAACGTTGGTGCCGAGGCGAGCGGCTTCGGCGACGGCGGCCTTGAGCTGGTCAACCGTATATTGATACGGCGTGTGGAATTCCCAGAACTCGGGATCGCTGGGCTGGGGGCCGAGGTGGTTCGCCGCGCAGAGGGGCTCGTCCATGCCGCAGGGGACGGCGTTGATGCCTCCGGGAGCTTCGGAGTCGGGGCCGGTTTCGTAGACCTTGACGAAGGTGGAGCCGTCTTTGTGCTGCTGGCGGATGGTTTCGACGAGCTGCTCGGCGTCGTTGGCGTAGTCGGCGTTGGAGAGGACGTGCTGGGCGGGGTTGTAGCCGATGGCGTCCTCGTGGCCGCCGAGGATGGAGATGGCGTTGCCGCTGATGCGGAGGCGGGGACCGGCGATCAGGCCTTCATTGATGGAGCGCATGACGGCGGTGTCGGCGAACCCTGCGCCTTCGGTGCCCATGTCGCGCTCAGAGGTGAAGCCGGCCATGAGGTCGGCTTTGGCGGCGAGCGTGGCGAGGATGGTGCGCTGCGGAACGGACTCTTCGACGGTCTGGAGGTCTTCGGCGCCGGGATGGAGGAAGAGGTGGACGTGGACATCGATGAGGCCGGGCATGAGCGTGGTGTCGCCGAGATCGATGACCTGCGCGCCGGCGGGGTGGTCGACCGAGGAGCCGACGGCTTTGATGCGTTCGCCTTCGACGAGGACTTCACCGGGGGAGACGATCTTGCCGGCTTCGACATCGAAGAGGCGGGCGGCATGGAGGACGATGGAATGCTGATCGGCGGCGGCGGGCGGCGCGGGCTGGGCACAGACCATGGCCGGCATGAGCGCCAACGCGGGCAAGGCTGCCGAAAGCAGATACAGGATTTTCATTGCGCCTCCCGGACGGCTCCCCAGAATAGCAGGATGGGCGCGGGCCGGAGGCGCGGCGATGGCGTTAATGGCCGAAGGCCCAGGTGACCTGGAAGAGACCGTTGTCGATTCCGGGATTGCTGGGCGCGGTGTTGCCGTTGGAGATGTGGTGATACCGATATTCAACGCGGACGGAGCGCGTCTTCGATCGAAAGAGTTCCAGACCCGCTCCGGCGTCGAAGAGGAAGTTGAAGGAGCCTGCGTCGGTGACGGGGATGGGCTGGGTGGAATACATGAATCCGCCGTGGCCGTCGAGAAAGGGCTGGAGACGGCGCTGCGGGCGGAAGTTCCATCGAAGGCCGACGGGGGCCATCGCCTGGCCGATGGTCCAGCGGCGATGGCAGGTTCCGGCATAGGTGATGCTCTCGAAGCCGGGAATATTGATGGTTCCTGACGTGGCAACGCACGGTCCGACGGAGGGCTCGCCGGTTCTCTCCGTGAAGGTGATGGGCGCACCCATTCCGTAGAGGGTGCCGTTGGTGATCACGATCTGGATGGGATCGCTCTCCAGCGCGACCGGCATCAGTTCGGCCTCGTATTGCCAGTTCATGGTGCGGTTAAGGATGAGCCTGCGGTCGTACGAGACCCCGAGATACAGGAGCTTACGGTTGGCCGCTTCGCCGAGCAGGATATGGCTGGAGTCGTTTGCGTAAGAAACGAAGAACCCAAAGGTGTTGAGCCTGGTGTAAGAGGGAGTCTCGGTGCGAGTCTGCGCCGACGAGGCGGCCGGTTCGGCCAGCAGCGACGCTGCGGCCAGCAAAAGGAGCGCCACGCGGCCCAACGCAGTCACTCCCTTTGCTGACAGCCGCATCCGTGATTGGTCTCCTGAGCAGGCGAGCCGGGAACTAAGTATCGGAGAAGATGCCAGTGTATCTCAGGGGTTTGCCTCGCTAAGTTAGGACATGGGGACGATCCGTGCGGCGCTCTGTTATGCTCCCGCCATGACTCTCCCCGCCATCGCCGTGCGCGAGCTAACGCGCCGATTCGGTACGTTCACCGCTGTGGACAATATCAGCCTGAGCGTGGCGCCGGGGCAGTTCTTTGGGTTTCTGGGGCCGAACGGCGCCGGGAAATCGACGACGATCAAGATGCTGACCGGGTTGCTGGCGCCGACGTCGGGGCGAATCGAGATTCTGGGGCTGGATTTCGCGACGCATGCCGTGAAGGTGAAGCGGCAGATCGGGGTGGTGCCGGAGGGGCTGGCGCTCTTTGGGCGGCTGACGGCCTCGGAATATCTGCGGTTTGTGGGGCGGATGTACGGCCTGCCCAAAGGAACGACGAATCGGCGGACGGAGGAGCTGCTGGACTTTATGAATCTGGCGGCGGAACCGAAGAAGCTGGTCACGGATTTCTCGCACGGGATGCAGAAGAAGCTGGCGCTGGCGGCGGCCGTGATTCACGGGCCCCGGGTGCTGTTTCTGGACGAGCCGTTCGAGGGCGTGGACGCGATTGCAGCGGGAACGCTGAAGGCCATGCTGCAGCGGATGACGGAGCGGGGCGCGACGATCTTTCTGACCTCGCACGTGCTGGAGATTGTCGAGCGGCTGTGCAGCCACGTGGCGATCATTCATCAGGGAAAGCTGGTGGCCAACGGGTCGCTGGACGAGCTGCGGGCAGGCGTGGCGGCAGGGATCTCTGAGCGGGGCGAGAGGCTGACGCTGGAGGAGATTTTCCTGCGGGTGGTGAGCGGGGCGAGTGCGGAGACAGCGGAAGAAACCGTGCAGGAGCTGTCGTGGCTGGCATAACGGCGCTGGCACCAACGGAGCCGGCATGACAACAGAGACGCCACGGCCGGGTTTTCTGTCGCGGCTGGCGCGGCAGCAGTATGCGGCGCTGGCCTGGGTGCAGATGCGCATCTCCGTGAACTCCCTGCGCACGCGGCGGGGCGCCTTTGAGCTGGGCGCGAAGATTGCCGCATTTGTGATCTTCACAGTATTGGCGCTGGGACCGGCGGCGGGGCTGGGATTTGGCGCGTGGTCGATGACCGCGGAGGGGCATCTGCGCGCGGTGGCGCTGCTGCTGTGGTTGTTGTGCCTGGTGTGGCAGGTGTTCTCGGCACTGGCGCCGGCGATGGCGGGGCAGAATCCCGAGCTGAGCCATTTGTTGCGGTATCCGGTGACGTTCGGATCGTGGATTCTGCTGTATCTGGTGTACGGGCTGGCGGCCCCGTCGTCGCTGATCGGGACGTTGTGGGCGGTGGCGATCGGGATCGGGATCAGCGTGGCACGGCCGGACCTTGTGCTGTGGACGGCGTTGACGCTGGCGATTTTCGTGCTGTTCAACCTGCTGCTCTCGCGGATGATCCTGGCGTGGATCGAGCGTTGGCTGGCGCAGCGGCGGACGCGGGAGATCGTGACGGCGGCCCTGCTGTTTCTGGCTCTGGGGGCGCAGGCCCTGAACCCGGCCTTTCACCCGCACCATGGGGGGCTGCCGTTTGGTGTTCGGCAGGAGACGGTGGAGAGGATCGGCGACAACGCCTGGAAGATCCAGCGGGCTTTGCCGCCCGGGCTGGCGTCGGAGTCGATTGCTTTGGCCGTGGAGCGCCAGGGTGCGCGCCAGGCCGAGCCGCTGGGATGGCTGGTGCTGTATACGCTGGGCGCGGGCGCGCTGCTGACGTGGAGATTGCGGGCGGAGAGCCGCGGGGAGAATCTGAACGAAGCTCCGAGAGAGGCTCCCCGGAGTGTATCCGCCGCGAAGACGCGGGCACGGGCCAGGCCAGGGGTGCTGATGGATTTCTCCGGGCCGATTGCGGCCGTGTTTGAGAAGGACCTGCGCACCCTGCTGCGCAGCGGGCCGATGCTCTATAACCTGGCGGCGCCGCTGGTGATGGCAGTGGTATTTGGGGGCGCGATGCACGGGGGGCAGTTCTCGCGGTTCCGGGCGGAATATGCGCTGCCGGTGGGGATGGTGTGGGCCTTCCTCGGGCTGACGCGGCTGGTTTGCAACAACCTGGGCGGCGAGGGAGCGGGACTGCAGTTCTACTTTCTTTCCCCGACCCCGCTGCGAACGGTGGTGCTGGGGAAGAATCTGCTGCACCTGACGCTGTTCGGGCTGGAAGCCACCGTGATTACCGCGCTGATTATCTTCCGGTTCGGGCCGCCGTCGCCGAGTATTGTGGCCGCAACGGTAGCCTGGATTCTGTTTGCGGTACCGGCGAACTTCACGGCGGGGAATCTGCTCTCGATCCGGATGCCTTATCGGATGAATCTGGCGAGGATCCGGCGCGAACCGGGAGCGCTGGGCAACGGATTGCTGAGCGTGCTGGTGCAGTTCAGCCTGCTGGCGGTGGGGGGGCTGGTCGTGGTGCCCTGCCAGGCGCTTGGACACCCGTGGCTGGCGCCCGCTATTCTTCTGGTCATGGCTGGGGGCAGCACGGCTCTGTACCTCCGGGTACTGGCGGGCATCAACGATATCCGGCAGACCCGCATCGAGTCGCTTATGTTCGAACTGGTCCGATAGGGATTGACGGATATTTTCCGTGGGGGCTATGCTGCACGCCAGATGGAGATCACGGGCAATGTCGGAACGTTGATACGGAGCAAGGGGGGGCATGTGTGGTCGCTGCCGCCGTCCGCGTCCGTCTATGACGCCATCGCCATGATGGCGGAGAAACAGGTGGGGGCTCTGCTGGTGATGGAGGGGCCACGGCTGGTGGGGATCGTCTCGGAACGCGATTACGCGCGCAAGGTGATCCTGCAGGGGCGCTCGTCGAAGGACACGCCGGTGGCGGAGATCATGTCGAGCCCGGTGATCACGGTAACGCCGGTACACTCGGTCGGGGAGTGCATGCAGATTGTGACCGAGAACCGGATCCGGCACCTGCCGGTTGTGGAGCGGGACCAGGTGACGGGGATGGTGTCGATTGGCGATCTGGTGAACTGGGTGGTTTCGGAGCAGCAGGCAACGATCCGGCACCTGGAGGCGTTTATCGCCGGGGTAGCGAGCTAGACAAGAGCTTTCACCACAGAGGACACAGAGACCCAGAGGTGTTTGGGGGACTGCCGCCCTGGCGCGCGCCTCAACCCTTCGCTTCCGCTCTGTTGCGATTGTCGAGCTAGACCAACTCGTATCCAGCGAAAAAATAGCCGATCTCGAATTTGGCCGTGTCTTCGGCGTCGGAGCCGTGGATGGCATTTTCCTCGATCGAGCCGGCGAACTTTTTGCGGATGGTGCCCTCTTCGGCATTGGCCGGGTTTGTGGCGCCCATGAGCTT
Source organism: Acidobacteriaceae bacterium (assembly GCA_036269135.1). GTDB lineage: Bacteria > Acidobacteriota > Terriglobia > Terriglobales > Acidobacteriaceae > Palsa-343. The sequence goes on from DATASQ010000027.1 coordinate 12,096, forward strand.
GCGGAGGTCGGCGATGGCATTGTCCTTCTCGAGGACGAGAGCGACGATGGGTCCCGAAGACATGAAAGTGGTGAGGGAGCCGAAGAAGGGGCGCTCTTTGTGGACGTAGTAGAAGCCTTCAGCCTGCGATTTGGAGATGAAGAGCTTCTTGACAGCGATGATTTTGAAGCCGGCCTTGTCGATTTCGGCCAGGATGGCGCCGGCGAAACCTTTGCGTAAGGCGTCGGGCTTGATGATGCTGAAGGTGCGCTGGGTCATAGTAGCTTTTAGCCTCTAGCTGTAGCTTTTAGCCTCGTGGGAGGCGGATTGTCGGTGCGCCGGCGAGGCTGGCGAAACAGCTGTTGCGTTCGGAGCGAATCGCTAATGGCTAAAAGCCAGCAGCCAACGGCTCGGTTACGCTTTGCCAATCACTTTCGCGACGGTTTCGCCGATAGCCGCGGGAGTTTCGACGACGTGGATGCCGGCGGCGGTGAGGGCTTTCATCTTTTCGGCGGCGGTCCCTTGTCCGCCGGAGATGATGGCGCCGGCGTGGCCCATGCGGCGTCCCGGAGGGGCGGTTTGACCGGCGATGAAGCCGACGACGGGCTTCTTTACATTTTCTTTGACGAACTGGGCGGCGGTTTCTTCCGCCGTGCCGCCGATTTCGCCGATGAGGATGATGGCCTCGGTTTCGGGATCGTCGTTGAGCAGCTTTAGCGCGTCGACGTGGGTGGTGCCGATGATGGGGTCGCCGCCGATGCCGATGGCGGTGGACTGGCCGATGCCGCGCTGGCTGAGCTGATAGACCGCTTCGTAGGTGAGGGTGCCGGAGCGGGAGACGATGCCGACGTGGCCCTCTTTATGGATGCGGCCGGGCATGATGCCGATCTTTGCCTTGCCGGGCGAGATGACGCCGGGGCAGTTAGGGCCGATAAGGCGCGAGCTGGAGTGCTTGAGGACGCTCCAGACCTTGACCATGTCGTTGATCGGGATGCCCTCGGTGATGCAGATGATGAGGGGCAGGCCGGCGTCGTTGGCCTCGAGGATGGCGTCGGCGGCAAACGGCGGGGGCACGAAAATGACGGTGGCGTTGGCGCCTGTCTTGTCGACGGCTTCGTGAACCGTGTCGAAGACCGGCCAGCCCTCGTGGGTGGTGCCGCCTTTGCCCGGAGTTACTCCTCCGACGACCTTCGTTCCATATTCCGCGCAGCCTTTGGCGTGAAAAGTTCCTTCACGGCCGGTAATTCCCTGCACGATCAGGCGAGTGTCTTTATTCACCAGAACTGCCATATCTCGAGTCTCCAGTCCCCAGTTGCCAGTCCCCGGTGGCTACCTGCCACCTGCCGGCGAAATGGAAGCCATCAGGCCATTCAGCATCCTGCCGACTTCGTGCGACAGCGATTTCGCTGTCTCGATACGATCTCTTGTCCCCATTCCCAGGTTCGCCGCAATGACGAGCTGGGTCTGCAATTCGCAGTTCGAATCGCGTGCCATGATCAGAAACTGCCGAAACTCCGCTTGCTGCCTCGCCCAGCGCCTTCCGCGATATTGCTGGCCACGGAAACAGCAGCCCGACGCATCTGTGACGTCAAACCGTAGATCTCCGACTTTGGAAATGCCGCTGTCATTTCATAAATCAGCGTTGTCATCTCGATGGAGCGTTGCCAAACCGTAAGATCGTAAAACGACTTGCCCATGTTCCTTCCTCCCCGGCTCCAGCCGATTCCACTGGGGACTGGAGACTGGGGACGAACAACTCTCGTTAGGCTTTCGCCGCTGCCACGACTTTCTGCGCGGCGTCCTGCATGGTGTCGCCAACGATGAACTTGAGGCCGGATTCCTTCAGGATTTTGCGGCCTTCTTCGACGTTGGTGCCTTCGAGGCGAAGCACGACCGGCACCTTGACCTTCAGGTTTTTCGCCGCCTCGACGACGCCTTGGGCGAGGGTGTCGACGCGGAGAATCCCGCCGAAGATGTTGATGAAGACCGCCTGCACATTCTTGTCGGAGAGCAGGATCTCGAAGGCGTGCTCGATCTGCTGCTGGTTGGCGCCGCCGCCTACGTCGAGGAAATTGGCCGGCATACCGCCGGCGTACTGAATGATGTCCATGGTGGCCATGGCGAGGCCGGCGCCGTTGACCATGCAGGCGATGTTGCCATCGAGCTTGATGTAGTTGAGCGCGTACTTGGAAGCTTCGACTTCGAGGGGATCTTCTTCGGCGACGTCGCGCAGCTCCTTCAGATCCTTGTGCCGGAACATGGCGTTGTCGTCGAAGTTGATCTTGCAGTCGAGGGCGAAGAGCTTGTCGTCTTTGGTGGTGATGAAGGGATTGATCTCGAGCAGCGAGGCATCGGTTTCGATATAGGCGCGGTAGAGGCCCATCATGAATTTCACGGCTTCGTTGATCTGGGTGGGCTTGAGGCCGAGCGCGAAGGCCAGTTCGCGCGCCTGATAGGCCTGGAAGCCGACGCCGGGATCGATATAGGCCTTGTGAATGGCCTTCGGATCTTTGGCGGCGACCTCTTCAATCTCCATGCCGCCGGCCTGGGAAGCCATAAAGGCCAGCTTCGCCGCGGCGCGGTCGAGGACGATGCCGAGGTAAAGCTCGCGGTCGATGTTGGCGGTCTCCTCGATGAGCAGCCGCTGCACCTTCTGGCCCTGGGGGCCGGTCTGGTGGGTGACGAGCTGCATGCCGAGGATTTGTTTGGCATACTGCTCGGCCTCATCGAGGGTTTTCGCGACTTTGACCCCGCCGCCTTTGCCGCGGCCTCCGGCATGAATCTGCGCCTTGACCACCACGCCTTTGGCGCCGCCGCTGAAGAGGCGTTTCGTGACTTCGAGGGCTTCATCGAGAGTATTGGCGACTTCGCCGTGAGGGACGGCAACGCCATACTTCGCCAGAATGTCTTTCGCCTGATACTCGTGAATTTTCATAAATGGATGGCCACAACTGTGCAGAAAGATTGGGTGTGAACACTGCGCGTTTCCTGCGGGTTCCGCCGGACGGCGCGCGAAATCCATGCAGGGCCGAATGTTCAGTGTAGCGAAGGCGTCGCACCCGGGGCAAACCGGGTACCTGGGGCGGAACTTTATCGAGCCTGGGGCGTTCTCTGCGATACACTGCGGCTCTCCCCGGGGCACGCCGTCCTCGCTCGTTCCGTTCCCGCCCCTCCACGGGCCCGATTCACACAATTGGCACGGTCACAGGCACATATCCTCGCAGCACGTTCGGAGGAACGCATGAATCTGAGCAGGAAACTCTTCGCCGAGTTCTTCGGCACGGCCTGGCTGGTCTTCGGCGGATGCGGCGCCGCGATCTTCGCCGCTGCGTATCCAAGTCTGGGCATCGGCTTCCTCGGTGTCGCTCTGGCCTTCGGTCTCACGCTTCTGACCATGGCGTTTGCCATCGGGCACATCTCCGGCTGTCACATCAACCCCGCCGTGTCGATCGGGCTGGCTGTGGGGCGGCGTTTTCCCATGGCGCATGTGCTGCCGTACATCGCGGCGCAGCTGAGCGGCGCCTTTGTGGCCGCGTCCGCACTCTATGTGATCGCCCGCGGCAAGCCTGGGTTCGTCCTCGGGAATTTTGCCGCGAATGGCTACGGCGCGCATTCTCCCGGCGGCTACACGATGCAGTCCTGCTTCGTGGCGGAGATGATTCTGACATTTTTCTTCCTTTTCATTATTTTTGGCGCCACCGACGTGCGCGCGCCCAAGGGCTTCGGACCGATCGCCATTGGACTGGGGCTGACCCTGATCCATCTGGTGGGCATTCCCATCACCAACACGTCGGTGAACCCGGCGCGCAGCACCTCCCAGGCGCTGTTCGTGCACGGATGGGCGCTGGCGCAGCTATGGCTCTTCTGGCTGGCCCCGATTATGGGAGCGGTGCTGGCGGGGCTGGTCTACAGGGTCTTCTTTGCCGAGAAGCCGGAAGCCGCGTCCCGTGCGGTTCCTGCCCGGCCGGAGTACGAGGCGCTGCCGGGAACGGCGGCCGGGGACTGAGACCGGCGGCGGGGCGGTGACCTTTTTCCTGGCGCCGCCCCGCTGGCCCTCGGGTAGCATGGGATCAATCCCATGCCCCCGCTGGAAGGGTTGCTGAAGCAGATCGCCGAAGAGCATCGCACGCTGACCCGCGATGAGGCTCGTAGTGCGCTCCAGACGATCCTGACCAGTGACCCTGGACCGGCCGTAGACCAGGAGATCGCCGCCCTGCTGTCGGCGATGGCGACGCGTGGCGAGACGGTGGATGAGCTGACTGGATTTGCGCAGGCGATGCGCGCGCTGGCAACGCCGGTTCCGCTGAGCGAAGACGAGCGGGAGGCGCTGGTCGATACCTGCGGCACCGGCGGCGACGGGCAGAATACCTTCAACATCTCGACCGGGGCGGCGCTGCTGGCGGCGGCCGCGGGGGCCAAAGTGGCCAAGCACGGGAACCGCGGCGTGACCTCGAAGTGCGGGTCGGCCGATGTTCTGGAGGCGATGCGGGTGCCGGTGGCGCTGACGCCGGCGCAGTCGGCGGATTGCCTGCGGACGACGGGCTTCACCTTTCTGTATGCGCCCAATCTGCATCCCGCGATGAAACGGGTGCAGCCGGTGCGCCGCGCGCTGGGGGTGCGGACCATCTTCAACCTGGCCGGGCCGCTGACGAATCCCGCGGGCGCGAATGCGCAGATCATGGGAGTGTTTTCGCCGGCGAAGCTGGACCTGGTCGCGGGAGCGATGGTGCAGCTGGGGGTGCGGTTTGGGCGGGTGGTGCACGCGCACAACGGCATCGACGAGATTGCGCTTTCGGCAACGGATACGGTGGTGATCCGGGCGCTGTCGGATCATGAAGTGCCGTATGCGTTCCATATGCTGGTGCGCCCGGAGGATGCAGGCTTGCGGGGGGCCGACCTGAGCCATTTGCAGGGGGGCGACACGCCGCAGACCAACGCGGCCATTCTGGAGTCGGTGCTGGAGGGCCGCGAGCAGGGACCCCGCCGGGATGTGGTGCTGTTGAACGCGGCGGCGGCTCTGGAAGCGGCGGGGCTGGCAGGCAGCCTGAAAGACGGAGTAGCGCGGGCGCTGGAGGCGATCGGGTCCGGGGCGGCGAGCAAGACGCTCGAGGCTTTGCGGGAATTCGGACGCAGCGTGAGCGCGTCGGGCAGCCGCTGAGCCGGAAACCCCGCTCGCGGCGGATGCCTAGAAACGCAACAGGTAGGAAAGCTTCAGATAGACATTCTTGCCGTCGTTCATGAGAGAGGATCCGGTGGGCGGGAGGATCGGCTCGCTCGGATTACACAGGCCGTTCTGCTCCCGGGTGCACAGGGCTCGGTCAATGTTGGCGAAGTTGCCGATGTAGCCGAAGTAGAGCGCCGTGCCTGGATGCGGCATGTAGGTGAAGAGCGCGTCGGCGAAGAGGCTCTTGGAATTTTCGGCGTCGGTGTACTGAGGATTGGGCAGCGTGGCAATGTACTGGCCGGTGAGGTTGAACGAAGCGGCTTTGGTGAACTGGTAATTCCAGCGCGAGACGAGCTCGTGGTTGTCGTAGACCACGTCGCCGGTCGCCGGGTCGGTGAAGTGGGTATAGACGTAGCTGTTCTGGAGATCCAGGGAGCCGACGGGCTTCACTTCAACATTGAGGTTGGGTGAAGCGACATCGACCGGGCCGGGCCCCTGATTATTGGGGGGCGAATAGTTGATCGCGGTGCCCTGGTAGTAGCCGCCACCGATGGCGAGGTAAGGCACCGGCGAGGTATAGACGCTGAGGCCGGCCTGGTTGCTGTGGTACTCGACATTGCCGGGCAGGGCGGAGTAGTCGATGGGGCGGAGCCGGTCCTGGCCGAACTGGATCCAGCCGGAGGCGGAGGTGCGGCCCTTAAAGGTCACGCTCCAGGAAGGATTCAGGTAGTAGTCGAGGGGCAGGCTGTTGTGGTCCCAGATGCGCTCCATGTAGACGCTGGGGCCCTGGGAAAGAATCGGCCCGTGCGAGGGGCGAAACGTATAGCCGATGCGGCCATTGGGCTCGCGGATATCGGGACGCTGAAAGTATCCCGTATCGGTGACGAAACCGGCGGAATTATCGTTGTAGGCCGTCCACCAGCTCCAGTGCAGATCGGAATAGCTGACCTGCTGGAAGTACGCCTGGCCGCTGCAGAAGAGCGCATAGTTCTCGCACTCCTGTTCGCCGGGCGTGGCATTGTTGAGGTTCTTTGTCTCCGTGGTGACCGCCTGGCCCGTCACCGTCCAGCCGTTGCCGACGCGTGCGCGGTAGTCGAAGCCGCCGGCGCGGTTGAAGGAGTCGACGTATTCGCGGTCGGCGTAGATCAGGCCCACATCGGAGAGTTTGCCGATGTCGCGGTTGACGCGAGCGGCATAGAACTCAGCGCGGGTGTTGGCATTGGGATCGGTGGCCGGGACGAGCTGACCGGGACTGCGATCGTCCACGCTGAGCACCCCCATGGCCCACGGACCGAGCTTGCCGGTGAGGCGCGCACCGTACTGCGGCGTGACGACGTTGTCGGTGTAGTAGAGGCTGATGGGCGTCTGGAAATAGCTGCTGTTCTCGATGAAGAACGGCCGCACCTCCGCGTAATAGGGAGGAAAGCGCTGATTGGGCGCGGCGGGATTATCGATGCCGACCTGGCTGAAGTCGGGATTGACGGTCGTATCGAGGACCAGGCTGTTGTGCAGGATGAACTTGGCATCGAGGCCGCTGTAGGCCTGGAGGGAGTGGTCTTCAAAGAAGGGGTTGGTGGGATCGACGGAATTGAGCTGGCGCATATTGCGGGCCAGGGTGTAGGGCTCGAACTGCAGGTTCTGCCCTTTCTCGATATCGCGGAAGCCTTCGACGGCCATATCCTGGGTGAGACGTCCGGCGATGTTGTGGTTGCTGCGCGGCCAGTAATCGGACTCATTCAGGTGGGAGACGTTGCGCCCGAGAATGATGCCCCAGGTGCGCATCTCGCCCGGATCGGCCCTGGCAAAGTAGAGGCTGGCGAAGGGGATGCGCATCAGCACGACGTAGCCGGTGGGTGTCCGCCGGGCCGAAGTGTCCCAGACCGTGTCGAAGGAGAAGTCGTAGCCGGTCTGCTCGCTGTAGAGTCCGTCGGTCTGGATGCCCAGCGGATTGGTCTGGAAGAAGAAGGCACGCCGCTGATCGTGGAAGGTATCCAGCATCATGAAGACGTCATCGTCGTCGCCGGGAGCATCGCGAGCGAGCATGTGAGCGCGGATGAGGCCGGGCGTCGAGTCGCTGCAAACAAACGCGACAAAAAGAGCTTCGTGGGTATAGCCGAGATACGCGACAGTGTCTTCCGGCGGCCTTTTGCCGTCGTCGGGATAGCGCTCGATGAAGCGGTGAACGCGGAGCATCTGCCGGGCGGCGGTCCCATGGAAGGAATTGCCGAGAAAGTCGGCCAGTTTCGGCACCGCGCTCAGACGGGGGATGACGATCGTCTCATGGTGACGGACGGGCGTATAACCATCGCCGGAGGAGTCTGCGCCGTTGGCGGAGGCGGGAAGCGGACCATTCGCGGACGCATGGCCGTTATCCGTGTCGGCACGGCCGGGCACGGAGGCAAGCGCATGGCAGGGAGCCCATGCGACCAGCCAAAGCAGCAACAGGATCAAAGATTTCCAATAAGAATGCATACTGCGACGCCGGCATTTCTCCGGCTGGTGTGCCAGGACGAGGGCGGGGTGCGTGCTCTCCGCAGACTTCCCTCTTTCCGTTATATCGCAGGATTGTCAAACGAAATCGCATGCCGGATCAGAATTCGGAGATTCGCGCGATCCATCCCCGGACAGTGGGGCAAACCGCCTGATCTGGTGGAGGAATGCCGTTGTTAACTCGTCTGGTTCCAAATGGGTACAGAGCCAGGCCAAAGTTGTATGGCTTTGGTAACCATCGCCCGCCCATGATTGTTGCATGAGCCGCAACAGCTTGACGGCAAGCCCGACCCTTGTGGCGGGGCTGGCGATGATTGGGGTCTCGGTGTGTCACGGGTCCGTCGTTTCCCATTTTTCCGCGGCCCGGCAATTCGAGGGTCTTTCGTTCAATGCGGCGGTTATCCCCCTGGGGGGCCCCGTCTGGACATCCCCCATGAGTGCGATCATGATCGCGATTCTGGCTCTGCTGAGTCTGGCGATTCTGGCCGTGCTGTGGCGGGTGAACAAACTGCGGCAGCAGGTGAGTGAACAGGAGGGGGCGCTGCAGAAAGCGTCCGAGACGACCCAGGCGATCCGTGAGCTTTCCCGGTCGATGCTGCAGGTCGCGGCGCAGCGGCCGTTCGATGTGCAGGTTCCGGTGCGCGGCAGCGAAGAGGTGGGCGAGCTGGTGGATGGCTTCAACGCCATGCTGACGGAAATGCAGCGGCGGGACCGCGCGCGGAAAGACGCCGAAGCGCGGCTGCAGCAGATGGTTCTGTTCGACGATCTGACCGGTTTGCCGAATCGGCGGCTGCTGATCGATCGGCTGACGCACAGCCTGGCCAAGGGTTGGCGCGAGAACCGGAAAGTGGCTCTGCTCTATATCGATCTGGACGGATTCAAGCTGGTCAACGACGGGATGGGCCACAGCGTGGGCGATGCGCTGCTGGGCCAGGTCGCGCAGCGGATGAAAACCCGTTTCCGGCAGTCGGACACCCTGGCGCGCATCGGCGGGGATGAGTTCACGCTGATTCTCGAGGACGTGCAAAGTCCGGAGGCCGCCGACACCGTGGCCCACGATGCGCTGGAGTTGCTGAAAACGCCGTTCGAGGTGGATGGCCAGTCGATCCGGATCACGGCCAGCGTCGGCATCAGCCTGTTTCCGGACCACGCCCAGGACAGCGGGCAGCTCCTGCGCCAGGCCGACTGCGCAATGTTCGCGGCCAAGCGCAACGGGAAGAATCGAGTGGTGCAGTTTGGCGATGGGCTGGGAACGGCGGCGCGCGAACGCCTGATGCTGGAAGGCGAGTTGCGGCACGCCATCGACAATGGCGAAATCACGCTGCATTACCAGCCGGAATTCGATCTGGCGACGAATACGATCGTGCGCTTCGAGGCGCTGGCGCGGTGGAAGCATCCGACCCTGGGACCGATTCCGCCGCTGAGCTTTATTCCCATTGCGGAAGAGAGCGGCCTGATTGTGCCGCTGGGCGCCTATGTTCTGGAGCGTGCCTGTACGGATGCCGTGAAGTGGCAGGCCCGAGCCCGGCGGCCGGTACAGGTGGCGGTGAATGTGTCGAGCGTGCAGTTTGCCCGTGATTCGTTCCTCGAAGAAGTGGAGGACACGCTGCACCGCACCGGGCTGAAACCCAGTCTGCTGCAGCTGGAGCTGACGGAATCGGCGACGCTGACCGGCGTGGAGCGTGCTGCCGATCTGATCCGGCGGCTGACCGGACGCGGCATCGGCGTGGCCATGGACGACTTCGGAACCGGTTACTCGTGCCTGAGCTATCTGCCGAAGCTCTTCCTGGATGCGCTCAAGCTGGACCGCACCTTTGTGACGGAACTGGCCGTGCGCCAGGAGACGCGGGCGTTCGTGCAGTCGGTGCTGTCAATGGCTCACAACCTGCACATGAAGGTGATTGTGGAAGGCATTGAAACCCGCGAGCAGCTGGAGTTGATGCGGGCCCTCGGCACCAACGAGGCGCAGGGATATCTGCTGGGGCGGCCGACGCCCAATCCGATGGAGCAGATGGCCTGGGGCGCGGACATCGCGCGGGCCCGGGAGCTGGAAGCGGTCTCGTAGTACTGATCCGGGCCGGCGACTGTTCCTATTGGTGCGCCGTGGACGCCCACTTCTTCCACATGACAGGATCGGCCAGCATCCTGATGTAGACGCCGCCCACCACGGACCGGGCCTGGAAGCCGGCCTGCGCCCCCGTGACGGTATCGAACCAGTCGCTCAGCGGCACCCGCGTTGGGCTCTCGGTCATGAACTTGTACAACGGATCCATCAGCTCGTGAAAATCCTGCTGATTGGGAGCCATCGTCGCCGTCCACACGCTCCAGTCCAGCTTCGTGTAGGTATGCCGATTATCCAGCGGCAGGCCAAACGCATTCTGATGCTTCAGGTAAAACGCAATCTCCTGCTGCGGGACCGACGGCGGAAAGAGGTTGAGGCCGAGAATGCGGTCCCACACCAGGTTGTATTTCTGGCTCCATGTCCCCGGCAGATTAAACGCCAGCCGCGTGTGATCCCCGTCGGCCGCCATCTTCACCCACTGCTTCGCCATCTCCTGCGCGCTCTGCCGGAACTTCGCCGCCTCGTCGGTCTTGTGCAGGCTGTCGGCCAGCTGCGCATAGCTGCCCAGCGCCAGAATCGCCTTGATCGACAGGTTGGCGTTGTGCGCGAGGTGGCCGGTGAAGTCATCGGTGCTCAGCTGATTCTCCGGGTCCATGCCAAACTTCAGCAGATAATCCGCCCACTTCGACAGCAACGGCCAGTACTCCGCGGCAAAGTCCGCGTTGCCTTCCGCCTTCGCCAGAGCGTCGAACATGATGAGCATGTTGCCGCTTTCTTCCACCGGCATCTGATCCTCTTCGGTCTTCTCGCCCCCGCCGTACACCTGCCCGTTCGCCAGCGGATAGGTTCCGACATCGTGCGGCGCAAACGGCCACCGCCACCGCGGCAGCCGCGCATAATCCATCACCGGGCGCAGTTCGGCCTCCAGCAACTTTGGATTGAGGAGCAGGAAAAACGGCGACGCCGGATACGTAACATCGACCGTATCGGTGCAGCCATTGCTGGAGTTCTCCTTCGAGAAATAACGCGGCTGCCCGTCGATATCGACCACCAGCTTGCCTGCCCCAAAAGTCTGGCGATAGGCAAGGGTCGCCAGCGCCGCATAGCGCTCCCCGCCTGTGCTCGTCAGGTCGTTCACCAACGCCCGGTCGAAGGCCTGAGCCCTGATCATCAAACTGTCTTCCTGGTGCTCCGCATCCTGCAGCATCCCGGCAAACGTCTGCCCGTTGCGCCGCCAGTAGTCCGGCAATTGCCGGTGCAGATACTCCACGGCTTCACGATCGTCATAGGCCAGCATCGCGTGCCGCGTCACCGGCGATGCCGACACCTCGCCCAGATCGAAATTCGCCGCCATCATCGGCAGGTCCACGCGCGGAACTCGGGGCATGTCCAGGTCGTCGCCCTGCGCCGCCGAAGCGCCGTCGGCCGTATCCCGCTGCAACGCCTCTTCCCCGACAATCTCTGTGCTCAGCCCCGCCTGCGCAGGCACCGCCAGATCCGCCCAGCCCCAGTCGATGCGCAGGTCGTCGCCGGCCTTCTGCAGCATCGGCTGCTGGTTATCGCCGATCTGCATCACCGTCATATCGCCGACGCGACTCGTCCCCCACACCACGCTCTCGTGCTCATCGTCCACCGCCAGCTGCGCGCTGGCGCTCACCGAGAGCCGCACCTTGTGCGATTGCCCGTCGGTCGACTTCACCGTCCAGATCAAATAGGTCAGGGGCCGCGACAGCACGTCGAGGTCCTGCGGCAGAGCCGGCGTGAAGAATGTCGCGGTCAGATGAATCCCCTGGCCCTCGAAGTCGTAGATCGTCCGCGTCGGCCAGATCGCGCGCGACACCTGCGGCAGCTCGGGAACGTCGCGCCAGTCGCCCATAAAGCGGAAGGGATGCCCATCGATACGCACCACCCCGTTCAGTTGCTGCTCGGCGCCGGTCCAGTGGCGCGTGGCCCCTCCGTCCAGCGCGTCGTCGAACGACCAGAGGCTGAAGTAGGGATCGTGCACGACCAGCGGCGTGGCCGGTGTCCGCACTGTCACCGGCTGTTGCGCCCCGGCGCATGCCGAAACAGCCAGCGCCCCGGCGGCCAGCGCCACCCATCGCCTCGCGCGGCCTCGCGGCCCCAATCCCTTTTTCCCATCCGGCTTTTGACGCCGATCCGCTTCCACCCCAGGTCTGTTCTGCATCTTCGTCCTCATTGCCGGAATCCGCCCGAAGGCGCCTGCCTGCTGATTCGACCTACCTGTGCAGCATGATGACGGTCACGCTCTCGTGCGGAAACACATGTCGCAGTCTGCCATTCTTCATCGACTCCTGTGTCTTCACCGGAATGACGCGATCCGGCTCATCCTCATCGTTGCCCTCATCCAGGCTTCCCGCGCGCAAGGTCTTCACCTGCGCCTCGCCGCCGGCGGAAAATCCCGCGACCTCCACATTCGCCGGAATATCCGTGGTCAGGCTGCGATTCACGCAGAACAGCGTGAGCGTGTCGCCGGCATCGTTCAGCGCCGCCACCACGTCGAGATAGGGCACGCCGGCGATCTTCGGCAGCCGGCTCACCCCGTGCTGTACCGCGTAGCTGCCGCTCTCCGTCTCCACCGCCACCGGCCTCGACGCATGCGCGGTCGAATACATTCGCAGCACGTAATACCCCGGCGCCGCATACACCTGCCCGTGCTTCTTCCAGATTCCGGCAAACTCCATAAGTCCGGTCATGTCGGAAATGGGCACTATGCCGGCGTGGCGCATCAGCATGTTCAGGAACCCCGCTGTATCCACTGCGCCGCCCATGTTGGAGAAGTTCGGCGTTCCCGGACGGTGCCCGACAAACAGCCATTCGGTGAAAGCAATGTGTGCCTTGTTCGCGAAGGCAGGAAACGTATCGATCTGCTGCTGTTCCTGCTCCAGCTGCCGCCCCAGTTCCACCGGAAGCGCAAACGCGGCCGCGTCGATAAAGTCCGTCGACGCATGGGGGTCCTCCGTTTCGGTATTGGTCACCACAAAATGCGCTGACAGGTAATCAAACGTCCCTGCTGGATTCCCCAGCTGTGCGGCGTTCCACTGCGTGAAGTCGTCCGGATCCCGACCCGTCGCAATCAGCCGGGCTGTCGGGTCCACGGCACGGATCGCCTTGCTGAAGGCCAGCGTCCGCGCCGCCAGCTGCTCCAGGGTGGGATAGGCAAGGTTCCAGTTCCCCCACAGCTCATTGCCCAGCTCCCACACCAGACCGCTGTGCTTCGAACCCTGTTCGTCGATGTAGCGCACCCAGTCCGCGGCCTCCTGGGGTGTCCCGCTCCCCAGATTCAGCGCCACCTGGGGCTCCGCGCCAATGAGCTTGCAGAAATGCAGGAACTCGTCCGTTCCGAAGGTGTTGTATTCCGGAATCCCCCACGCCAGATTCCGCATGCTCACCCGCTTATCCCGCGGACCGATCCCGTTCCGCCAGTGATAGCCCGATGTGAAATTGCCGCCGAAGCGCACCAGCGGCGTGTCCAGTGCTTTCGCCATGGCCACCGCATCAGGATCCAGCCCGTCGAGCGCATCGGCCGGCATCAGCGAGAATTCATCCACATCCACGACCTCATCGCCCTGCACCTGCACCACGAAATCCGCCGGATCGAGTCGATGGAGTTTCTCCGCGGGGATCGTCAGGTGAAAGCGATACTTCGTCCAGTCTGCCGAGGCCGCGTCCACATGCGCACTGGCCAGCACCTCCGGGTTGTTGCGCAGCCGCAGCGAGACCTCCAGTCCGGTCGGTCCACTCACATGCCGCGCGTACAGGCTTCCCTCGTAGTCCAGCGTTCGCTGCACGGGCAGGTACACCTCCTGGCGGACGCCGGTCGGCTCGTTGGGCAAGCCAAAGACCCGCAGCGACATCCAGGAATTCGCCGCGTCGCCATAGCGCAGCGCATAGCGGTTCCCCTGCCCGTAGTTCAGGGGCTCCCAGGGCAGCGGCAGGTCCAGTTCCGACGCTCGCGTCAGCGCCGGGTTCTCCTCGACCATCGCCGCCACATGCCGTGTGTCCCACAGCCCCATTTCCAGGCTCGGATTCTGCAATACCTCCGCCCACAGGCCGTTGTAGGTCGAGTTCCCGATGGGCTCCAGAAACGTGCCGAAGATCGTCCTGGGCACGGGCGCTCCCGCCGAACGCCCGGCATCCACCTGCACCGTGGCCACCGCAGGAATGGGCTGGCTTACAGTGATCTGTGCGTGCAACGGGAACAATATCCCCAGTCCTCCCGCCGCGGCGGCAGCCGCAATCCGCCAGCATCCGGTGCCGCTTCCCCCGCGGACGTTGCCGCGAGCCCCGCTTGTGTTTGCTCCTGCGCGCCTCAGCCTCTCACCCAACTTGCCCCCCCCGTTTCGCGATTTCACTGCGCCGGCGGACCCGCCGGCGGTTTGTTCTCCGCTCCTGCGTTCAGCTTCCGCCAGTCCTGAATATCTTTTGCGCGTGCCTGCGCCGCCTGCTGGTGCAACTGCTGGAATTTCTCCACTGCGGCCCGCGCCTCCGCCGTCCTGCCCAGGTCCCTGTAGACCTGCCCCAACCCATACCAGGCCTGGCGCGCCGTCTCCCCTCCCAGCGTTGTCGCTTTCTGATACTCGGCGACAGCCGGCTCCTGCCTGCCTTCCGCCGCATAGGCGCGGCCCAGATAATAATCCGCCACCGTCGGCGCCGCATTCAGCTTCACCACCTGCTCCAGCAGTCCTGCCGCCGATGCCGCCTGGCCTGAATCCACCCGCGTGCTCGCCAGGTTGTACATGGCGATCGGATTCCCCGGTGTCAGTTCCAGCTGTTGCTCGAACGCCTTTTCCGCAAGATCCAGATGCCCCGTCTGCCGGTATTCCCAGCCCAGGCCCTCGTACAAGTCGGCCTGCTTCGGAGCAATTTTGATTGCCGCCTGGTATTCGTGAATCGCCTCGTCCGGCTGACCCGCCTGCGCGTCAATCTGCGCATTCAGACGGTGCAGCCGCCACGAACCTGGATCCAGCCTGTAGAGCCGCGTGTAGCTTTCGCGCGCCACGGCCATATGCGCCTGCACCCGGTAGTCCAGAATGCCGGCATCGTCCGGCGCCAGTTCCGCGGCGCGATCCAGCGGCGCCGTTGCCTGCTCCGGGTGGCCCGACTCCATCTCCACAATGCCCAGCCACATCAACACCTGCAGGTTGTCCGGATCCTCCCGCCCAGCCTGCTCCAGATCCACGACCGCCGCATCGATGTGCTGGGTCTGATACTCCGCAATGCCCAGAAACAGCCGCGCCCCGTGGACCGAGGGGTCGAGCGCCAGCGCGTGGCGGATCGATCCGGTCGCGTCCTCCAGCTTGCCTTCCTTCAACTGCGCCAGCCCCAGATCCAGCCAGCCGGGGGCGAAATTCGGAGCCGTGTCGGTCGCCCTTCGATAACTCGCCTCCGCCTCAGCAGCGTTGCCGGCCCGCATCGCCTCAGCTCCCTGCTGCAGCAGAGAGCCCACTCCCGGTGGGGGTGCGGGCTGTCCCAGAGTCACAGTGGACAGCAACAGGAGCAGGGGAATGGCCAGAAGCTCTTTGTATGTGAGTCGATCCATGTGGCAGCCTCACACATCCAATCTAGCGCGCCGCTGTTGTGCCCGTCCGTTTGCAGTCTCATCCTCGTTGAAAACTCTTCTGTCCATGCAGATTCCGTCTGCCGCCTGTACCCTGTTGCAGGACCACGGTATCGCGACTGCCACGGATCCGCTGCGGCCCCGCCCCGGCAAAGAGCAGCCGCGGGCCGGAACCCGGGAATCCTGCGGTACAGGCGGGTGCAGTTGAGGCGTGCACCAGCCGACGTGTCCGCTGTTACCTCAGAACTGAATCCTCCCGGTCACCTGAATGTTGCGGGGTAAGTTCGCCTGATACGTTGGGATGCCGAACGTGTAATCGCCCGGGTTGGTATCGGGCGATCCGAACAGGTGCCGGTTGAAAGCGTTCAGGAACTCGAACTTCAATTCGAAACTCAGATTCTCGTGAATCGGTACGGCCTTTAACAGGCTGAAATCCTCGTTCGTCCAGGCCGGCATCCGGATGTTCGTCACGCGCGGCGTATCCCCCAGCCGGAACGGCCCCCCATTGCGATATTTCTCCAGGTTCTGATCGATGAACGCGGCCGGTGCCGCGCCGCTGCTGTACGCCGGAGCCCCATTATCCACCGCTGCATTGAAGAAGCTGTTGCTGCTCGGGTCGCTCCCCTGGGACGTGTTGAACGGGTTCAGATGTTTCCATCCGCTGCGATACACCGCGCTCTTGATCGGTGTGCCGGTTTCGTCGTAGCGAATCGCCTGCTCCCAGCCGGGGATTCCGCTGGAACAACAGAAAGGCAGAGGCTGGCCGGACTGGTAGCGCTGGACGCCGCCGATCTTCCAACCGCCGGCCAAATAGCTGAGCGGCCCGTGGCTTGCCCACGACTTTCCCTTGCCGAAGGGCAGTTCGTACAGATAGCTGACGACCAGGGTCTGCGGGACGTCCTGCACACTGATCGCCTTCTCCTGATGCAGATTCGCCGGGTTCTGCACCTGGGGCTGACCTGGGTTCGTGTTCGGCAGAGCGCTGTCCGTATCGTTTTCGTTTTTCTGCCACGTATAGGAAGCCTGCAGGCTAAGTCCATTGTGGTACTGCCGGGTAAGGCTCACGAGCAGCGCATCGTAGCTCGAGTGCCCGGTCGCCTGCAGACAACAGCCGGAATCGATGTAGTCGTACTGGGGGAACGGGCGCAGAGCCTGCTGGATCGTGACGCCATCGCCCCAAACATTGAAGTAGGTTGGGAATGGAACCGGTACGCCATAGGTATTGTTCATCAGACCGGCGCTCAGCTCATCCCCAAGGGCGATGTCCTTGAGCGGCATATTGTTGATGTTCTGGTTGTTGGCCTGGAGGTTCTGACCCTCGCTGCCCACAAATCCCACCGACATGATCAGGTCGCTGGCCAGCTGCTGCTGCACCTGCAGATCGAAATCGTAGATAGCGGCCGGACGCCCGGCGCTCTTCTCGATATAAGAACCCGGCAAATAGCTCCCGTTATAGAAGCCCGGATCGAGATTGGGCGGCGGATTGAATGCCGGGAAGCCGCTGTCAATCTGGAACGAGGGGTCGAACCCATTCTTCGACGGGAACACCGGGTTCGACTTATAGCCGGCGTTCATTGAACCGCCGAAGTCGTCATACTGCAGGGGTCCGTAGAGGATGCCGGCGCCCCCGCGCAGCACCGTCTTGTTGTTCAGCCACGGCGGTGAATACGCAAACCCGATGCGGGGCGCGATGTCCTTGTAATAAGTATCGGCCCACCTGGTGTTGCAACCGCTGCAACTCGTCCCAAAGACCAGGGCTCCGGGAACTCCGACTTCGGGATCGATCGCCGTGGGGCTGAAGTCGGACGTGTCGTTGTCCGCTTCGTTGCGGGGGATATCCACGCTGTAGTTGACCCCAAGGTTGAGCGTCAGATCTCTGCGCACCTTCCAGTCGTCCTGCACGTATCCCGAATAGTACCAGGAGATCCACCGCGACTGGTGCGCGAAGATGTTCTGGTTCCCATTGCAGGCGTCACCCAGAATCTCGCTGGCCAGGCCGTTCCCGGTCTGCGGCTGGTTCGGATCCACGGCCGTCTGGGCCGTGCAGAAATTGATCGCCGGCGAGTTCCCGGCCAGTGGCGTGTATTGCTGATACCGATCGTCCGTCCCGAAGGTCAGGCTGTGCTGTCCCGTCTGCCAGGAGACGCTCTCGACCACCCGCAGACCGTTGTCCACGTTGTCGCCGTTGTTCGCCATGCTCTCCTGGGTGGTGAATCCGTTCGTGACGACCGGGAAATTCTGAGAAACGGCGTTCCCGATCCCCAGCGTCGAGAACCAGTTCGTGTTCTCCAGGATCGGCACCGCGTAGTTCTTGCTGTTGCTGCGGTTCGATCCGACGATCAGATGGTTCAGCAGGGTCGGGGTGATCGAATAATCCCACCCCAGACGCCAGAAGTGCGTGTCGAAGTCCTGTTTCCACGTGTTCGGGTCGATCGGATAGGGCAGAATCTGCGGCGTGCCCGTGATCAGGTTGTTGTCGCGCGTGTCATAGGAACTCCAGATCTTTTGCTTCTCGGTCAGGTTCGCGTCGATCCGGACCGTGTAGGTCGTATTCGTCAGCGGCGAACTGCTGTTTAGCTGATAGTTGTTGAAAACCTCGCTGTTGGTGGGCGCCGGGAAATAGGACAGCAACTTCTTTGCCGCCGCTGACATGGATCCCTGCGGAATCATGTTTCCCGGGAACGCCGTCCGGCACTCGGTGCCGTTCACCACCCGGGTCGTGGTCGG
This sequence comes from Acidobacteriaceae bacterium, assembly GCA_036269135.1. Lineage (GTDB taxonomy): Bacteria > Acidobacteriota > Terriglobia > Terriglobales > Acidobacteriaceae > Palsa-343. The sequence goes on from DATASQ010000027.1 coordinate 30,096, forward strand.
ATCGAATATCTGTCCCTGATAGATGGGCGTGCCGTCGCAGGGGTTCGTTCCCAGTACGTTGTTCTTGTTCAGGATCGCGGGATTGGAGAAGTTCCCGGCCAGTTCCTGCGCGGTCGGTACCGTCGCGGTCGACGTGGCGCCGCGATTGTAGTTGATCTGTTCCCAGCTGAAGAAGAACAGCAGCTTGTCGTGGCCGTTGTAGACCTTCGGGATCCATACGGGACCCCCCAGGGTTCCACCGTAGTCGTTCTTCCGGTCGACGGGCGTTGCGTAGGTAGCGCGGCACGCCGGCGTGTTGTTGCTTCCCGTGCAGGCCATCGCCTCGTCGCCGCCGTTAAACCAGAGGTTGGCATCGAGCGCCGTGTTCTTAAACAGGTCGTAGGCCAGGCCGTGAAACTTGTTCGTGCCGCTCTTGGTGACAAAATTCTCAAACCCGCCGGTCGTGCGGTTATATTCGGCTGGGGGCACTGCCTCGGTCACCGTCAGCTGCTGCAGCGCGTCCACCGAGGGCGCTTCTTCGTCGAATGACGAACCATTTTCACTCCGCTGCTGGCTCAGGCCATCGATCAGCACTTCCGCCCCGTAATCCTGACCGCCCGCGATCTTGCTGTAGAAGATTCCGTTGGGACTGTTTGCCGTACCCGGCCCTGTGTTGCCCGGCAGCAGAAAGATGAATGCCTCCGGCGAGCGCAACGCGCCGACGCCGCCCAGCGCCAGCGGCAAATTGAGATACTCCTGGTCGCTCACCGACCCGGTAACGTCGGAGCTTTCAGTCTGCAGCGTGGGCGCGCTGGCATTTACGGTCACGCTCTGGGTGGCCGTTCCCACCTGCATGGTCACGTCCAGCGCCGTGGTGATCTGGAGATTCACAGTGACGCCGGTCAGCGTCTTGGCCTGGAATCCCGGCGCGGTCACCGTCACGTCATAAGCGCCGATCGGCAGTTCGGGAAAACGGTACGATCCCGCTGAGGTCGACTGCGTCTGCAATGACGTGCCCGTCTGGTCGTTTGTCGCCTGGACCCTGGCGTCCGCAATCGCCGCGCCCGTTGTGTCGGTCACGGTGCCGGCCATGCTGCCATAGACGGTCTGAGCCGACAAAGGAGCACCCGCCAGCAGCCCGGATCCTGCCAGCACAGCTGAAAACACATACACGGCCGCCCTGGAAATCGACCTCATGATGCCTCCGTGAAAAAATCAATCAACGACCGTTGCTGATGCCCGCTGGCACAACACCCTTCTTTACGGTCTTAAGAAAGAGGGCGGGTTAGTTTGCCTGATGGATGAGAAAAGCGACGCTCCGGTTAGCCGTGACTGGCGCAGCGTATTCAAAATGTAAACGGTACCAACACAAGACCTGATAAGCCGCCAACAACGCCTCAACTCCTGCCCTTCCGGGGAAACGGGGAACATGGCCAGAGCTGCTTCTCCTGGCTCGACTTCTTCAGTCGGAGAGAAGGCTACAACGTTTTGACGGCTCTGGCCTGGGCACATCTACCCATTGACAACCCTGTGCAGCATCCGGCAAAATTCCCTCGCTTTGCGGTGTGTCGCTCGGTTAGCGTCCGCGGTGCGACGCCGCCTGAGGCTCGTTCCTTTCGCTCCCGCTGAGAGAACCTGCCGGAGAGCTACAGGTCTTCGAGGCGCACAATGCCGCGCGACAGGCAGAAGCTCACCGCTTCGGTCCGGTCAGCCACCTCGAGCTTGGCCAGCAGGTGGTTCACGTGGTTCTTCACCGTGCTCTCGGAAATGTGAAAGACGCTGGCGATCTCGCGATTCGTCAGCCCGCGGGCCAGCAGCCGCAGCACCTCCAGCTCGCGCGCTGTCAGCGGCTGGTGTCCCACCCCTTCCGCCAACTGCCGCTCCAGTCCCGGGGAGATCCACCGCTTTCCCGAACGCACCGCCTGAATTGCCTGCATGAGCAGGCTGCCGTCCAGATCCTTCAGGATGTAGCCCAGCGCTCCCGCCTGCAGGACCTGAAGAATCTCCTCTTCCGTCTGATAGCTGGTCACCACCAGCACTCGCGCCTCGGGAAACTCGCCTCGGATCGCGCGCACCGCTTCAATCCCTCCTTTGTGCGGCATGCGCAAATCCACCAGCAGAAGATCGGGGCGCAGCTTCCGGTACAGCTCAATGGTTTCGGTGCTGTTCGCGGCTTCCCCCACAACGTGAAAGCCCATCTCCGCTTCCAGCAGGCTGCGCATACCGATGCGGTATACCAGATGATCGTCGGCCACCAGGATGCGCAACCGCTCCGATGCGGCGGGGCTCAGAGGGAAAGAGACGCGGGGGAAAGCGATGGGGGATTCGCTCATAGCGTCACCATAACCCGAATCAGGGTTCCGCGCGTGTCGGACTCCAGATCGAAGCGGGAATGGATCGATGCCGCCCGCTCGCGCATCCCCGTCAGCCCAAAACTCCCCTGATCCGGGCCCGGAATCCCGGCTGGGTCGAAGCCCCGTCCGTTGTCTTCCACTTCGAGGAGCAGCAGCCGCGGCCGATAGGCCACCCGCACCAGGATGCGGCTGGCCTGCGCATGCCGCACCGCGTTTGCCAGGGCCTCCTGCACGATCCGGAAGCACTGGTTCAGCAGGTCGTACGACAGCGAGACCGGGGCACCATCGATCTGCTGTTCGATCGCCGGCCCCCCTGCCGACTTCATCTGCGCAATGCAGCGCGCGATCAGCGCATCCAGCCGGTCGTTACGCGCTGCCGATCGCAGAATCTCAATGGACAAGTGCGACTCGTTCCGGCTGTGCCGTACCAGATGCAGCGCCTCTTCCAGATACGAACGCGCGCGCTCCGGATCGCGCTCCAGCATCTGTTCCGCCGCCTGCAGCTGCAGCGTGATTCCCGCAAACCCCTGCGCCAGCGTGTCGTGGATATCGCGCGAGATGTTGGCTCGTTCCTCGGCCACCGCCCGGTAGCGCGCGTGCCGGCTTCGCGCATCGATCTGAAAAACGATCAGCGCCACAATTGCCGCCAGACCCGCCAGCAGCAGCATGTGCTCCCGCGTCCACCACGACGGACCTTCCACCAGCTCGATGTCGTCGGGGGAGCGCAGGTGCAGCGTAAACGAGTCGCCGAACTCGCCCGTGAGTCCGTTGCTCACGAACAGCACCCCGGTTACGCGGATGGTTGACCCCGCCTGCAGCAGCCGGGGCGGCAAATCCTCCGCGGCGCCATCCCCGGGCAGCACCGCCGAGAAGTTCTGGTGACCGCCGGTCAGGTGCAGGCGCACGCCCGTCAGCCCGGCCGGTTCGGCGCTCCGCAGCTTGGCATCGGTCTGCACCAGAAATAACTCGTTCTCTCCCTCGGCCGCCTCGTCCGGCGTAATCGCCAGGGGCAGCGGCATCGACCCGTTCCACAGCCTGCGCAGCCGGCCATTTTCAATTCGCGGATGCTGCGTCAGCGTCATATCGCCCGTCACTTCGACTTCGTCACCCAGCGTGGTGGGTGTGGGGGTGGACGGCAAAACCTGGGTGGACGCGCTCCGGTCTTCGATGACCAGCCCATCGTGATTCAGAATCACGATGCCTCGCACCACCACCGGCACCGGGGCCTTGGTCGAACGGGCTTTCTGGATGGCCGCTTCAATCGACTGCAGGTTGGGCGTGTCCTCGTCCTGCGCGCAGGCAGCCACACCCGTCAGCAGGATCGCCGCACCCAAAAGGGCGGCCCCGCGACTCCGCCACCTCGTCCGCCTCTCTCCTCGTCGACTCCGTTCCATCCTCGGTGCATCCCCCGGAGCCAACACTTTATACTTGGCGGGCGAATCATGGCCAATCTCCGCCGCACCAGCTTTCTGGCCGTTGCCGCCCTGTTGCTCGCCGGCATCGCGGGGTATCGCCTTCTCGCGGTGCATGCCAACGACGACCCGCTGCAGCACAAGGGTTGGAAGCCCATCAGCGGCAACTGGACCTTCCACGACAGGATTATCTCCAACGCCCACTACGGCCGCGGCGACATGCTCATCATCGAGCATCCCGAAGGCAGCGATTCCCGCATCTCTGCCGACGTGCGTTTCGATCTCCTCTTTGAGGACACTCACTATGGCGATGCCGGCCTCATCCTCCGCGCCACCGATCCTCAGCCCGGCGTCGATTCCTACAAGGGCTATTACGCCGGCCTGCGCCCGGACAGTCAGACGCTCGTCCTCGGCCGCGCCTCCTACGACTGGCACCTGCTGCAGGAAACGAAACTCGCCACCCCGGTCGGCTCCGGCACCTGGTATCACCTTGAGCTGGCGGCCCACGGCTGTGACCTCGAAGCCGACGCCCGTCCCCCTGGCGGACAGCCCGCCACCGTCATCCGCTACACCGATCCGCATTGCCTGGTCGCCGGCGTCGGCGGCCTGCGCTCCTTCTATGCCGATGCCTCGTGGCGCGACGTCCGCGTGGACCGCTACTGATGCCCGACCGCCTGGGATAGCCCCTCCCCTGCAGCAGCATGGCGACGATCGGATTCCGCTCCATCGTCTCCCGGCTGATGATCTGCACCGGCAGCTGCGCGGAATATCCGCTCGCCGATCTCCCCGAGAGCGCCACCCGCATCGCCTGCATCGCCCGCCGCCCCAGCTCACGCGGATCGCTGATCACCAGCGCGTCAACCCCGCCGTCGTGCAGGGCGCGCAGCTCATCGGTCTCCTCCGACACCCCGATCAGCGCCGGCCGCTTCTGCCTGCCTGACTCGAATGCCGCTGCCGCCGCGTGCGTCGAGAACTCGGCCGTCATAAAAATACCGCCGATTCTCGGATGCTCGGCCAGCAGATCCAGCGTCGCCTGGCGCGCGCGCGCCCAGTCCGACAGCCCGTACTTCACGCCCACCAGCTTGAGCTGCGGGGTCCGCGCAATCTCGTCGGCAAAGCCTTCTTCGATGCGTGAGCTGCCCTCGACCGTGGGACTCACGCCAATCACTCCCACCTCGCCGTGTCCGCCCAGCAGGGTGAGGAAACGCCGCGCCGCCAGACGCCCCGCCTCCTCCTCATCCCATCCGATGAAGGCCGCATAGTCGCTCGCCGGCAGAGCAATCGGCGTCCCCACGACGACGACCGGAATGTGCGCGAGCTCCGCCCTGCGCAGCACCGACGCCAGCACCATCTGGTGTGACGGCGAAACGATGATTCCCTGCACATGCTGGGCGATCGCATTCTCCACCAGCTGCGCCTGCTCCGTGTAATCGGTCACCGCCTGCGGCGCCGCGGTCTGCACCCGGATCCCCGCCGCTGTCGCGTCTTTCCGGATTTCGTTGGAGAAGACCTCCCAGTAGTGCAGTCCCCCCGTCGGCATAATCACTTCAATCGTCGCCGGCTGCCGATGGCAACCCACTCCCGCCGCCAGCAGAAGGGTGGCGCAGCCCACCAGCCAGGACCGGATTGACCCTCGCCATCCCCTCATGGCTCTTTCCCGTTTGTCCCTGTCGGCTCGTCCACGCACACCTACCGGCCTCCATGGACATCGTTCAGTGTTTGCCGGATCCCGCTCGGCCATCGGATCTCCACCGTCTTCACTGTTGTCTCCGGCCCCAGTCCGCATTGTGCGCGGACATCGCTCGCCGATAAATAGCTGGACGAGGTCGTTACCGTCGCCCACTGCGAACCTTTCGTGGTATCGATCCGGATCACGGCGCCTATTCCGTCCCGATTCGACTCGTGGCCGACCAGTTTAAACCCGATCCAGTGATTTGCCGTCTGCGTGCGGTTGATCAGGATGTGCCGCAGACCCTCACATCTAAGGCTTCCCTGCCTTGTTCGCCGCCGCTTTTGCGGCGTTTGTCTGCTCCACGCCGTTGCCTGTCCCCCCGCTCACCCCGTGGCCCTCGACGATCGTGAAGATTCGATCCACTCCCGGCAGCGCCACCTTCTCGATCTTCCCGCCCGGCCAGTGAATCTCGACCCCATCCACTTTCGTGGCCCCCGCGAGACCGAAGTGCACACGCGGATCGCTGGACGACAAATAGCTTCCTCCGCTCAGCACGTCCCCGCGCTGCCGTATGCCCCCCGCCGTCAGATAGACCGTCGCGCCCACTGCATCCCGCGGACTACCCGGGCCGCCCACCAGATTCAGTTCCACCCAGTGATTGCGATCGGAGCTCACGTTGCGCAGCAGTGCCGGCACGCCATCCAGGTTATTGATCACCACGTCGATTTTGCCGTTATTGAACAGGTCGCCGAATGCCGCGCCCCGTCCCACGCTCACTTCCGCCAGCCCGCTGCCCTCCACCGCCGGCACCAGCGCAAACGTCCCGTTGTGCAGGTTGTGAAACAGCAGCGGCCGCTGCGCGTAGCTCATTCCCCATTCCGGATTCTGGTCTGCCTGCGGATACACATTGCCGTTCACGATCAGCAGATCCTTCCACCCGTCGTTGTCGTAGTCCAGAAATCCGTCGCCGAAGCCCACAAACGGAAGCGTGGCGGCCGCGACGGCGGTCCTGTAGCTCAGGTCCTGGAAGTTTCCCGTCCCATCGTTGTGAAACACGATGTCGTAATCGTCGGAGAACGTCGTCGTCACCAGGTCCTCATGCCCGTTGTTCTCGTAGTCTCCCGCCGCGATCCCCATGTTGGCCGCTTCCCGCCCATCCTGGTTCAGCGCAAGGCCGCTCAGATAGCTCTGGTCATCGAAGGCCCCGTCGCCCTTGTTGATGTACAGATAATTCGGCGTCGAATCGTTAGCCACCACAAGGTCCGGCCTGCCGTCGTTGTTCACATCGACAAACAGCGCCCCCAGACCGTAGTACCCGTTGGAATCGCCGACCCCCGCCTTCTCGGTCACATCGGTAAATGTGCCATCGCCATTGTTGTGGAACAAATGATCGCCCGCGCCCTCGAGCCCGCGCGGTCCGCACATCACATTCACCCCGCGATACTGGCACATCGAACCGCCCGCCGCCTTCGATCCCGAGACAGGCGGGTGCTCGAAGTCGTAACGGATATACCCCGCCACAAACAGATCCAGCCGCCCGTCGCCGTCGTAATCGCCAAACGTCGCCCCGGTGTGATCGACTGCCAGATCCGGCGCTGGGCTGCCCAGCGCCACACCCGCCTTTTCAGCCACATCGGTGAACGTGCCGTTCCGATTGTTGTGGTACAGCCGATTGCTCCCCACGTTCGTCACGTACAGATCCGGCCAGCCATCGTTGTCGTAATCGCCAGCCGCGCAGCCCAGCCCCCACCGGTCGTTGGCCACGCCCGCCTTCTCGGTCACATCGGTGAAGGTCCCGTCGTGATTGTTCCGGAACAGCGCCGCATGGGGCGGCTCCGCCTTCCCGCTGCGCGCATCGAAGGTCGATCCATTCACCAGATAAATGTCGAGCCAGCCGTCGTGGTCATAGTCCAGCAGGCACACGCCCGATCCCTTGGCCTCGATAATGAACTTCTTCTCCGGCGTCCCTGTGGTGTTACGCCAAACGGTCAACCCCGCTTGTTTCGCAACATCCTCAAAGATCGCCGGGCCGCTCTTCACGAAGCCGCCCGCCGTGATCGGCCGATGCTCCGCATCGAACTGCGCCTGCTGCGCCGTGCCCGCGGCCTGCCCCACCTGCTGCGCTGCCACCCCACACCCGTATCCCGGGATCGCCAGCAGCCACAACGACCAGCGCCACAGGCCGCGCGTTCGCAGACCCGCGTGCCGTGCATAGCCCTCTCGGGGCTGAATCCGAAGTCGCACCGATTCTCTCTTTTGGGTCCCTGCGCTGATCCGCCACGGCGGACGAGCTTCTCACCGTCCGCCGCAGGTTACTGGTGAATATACACAACCAGCGCAGCGGCTAGTGCGCCGCATCCTTCGAGCCATACAGCTTGGCGCTGACCGCCAGCTCGACGCGCGCCTCCTCCATCTTCCCTGCCGCGCGATAGGCGCGCCCCAGGTCATAGTGCAGCCGGGGATCTCGGGGCGCGAGGCTCACCGCAGTGCGCAGTTCCTCGATCCCCTGGTCCGCGTGCCCCGTCCGCGCCAGCGCCCGGCCCAGCTTGCCATGACACTCCGCGCACCGCGGAGCCACCTTCACCGCGCTCTCGAGCACCGGTACCGCCTCTGCCGGACGGTCGTGCTCCAGCAGGAACGATCCGTAATCCAGATACGGCCACGGGTCCGTCGCCGCATCGCCATCGGCCAGGGCGATCGCGGCCTTGTACGCGCGCTCGGCTGCCAGCGGACGATTGCCCATCTCGTATGCCAGTCCCAGGTTCTCCTGCGCCTTCGTATCTTTGGGATCGAGCGCCAGCGCCTTCTGAAACGCTTCCTGCGACTCTTTGAATTCGCTCTGGGAGTAGAAGCAGCGCCCCAGCCCATACCACGCCTGCTCGTTCATGGGATCGAAGACCACCGCCTGGCGCATCCATCGGATGGCATCCGGATAATCGTTCAGCAGAACATAATCCAGCGCGACAATCTTCAGGTCGTCCGACTTGGGCGTGCTCAGCCGGGCCGCCCGCGTGTACGTCTTCAGCGAATCGGCCGGCTGGTTTTCCCGGTTCAGCACATAACCCAGCATGTACAGCGCGTCGGACGAATCCGGATGTTCCCCCGCGTACGCGCGCAGCGCCACATCCGCCTCCGCATACCGCTCCAGATTCGTGAGTGACTTCCCTTCGAGCAGCAGCGCGTCCGACTGCGGTTCCTCTTTCGCCGCAGCGGCCAGCAACGGCGCCGCCTCGGCATACTGGTGCGCCCCGAAGGCCGCCTGCCCGCGCTGATAGGCCGTCCCGTTTTGCGCCTGAACCTTCAGCGCCGCCAGTCCCAGCACGGCCGTCACCGCCAGACCATGCCTGGCCTGACGACAAAGCACCCTCCAGCCCGCACCCCTCACGGCTGCGGACTTTCCGGGACCACGAGCTGATAGCGCGCGCTGCCCTTGCGGTTATCCTCGTCGGCCAGCTTCGCCGCCATCGCCAGTTCCTTCTCCGCATCTGCCTTCCGTCCCAGGCGGGCGAGAGTCAGACCCAGATAGTAGTGCCCCGGCTGATAGTCCGGCGCCGCGGCAATCGCCCGCCGCAGATAATCCAGAGCCTTGTCGTAGCGCTTTTCCTTAAAACAGGCCTCGCCTGCATCGGCCAGCGCGCCGCCATGCCTGGGATCCCGCGCCAGCGTCTTCTCCAACTCGCCCAGCGCCCCCTCGTATTGGTTCTGCTTCAGATCGATATCTCCCAGCTGATAGTAGGCCTCCGTCTGCTCCGGCTTCAGCCGGAGCGACGCCTCGAATTCCGCGCGCGCCGGGTCGAACTGTAATCCCATCGCGTAAATGCGCCCCAGCCCATAGTGCGCGCTGGCGTCGTTCGGTTGCAGTTTCAGATAAGCCTGCATCGTCTCGGCCGCCGCAGCCAACTGCCCTGCATCCATCTCTACACGCGCCATGGCATAGAGCAGCCTGGGATTTTCCATGTGCAAATCCTGCGCCGCCTGCAGAGACTTCTCCGCTTCTGGATACAATCGCATCTCGTCTTCGAGAACTCCCAGATCGTAGTCCAGCCGCGCATTGGCAGGGACCAGCTTCTGCGCCCGGAGCAGGTCGCCGAGCGCATCCACATCCTGTCCGTTCGCCCGCTGCTCCAGGGCCAGCCGCTCGCTCGCCTCCACCTCACGCGCCTGCGCCGCGGCATTCGACGGATCCGCCTGCAGAATCGCTTCAAAAATAGCGCGTGCCCCTTGCGGCTTACCTTGTTCCAGCAGCGTCACCCCCTGCTCCATCGTGCCCGGGCCCTGCGCCTGTCCCCACACGGAGACCGCAGGCAAAAGCACGGCGGCGAGAATCAGACACTGCATCACGGGGGAACTCCGCCCTTCATTCTCGATGGCGTTCTCCCCGTTTGCAACCTCCGGTGCTTCGCCCGGCATGGGCGAATGCCTCCTTCGGCCTCAGGCCGCGGAGATCGGCAGGAGCAATCTGATTGTTCTTCGGGTGAACGGAGAGGTGCCCCGGCAGGGCTTCGAGGAGGCCAGGACGGTGTTCAGTGACAAGATCGACGAAACAGAGGAGAAGCTCGAACGGCTCGCTTCGTCGCAGGCGACGGCGGATTCATTCGTGCGATTCGCCGAGCTGCAGGCTGACCGACATGGCACACGTCGAGCCCTCGTGAACCCAAAGCCGCGCGACCGAGTCGGCTGTTTGAGGGCAGTTGAACTACTCGCCGAATCAATGCTTGTCGAACCCGTCCAGGTCGTCTCTCTTCGAGGCCTCAGAGACGACTCACGTCAGGAAACAAATATGGTGGAGGCGGCGGGAGTCGAACCCGCGTCCGAAATCGTTGTCAACAGAGAGACTCCATGCTCAGTCGAGTTCGGAAGTTTCGCTCCCTGCGCTTAGAACCGACAAGAAACGCAGAAAACTAGTCCGATGATCTCGCCGACGGCCCACGGACCGAGGGTCGCCAGCCAGCCCCCTGTGCGACGTCCTTTCGCGACCCAGGGGCAAAGCCGCGAAGAACGGCAACTTAACTAATTAAGCTGCGTATGCCAGCTGATTGGTGTTGGCAATTATGGTTTTCCAGGCGATTACGGGTGCCCAGACCCCGGCATGCCTCTATGCCGCAAGCGATCCCGTCGAAACCGTGACGCCCCCAGGGCGACGCCGGTCAGGCAAGGAACTCCTGATGGCTGTCCTTATTATCTCACCCTTCCCCGGCCGGCGGCTGGCGGAGTTCGGGCATGAGGCGCGCCTCAAATTCAGCTGTTGCCGCGGATGTACTCCCGAAGCTGCCGGTTGATGTCGGCCGCCTGCTGGACGCCGTTGTCCAGCATGGACCGCCACTTCTTCGCATCCTCGTCCAGCGGGACGGTGCCAAGAAGAAAGCTGGTCTGGAGCACGATTTCGAGCGCATTGCTGAGATCGTGGGAGAGGCGGCGGATTTCTTTAGCCTGAGATTCGGGGATGGGGCGGGATGGGGGCTGTGGGGTCATGGAGGAGATCGCTGAGGCCAGAATAACGCGTTGGCGGCTGGTTGGCGCACGGGTTTGACACGAGTGGATGCCTTTGTAACACTAGGAGTTGCTGCCCGTCCAGCGCGGTTCTGCGCCGGATATCACTTGCCGAAGTGGCGGAATTGGCAGACGCGCATGGTTCAGGTCCATGTACCCGCAAGGGTGTGGGGGTTCGAGTCCCTTCTTCGGCACCAGCCTTTTAGAATCATTGCTTTAGAATCGCATCCCAGGAAAAGACAGCCACAACCCTCAGTTTTTCCTCATTTTCGGTAGACCGAGAGGGAGGCCTTTAAGGCCCGTGGCGCGCAAAGTTCCGCATCGACCTTATTCTCAGTCATGACGGGCGGCCGTGAGTGCGGGCCCGGCAGCTTCAGCGGTCCACACACACGCGGCAGGCCGGCAGCCCGGTCCTGCGTATTTGCTTCGAGGGATGACGCATGAAACCATTTTTCTTTCTTCTGGGCGCTGTCGCTCTTGTCGCGTCCACGTCCTGCCTGGGTCAGACGGATACGAAGGCTCCGGCCGGAACCGTTGCGTTAACCGTGGAACTACCCAATCCGGGACAACAGATCTTCTATGTGCACGAAGTGATGCCGGCGAGGCCTGGGCCGCTCACGCTCTACTACCCGAAATACATACCCGGCGATCACGCGCCGGACGGGCCGATCGGCACGATGATGGGCCTGGAAGTTACGGCGGGCGGCAAACGCATCGCATGGCATCGTGACGCCGTGGACATGTTCACATTTCATCTGACGGTGCCTGCGGATACCGACCGCATCGACATCCGTTTCGAATTCCCGGCCGATCACCGGGTGACTCCGCGCCTCATGGGCCTCGAGTGGAATGACACAGCGTTGTACCAGGCCGGTTCTCCGACCGCGGCGCAGATGTTTCAGCCCACGCTCGTGATTCCCGCCGGTTGGCGCTGCGCGACTGCGCTGAAAACGGAAACGAGCCATGGCGGGCGCATCGCGTTCAAGCCCGTGCCGTTCAACACCCTGGTCGATTCACCGGTGATTGCCGGGAAGTATTTTCGCGAGGTCGATGTCACACCGGCTGGCTCGTCGGTGCATCGTTATCTCGACATGGTGGGCGATGACGCGGCTGCCGTTGCTATTTCCGATGCGCAAATCGCCGGCTATCGGCATCTGGTCGAGCAGGCACAGGCACTGTTTCGCTCCCATCACTACGGTGACTATCACTTCCTTCTGACGCTCAGCGATTATGTCTCGAAGGGAGGCCTGGAGCACCACCAGTCGAGTGACGACCGAGCGCGCAGCGGCGCCAGGATGTTTGCCGACGCCGATCATTTCATGCTCGATGCCTCGCTGCTGCCGCATGAATATACCCACTCCTGGAACGGCAAATTCATGCGTCCGGCAGAGCTGTGGCAGCCCAACTTCGAAAGTCCCGAGCATGCGCAGATGTTGTGGGTGTATGAAGGTCTCACCGTCTATCTCGGCGACATGCTGACCGTGCGCAGCGGGTTGTGGTCGCCGGACGCATGGCGTGAGGCGGTCGCCTACCGGGCGGCGTCGATGGCGCATCGAATCGGTCGCGCGTGGCGGCCTCTGATCGACACCACCGTGGCCGCGCAGTTGCTCTACGGCTCGCCCAGCGCATGGGCGAACTGGCGCCGGCAAACCGACTTCTATCGTGAGGGCCAGTTGCTGTGGTTCGCCGTCGACATGAAAATCAGGACGTTGAGCCAGGATCGACGGTCCATTGACGATTTCGCCCGGCTCTTTTTCGGTATCGACAACGGCAGTTTCAAGACTCACACCTACACCTTCAGCGACGTGGTCGCCGCGCTCAATCGGGTTCAGCCGTACGACTGGGCGAGCTTCCTGCACAACTGGCTGGATGGCGTAGGCCAGCAGGTGCCGCTGCTGTCCGGCATCGAGGCCAGCGGCTGGCGTCTGGTCTATACCGACCAGCCTTCGCGCTACCAGAACGCCCTCGAGAATGTCGGCGAAGGGGAACTCAGCAGCGCAGGCGTCAACGCCATGTTCTCCGTGGGCTTGTTCCTCGATCATGAGGGCAAGATCGATGACGTGTTATGGAACGGACCGGCTTTTCAGGCCGGGCTCGCACCGGGCATGACCCTTGTGGCCATCGACGGCCATCCGTATAGCGCCGCCGTGTTGCGGAGTGCGATTGCCCAGGCGCAGAAAAGCGGGAGCCCACTGCAGATCACCGCGGCATCCGACGGCATCACCGATCTCTACACGGTCCACTACGATGGCGGACTGAAGTATCCGCATCTGGTCCGCGTGCCGGACAAGCCCGATACTCTTCAGCAGATCCTCGCCCCCAGGACGCCGGACAATGGCTCGTAGAGACCGCCCTGTCGCCGCAACCAGCGGATGGTTTCAGAACTTTGACTCCACAACTGGCGTGACCCAGGGTGCGCCGTAGAGGGCGGCAAAGACCTGGCCTGAAGCGGGATCGACAGCGAGGCCGTAGGGATGAGTGCCGGCGTCCCACTGACCGATAACGGAATTCCTCGCGGCGTCAATGACGGTCACGTTGTTGTCGAGGACATTGGCAACGTAAACGCGGCTGGATTGCGGATCGACGGCTACGGCCTGGGCATGGTTTCCGACCGGAAGTGTGGCGAGCACTCTCTCTGTTTTCAGATCGACGACGCTGAGCGTTCGATCGCCGTAGTTCACCGCGTAGAGCCGATGCGTTTTCGCATTGATCGCCAGCGCACAGGGAATGCTGCCGACCGGAATCCGGCTTACCGCATGCGTCTTCTCCTGGAGCGCGACGACCTCGCCGCTTCCGGTGTGACCGAGGTAAAGCGTCCCTGAGGATTCGTCCAGCAGCATGCCCCAGACGTGGGGGCCGACGGCGACGCGCGTCACTGTCTCGGTGGCTGCATTGATGATGCGGATGTTGCCGTCTTCGTAAGTGGTGAGGAAGACCGTGTTGGTACGCGGATCCACTGTGACGCCGTCCGCATCGCCAACCTTTAGCTCCCGGGAGGTGTTCGCGGCGCCATCGATCACGGTCAGGGTGCCGGAGTAGGTGTGGGTCACATAGACCCGGTTCGTGGCTTCATTCACCGCGAGGGTATAAGGAAGCGGATCGCAGGAGATGGTGGCAATGACCGCATCGCTTCGGCCATCGATGACGCTGACGGAAGCGCTGCCGTCGTTGGCGACGTAGATCCTGTTGGTAACGCGATCGACGGCGAGGGCAATCGGCTCTTTGCCGACGCCTACGATGCGGCGGGCGCCCGTTCGTGTATCGATGACGGTGACGGAATCCGCGCCTTCATTGACTGCGTAGATCTTGTGCGTGGAGGGATTGCTCGCGATAGCGGCGCTGGTGATGAGACGGCCCCAGGACGCGCCCCCGGCGGCGCACCAGGCGGTCCCGGCATAAGCCATCATCAGAATGAGAATTCGGAAGGCCCGCGGCAGGCAATGGACAGAAGAGAACGAGACACGCGAATTCATATTGTGGCAGAGCCTCGATGCGAGTAGATTATGAAACATTACAAAGTCCGCTGTCGAGAGAAAACTCAGACCATGCCGGACAGGAAGGCCCATGCGATGATTCGACGCCTGGCGATTTTCTGCTGCTTCGCTGCTCTCGCTGTTAGTTCCGGCTTCAGCCAGCCCAGGCAGTTTCACGTTCTCGCCTTCTACTCCACCCATGTGGAACAGGACCACGTGGATTTTGCGCTCCAGGCGATTCCTTTTTTCCAGGAGATGGCGGGGCGGGACAACTTTACCTTCCGCGCGACGACCGACTGGACTGAATTGAATGCGGCAACGCTGAAAGACTACCAGGTGGTGTTGTGGCTGGACGACGCGCCGGCCACACCGTCGCAGCGACAGGCGTTCACGGATTACATGGAGCATGGCGGAGGGTGGATGGGCTTTCACATCGCCGGATGGATGGACAGCCGTGCGAGCTGGCCCTGGTTCGCGGATTTCCTGGGAACGGTCTTCTCCGGAAACAGCTGGCCTCCATTGCCCGCCACACTGATCGTTGACGATCCGCAACATGCGGCGGTGCAGGGGCTGCCGCCGAGTTTCGTTTCACCCGCCAACGAGTGGTACAGCTGGCAGCCCGATCCGCGCAGCAATCCGCGAATCAAGATCCTTATGACGCTGGCCCCGTCAAATTACCCGCTGGGATTTAAGGACACGCTGGGCGGGGGCGACATTCCGGTGACCTGGACGAATACGAAGTACAGGATGATCTATACGAACATGGGCCACGGAGACAAAATCCTGACCAGCGCAACGCAGAACCGGTTTTTCGAGCAGGCCCTCCTGTGGCTGGGACGAAGCAACTAACGTTCGCGGCGCCGCCATTTCATCGGCCCCGGACGCGCGTGCGAACCGAGTACACAGTAGTGTGCGTGAGGATGTAGAGAGTTTTCCTGTCAGGTCCGCCAAAGAGGAGCTGGAGCGGCCGGTCCGGAACCTGGATGGTGTCGATCAGGGCGCCGGCGGCGTTATAGACCAGGATCTGTCCGGCGGCGAGATAGACATTCCCTTCTGCATCGACCGCTACGCCTTCGCCGCCCTGCTCGGCGAACAGGGTGGGGTCGGAGATCGATCCGTCTTCGCCGACGTTAACCCGCCAGGTTTTCTCCTCCGATTCATCTGCAATGTAGAAAGGCCGGCCGGGAATGGCCGGAGCGAGCCCGAAAGCACGGATCACATCCTGCATGCGAATGCCGTAATACAGGTCGTCATCGATGAAGTTCTGCTGGACGGGGATGAAGACGCTGCGATCGGGAGAAACGAACTCCCAGGGACGCGGAGCGACAATGGCGCGGGAGAAATCGTTCTCGCTGCGCCAGACGTCGACGGGGAGAACAGGGATCATGCCCGCGCGGGGGATGGACGGCTCGGGCTGGAGGAGTGTGATGCTCTCGTCACGGGATTCGGGCCGGAAAGCATACACAGTATCTTTGCCCGCATAGGACACAACCAGCAGGTCCCCTGCGCGATCGAAGGCCAGATTGACCGGCTGGAGAGGATTGTCGCGGACTTTCACGACGTGCTGCGACGCCGCTTCCCATCGATCGATCGCGTTCCAGCGGGCTTCGACAAAGTAGAGGTTCCCGGAGGGTGCGACGGCGCCGCCGGAGATGCTGAAGAAGCCGCCCGCCAGGCGTTTAACGACAGCGCCCGGTGCAAGAACGGGTGATGAGTGCGGGACAGCCGGGCGAGGCGCCTGCCCGGAGATATCAAGCCACGCGAATTCACGGTCGCGGATGCCGATGTGGTGGGTCTGATCGTAGACGGAGTTATCGAAGGATACCTTGCTGTCGCTGTAGCAGTGGAAATTGCGAAAGCGAATGTTAGACGAATCCGTGACGCTGGCACCATAGGGGAAAGGCTGATAACTGCTGACGACGCGGTAGGAATGGTAGTTAGCGAATGTGATGTTGCTGGAGTCCTCCACCTCAATGGGCAGAGCCATGGCACTCTCCCCGCTCTCTTCTTCGGTCTGCAGGGCGTAGATGCTCCAGTTCGATGCGTGCCGCAGCATAATCTCGCTGCGAACATGGTGTTCGCTGGATAACTCGTAGATTCGTCCGGGTGTGGAAGTATTCGAGATATAGAGGCCGGCCTGCGCGAAGGTGCTGGGCGTCCAGATATCGACAAACGTTCCGCCGCCGCCGTTGGTGATCCAGAGGCTGGGGTACTGGGCGTTCCATTTCCGCAGGATGTTGGAGTCGGCAGTGTGGGTGTTGTTATAGATGCTCCATCCGTGGTGTTCCTGGGCAGGATGTGGGCTCAGGTCGGATGTGCCGTGGCCTCCGAGGAAGCGGACGTCGTTCATCATGGAGCGGGAGCCGGCCATCCATTTGGCGGCCACCGCGCGCGGGTTAATGCCGTTGGTGTAGAGGCCGATGCCGGTAACGATATTCGTGCCGCCCTGAGGAGCCTCGAGGAGCGGCTTCGCCTCGCCCACGCCCTGAAACGCCGGTGTAGAGTCGGCCAGAAAGATGCGGGTAATGCTGGGATGCAGCCCGATGAGTACCGTGTCGGGCCGCAGCGTCAGGGTGTCGGAGACCAGATACTGGCCGATCGGGAAATACAGCACGCGGTGTGCGGCAATGGCGCTCTTAAGCGCTGCCGTGTCGTCGGTGACCCCGTCTCCGCGGGCTCCCAAAAGGCGCACGTTCGTCCACGTGCTCATGGGCGGCAGACCGGGAATATCGGATGGGACCGGCGGCGGCATAGCACCGAGAACGGAAGCATCGTCGACATCGCGGATCGAAGGCGGCTCGCCAATGTCGTCAAAGTGGAGACCATGGGAGAACGTTTTTACAGCGTAGATTGCGCCAGCCCCGGCGATCTGCTTCCCACTCTCCCGATACGCGGCGAACACGGGAACGTGGCGGCAGATCACGTTCTCCATATTGATCTCGGTGTGCGCGTTGTTCTCGTTGCTGATGACGAAGGCGGGGCCGGTGACGTTGTCGAGCCGCGCGTCTTTCACCCACAATTCGTCGGCGTAGCCCGGATCGATCTCGACGGCTGCCGGCACATTCCTGAATTGCGGACGAATCAGCGTAAGACCTGCCTCGTGCTCGCGGATGGCAGCTTCCCGCTGGCCTTCAAACGTTGCATCGATGACGGAGAACTGCCAGCCCGGCGAGGGTTTCCGCGTCCAGATGCCGTATTGGCCGCCAAAAAAGTGAACGTCCTGGGCGACATTACCGCCATCGTGGATGCCGGCGAGTCCGGAACCGATGTGAAAGTCGATGTGGGCCAGATAGGAGTGCTGCGCGTAACGCGCACGCACGCCCACAGCGCCCGGGTTGCCATCGCCAATCTGAATATCGATGTTGCTCATGGCGGAATAGAACGTGCCGGGATTCGCATCGTGGGCTTCGGGCTCGACCCCCGGCTGCGCGGAAAAATTGGGGTGATTGCCGGCAAAGAACACCATGTAGGCCGGCCCTTTCTGGAAATACGGAGTATCGGGAGCGAGGAGCAGAACCGGACGGGTCTCTCCGTAGCCGATGAGGCGAATGCCTGGCCAGATATAGATCGTGTGGGTGAGCCGGTAACGCGCGGAAGGAAGAAAGACGATCCCCTCACCCGTCGTCCGAGCCACTTTGTCGATGGCCTGCTGCAGCGCAGCGGTATCGTCGGCGACGCCGTCGCCATGGACCGGAAATTCCGCCGGCGTGACATAGACGGCTGCAGCATCGTTCCCGCGCTGCGGGTAGTAAGAATCCGCGGGCAGAGCCATGGTGGGGGAAAAGATGAGAGACAACAGGACCAGCTGTTTCAACATAGAATCTCCGAATTGCATATCTGGATTGCGGATCGCTCGCGCGCGCACGGTGTTTGGCGGCGCGCCCGAGGCTCAGGGCTGATGGCCTGCCTCGCTCTCCTCCACAGCCATCTTCTGCGGATCGAGATGCAGCTCACGGAAAGTCTCGCGAAGCTTGTCCTTGAGGTCTTTATATTTCCGATACTGCTCGATCTCGTGCTCGGCGTCGGCAGTGCGGCCGAGGCGCTGATAGGCGGTGGCGAGGCGAAAGTGGATGACCGCATCGGTGGGATCCGCCTGGGCGGCGTGCTCCAGCAGTTTCGCCGCTTTCTCCACCTGGTTGGTTGCGAGCAGCAGCCGGCCGAGGTCATAGCACGCTTCAGGATCGTCAGGCTGCAGTGCGACCGCGCGCGCATAGAGCTGGCCGGCCGTGGCCGGGTCGCCGCTGTGTTCGGCAATCGCGCCCAGGCGCAGAAGCGCTTTCTCGTCGAAGGGATTATCGGCCAGAGCCGTCCTGTATTCCGATGCCGCCTGAGCCTGGTTGTCCGGTGTGGGGGGCAGCGTATTCAGCAGCTCCGCAAGTTCGAAGTGCAGGCCGGGTAGACGGGGATCCCGCCGAAGGGCCTCGCGATCGTCACGCATCGCGGCCGGGGTATCGCCGCGGCGCGCCGCTTCATGCGCCATCACCTGATACATCCGCGCGGATCCTGGAGCCACCAGCGCGAGACTGAGCACGGCCTCTCGTGCCAGGTCGGAGTGAACGCGGTAAGCAGCGTACAGCACCTCCTGATTCTCCGGATCGATGCCGCGCAGAACACTAATGACGGCGGAGGCTTTGTCCAGGGCCTCCATGGAGCTGTCCAGGTCCACCAGCTCCAGACCGGTCTGGACGCGAACCGCTTTATCTTCCAGGCGGGGAAAGGCCGTTTCCAGATCGCCGCGCGCGGCTGCGTTATTGCCGGTACGGAGTTCCGCGATGCCCAGAAGAGCCTGGATCTTCCAGAGATCCTGCCTCCGCGCGAGAGCGCCGCGCAGATCGGGAAGGGCGTCGGCATACTGGCCCTGGAAGAAGAGAAGAACGCCCAGATTGCCAAGCGCGTCGGTATTGGCGGGATCGAGAGCGAGAATAGCGCGGAATTCCGGAATCGCTGCGGCCGGCTTGTTTTCGCTCAGCAGCCGGTGGGCCTCGCGCAGGTGGGCATCGATCTGGCCCTGCGTGTCGGGGCGGGACTGGGCAAAGGAGGACACGACGCAGCCGAAGAGGAGAAGTCCCAGGCAGCGATGAACGCGGTGGCGAATCATGTCCAGATCCTATCGAGTGGGAGACAGGCTGTCGCGAACCAAAACCGAAGGGACGGCGGCCGAGCGCCGCCGTCCCTTCAGGAAAAAGCAGATCAGAAGTCGAGACGCGCGCTGATCTGCATGGAGCGCCCACCGACTGTGGTGCCGCCGATGGTGCCGGCGCCCTGCGGCCGGCCAGGCGTGGACAAATTAACCGGATCGTTGAAATTGCCGTCCGGCGCGTCAAAATCAGGATGGTTGAAGGCGTTGGAGGCATCTGCACGCAGCTGCAGGTTCGCGTTTTCGAGCAGATGAAATGTCTTGCCCATGGAGAGATTGGTGGTGTCGATGCCGGCGGCACGGAGCGAGTTCCGGCGTGAGTCGCCAAACGTTCCATTGGGTGCCATCGCGTAAGCCGTCGGGTCGTACCACTGGTCAATGCTCTTCGTGATATTTTGAGCGGGATGAAGCACATTCGGGTACCAGCTGCCCGCCTGCGCGTAGGAGTTATTAGGTCCGTTGTAGGTCACGGTAAAAGGATTGCCGGTCTGGTTGATCAGAATCGCCGAAACCTGCCAGCCTCCGACAGCCGAATCCAGAAGCCGATTGTGATTCAGCCATGTTCTGCCGATCCCAAAGGGCAGCTGGTACACGATGCTGCTCTTGAGTGCATCGCGGATATCGAAGTTGGAAGGCGCGTAGTTGCTCCCCGGATCGTGGAAGTTCTGGTAATTGATCGTGCCGCCCTGACCGTTAAACGGCGAGACGTCCATGTCGTTGAGGAACTTCGACCAGGTAAAGGCGGAGCTGAAGGCCAGCCCGCCGGCGAGACGCTTCCTGACCTGCGCCTGCAGTGAGTTGTAGTTGGACACGCCGTTGAAGGTGCTTCCCCCAATGGACTGATATTGCGGGAAGGGCCGGCCGGCGGGGTTGTCGTTCGGCGACAGATTCTGCGCCGGCACCTGATTGATGTCGCCTTTGAACTGCATATCGGCGCCATGCTTGCCCACATAGGCCACCTCCGCCGTGATGCCGCGCGCAAACTCATTCTGCACGCCGAACGACCAGGAGTAGAGGCGGGTAAGAGGCGTGTGGTAAGGATCATAGTTCGGCGTGCTCTGGCCGTTGTACGCCGTGGGATCGGTGGAGGCATTGATGTAAGGCAGCGGCGTCGCGGTGCCGTAAAAGACGCCGGGGCCGGACAGCGTGGCGACCGGGGTGATGCCGTTGGTTTCATCCTGCGCATTGCCCGACTGCCCATAGCCCACGCCCTTGGCGTTGCCGTACTGATCGACGCTCCACGGACTGGTGTAGATGCCCCATCCGCCGCGCAGAACCGTGCTGGGACGAGGAGTCCAGGCAAAGCCGACGCGAGGCAGGATGCCGGTATACACATTGGCCTGCGCCTGGGTGCGGTGGTCGGCCGGAGCAAACCACATCGCGCCGAGGTTGCCCGAAGCAGCATTGGGAATGGTGGGATCGAAACCTCCGATGCGGCCGTGCACTTCCTTCCAGCCTTCCTGGATCTGGTAGCGAAGACCGAGATTGACGGTCAGATTCGGACGGAGTTTGATGTCATCCTGAACGAAGACCTGCGGGCTCTTCTGCCGTCCGCCGAACAGCGGCGAGTTCCCGGCTCCCCAGCTCTGCATGTCCCCCAGCAGGAAGTCGGCCCATCCGGCGCCGCTGCCGCTCGCGGCGAGACTGGCCTGCGTGTACTGGCCGGAGAAGCTGAAATCCCCCGCATCGACGTTGCCCCACGCGGTGGAGTTGTCATCGAGCATGATCAGCTCGCCTCCGAAATGGAGAACGTGCTTGCCGCGGATGAGCGTTACTACATCGGAGGGCTGGTACACATTCTGCGCGTAGATTGTATTGGTCCCGGCATAAGGCGAGTCGCAGCAGATGTTGCCGGTGATCCAGATATTCGGAAAAACATCCGCCTTGGCATACTGCAGCCCGAGGTTTCCGGGAATCCCCTGGTTCAGCGAGTAGGGCGTGAGGAAGCTGCCCTGCCGGTTGAAGCTGAAACGGAATTCGTTGACGAGCGTCGAGCTGAACGACCATACGTCGGAGCTTTGGCTGGAGTAATCCGAGGTGTCGTCGTGATAGCAGGCCACCGGACAGTTCCATTCGGAGTAGACCGGCGAATTGGCATCGCGCACGGCAATCGACGACGTCAGACGATTCTTGTCGTTGAAGTCGTAGTCGATGCGCCCGAAGACGCGAGTGGAAGGATAGGGAGTGGGCACCACGTAGTAGTAGTCGCCATTGATGCCGAGGGTGGTGTTCTGGTTAGGCTCCGGGAAGTAGCTGAGGATTTTTTTGGCGACGGGATCGATGCGGTTGGCGGGAATGACGTTATCCGTCGCAAAGGGAAAGCGGCACATCTGGCCGTTGACCGTGGTCTGCGTAGCAGGATCGAAGACTTCTCCCTGATAGATCACATTGCCGGTGCAGGGATTGATCATGTTGGCGCCCGTGTTGGGATCGGTAACGGGAAGGGGATTGCCGTTCTGATCCAGCGGCATGAGCTGGCGCAGGTTGTATCCACCGTTGGGCGTGTTGACACCTTTCAGCTGGTCGGTGGGCATGGAGGTGAAGCCGGTCCAGAATTGATGGTCGATGCTCTGGTCGTAATTGAAATAGAAGAACATCTTCTTGCGCAGGATCGGTCCGCCGATGGCGCCGCCGAACTGATTGAATTTCAGAGGTGGCACGGGCTGATCGGGCGCCTGGAAGTAGCTCCTGGCATCGAGCTCGTCATTCTGCAGATGTTCATACAGGGAGCCGTGAAACTGGTTGGTGCCCCCCTTGGTGACCTGGTTGAACACCGCCCCGCCAATGCCGTATTGCGCGGAGAAATTGGAGTCGTCGATCTCCACCTCGGAAACCGTTTCGAAGGTGTCGGTTTCCACATCGGCGCTGTGGGGGTTGGTCACCGATCCGCCGTCGGACAGGAAATTGCCGCTGTAGGGCTGGCCGCCGTTTAGCGAGACAGCCGCCCCCGGGTTCGTAACGCCGTTGGCCGAGGAAGCTCCCGCGCTGCCTGGCAGGAGAATGGTGAAGTTAGCCCAGTCCTGACCCACCTGCGGCAGTTCCAGCATGGTCTTCTCATCGAGTGTGGTGGACTGCTCTCCGCTTTCGGTCCGCAGCAGAGCCGCAACATCGGCCGTGACGACCACCCGTTCCTCCGCGGAACCCACTTTCAGGCGCCCGTTCAACGTGATGATGCCGATATCCATCGTGATCGGACCCAGCACCAGCCTTTCGAAACCCGGGGCGGAGATGGAAACCATGTACTGGCCGTTCGGGGTCGAGACGGTGTCGTAGAGACCGTCCTTATTGGTGGTGAACACCTTCCGTTCACCGGTAGCCACGTTGGTAACCTCAATCACGGCGCCGGAGACGACAGCGCCTGAGGGATCGCTGACCGTGCCGCGAATTTCGCCGGTCGACGTGCTTTGCCCGCTGGCTACTGCCACGGCAAACAACAGGAGACAGGGGATCGTCAGCCAGAACCCGGCCCAACCGCCTCTGCGAACCAGCCTCATCTTAGGGAACTCCATTTCTTTGGCCTCTTTTCTGCCTATTCGGTCGATCGCGGCTCCCCAGGGGCTCCGCTGCCTGGAAATGCGGAGACGACGAAATACCGCGTGACTTCCTTCGTAAAGATTAATTACTATGTACGCTTGCGGATCGGCCTTTGGCAAGAGATTTTTTGCCGATTGCCGAACTCATGGGCAAAAATCGGAACGCCGGCATCCATCCTGCGGGGCGCGGCGATTACCCCCGGCGCCGGGGCCGGCGTACAGATGGCTTATGGAACAATGCCCGCAGCCAACGGGGCATGCACGAAAAAGCGAGGGGCATGTGAAGCGACTGCGAACAAGCTGCACAAGGCAAACATCGATCCTGGTTATGGCTGCCTGTATCGCTGTGGCGGCCGCCGCTCAGGGCCGGCCGGGAATCCCGGAGGCTGCATGGAAACGCCCTCTCGGGCTTCCTTTGCAGAATCCCGGCGTGACGCGCAATCCGGGCGACATCGATGACGGCTACTGGCAGGGGGTTCCGGTGGGCGGGATGGGCGCGGGAACCTTTTCGCGCAGCTATCGCGGAGATTTCGCGCGCTGGCATATCAAAGCCGCGGTTCACAAGTATGCACCGGTCTATGCCAATCAGTTCGCGATGTTCCAGCAGACGGAGGGAGACAGCGCCGGCGTAGCGCAGGCGCTGATGAACGGCCACCCTCCGGGCGACGAATTATCCGCGTGGCAGTGGGATTATCCGGTGGGTGCGGGCGACTACGATGCTCTGTTTCCTCGCGCGTGGTTCGATTACCGCTGGGCGCGCTTCCCCGCCCATGTGGTGCTGGAGCAGCTTTCCCCGGTGCTTCCCGACAATTACCGGGAGTCCAGCTATCCGGTGGCGGTCTATCGCTGGCACGCGGAGAATCCCACCAACAAAACCGTAACCGTCTCGGTGCTTTTCTCGTGGACCAACATGGCCGGATGGTTCCGCACCTTCACGCGGGACTTCGCGGGAACCCCCAACCAGGGCAATTACAACGAATACCGCAGTGAGACCATCGGCGGGAAAGGCACGATGAAGGGGATCGTCTTTACGCGCAAGCGCAGCGGCGCCGCTGCCAACGAATGGGACGGCCAGTTTGCGATTGCGGCGCTGGAATCGCCCGGCGTGGAAGTGACGTATCAGACCACGTGGCTGGCTGCAGGCGACGGCAAGGCGGTGTGGGCGCCCTTCTCCAAAGACGGGCGGCTGGCCGACGACACGCGGTCCTGGGTGAGCGACAAGGAAAAGCTGGGCGGGGCCATCGCCGTGCGCTTTACGCTGCGGCCGGGCGAAACGAAGATCATTCCCATGGTGCTGGCCTGGGATTTTCCCGTCGTGCAGTTCGGCGAAGGCCGGCAGTGGTATCGCCGCTATACCGATTTCTATGGGACCTCGGGGCACAACGCCTGGGCCATTGCGCGGGATGGCCTGCTGCATGGGGCCGAGTGGAGCGACGCAATCGCGCGCTGGCAGGCTCCCTGGGTAAACGACGCCAGCCAGCCGCTCTGGTACCGCGGCATGCTCTTCAACGAGTTGTACGCGATCACCGACGGAGGCACGTTCTGGGGCCGTCCGGCAGCATCCGACCCCCGGGCTGCCCCCAGCTTTGCGCTGCTCGAATGCTTCGACTACGCGTATTACGGAACCCTCGATGTTCGCTTCTACGGATCGTTGCCGCTGCTGAAGTTCTGGCCGCGGATCGACAAGCAGGTGCTGCGCGAATTTGCCGCCACGGTGCCGAAAGAATGGCCGGAGCAGGGATTGTGGGTGTGGAAGACACAGCAGACCGGCGAACCCGTAACGCACAAGCGTAAGAAGATCGGGGCGGTTCCCCACGATCTCGGGGTGCCGGAAGGGGATCCTTTTGTGGCCGTCAACGAGCCGGGCTGGCAGGACACGAACGACTGGAAGGATCTGAACTCGAAATTCGTGCTCATGGTGTATCGCGACTACGTGCTGACCGGGCGCACGGACACCGCGTTTCTGCGGGAGACCTGGCCCGCGATGAAGGACGCAATCGAATATCTGCGGCAGTTCGATCACGGCGGAGGCGTCCCGGAGAACAGCGGCTACCCGGACCAGACCTATGATGACTGGGTGGTGAAAGGCGTAAGCGCGTACAGCGGCGGCCTGTGGCTGGCCGCTCTGCGGGCCGCGGAAGAAACGGCTCGTGTCGTGGGTGACACCGAGACTGCCGCGGCGTATCACGCGCTGTTCCTTAAAGGACAAAAGACCTATGTCGGCGATCTGTGGAACGGCGAATATTTCCGCTACGATACCAGCAGCGCATCGCGAGATGACATCCAGACCGACCAGCTGGCCGGGCAGTGGTACGCGAACTTAACCGGGCTGGGCGACATTGTTCCGCACGCCATGCAGCTCTCCGCTTTGAAAAAAATCTACGACTTCAACGTGATGAAGTTCGGCGGCGGCCGCATGGGCGCGGTGAACGGTATGAGCGCCGACGGCGGAATTGTGGACAACGCGGAAGGCAAAGAGGTTTGGGTGGGGACAACGCTGGCCTACGCGGGGCTGCTGAAGAGCGACGGCATGGACGCAGAAGCGTGGAAGACCGCCTGGGGCCTGTACCACGTGATCTACGAGAGCCAAGGCTACTGGTTCCGCACGCCGGAAGCCTGGGACATTACAGGAAATTTCCGG
Organism: Acidobacteriaceae bacterium; assembly: GCA_036269135.1. Lineage (GTDB taxonomy): Bacteria > Acidobacteriota > Terriglobia > Terriglobales > Acidobacteriaceae > Palsa-343. The sequence continues at coordinate 55,787 of DATASQ010000027.1, forward strand.
GCGGGGATGTACATGCGTCCCATGGCCGTGTGGGCGCTGGAAATGACGCCGGCGCGGGCGAAGTAGCTACGGAGTCCGGCATGCGCAGTGGGAAGGAACAGGAGGAATCATGCAGCGACTGTTACGAATCGCATTGTGGTGCAGCATCCTCGGGTCCATGATTATGGCGGGCGCGGGTTGCCAGACGGCAGTCGCGCAGCCGGCAGCGGCGAAAGCGCACGCACCGAAGTTTCGGGTGGTGGCCCTGGCGGAAACAGGAGGGATCCACGCGCCCTTTGTGGCAGCCGCGAAGGTGTGGCTCAATCAGCTGGCCGCAGAGCACGACTTTACCGTGGATTACATCGACAATCCGAACCCGATCGACGATACGTTTCTCTCCCACTACCAGCTCTTCATCCAGCTAAATTATCCCCCGTACAACTGGACCCCGACGGCGATGGCCGCCTTTATTAAGTACATCGAAGAAGGGCGAGGCGGGTGGATCGGCTTTCACCATGCGACGCTGCTCGGTGAGTTCGACGGCTTTCCCATCTGGCCCTGGTTTTCGCAGTTCATGGGCGGGATCCGGTTCACCAACTACATCGCAACCTTCGCCGACGGAACCGTGACGGTGGAGGATCCGTCGCATCCCGCGATGAAGGGCGTGAAGAGTCCCTTCGTCATTCATCGCGAGGAATGGTACACGTGGGACAAATCGCCGCGGCCCAACGTGCGCGTACTGGCCAGCGTTGACGAGAACAGCTACAAGCCCGACACCAAAATCAAGATGGGCGATCACCCGGTGATCTGGAGCAACGAGCACTACAAGGCGAGAAACATCTACATCTTTATGGGGCATCACCCGGAGCTGTTTCAGAATCCCGCGTTTACCACGATCTTCCGGAACTCGATCTTCTGGGCCGCCCACCAGCCCCCCATTCAGTAAGGCCCGACTCCGCTGATCAGAGGGGCCTTTCGGCCACCAGCTGAAAGAAAGGCCGCGACTTGCAGGATCAGGGAGTGACTCCCTCAGCCTGCACGAGCACGCGCACCGCCGGCACAACCGCAAGGAAGAGCTCGGCGTGCGGCGCGGCCAGCTGGTCGAGGCGGACCAGTTGCCCGGCGTGCTGTTCAGCAGGAACCGGATGCCCTGCCTCGATGGCATCGAGAGCGGTAAGCCCCAGGGCGCCCAGCTGCGAGAGATTTTGTGAGAGCGGAACGAGCGGCCGACGCATCGCGGAGACGCCCAGGTACGGCTCGAGGCGCGCATCGTTATCCCGCCAGCAAGCGAGCCGTCGGCGCAGCTGTGGACGCGCGGAGGGATCGTGCACGGCCTGCTGCGCCAGCGCCAGAAGCAGCCGGGCCGGATCGCTTTCCGGCGAAACGGCATCGACGAGCCGGTTCAGCGGCGCCTCTGCGTCATACACCTGGGTCTTCTCGCGGTCGTAGCCCTTGACCGGCTCAACCGCCGCGGCGAGAGTCTGCAGCAGGGGCAGAGGCATATCGTCGCCGGCAATCCGGGCGAGCATGCGCTGGCTGCCGGTGCGCTGCTGCAGCCCAAGCCATTCCAGGTTGCGGCTGAGCACGGCAAGCCGGCGATACATGGAATCGACGTCGGTCACCGAAGCCGGAGACCATAGCCGTTCCGCAATCGCGCCAAGACGCGGCCAGAGACGATTGTCCAGATTCTCCTCTGTGACGTATTCGGTCCACTGGGCCGCTTCGCCACCGAGAATATTCTTCTTTTCCAGCGAGGTCAGCGATGCGCTCTTTCCGGCCAGAGGGTCGACGGCATAGTGCTGCGATGCGGGGTACTGCAGATCGAGATAATATCCGGCGGAGAGGACCGTCTTGTAGCCCATGCGCGCGGAGTCGGCCAGCGAATCGGCCCCGCGCCAGGACTGAATAATCGAGTCCTGTGCGAGACCGGGCACGAGGATCTCGTCCCATCCTTCCATCTGCTTCCCATGCCGTCGAACGATCCGCTCCACGCGCCGGGTGAAATACGCCTGCAGCGCGTGATCGTCTTCGATGCGATGAGCGCGCATCCATACCTGCACGCGGGCGTCGTGGTCCCAGTATTTTCCGTCCACTTCGTCGCCGCCGATATGGAAGCAGCGATCGGGAAAGAGGCGCGCCATCTCGCCAAAGACAGTGTCGAGCAGCCGATAGGTCGCTTCGTTCGTGGGATCCAGCGGAGGACGGAGTTCGTCGTGCTGCGACCGCACCAGCCCCAGGGGCGCAGGACCGGAGGCCAGCCGTGGATAGGCAACGATCCAGCTCACCGCATGACCCGGGACGTCGAATTCAGGCACGACGCGCACGCCGCGATCGCGGGCGTAAGCGAGCAGCTCCCGAATCTGCTTCTGCGTATAAAAAAGGCCGTCGGAAGAGCGAGCCGTGAGACGAGGACAGCGGAGGCTCTGGACCCGGAAGCCTTCGTCGTCGGAAAGATGAAGGTGCAGAACGTTCAGCTTCACCGCGGACATGCCGTCGATGTTGCGCTCCAGCGCATCGAGCGGGATGAAATGGCGGCTGACGTCGATCATGAGTCCGCGCCAGACGAAGCGAGGCCGATCCTCGATGTGGACCTCCGGCAGAACCCAGCCGTTCGGACCCTGCTGGACCAGTTGCAGAAGCGTTTGCAGGCCGTGCAGGATGCCCAGCGGATTGGGCGCGGTCAGTTCCACGCGCTCCGCATCGATGACAAGCCGGTAGCTTTCGTCCTCGTCCGTGGACTGAACGCGCAGGCCCGGCCCGGCACAACGGAGGATGAACCGCGGTCCCTCAGGCTTGCCGGCAAAATGCCGATCGAAAGGAACTCCGGTCTGCCTGGAAAGAGTGACGAGAAACCGCTGAACCGCGTGACGAACCCGCAGATCCCCGCCGCTGACTTCAAACCGGGGAGTCTGATCCAGAGCGAGGAAGCCCGGGTCCTGCTGCACCTGCGACGGCCACGGCATCAGATTCAGGCTGGTGGCGCCAAAGGCGAGAGAAGCGCTGCAACACAGGACAGCCACACTCCACTGCAACCCTGCTCGAAGAATGTTCACGATTTCCCCGTCCGCAGCGGCAGTGCCCGGCAGCGTTTCTAATTTCCCGCCCAATACTGCTGAAAGCCAATATAGGCAGCGGGGACCGAAGCCAGGATTTTCCGATGCAGTTGAAGGATATCGACGGAACCGGTGGCGCTGTACAGAATTTTTCCGCCGGGAGCGAGCAGCACCGTATAAGGCACGGCCGACTGCCAGCTGGGGTCGAAGGCCTTCTGCAACGCAGCCGTGTCGTCGGAGGCAAAGAGCAGATTGCGGCTGGTGGCGTGCTTCCGCTCGAGAAACTGCTGAACGGCGGCCTTTTCATCCGGCGAATTCGCGGAAACGGTCACGAGATTGAAGCCGCGGTCGCTGTACATGCGGAAGGTATCCTGCAGATCGGAGAATTCTGCCACACAGGAGCCGCACCACGTGGCCCAGAAACTGACAAGGGTATAGTTGTCGCCGGCATTGGCGCGGAGCTTGCGCAGACCCGCCGCATCGATCAGGCTGACGCTGACCGGCTGCGCATCCAGCTTGCGCTCCGCGGCTTCGCGCAAAGCTTCCTTTTCCTGCCACTTGGTCGAGCAGCCAAACGCGGAGGTTTGCGCCACGGGAACCGGCTTGCCCGCGAGCAGCGCATCGATGGCATTGCGCGCATCGTGGCTGGTCACTTTCTCGATGCGATAGCTGTTGTCAAAGCGCCCTTCATAGCGGAGGCGGCGACTGCTGTCGAAAATGAAAACGTGCGGCGTAGCCTGGGGTCCGTAGGCGCGGGTGACGGCCTGGGTCGCGCCGTCGTAGAGATACGGATAGTGCAGATGTTTCCAGGCGACGCGGATCTTCATGTCGTCGAGGGTGTCGCTCAGGTCGGATGAGTCGAGCTCGTCGATGGTGAGCGCTCTGGGGTCGTTACCCTGAATGGCGACGACGGCCACGCCCCGCGGTCCGTAGTTCTCATAGAGCTTCTCGATCCGCTGCTCGTACACCTGGGCGATGGGGCAGTGATCGCAGGTAAAGACGACTACGAGCACCCGGCTGGCCGCGTAATCGCTGAGCTTGTGCATCTTCCCGTCGACACCGGGGAGATTGAAGTCCGGCGCCGGCGAGCCCAGAGCGAGAATGGGATGCGATTCGGCACACAGAGTCGCACAACAGGCAGCCAGCAGAAGAAAGCCCAGAGCTTTGCGCATCTCGTTCCTCCCGTGCGTAGCATCGGCCCCTCTCCGGCACAACGGCAATGTGGGATTGCCAGGCGCGGACGCAGCGCGCCCCGGACCGGCCGATCAGGGTTTCTAACGTTGTATAACAAAGTCCGGCGAACCGCAAGGAAGAAGTTACATAACCGGGTGCGGCAGCAAAACCGAGGGAAGGGCTTCCAGGGCCAGGGAAATGCCGCCCCACAGCACGGGGCGGTGATTGGGGCTGCTGGCAGCGATGGGCGTGACAGCAAACTCCATGCCTTCGAGCTGCTTCTGGACGAATTCAATCATCACAGGATGGCTGCCGATCTCGCCTCCAAGCAGAATGAGACCGGGATTGAGGATGAGAGAAAGGTTCACGATGATGTCCGTGACGATTTCCGACCTTTGCCGAACGATGCGGACGGCGCGGGGATCGCCCGCCTGGGCAAGATCCAGAACACCTGCCGCGTCGAGGTCGGCCGTATCTGCCGCCTGCGGGCTCTTGTCACAGGCCTCTCGCCAGCTTTTCAGGATGCCCGGCCCGGTGAGGACGGTTTCCAGCTCGCCAAATTCATGAATGGTCGGCTGGCGCCGCGAGATGGAGGGGAGGCGAAGATAAGCGATTTCGCCCGCCGACCATTGCGAGCCATGATGAATCCTGCCGTCCAGAACAATGCCGGCGCCGACATTGCTCCCGATATTGACGAAGACAAAATCCTTCTCCGCCTGGGCCGCGCCGCAGTATAGCTCGCCCTGGGCGGCGAGATTCATGTCGTTCTCGACGACCACGAGACATCCAGCCAGCTTGCCGAGCATCGCCCGCAGCGGTACGGAACGCCAGCCCTCCAGGTTGCTGATGGAGAGAACGCTGCCCTCTTCCACGCTGGTGATGGCGGGCACCCCGACAACCAGCGCCAGCAACTGGCCGCGGCTCTTGCGGTGGCGGCGCAGCAGGGTTCTCAGCTCATCGCCGATGTAGCCGCAAATGGCTTCCGGGGTCGTAGCGCGCCCCGCCAGTGAGATTTCGTGGCGACCGATCTCGCTGCCGTTCAGGTCCGTGAGAAGGAAGTTGATGTTTTGGGCCGTGATCCCGACAGCCAGCAGGCACCCGCGTTCCGCCTTGAACCGGATCATGTCCGGGGGCCGTCCCCCGCTGGATTCGCCCTCCCCCAGAGGCTCGACCAGATTGGCCGAAAGCAGGTCCTTGACCACGTTGGTCACGGTGGGGGCGCTGAGCCCGGAGGCGCGCACCAGATCCGCCCTCGAACAGGAGCCGCACTCGCGCAGCAGCCGCAGGATGCCGTGGGCATTCGTGTAGCGGAGGACGGACGGTCTGCCAATCGGAATGGAGCGCTTTTTCACTATGGACCGAAGAAGTATGTCTGCCCCAATATATGACAGGCCCGGTGAGCCCGGGGCGGAAAGTTCCCCGGCGGCGGCGGGCGTCCATTTTGCAAAAAGAATGTCTTGCTTCCAGGCGTCGAAGACAGGATACTAAATAAACATTACGAAGTGCGGTCATTTCTGCTCCGATGCCGGCCCCTCGAGTTGACCTCGAGTGCGGGCCGCCCGGTGGGCGGAAATCGGGAGAGCTCATGGAAGACGCGAACACAGAGACACCTCGCTGGATTGCCGGAGTCGAGCCGCCGGCGGAGCTGCTGACCGCCAGCGGCGCCCAGATCCTGGAGCGCGAGTGTCGCGAGCAGCCTCTCCGGCTTCGTGAGCTGATCCACGCCTATGGCCGCGATGCGGAAATCCGCGCCGAGCTGGGCCAACTGCGCGAAATGGCTCGGGAAACGCGGCCGGTGCTCTTCCTGGGTATGGGGGCTTCGCTTTGCTCATCGTTCAGCGGCTCGGTTCTGCTTGAGACGCATGGCAGGCTGGCTTTCTCGGTCGACGCCGGCGAATGGCTCCACTACGCGCGCCCCATCCCGAATGACGCGGCTATGTCCCTGCTTCTGACCACCTCGGGCGAGAGCGCGGAACTGGTGGAGCTCTTCCGTCGCGGAGGCAGCAGCCCGCCGGCCCTGATCTGTAACAACCCGAGCAGCACATGCTGGGAACTGGCGGAGAACCGGCTGCCGATTCTGGCCGGCCCCGAATACGGGAACGCCACCAAGACCTATACCAATGCGGCCGCCGCTTCGATTGTGGCTGCGGCAGAAATGCTGGATCTGCCCTGGCAGGAGGATGCCGAGCGCGCCGGGGATGCGATTGCGGCTGCGCTGAACCCGGTCTTCGCCGCACGCGGCGAGCTGGAAGCCTTTTGCCGGGGAGCGGCGAACATCGAGATCATCGGCCGGGGAGCGGCCTATGGTGCCGCCGTCATGGGAGCATTGTGCATCCGCGAGATGAGCGGGTTTCGCGCCGCGGCGCATACCGGCGCGGGCTTCCGTCATGGCCCCAACCTGGATGTGGACAGCACCCATGTGGCGATCGTCTTCGCGCTCGGCCGTGCCGCCGGACTGGGCCTGAAACTGGCGGAGGAGTGCCTGCGGCGAGGCGGGAAGGTCGTCCTGGTCTCGGCGGAAGAGCGGCTGCCCGAGGACAGGCTGTATCCGATTCGGCTCAAGGCCGTGCCCGAGCCGTGGGAGAGCGTAACCGCGGTCCTGGTGCCGCAGGCGCTGACCCTGGCGATGGTGGAACGCACGGGATGCCGGCTGCCGCCGCGCTTCCGCTATGGAGTGATGGAACAGTAGCCATGAAGAGCCTTGTCGTCCGGGAGCCGAGCACGCGGGGAATCGAGACGGAGACCCTGGTGCGCCCAGGTTTTTTGTGGCGGGTCTCGTTCATCGCCGGGCTGGGCGGCATTCTTTACGGCTTCGATGTGGGAGTGATCGCCGCTGCGCTGATTTTTGTGCGCGAGACCTTTGCTCTCTCCACCCGCATGCAGGAGCTGGTAGTCAGCGTGGTCCTGGTCGGCGCCATGGCCGGAGCCGTCGCGGGAGGCGCGATCGCAGACCGCATCGGCAGGCGCGCTACGCTGCTGTGGGGCGGCGCCATTTTTCTTGCCGGCTCGCTGCTCGCTCCCCTCTCTCCCAATGTGTCTGCGCTGATCGTGGCCCGCGCGCTGCTCGGGGTGGCCATCGGTTTCACGTCCGTGACCGCGCCGGTCTACGTGGCGGAGCTGGCTGCGCCCCGGTCGCGCGGCAGGCTCATCGGGCTCTACCAGTTCGCTCTCACCGCGGGGATTGCGCTGGCGGATCTGGCCGGATACTGGCTGGCTCCTCTGCATTCCTGGCGGTGGATGTTCGGCCTGGGAGCGATTCCGGCCGCTCTGTTCGTCCTTCTGATCCTCACCCTTCCAGAGAGCCCGCGCTGGCTCTTTTCCCAGAACCGGACCGCGGAAGCCCGGACCGTCCTGAGCGCGTATACCGACGAGGCCGGGGCTCGGCTCCTCACCGACGAAATCCGCCTGGCGCTCGCCATCCCGGTGGAGCAGCGCTGGAGGGAGCTGTGGCGTCCCTCGGTGCGCACCTCGCTCTTCATCGCCGTGGGCTTTACGGTTCTCCAGCAGGTCACCGGCATCAATGCGGTCCTTTATTACGGCCCGCAGATTTTCGCCCAGGCCGGCGTCACCTCGAACCGGAATGCGATCTTCGCCACGCTGCTGGTGGCGGTCACCAATATGCTGGCGACCATTGTCGGCCTGGTGCTGGTGGATCGCGTCGGGCGCAAACCGCTGCTCTATGCCGGCGTGAGCGGCATGACCGCATCGCTGCTTCTCCTCGCTTACTCTTTTCACAACCAGAACGCATTCGGCATGGCGCCCGGTGTCGTCGCCCTCCTCTCTCTGATGGCTTACATCGCCTTTTTTGCCTTCAGCATGGGGCCCATCGCGTGGATCCTCGTCGCCGAAGTCTTTCCCCTCCGCGTTCGCGGCCGCGGCGTCGCCGCCGCCAGCCTCGGATCCGGGGCCTCCAATTTTCTCGTCTCCCTGACTTTTCTGTCCCTCGTCAAAAGTGCGGGCAGCTCGGCAACCTTCCTCCTTTATGCAGCCTTCTGCCTTCTCACGCTCCTGTTTGTGGGCTTCGTTGTTCCGGAGACCAAAGGGCGTGGACTTGAAACGATTAGTTCCGAGACGAATGCAGTCCCTCTTCGAATACACGAACAAGAAAACAACTGACCGACATGCATAATTCCACCCACGCAACAGATCCAGATCAAACGCGGCGCCAGACAAGCGGATCCGCCACCGTGCAGCAGGACAGTCGGGCAACGGAAACGCCGGGCTGTGTCGTCGGTGTCGACGTCGGAGGAACCAATCTGCGTGTGGCGCTGGCCGATACGGCCGGAACCATTCTGGCCCGGTGGTCGACCTCCACGGTGGGGATCCGCTCTCCGGAGAAAGTAATCCGCCTGATTCATGACGGGGTCCGAAAGGTCATGCGACAGGTCGCGGCTCCCCCGGACACGCTCAAAGCCATCGCCACCGGCGTGCCGGGGATCACGGACATCGAAAGCGGCACTGTCGTCGCCACATCCTATTTGATGGGGTGGCAGAATATCCCCCTGCGGGCACAGCTGGAGCAGGAGTTGAAGCTGCCCGCTGCGGTGGACAACGACGTCAACCTGGCGGCGATCGGAGAAAAATGGGCTGGCGCCGCCAGAGGCATCGAGGATTTCGTGTTCCTCGCCATCGGCACCGGTATCGGCGCCGGGATCGTTCTGAATGGCCGCCCCTACCGGGGAACCTGCTGGGCTGCCGGTGAAATCGGCTACATGCTCCTGCCGGGCACGGCGGAAGAGCCGGCGCAGACGGATGAGCCGGGCGCTCTGGAGAGCCTGCTCGGCGGCGAGGGCATCAGGGCGCAATGGCAAAATGTGTGGAGCCCGGACAGAACCTCCCTGCCAAAGGAGCTCACGGCAACCGAGATTTTCGACAACGCGCGCGGCGACGCCCTCGCGCAGGCCATTCTCGCAAAGTCGGCGACCCTGCTGGCACACGCCATCTACAACGTTTCCCGGGTCCTGAATTGCCCGCTCTTCGTGCTGGGCGGCGCGGTTGGCCTTCATCCGTCGCTCGGGCATGCGACACGGGAAATTCTGGAGCGGTGGGATCTGCGAGGACGTCCCCGCGTCGTGTCCAGCGCTCTGGGTGAAGACGCGCAGCTGCTGGGTGCGATTCGCACGGCACTGGACGCCGCCGCCGCTCACGCCCGTCTCCCGGAGAGCGTCCGTTTTTGAGCCCCGGCTAAGTTAACCGCCTCCGGTCGCGGCAGAGCCATCTCGGAGGCGGCCCGCTCGTCTGAGGACTCGTTCTCTCGCCAACTAAAAAGAGAGCCGGCCTCGGTGGGCCGGCTCTTGAGCGTATTTCCGCAACGCGTCTTAGAACAGGATCTTCAGAGCAAGCTGAGTGTTGTACGGCTCGCCGGAGCCGATGCCCGGTGCGCCATAGGAGACCCCGATCGTGGAGGTGCTCCAGCCAAACGAGGAGCCGTAACCGAGGTTGTTCAGCGGTTGCGCCAGGTTGACCCGGTTGAAGACATTGAACATTTCCACGCGGAACTGAGCGTGCACCCGCTCCTTGTAGATGGGAATGTTCTTCAGCAGGGACATATCCACGTCCCCGAAGCCGGGTCCGATCACCTGGTTGCGCCCCAGATTGCCGTAGGTTCCCGCCCCCGGGACGGCAAAGCTGGTCGGGTTGAGGTATTGCGCATAGGAGTGCGACTGCACTGAGCGGTCGCTGTTGACAGCCGGACCCGTGATGCTGGCGCGGTCCTCATTCTCGCCCGTGCCGCTGTTGTCCTGCCCGGTGAGAACGTTGACCGGCTCACCGTTCTGGAACTTGAGGATGCTGTTGACCTCCCACCCGTGCGTCAGTGCCGCCGGCCCGTGTGCGAAGGCAGGGATCGCGTAGTTGAGATAAGCGGAGAAATGGTTTCGGATGTCCTGGTTGGCATTGCCCCAGTCGCCGGACAGATCGGCCGAGTTCTGCGGGATGGTATTAAACACGCTGGAGTCGTCCAGATTGTGGCTCCATGCATAGGCGAACTCGCTGGCCAGCCCATGCCACGCACTGCTCCGCAGCGTAACCTGCAGCGCGTTGTAGCTGGACGATGCGGCGGAGTCGATCTGGTTGATGATGCCAAAGTTGGGGAACTTGCTGAAGTACGGACGCGAAGCCTGCTGCGCCGTGAAGGTGTACCCGGCACCCGTCGTCACCGTCGCGGCGCTTTGGTCCAGCTGTTCTCCCGGAACCACAGCCGACTGGTTGGCGTCCTCCAGGACCAGGTTATGGCGGCTCACCGTGCCGGCGTAGCCGACGGTCAGTTGCCACGCGCTCCCAAGGCTCTGCTCGATGTTCAGACCGAAGAGCTCGGCGTAGGGCGTCTTGAAGTTGCGCGTGACCGAGTAGATCGAGACCACGTTGTTGCCGGTGGGCTGACCCGCGGCCGGGGTGAAGACCGGCGTTGCCTGGTTGGCCGTCCAGATAGGCGCCAGAGGCGTGGGCACGCCGAGGACGATCGACTCGTTGGGCTCGCTGCCCGCCGGGTTGTTGTTCGCTCCGCCTGCGCCGCCGTTGGGGATGCCGATGTTGCCAAAGAAAGCCTGACCGGCCGGCTGGTCGAAGTAGATGCCGTAGTTTGCGCGGACAACCGTCTTACTCCCCAACTGATAGGAGAGACCGAAGCGCGGAGAGAGATCCAGCTTGTTGCTGTTGTAGATGTACTGCGGCGTGCCCGACCCGGAGGAGGCGACCACCAGACCGGTGCTGCTGTTGGGATCGAAAATGGAGAGGTTCGGATCGTTGGTGTAGAAGGGCTGCTGGTAGTCGTAGCGCAGACCAAGATTGAGGTTCAGCTTCGGCGTGACCTGCCACGAGTCCTCGGCAAAAGTGGTCCCGGTATGGGTGTAAATGAAGCGCTCCTGGGTGCCCAGGGTAATGGTGGACTGGAACGAGTAGCCGGCCATGAAGTCGGCCAGGTTCAGGACGTTGCTGTCCGTAACCGAGGTATCGCTGGCCCACGGCCCGAGCACGCCGCCGTTGCCGAAGTTGAAGGCCCCGCGCGCGCCCCAGTTGTAGTAAAGGTCGATGTAGGCGCGGCGATACTCCACACCGAAGCGGAACTGATGCTTGCCCACCGTCCAGGAGAGCGTGTCCGCAATCTGGCCTGAGATGTCGTTGCGCCCCGACGTCGGCGTGACGCCGATCGAGTCGAAGCCGCTGATGGCGATCTGCGGTGCCCCGGCCAGAGAGGCGCCCGAGTTGAGGCCGGCCAGGGTCAGGGGATTCTGGGTGTGCACCTCGTCGGCAAACGCCTGCGTGAAGAAGCTGGCGCCGGCGGCAAGCTGGTTGCTCATGTTAGGACGAAGGCTGTAGTTCCAGACCGCATTGAAGTTCTGGATGTGTGAAGGAACGGTCTGAAAATACTCCGGCAGGTAGGAGCAGACAAAGATGCAGCTCGGAGCGTCGGCGTAGCCCTGGCCGAAGTACCAGCGTGCCGACAGACGGCTCTTGTCGGTGAAGTTGTGGTCAATGTGGGCGACCAGGTTGTGGCTGTAACCGCTTTGCGGCGCGCTGCTGGAATAGTTGCCCGGTGTAGCGGGAAGGTTGGCAATGGCGCTCGGATCCCACATCGTGCTGAGGATATTTTCCGAAACCTGGCTGGGCTGGACGCCGTATTTGGCCAGCTCCGCGAGCGCCAGCGCCTGGTAGGCCGGCGATGGCTCGGTAACGGTATTCGGCTCTCCGATGACGAACTTCTGCTCCTCGTAGGTCAGAAAGAAGAAGGTGTGGTCGCGCCAGATGGGGCCGCCCAGCGACCCGCCATAGTTCTCGTTGCGCAGCGGCTGCTCCGGCGAGCCGGGAGTCACGAACGGCGACAGGACGGCCAGCGCCTCGTTGCGGTTATAGTAATACGCCGAGCCGTGGAACTCGTTGGTGCCGGACTTGGTGGTCACGTTCAGGTTGCCGCCCGGGCTGCGGCCGGATTCGCTGTTGCCCGTGGTCTGCAGCGAGTACTCGTCCAGGGACTCGATGGGATACACCACCCCGGCGATGCCGCTGATGCCCCCCTGGTTGACGGCGTCGACCTGCAGATATAGGTCGTTATTGTCCGTGCCGTCGATCGTGTAGTTGATCTGGTTGCTGCGCGTGCCGTTCACTGAGCCCTGGTTGTTGTAGCCGGAAAAGGACGCCGAGGTGGCCAGAAGCTGGGTGAAGTCGCGGCCGTTGAGCGGCACATCCTGCAGCGCTTTGCTGTCGAGGGTCGTCGTCTGCGTGACCGATGTGGTGTCCAGCGAAAGAGCATCGGCGGAGACCTCAACCGTGGTGGCCTGCTGGGCAACGCTCAGCTTGATGGGCAGCGTGTACATCTTCCCGGCCAGCACCTGAACCCCCGTTATCTGCTCAGCCTGGAAACCCGAAGCCTGAACTTTGATGTTGTACGCGCCCAGCGGAAGATCGTTGAACAAAAACTCTCCCGCCGCGGAGGAAACGGTTTGGGTCACGGTTGCGGTGGCCACCTCGGTAGCCGTTACTTTGGCGCCAGCAACAACCGCGCCCGAGGAATCGGTGACGGTCCCATTGATGCCGCCACGGAATGTCTGTGCGCTAAGAGCAACGGTAAGAAACAGGAATCCCAGTACCGCCCCCCATCGATGCATTTGCTTCATCGGCTTCATCTCTGACCTTCCTTCAATGTTCAGTTGGTTTCAAAATCCAGAGTCCGGCCGTTCACCGCCGGCTCCGGCTGATTACGCGCCGCCCGCTATTCTGTCCTCGTCGTTCCATAATCTGCGGGCGGCGGTTCTATCCCCTGCATCGACCGGATCATGTGCCCCACTTCGCTGATCACCAGTTCCGGCCTGTCCACCTGGACGTAGTGACTGCTCCCCCTGGCGATAATCCGCCGGCTGCGGGGGGACAGCTGTTTCAAACCTTCCTGCAGCGTGTTCCATCTCTGCGCAAATACAGGAAACAGCCGGGCCGGCTCCCATCCCGGCGGCCTGTGCTGCGGATCTTCTGAAAAAATCAGGACCGGCACATTGGGAAACGGCCCGGTCTCCCCAGCCTCCCGGCAGGAAGCCCGAAAGGCCTCTTCCTCGCGCTCGGTGGTGTTGAGAACCGACAGCTCGCAGTCGTCGGCCCTGAGTTCGGCCGCCTGCTCCGGCGAATCCGACGGCACCGTTCCTCTTCCCGTCCACTCATGTTCCCCGCACCTTCCCCGCAGCCGCTCAATGCCCAGAAATGTCTCGACTTTGGGCCAGCGCATATCATCCTGCAGGGTTAGTTCCGCGGGCAAAACATCCTCCTGCGTCGGAGTGCTCGCATCGACAAACACCATGCCGACGATGCCCGCCGGATACTTTGTGGCGTACTCGCGAATGTGCAGGCCCCCGGCTGAGTGCCCCATCAGGACAATGGGGCCCGAAATACCCGCCTGCTGCAGCAGTGCATGAAGCTCATCGGCGATGTGGATCGAATCGCGCGGCCCAGGCTGCGGATCGCTCCAGCCATAGCCGGCCCGATCGTAGGAACACACGCGCGCAATTTGGGAGAGAGCCGGCTGGACCCGCCGCCACTGAAGCCAGTCGTCGCCCAGCCCGGCCTCGAGAATTATGGTTGGCGATCCCGTCCCGGTGCAGTCCAGGTGCATCCTGGCTCCGCCAACGTCATAGAATCTGCCGGCCGGCGGATGGGCCCAGCGGCCGTACCTCGCTAACGCGGCATTCACCACAGCCGGCGCCGCCAGGGCGAACGCCACCACCGCCATCAGCCAATATGCCGCTGACCTCATAAATGAAAGCTCTCCTGAACGCCGCATTCGAGTCGGCGGCATCAGCGATGTTCAATCAACACAATGCGATGTACTTCGAGCGACTGGGGGAAAAATCGTTGGGACGACAGGGTCCGCTGAAGTTGAAAAGGTAAGTAAAATCTAAATAAATTTCAGGTAAATAGCAATCACATTTGACGGCGCTGCCGACTTCGTTCGGCTTTGGCCGCCCGCCTCAGTCGCTGCCAGTTCTCTTTCGAATCCCCTCCTCGCTGGAATCTCTACCCTGCAAACCTCGTGTACTATCCTTGCTGCTGGCGGCGCTCCTCGCGCAATCGGACGATGCCCATGAACCGGCGCAAATTCCTTTATGGCAGTGCGGCTGTCGGTCTTTTCACCCCTGCGACGCAGAGTGGGTTCGGCGCCGATGCGGCCGTCTCGCTCGGCAGCCTCGATCCGGCGCGCCATCGTTTCGGCGTCAACTACACGCCGTCGCGCCGATGGTGGTTCTGCTGGAATGACTGGGACCCGGACTCGATTCAGCGCGACCTCGACGCGATTGCCTCCCTCGCCGCGGATCATCTGCGCATTCTGCTCATCTGGCCTTATTTTCAGCCGAACCCTGCCTTCGTCAGCCCCTTGCATCTGCAGCGCCTGGATCAGTTGCTGACGCTGATGGCGCAACGACGGCTGGATGCCCTGATTACCGTCTTCACCGGACAGCTCAGCGGCTGGTTCTTTCTTCCGCCCTTCAACCGCGCCGGGGCAGCGTTCTTCACGGACCCCCAAATGGCAGCGGCCCAGGCGTTATTCCTCCGCGAACTGGCAACGGTGGTGAAGAATCACGCGAACGTGATCGGATTCGACCTCGGCAACGAGATCAATACCTGCTGGAGCGGTCCAACCGCGGCCGGCGATCCGTGGATGGCGCGCATCTTTGCCCAGCTCCATTCCCTCCTGCCCGGCCACCTGAATGTCAACGGCGTGGATCATCAGCCGTGGTTTGAGACCACCACCTTTTCGCCGCAGGCGTTAGTGCGCGATCAGCGCATGGCGGTAATGCACTGCTACCCCTGGTGGACCGGCTCTCTGAAATATGGCGGCCCCATGGATCCGCCGAGCGTCCGTCTGCTGGCGGGCATGGCGGCTCTCATCCGCTCGTATGGCCATTCGCCGCAGAAGCCGATTTGGGCCGGCGAGTTCAACACCTGCATCGAGGCGTTCACCGAAAAACAGCAGGCGGAATGGTTGCAGCGCGCCGTTCTCGCGGCGATCGACGAGGGCGTGAGCTGGTTCAGCTACTGGGACAGCCACGATGTCGACCGTCGCTACGCCTTCAATTCCGTCGAATACACGCTGGGCCTGCTGACCAACGATGGACGTGTGAAGGAGCAGGGGCACAGGTTTCGCGAGCTGGCCACCAGCTGCCGCGGCAAACCCGTGCGCTTCCCCGCCGCCAGTCCACCCCCGCCGCCGGAAAATCCCACCATGCAGAACACCTGGCGCTGGCTCCTCGACTGGATGGGATGGCAGCCGCCCGCCGGCAAGCCCTGAAAGGCGCCCCGCCCTTTAATGCGTATCCGGCACATCGTACAACTGAAACTCGCGAATCTCTGCTGCATCCGTGCTCGAGATGATGTGGAGCCGGACCCGACTCGCCGTCACCTCGGGAAAGATGTCGATCTTCTCGTGCCCAATCGCCTGGGCCGCGGCCACGCTCTTCCATCCCGACCCGCTCCAGACGTCGACGGAATACTTTTCGACGCGCTGTCCGTCGTTCAGCCACTCCATGGTGAGAGCGCGATTGAATGTAACCAGCCTGGGAAAGCGAAGCTCCAGCACCGCGTGGTGGGATCCCTCCGGCGCCGACCAGAACGTATCCGGATTGCCGTCGACAGCCGCCTCCTCCTCCGGCGAAATCGGCTCGTGCGCCAGCGCGAGGTTGTGGGCATAGCGCGCGCGCAGGGCTTTGCCGAACTCCTCCAGACGAGCCACATCCGCGTCCGGCAGCAGGCCGCGCCGATCCGGCGCCAGACCCAGCATCAGCTGAGCGCCGCGCCCGACGGTTCCATCCCAGGTGGTCAGCAGCTCAGGCACCGTTTTTAGCGTGGCCTCATCGTCGGGGTGCCAGAACCAGTGGCCCTTGTGCAGCGGCGTATCCGCTTCCACGGGACGCCAGCGCACGTATCCGTGCCGGTCGATCGCGTCCCAGTCCTCGTAAGGAACAACGCCGTCCTCGTTGCCCACCCAGCGCGCGCCGCCATATTCGAACAAGCCGGTATCGGCGAAAACTATCGTGTTCGGTTGATACGTTCGCAGAGTTTCGATGTACTTCCTGAAGTCGTATACGTGACCGGCGCTCCCTGCCCCGTCCAGCCACCATTCCACCAGATCGCCGTAGTTCGACGCCAGCTCCGTCATCTCCGCTTCGTAATAGCGATCGTAGGCCGCGGCATCCTTGTAGCGCGGATCGTGGCGATCCCAGGGCGAGAGATAAACGCCGAACGGCAGCCCGTATTTTCTTGCCGCCCTGGCCACGTCGCCGACCACGTCGCCGTGTCCGTCCTCCCAGGGGCTCGACTTCACGCTGTACTCGGTCTGCGCGGTCGGCCAGAGGCAGAAGCCGTCATGATGTTTAGCCACCAGCACGACATACTTCGCTCCAGCCGCCCGAATCGCCTGCATCCACTGATCGGGATTGAACGCCGTGGGATTGAAGACCGCGGGGCGGGCCGTTCCGTCGCCCCATTCGCGATCCAGGAAAGTATTGGTCGAGAAGTGGAGGATTACGCCGAATTGCAGATCCTGCCAGGCGACCTGCTGCGGCGAGGGCTTCACATCCACAAAATTCTGCTGCGCCTGTCCGAGAAGCGCTCCGCACGCAAACCACAGAGCCCCGCCCGCGAGCCATTGGGCAAGGATCTTCGCTCTCACCTCCCGCCCCGTTCGGCGCTCGGCTGCCGCTGCGGCAGCACCGTCCAGATTTGCGGATCTTCCTCGCCAAGAACCCACGAGCAGAAACCCTCGAGGCCGTTCTCTTTCGCGAGGTCGTAGCGATCCCGGAAGGTGTGCAGGTCCGTGAAGAAGACCCACTCCCGCATCTGGTCGCGATTGATGTAGAACCAGGCGGTGTGATCCTCAGCGTCCCACTGAATGGTGCCGCCCCAGTCGTGAGCCAGCTGCTCGGCGTCGGGCGCACCGATATAGTCTCCGCTCGGATTCGGCTTCTCGGTCGGAAGCTCGCCTTCCTTCGTCGCCGGAACGACGATGGGAGTGCCCGCGTACCAGTGGTATCCATAAACCGGAATGCCCAGCGAGAGCTTATCCTTCGGGACGAACTGCAGGGCGTACTTCATATTCTCCAGCGTCCACTGCCAGCCCGCGACCGGTCCTGGCTCCGTCCAGCGCGTGTTCTGGTCGTAGGTCATCAGGCAGATCAGGTCCACGGATTTAGCCAGAGCTGCCAGATCGTAAGCGCCGCGCCAGTCCGTATAGATCCACCGGGCAAACCCCCCGCTGCCCGGATAGCCCGGAGCGTTCGGGACCGTCGCGATACTCAGTTCCAGGCCGGCGCCGTGCAGCGCCTCCGCCGTCCTTTTCACCAGAGCCGATAAAGCGTCGCGATCCGTCCACGACACGTTTTCCAGATCGAACTGGAAGCCCATGTAGCCGTGCAGTTTGCATTCGCGGATGAGCGCCTCGTTCATCTGCATTTGTGCTGCCGCATTTTCACCCAGCAGATGAAAATCCACTTTGTTGAACAGCGCCACAATAGGCATCACCGGCAGCTTTTCGCTCTGCGCCTGCCGCAGAACGGCCGGCTCCGCACCGCCCGTCACCAGCCCGTTCTGGTCTACCTGATACCAGGCGGGAACCAGAATGTCGATTTGCGAGGAGTGAGCGAAGAAATCCCGAATGGATTTCGGGTCGTTCGTCATATAGAACAACGCGACCGGGTGGTTGGCGGCGAAAGCGGCAGGCGCGAAGAACGCGATGAGCAAAACAAGCAGACGTTTCATAGTTCTCCCTAAGCGAAGCAGAGCCGATGGCTTTTCAGTGAGCGCAATCCTCGCTAGCCTCCGGAACTCGCAGCTTACACCGTCACGCTCTCGCGATACTCGCCAAAAATCTCGCGGAGCGCAGTGGCGATTTCACCCACGGTCGCCATCGCTTCCACGGCCTCGAGGATCGCCGGCATCAGGTTGGCGCCGGAGCGCGCACGATCGCGTACGCTGTTCAACGCGGCTTGCCAGGGCCCGGCATCCCGCCGCGCCCGCAGCGCGCGCACCCGCTCCACCTGCTTCCGTTCCAGTTCTTCATCCATGTGCAGCGTGGGGATGGGCGGCTCGTCGTCCCGCGTGAAGCGGTTCACCCCGACGACCACCGCGTCCCGCGCATCCACGGCGCGCTGATGATCGTAGGCCGCATTCTGGATCTCCTGCTGCACCCACCCGCTCTCGATGGCCGCCAGCATGCCGCCCAGCACCTCGATGCGGTCGAAATACAACTTCACCTGGCCCTCGATTGCGTTCGTCAGCGACTCGATCGCGCAGGAACCGGCAAACGGATCGATGGTGTTGGCCACGCCCGATTCCAGGGCGATGATCTGCTGGGTGCGCAGAGCAATACGGGCGGCTTCTTCGGTCGGCAGTGCCAGCGCCTCGTCGTATCCGTTGGTGTGTAACGATTGCGTTCCGCCCAGAACCGCAGCCAGCGCCTGAATCGCCGTACGGACGATGTTGTTTTCCGGCTGCTGCGCCGTCAGCGTCGATCCCGCGGTCTGGGTGTGGAAGCGCAGCATCCACGAGCGGGGATTCTTTGCTCCGAAATGGTCGCACATAATGCCGGCCCAGATCCGCCGCGCCGCGCGAAACTTGGCGATCTCCTCCAGAAAATCGTTGTGCGCGTTGAAGAAAAACGAGAGCCGCGGCGCAAAGCGGTCCACTTCCAGTCCCGCGTCGATGGCCGCCTGCACATAGGTGATGCCGTTGGCGAGAGTGAAGGCAACTTCCTGGGCCGCCGTCGATCCGGCCTCGCGCATGTGGTAGCCGGAGATGGAAATCGTATTCCACTCCGGCACATTCTCGCCCGCCCACGCAAACACGTCCGTCACCACCCGCATGGCGTCGCGCACAGGATAGATATAGGTGCCCCGCGCGATGTACTCCTTCAGGATGTCGTTCTGGATCGTGCCGGAAAGCTTCTTCACTTCCGCTCCCGTGTGCCGCGCCACCGCCACGTAGAGCGCCAGCAGAATGCCGGCTGTGGCGTTGATGGTCATCGAGGTCGAAATGCGATCGAGCGGAATGCCCGCAAACAGCCGCTCCATGTCCTCGATCGAGTCGATGGCCACCCCAACCTTGCCCACCTCGCCCAGCGCCATCGGCGAATCGGAGTCGTAGCCAATCTGCGTGGGCAGATCGAAGGCCACGGAAAGGCCGGCGGTTCCCTGCTCCATCAGGAAACGATAGCGCCGGTTGCTCTCCTCTGCATCGCCCATGCCCGCATACTGGCGCATCGTCCACAGCCGGCCGCGATACATAGTGGGCTGAATGCCGCGCGTGAAGGGAAACTGCCCGGGAAAGCCGAGGTCGCGCTCAGCATCGAGGGCCGCGAGATCCTCGGCAGCGTAGACGGGTTTTGAATCGGGCTGGCCGGGCATGGGAACCCGCCATTGTAAGTCACAACGCCGAAAGCGCGCCTCAGCTCCGCTTCTGCTTTGCCCGGGCGCGCCAGAACGACGTGGCCGTGAACCAGGCAAAGAGCAGCGCCAGCGCCGCGTACACCACCACATGCCGGTCGCGCGCGCCCAGCGCCTTGAAGGCCTGCCAGGCGTGGACCGCGAAGAAGATCGTGAACAGCGCGAAGAAAACCCCGGTGATCTGCAGCGTCAGCACGCCGGTGGCGTGAGCGAAGGGGCGCACCAGAGCCGATCCAAAACGCCCTGCACCGCGAGCGACGCGCCGGCTGCCCTCCGCGTATCCGGAGAACGAAGCGCCCGACCGACGGCCGGACGGAGCCGCAGCCGCCGGGCTGGAGGCGGCGGAACGCTGGGCTGCAGCCACCGCTCCCGCCGTGCCGTCGCGCAGCTTCCCCGCGGCCACCCGCGTGCCGATTCCCAGGAGCCGGCCAATGCGATTCGGCTGCATAAAAAAAGTCTAGCAGCGACGCCGCGCGCGCCGTTGTGGCTGCGCATTGCGGCGCGGGAACATCAGAAGATAAGGTAAGAGCATCGGATGTTGGGAGCCCACGCGCCGCATACCGGGAAATCGAGGTCCTCACTTTGAATCAAAAACTCCGCAAGTTGGTTCAGCAACTGGGCGAGGCCATTCACGAGAGTGTGTCCGAGTCCCCGCAAATTGCCGGCGTCGTGGCCGATATTCGCAGGCAGGGCTTCGAGGTCCTCCTCATGCTGGAGGCGACCATCGGGCTGAACGAGGTGGAGGAGCAACCGGCCGGCGCTCTGGAATCCGGCCAGAGCGTCCCCGAGCCGGACGGCAGCGAAGAGGGTACCTTTACCGCCCAGGATCTCCACTTCCTGAAATCCCTGCGAATCTCCGTCGCCGGCGATTCCGGTGAGCCCGAAGACTCCTGACCTGCGCTGCCGGGCGCACAATTCGGCAAACTTGTGATATATCTGGCCTTCGCTCCCTGACCCGACGGCCATCACGGGAGCATCGGGGATTCCGGCGGCAGAACGATCGCGCGAGGGAGCCAAGCGGAAGCGGTGAGAGGCGAACATGCCGATGAAGGACACTCTTGGCGTACTTTTGGCGGGCGGAGCCGGTGAACGGCTGTTTCCCCTGACACGCGATCGGGCCAAACCTGCGGTTCCCTTCGGCGGGCAGTACCGCATTATCGATATCACCCTCTCCAACTGCATCAACTCCGACCTGCGCCGGGTTTACATCCTCACCCAGTACAAAGCCCTGTCGCTCAACCGGCACATCCGCGAGGGCTGGACCAGTGTGGTGGCCCAGGAGCTGGGCGAGTTCATCGAAATCCTGCCGCCCATGCAGCGGGTGAGCGCCAACTGGTACATGGGCACAGCCGACGCCGTCTACCAGAACATCTATTCCATCGGCTCCGAGCAGCCGAAGCACGTCCTCATCCTCGGCGGCGATCACATCTACAAGATGAATTACGGCAAGATGCTGCAGCAGCACAACGACTCAGGGGCCGATGTGACCATCGCCACGCTGCCCATCGAGCCGCAGGATGTCGCCCGCTTCGGCGTGGTCGAAGTGGCTCGCAACGGAGAGGTCACCGGCTTCCTCGAGAAACCGAAGCAGACCGATGTGCGGTCCCCCTTCAACCCCACCATGGTCGATGCCTCCATGGGCATCTACATCTTTAATACCGACGTGCTGCTGCCCGCCCTGATCCGGGATGCCGAAGACCCCGATTCGCAGCACGACTTCGGCCACAACATCCTGCCGGCCATCCTCGGCAAGTACAAAATGTACGCCTACAACTTCGTGGATGAGAACCGCAAGGAAGCCCTCTACTGGCGCGATGTGGGCACCCTGGAAGCCTACTTCGACGCCAATATGGACGTCGCTTCGGTCTCGCCGATCTTCAACCTTTACGACAACAGCTGGCCGATCCGGACGCGCGTCCGCCAGTATCCGCCGGCCAAGTTCGTCTTTGGCGAACCCGGGCGCACCGGCATGGCCATCAACTCCATCGTCTCGGGCGGATGCATTGTCTCCGGCGCCGAGGTGCGCAACAGCGTCCTCTCGCAGGATGTGCGCGTCAACTCCTACTCCGAGCTCGAATCCACCATCGTGTTCACCCATGTGAACATCGGACGGCATTGCCGCATCAAGCGGGCCATCATCGATCGCGACGTGCACCTGCCCGAAGGAACCGTGATCGGCTACGATCCGAACGAGGATCGCAAGAACTACTTCGTCACCCCGGCCGGCCTGACCGTGGTGACGCGGGATTACTCGCTGTACGAGAACCCGGTGGCCCCGGACTTCCTGCAGGAGCGGCGCGAGTAACCCTCGGGCGATGGGGGACCGGAACGCCACGACGAACGATGCATGACGGGTTCTCCGACTCTCAACTAACCCTTGTCGGCCTTGATCTTCCGTTCGCCTCGTTCGATGCAGGCCGCGCGGATCTTTTCATACCGCGCCTGCAGCACGTCCAGTTCTTCGTCGCTCAGTTTTTCGATATCCATCATCTGGTCGCCGGCCGCGTCGATGGCGCGGATCAGCTCGTTGAGTTTGAGATTGATGGCACGGGCGTCGCGGTTCTGGGTGTTCTGGATGAGGAAGACCATCAGGAAGGTCACGATGGTGGTCCCGGTATTGATGATGAGCTGCCAGGTGTCGGAGAAGTGGAAGATGGGGCCGGTAACCGCCCACGCCAGAATGATGGCAATCGCGCCCAGAAAGGCCCACTTCGATCCCAGCCAGCTGGAAGCGGCGGCGGCGAATCGCCCAAAGGCGTCTCCTTTGGTTTGCGCGGCAATCTCGGTCTTCAGCCGGCTGACCTTGTCTTTGACGGGTTTCTGATTACGAGCCATGGCTGTGCTCAACTTCGCTCCTTACTGGTGAATGCGAGCATTGGAACACAAGCGGTTCCAGCGGGGTTGCCGACCCTCGGTGTTTTTCGCTTATCGCGGGAACACATTCCGGATTAGCTCGCGGCGTAACGTCAGCCGGAGGTCGGTTCCGGGGTTGGGTTCAGTATTCGACTCGGCATGCGTCGCCGGGGTGGGTGGGGGCGCGCCCGTATCCGTCGTATTCACGACGAGCAGGCTGGCTGCGTGGCGCTCGGGGTCGAGGAGCATCTCGGAGGAGAAACCGCCCTGGTCCCCGTCGTGGTAGACATAACGGTGGCCGTCGATATCCGCGACGAAGAAGCCCAGTCCCATCTGCGGCGCTCCTTTCGTGTACGCCGTCGCGGGCTGCCCCGGGTCGGCGACGGGCAGCACGCCCTTCCAGGCTTCTTCCAGAGAACTGCGCCGTAGGACGATGTCGTAGAGCGCATTGCCGGGTGTGCCCAGGAGAAAGCGGACGTACTTCGCCATGTCCGTCACCGGCGCCTTGAGGCCGCTGTTCGAGGTGGTGATGCCGGTATCGAAATTGAAAGGCTGTTCGGTCAGCTTGTCGCCCCCGCGCAGGTAGCTGGCGGAAACGTGCGCTTCGAGGAAGTACGGCGAGCGGTCGAAGTAGCTTTCGGTCATGCCCAGCGGCATGAGGATGTTCTTGTCGATGTAGACCTCGAAATCGTCGCCGGTCAGGCGCTCGATGATCTGCCCGAGGAAGACATAGCCAAGGTTGGAATAGCTCCAGCGAGTCCCGGGCGTGAAGGCCACATGCGTGTACGGAAGCATGGCGACAATCTGCGACCAGCGGGTTGGCTCGAAGGGCTGCCAGTCGCAGTGGGCGGAGTCGTCGCAGTCCCAGGGCCACGTAGGATTGCGAAAACCGGCGCTGTGGGTGAGCAGAGTGCGAATCGTGACCGCGTCGACGGGCCCAAACGCGTCGTGGACCAGGCGCAGTTCCGGTACGTAACGCACGGCTGGATCATCCAGGGAGAGCCGGCCGCGATCGCGCAGCTGCAGAATGGCGACAGCGGTCATGGTCTTGGTGATCGACGCCCAGTTATACGAGGTGGCCGCGTCGATGGGGGTGCCTTTGCGCGCCTGGCCGTAGAAGCAGGTCTGCGGCTCGCCCCCGTGAACAACCGCGATGGCCCCGCCGACGACGCCGTGCTGCGCGAGGACCTTGTCGAAGGCCGGACAGAGGGAGTTCTTTTGGGCAGAGGCAAGCGGCGCGGCGAGCAGCGAGACGAAGAGCAGAGAGGCCAGGACCGGGACGCGCGGGAACATGCTGGCCATGATAATCGCGACCCGCTCTGTTCCGACTTCCGCCAGCCCAGCACAGAGCTCACCGGTACGCGGCGGCCGCATAAACCTTGATCCAGTGGCTCCTCATCTCCGGTCGCATGCTTTTGCCCTGCGAATTGAAGACAATCAGATTCGTCTGCAGCCTGGGCATATGGCAGTCAATGCAGTTGCTGGTTACAGGGTGATCCGGCTTCAGAAATGTTGCGGAGTCCGGCTTGTGGCAGGTTAAGCAGCGCTGGGAAAACGCCGCCAGATCGTGCTGCGGCAGATGAGGATCGTGACAGGTCAGGCAGGTCAGGCCGGATGCCTGAAAGCAGCGGCTCTTTCTCAGCATCTCCACCTGGTTGTCATGCACGTCGGGCGGCGCATTGGGGTCGAGCGGGGGAAGGTGGATATACTTCGCAAGCGGCTCTCCGGCTGTGTACGAAAACGGGGGCAGCAGCGCATCGCCCTGGCCTGCGTGACACCAGGCGCACAGGTCCATCTGCCGATCTCGCGTGAACCGCGCCGGGTTGAGGATGGCGCTGCCCGACGGCGCACCTCGCTGCGCTGTCTCCCGCTGTATATGTTCTCTGCCCGGCCCATGGCATTTTTCGCACTGGATGCCGAGGACAAATCCCGTATCGGCATAGCGATTGACCGGGGGCGCGAGGCTCTCAACCCAGGTGGCGTGGCATTCCAGGCAGCGGGGGATAGCCGGCCGATCGAAGTTGGCGACTCCATCCCGGTAGCCGGGACTGTTAGCCCAGCCCACGTCTCTCCAATACGAAACCGGCAGTTCAAAGAGCAGATCGTAATCCCAAAACAGATAGGTCTGCCCCTTCGTACCGGATCCGATGACAAAGGCAATCGCTTCCGACCGTTGGTGCGTCTCGGGCGGCATTCCCACCACGGCCGTCTCAAAAAACTCAGCCTTCCCGTCGACTCGGCGCTCTTCCATGCGGAAAAACAGATTGGGGTTCGCCGTCTTCAGAAGATTGTTTCCTGGCGCAAAGCTGCCGGCAATGGATTGCTCATCGGGCAGCCGAGAGGTGAGGGAATGCGCAGTCTCATGAAAAGAATGGACGATGTCCGCGTGGCAGGAACGGCAGGCCTCGTCTCCCACATAGCCGGCGCGGGGGTTTCGTTGAACCTGCGGCTCCGTGCCTGACGCCGCGCAGACTCCCGCGCGGGTCGCCAGTATGAAGAGGACCACGGCGAAGGCGCGAATTCGGTATGGGCGCCATGAGTTCGTGCGAGTCGCCTGGCTCTGTCTCCCCATCGCTGAAAAGTGTATACGGGTTGGCTGCCGGCACCGGCCCCATCGTTGACGGCTGCGGAAGACAACCCTCCGCTTCGCACTCGGGGATGACAATCCCAGGAACATCGCGCAGAAAAACAACACCTATTGTGAACCGGTGTTTCCTGGTTATGCCGGTTGGACGATGCCGGCGCCCAGGTGCCGGCGAGACAAGCATGTCTGACGGGAGGGGTCCCATGGTGATCTCGTTGCGCGTCGCACTGGCGGGGGCGCTGTGCCTTGGCTGTTTCACGGCGCTCGGACAAAAGGGCGGGAGCGGAGGCGGCCCCGGTTCGTCTTCGGGCGGAAACAGCGGCGACAGCGGGAACTCGCCCGGCTTCTCGATTGAGACCGAGATGTTTACCTACCGCGCCGTGGAACAAAACAGCGAGGCCATGGCCTGCGATATCGCGCGGTACCTCTATGGGGGCGCGGTGCAGGATGCGCCGAAGGACGCGCATGTTCCCTGCGCGGTGAACGGCGAAGGCCAGCCTCCCCAGGGAATCGTGCTGATCTCGGGCGGCAGCACGCTGGTCACGGATTTTCAGATCTGGCGCGCCGATATGGCCGCGATGGACAGCCTGCGCGCGCGGGCCGCGGCCGTTTGCGTGGCCGGGACCCAGAAGGGCGAAAAGGAAGAGCACCCCGGGCCGGGATCGGAAGGGGCGGCCAGCAGCCGGGGTCTGGGCAGCACCGTGGCGAGTCTGATGAGCTCCACTGCGCCGGGCCAGATGATCTCAGGCGCCGGCGCGGTGATGGGGATGTTCAGCAGCAACCAGTCCGTAAGCTCGGTGGTGGGAACGGTGCAGGATCCGGCGCTCATGAATGAAGTGGCCCGGCAGCTGCGCGCGCTCAACATCCGGGTCATGATCCCGGAGCTGTACAGTCCCAGCGGCCTCTCCAGTCCCGACCCGTCGCATTCGCCCTACCTGGAGAATATGAATGCGCTCATTACCGCCTATGACGGCTGCCTCAAAGACAAAGGAGAGGATGTGAGCAGCGTGAGCGACGCGATCAAGCAGTTTTTGACGGTGACGATGATGGCCGGGGCGGTGCCCAAAGCGGCCGATGCCGGCAAGGGAGCGGCGGACGGCGGCGGATCGGCGACCGAGAAGGCGAGCGAGACCCCTTTGGCGGCGGCGCTGGCGGCCGATGCCGTGGCGCGAAAGCTGGGCATCACCGACGATCCGGCTGCGTCCACGAACAAGAGCTGGCCAAACCTGCTCTGGGTGAAAGCACTGGAGTCCGGCGGTTCCGTCACGCGGATCGGCAACGTCTTCGGCACGAAGGTGCGGTTTGGCGGCGGCGCCGTCGATACGTTCGCCCTCTTTCGCATGGACGGCGATCTGGTCTGCTCAGGCAACGTGTACAGCTTCCAGAGTCCGGTGAAGCTGAAGGATCTCGACAAGAAATACAGCGAGGAGCCGAAGAGGGGCCCGGCGGAGTCAACGCTGCTGCGCAGTACGTGCTCCCCGCTGCCGTCTTCCTGAGATCGGGAGCGGGCAGTTCAGACGACCTCGTCTTCCAGTGCGGGCTGGGCTTTCCGCGGCAGCGGCGCGGAGCGGGCAGGGCGCAGGCCGCGCCCGCGGAGCCAAAAACGCGCCCCGACGGCGAGAAAGCTGATGAGAGCGGCGCCTTCCACGAAGATTTTGCCGCCGTCCAGCAGATCGGGATGCCCATCCTTGAGATTCGGATCGGTGAGGATGCTGTGCAGCAACAGCAGCACCGCCGCGGGAAAGACCAGGTAGTGCAGGTTGCGCCACACCGGCCGGCCGATCCGCGTGCGCAGCAGCGAAGAGACAAAGACCAGCACCAGCAGATAGAGAGCCCCCGCCCCGGCGAGGTTCAGCTTGGGCTGCAGCGGGGAGTGGATCGGCCACAGGATGTCCACCAGCCGGAAGTGCGGCGTATGCAGGAACAGCAGGACCACGGGATGGGTGAGCGTGAAGAAGATGGCCAGATAAGCCGTCCACTGATGCAGCAGGAAAACATTGATATGGCGATGGGGCCAGTGCCGCACCGGGCTGTAGCGCAGCGCGATCAGCAGTCCGAGCAGCAGATTCACGATCACCGCTCCAACCGCGCCGAGGCCGAGATACGAACAGAGATCCAGTAACGTCATCGCAAAGGGCCGTTCGACCATAAAAACATGCGCGCGGCGCCGAGACAAGCCTTGTCTCGCGGCCTCGGGGCGGCTTCTGCACAGGGATCGTCTTTACCGGAGTCCCCTGGATCGCGGACAATAGCAGCAGAGGTCAACGGACTTATGCCCTTATCCGGCGAAGCCATTCGCTTAATGAATCTTGTGGACGACGTGGCGACCACGATGCGCCGCATTCTCGCGCTGGTGCCCACCCTCGCTCCCGAAGAACGCAAACGCGTGAGCGACTACCTGAAGAACTCCGACCCCAGCGTCGAATCGGTGGTGCAGGCGCTGTCGAACGCCAAATAGACTGGCGGCCGGAAGAGTGCGCGCCCGCCGGTCCCCGCTCCGGCGAGAGCGCTGCGCTCACCCGGCCCCGTCCGCGCCCGTTTCTACCGTAACCTCCCCTTTCCTCCCGCCAGCGCGGTTCCCGGCGGGGAGATGCGTTGGCTGATAAGGGGTCGAATTGTGCCTCCAGGCCGTGTTCCGGAACCCCGGATGCTGCGCTTTCGTAACATCCTGCACACACTCGCCGACAAGGCCCGAGCCTGATCCAATCGCACATATATTATTGATAAATCTAGGCTTGCCATCATAGCCCCTGGCACGCAAGCGAGACGACCCTATGATTTTCGGGATCGCCGGCGATGGGCAAGTAACGACATTGATTCTCCCTGCCGACGCCTAACGGTCTGGTAATCAGTTGGTTACGACTATGATTCCATTTTCGGTACCACGGTCACAACCGCCTATGAAAAAAGCAGTTGACCGGATTCCGGCACGGGGGTATTTTCAAAAATGTCGATTTTGACTTCCGGCACTTGCCGCTCTGCTTCATCCATCCGGTCAGGCAGAAGAGAAGTTGCTCCCTGAGAGGAGCTGACTCTCGGTTTGCCTGCAGGGGCTGCGATGTCCGGCAGCAAAGGAGACGATCCGTACATTGCGGGGATTTTCAGAAGGGAAAAATTGCGACCAAAAGCTCGGGTCGGCGCGTCTAACATTGAGAGCTTTCGGCCATATTTTCCTCCAGCCTGCCTCGGGCCTCAGCGGTTCAGCAGAGTTTCTGTGATCGAAAGCGGTCGGACATTTTACTAGTCAATAAGCAAGGAGACTACGCCATGCGTTCTGAATTGATATTCGGTGCGCTCACGCATGTGAGCAATCGCTACCAGCTCTGCCAGCTGGCTTCCAAGGCAACGCGCAAGCTGCACAAGCCGAACACGCGGCTGCAGGATACGATGAACGACGTGCTGCTCCGCTTCCGGGAAACCAGCCCGGCAGCGGTTGCCGCCGTCACCACCCGCACTGAAGCCGTGAGCCTGCCCCAGCAGCAGCGCCGCGCCGCCTGACAGGATTCCGGACCGCGGCGGGCTTCCGCCCGGTCCGTTTCCGGTTTATAAACAAATAAGCACTCCAGTCCCCCGCCCTCCCGTCACACCCTCCCGATTCGAACTTCCCTCCTCAAAAAATCTCCGCAGGTGATTCATGACAATCTCAGAACTGAAAGAAAAGAACATCACAGAGCTGAGCCGCATTGCGCGCACCCTCGAAATTCCCGGCGCCAGCGGACTCCGCAAACAGGACCTCATCTTCAAGATTCTCCAGGCGCAAAGCGAAAAAGAAGGACACATTTTTGCCGAAGGCGTCCTCGAAATTCTTCCCGACGGATATGGGTTTCTTCGTTCTCCGGACTACAACTATCTTCCCGGGCCCGACGATATCTACGTTTCGCCCTCCCAGATTCGCAAGTTCGACCTCAAGACCGGCGACACCATCAGCGGCAACGTGCGGCCGCCCCACGAAGGCGAGAAGTACTTCGCCCTGGTGAAGATTGAGGCCATCAACTTCGAGTCCCCGGAAGAAACGCGCAACAAGATCCTCTTCGACAACCTGACGCCCCTGTATCCCCAGGAGCGGGTGAAGATGGAGACGGTTCGCGAAAACATCAGCGGGCGCGTGATGGATCTGCTGACCCCGATCGGCAAAGGCCAGCGCGGCCTGATTGTCGCCCCGCCGCGCACCGGCAAGACCATGCTGCTGCAGTCGATCGCGAACTCCGTCACGACCAACCATCCGGAGATCGTGCTCATCGTGCTGCTGATCGACGAACGGCCGGAAGAAGTGACCGACATGCAGCGCTCCGTGAAGGGCGAGGTCATCAGCTCTACCTTCGACGAGCCCGCCGCGCGCCACGTGCAGGTCGCGGAAATTGTGATCGAGAAGGCCAAGCGTCTGGTGGAGCACAAGCGCGACGTGGTGATCCTGCTCGACTCGATCACGCGTCTGGCGCGCGCTTACAATACCATTGTGCCCCCCTCGGGCAAGGTGCTCTCCGGCGGCGTCGATTCCAACGCTCTGCAGCGGCCCAAGCGGTTCTTCGGCGCGGCCCGCAACATTGAAGAAGGCGGATCGCTGACCATCATCGCCACCGCGCTCGTCGATACCGGCTCGCGCATGGACGAGGTCATCTTCGAAGAGTTCAAGGGTACCGGCAACATGGAAATCATCCTCGACCGGAAGCTGGTGGACAAGCGCGTCTTCCCGGCTATCGATATCCAGCGCTCGGGCACGCGTAAGGAAGAGCTGCTCATCCCCAAGGACGAGTTGCAGCGGACCTGGGTGCTGCGCAAGGTGCTCAATCCGCTCTCGCCGGTGGAAGCGATGGAACTGCTGGTGAGCCGCCTGGAAAAGGTGCGCAACAACGCGGAGTTCCTGCTGAACATGAACTCGCTTTAACCAGCGACTTGCCTTAATGAGAAAGACCCGCGATCGATTCGCGGGTCTTTTTTATCTTTTGCTCGAAGCTCAATACGCCTGCAGCGGTTCCACCGGCAGCCGCACCTGGAAGCAGGTCTGCCCCGGCTCCGACTGCACATGAATGTACCCGCGGTGCTGCCGCACGATGCGCTGCGCGGTATCGAGGCCAAGGCCGAGACCGCTGCCCGGGGCTTTGGTGGTGAAGAACGGCTCGAAGATGCGCGCCTGGTTCTCGGCGGGAATGCCCGGCCCGTTGTCCCAGATCTCGGTCACCACGAATTCGCCGGACAGGCTGACGCTGAGGGTGAGTTTTCCCTGGTCGCGCATCGCATCCAGCGCGTTCTCCAGCAGCGCCATCCACACCTGGTTCAGTTCGCTGGCGTACGCCGAGATGCGCGGCAGGCCGGCCTCGTAACGGCGCTCGACCTCGATCTTTTCCAGACGCGACTGCAGCATGGTGAGCGTCGTTTCCAGCGACTGCGGGATGTCCACCTGCTGAATAGGCGCCTGATCCATCCAGGAATAGTCCTTGACGGCCCCGATGAGATCGAAAATGCGGGAGGTGGCGTCGAGCATGGCATGCGCCATCCGCTCGGTGCGGGCCGAGGAGGCGAACTGCGACAGAACGATTTCCAGGTGCTGCCCCCCAAGCAGGTCCGCCAGCTCGTCGAGGTTGTCCGTGGTAATCCCCAGCTCGGCCAGGTCGGGAACGATCTGCCAGCTGCTCCCCACGTTGTGGCCGCGCAGCCACCCCTGCAGCTGGTCTTCGCGCTGCGCCTGGGTCACCGAGTTCGCCGGGCGTGCCCGCGCCTGCTCTTCCATGCGATTGCGCCAGGCGCGAATGCGCTCAAGATGCGACTGGTCGAGGCAGAGGCCCCCCAGCATGAACTTCTGGTGGCCGTAGGTGCTCAGTTCTTCGATCATGCCGGCCGCCGCACGCTGCGCCGCGGAGGCGGGATTATTGAGCTCGTGCGCCAGATTGCCGGCCAGCTTGCCCAGCGCGCTCAGCTTCTCGGTCTGCTGCTCCAGGCGCGTCATCTCGCGCACGCGATCGAGCAGGACCGAAACGGAGCGCTGCGCCATGGACGGGATCGCCGCCAGCATTTCAGGGAATAACGCGCGGTCGATCTGCAGCCCCCAGACGTCGGATGCGGCAAATCCCTGGCCGCCGTGGGTCTTCATGCGCGAGAAGGGCAGCACGCCGGTAATTTGCCCGGCACGGCCGATAAAGAGCGCGAGACCCCCCTGCTGCCGGCGCACGTGAACCTCGCCCCGCAACAGAAAGTACATCTTCACCGCGGGGTCGCCCTCGCGGAAAATCTGCGCACCGGAAGCATACGAAACCTCTTCGCCGTGGGTGGCGAGCCACTCCAGTTCGAGGTCGGACAGACCGTGCAGCACCGAGACGCGGCGCAGGGCTTCAACAATCGCGGGCACCGGCGTGGGCGCCGGGGCCAGGGCTGCGGGTGCCGGGGATGTTGCGACATCCATGGGGGGACCCCCTTGCCAGATACTATCCGAATGGCTGCGCCTGGGCCTGTGGATGGCAGCGAACGGCGCAGGATGAGGATTGGACGGCGGGGGAGGACGGGCGGTGCGTCCTCCCCGCGTTTTTAACTATGCATTCACCGGCTCGGACTGCACCGCCGGCTGCGGGGTTCCGTCTTTCACCACCACCGGATCCAGGAACGGCATCGCGGCGCGCAGTTCGGCGCCGATCTTCTCCACCTGCAGATCCGCTTCTTTCTTCCGCATCTCGGTGAAGTTTTTACGGCCGGTTTTGTTCTCCTCGATCCAGTTTTTG
Organism: Acidobacteriaceae bacterium; assembly: GCA_036269135.1. GTDB lineage: Bacteria > Acidobacteriota > Terriglobia > Terriglobales > Acidobacteriaceae > Palsa-343. Next base: position 87,555 of record DATASQ010000027.1, read on the forward strand.
GCGAAGGTCCCGTTCTGGATTTCGGTGAGCATTTTCTTCATCTCGGCGCGCGTGGCGTCGGTGACGATGCGCGGACCGGCCGTGTAGTCGCCGTACTCGGCCGTGTCGCTGATGGAGTAGCGCATATAGGCCAGCCCCCCGCGGTACATCAGGTCCACGATCAGCTTGAGCTCGTGCAGGCACTCGAAGTAGGCGATCTCCGGCTGGTAGCCGGCCTCGACCAGCGTCTGGAAGCCGGCTTTCACCAGCGCCGATGTGCCGCCGCACAGCACGGCCTGCTCGCCGAAGAGGTCGGTCTCGGTCTCTTCCGCGAAGGTGGTTTCCAGCACGCCTCCGCGCGTGCCGCCAATGGCTTTGGCATACGACAGCGCCAGCTCTTTCGCCTGGCCCGAGGGGTTCTGCTGCACGGCGATAAGGCAGGGCACGCCGCCGCCCTCGATGAACACTTCGCGCACGCGATGGCCGGGGCCTTTGGGCGCCACCATCGAGACATCGACATCCGCGGGAGGCTGGATCTGCCCGAAGCGGATGTTGAATCCGTGCCCGAACATGATCGTCTTGCCCTTCTTCATGTGCTGCGCGATTTCCTTCGCGTAGGTATCGCCCTGGGAGTGGTCAGGCGTGAGGATCATGATGACGTCGGCCCAGTCGGAGACGTCGCCGACGGATCCCACCTGCAGCCCCGCCCTTTTTGCCTTCTCCGCGGATTTGCTGCCGGCGTGCAGCCCGACGCGGACGTCAACGCCCGAATCCTTGAGGTTGAGCGCATGGGCGTGCCCCTGCGAGCCGTAGCCGATGACGGCCACTTTCTTCTGCTGGATGAGCGAGAGGTCGGCGTCCTGATCGTGATAAGTCTTTGCCATTTGGTTTCCTTTACAAATTTCAGTGTAGCGAACGAGATTCGCCAGTCCCCGGTTCCAGTCACGATAGCTACCAGCTTTGCACACTGGGGACTGGCAACCAGTAACTGGCGACTGCTCTTAAAACCCTGCTTCTTCCGCCATCAGCACATCGTTGTCGCTGCCTTCTTCGGCCTGCAGCTCCTCCGGCGTTTCGAGGCCCGGCACCCGCATCGCCTCCAGCACCCGGCTGGTGTGCTGGCCGCGGCGCATAACCATACGCCCGGTGCGGGAGATTTCGAGGATGCGGTCGCCGTTTTCATTCAGCACCTGGATGAGGCCTTCGATCTTGCTCTCGACGCCCGTGATCTCGATCATCAGCGACTCGGGAGCCAGATCGACGATGCGCGCCCGAAAGACTTCCGCCAGCTCGAAGACCTGCGAACGGGTCGTCGGCGTGGCCGACACTTTAATCAGCGCCAGCTCGCGCGCCACGTGCGACAGCTGGCTGATGTCGTCCACCTGCAGCACATTTTCCAGTTTATAGAGACTCGCGGCGATGCGATGGCTCGACGTCGGCGACGCGTCGCAGACAATCGTCATGCGCGAGACGCCCGGCTTCTCCGAATGGCCCACCGTGAGCGAAACAATATTGATGTTGAGCCGGCGAAAGAGCGACGCCACCCGCGTCAGTACCCCTGGCTTGTCTTCGACGAGTGCGACAAAGGTATGCAGCATCTCAGGCGTCCTTCCCGGTTTCGACCAGCGGGTTATTGGGCCGGCGGATCATCTCGTGCAGCGCCGATCCGGCGGGAATCATGGGGTACACCGAATCTTCCTTCTCGACCAGGAAATTGATGATGAACGGCCCCCTGTGTGTGCGCGCCGCCTCGACAGCCGGCAGCACCTCCGCGCGCTGCTTCACGGTGCGCCCCGGAATGCCGTGCGCCTCGGCCAGCTTCACGAAATCCGGGCTGCGCAGCGGCGACGACTGGTAATTCTTCTCGTAGAAAAACTCCTGCCACTGGCGCACCATGCCGAGATACCCGTTGTTGACCACGGCGATGTTCAGGTCCAGCTCTTCCTGCGCAGCGGTGGACAGCTCAGCCGCCGTCATCTGGAATCCGCCGTCGCCCGCAATCACCCACACTTCCTTGTCGGGGCAGGCGATCTTCGCGCCGATCGCGGCAGGCAGGGCGAAGCCCATCGTGCCCAGCCCGCCGGAGGTGATCAGCGTGCGCGGCTGATCGTGCTTGTAATACTGCGCCTCCCACATCTGGTGCTGGCCCACGTCGGTGACCACGATGGCTTTGCCTTCGGTGGCGCGCCACAAATCGTGAATCACGTGCGCCGCATACAGATGGCCGCTGTCCGGCAGGTTCTTAATGTCCCGCACCGCGCATTCGCCCTTGCTCGCCTCGATCTCCTTCACCCACGGGCTCTCGCTCCTGGCATCGCGCGGAGCCAGATGAGGCAGCAGCGCCTCCAGCACTTCTTTCAGATCGCCAATCAGCGCGATGTCCACTTTGACGTTCTTGTTGATCTCCGCGGGATCGACTTCGATGTGGATCTTCTTCGCGTTCGGTGCGTAAGTCGCCAGCGTCCCCGTCACGCGGTCGTCGAAGCGCATGCCGCAGGCGATCAGCAGATCCGACTGCTGGATGGCGTGGTTGACCCAGGCCTCGCCGTGCATGCCCATCATGCCAAGCGAGAGCGGGTGCGACGCGGGAAATCCGCCCAGGCCCAGCAGCGTGGAGGCGACCGGGATGCGCATCCGCTCCGCCAGCGTGCGCACCTGCCCGCCGGCGCCGGACTGCAGCATGCCGTGCCCCGCAAGGATCACCGGCTTCCTCGCGTTGCGGATCAGCTCCGCCGCCTGCAGGATCGACGCTGACTCGGTCCTCAGCATCGGGTGCGGACGATGCGGTCTGGGCGCGGCGGCCTCGAAATCAAATTCCGCCAGCCCCTGCTGCGCATCCTTGGTAATGTCAACCAGAACCGGGCCCGGCCGGCCGGATTTCGCCACCAGAAACGCCTCGCGAACCGTCTTCGCCACATCCTCCGCGCGCGTGACCACGTAGTTGTGTTTGGTCACGGGCAGCGTGATGCCGGTGATGTCCACTTCCTGGAACGCGTCGGTGCCCAGCACTTTGCTCGACACCTGGCCGGTGATGCAGACCATGGGAACAGAATCGAGCATGGCCGTCGCGATGCCGGTGACCAGATTCGTCGCGCCCGGACCGGATGTGGCCACCGCCACACCCACCTTGCCCGAGGCGCGCGCGTAGCCGTCGGCCATATGGGCCGCGCCCTGTTCATGGCGCACCAGCACGTGGCGAATCGGAAATTTCTTCAGCGCGTCGTACACCGGCAGAATCGCTCCGCCGGGATAGCCGAAAACCACATCGACGCCTTCACCGGCCAGCGTGGCCCACAGAATCTCCGCTCCTGTGAGCTTCGTGGATGTGAGCATCTGCGTGGACTCTTTCGCCTCAGCCGCGCTGGCCTGCGATGGATGTTTCTTTGCCGTTCCCATGTTTCGCTCCTCTTCCCCGTTGCACGCCCTGGGAAAAGCGTGCGTTAACAGCCTCTTCTAAACTCCAAACTCTCGTCTCTAAAACTCTGCTTTACCGGGTCACGGCTCCCAGCGACGCGGATGAAACCGAGTCGGCATATTTGCGGAAGACGCCGCGCGCAAAACGAGGCTCGGGCTTCTTCCAGGTGGCCATGCGTGCCGAGAGCTCCGCATCGGAGATCTCGACCGACAGCTTGCGGCTGGGGATATCGAAATGAATCGTGTCGCCTTCGCGAACAGCGGCAATCGCGCCGCCCACAGCGGCTTCGGGGGCCACATGGCCCGCCATCAGGCCGCGCGTTGCGCCGGAGAAGCGTCCGTCCGTGAGCAGCGCCACGGTATCGGTCAGTTCGGGAATGCCCGCGACGGCCGCGGTGACGGCGAGCATCTCGCGCATGCCGGGTCCGCCCACCGGGCCTTCATAGCGGATGACCATCACGTCGCCCGGCTTGATCTGCCCCGACTCGACGGCGTGGAAAGCGGCGTCTTCCGTATCGAAGACGCGCGCCGGCCCGCGGTGCTCGAGACGCTTGTGTCCGGCCACTTTGATCACGCAACCTTCCGGCGCGAGATTGCCCTTCAGGATCACGAGACCGCCCGTCGACTTGAGCGCCTTGTCGATCGCGTGAATCACGTCCTGGCCCGGCGTTTCTTTGGCGGCCGCCGCTTCTTCGCCCAGGGTCTTGCCGGTTGCGTTCAGGCAGCTACCGTCGATCAGTCCCGCTTCAATCAGGCGCTTCGCCAGCAAGCGGCTGCCGCCCGCAGCCTGATAGTCGACGGCAACATACTTCCCGCCTGGCTTCAGATCGCAGAGCAGCGGGGTGCGGTTGCTGATGCGGTCGAAGTCATCGACGGTGAGAGGAATGTTTGCTTCGTTGGCAATGGCCAGGAAGTGCAGCACGGCGTTGGTCGATCCGCCGGAGGCGGCGACGCTGGCGATGGCGTTCTCAATGGCTTTCGGAGTGATGAGCTGGCTGGGCTTGAGCCCTTTGCGCACGAGTTCCATGACGATATGGCCCGTTTCGCGCGAAGCCTCCAGTTTCTCGGCAAGGAATCCCGGAACACCCGACAATCCGATGGGTGAGATGCCGAGAAACTCGCAGGCCATGGCCATGGTGTTCGCGGTGAACTGTCCACCGCACGCGCCCACGCCAGGACAGGCATTCGCCTCCACCGCTTCGAGGCCCGCATCGTCCAGCTTGCCCGCCGCGTGCGCGCCCACGGCTTCGAAGACGTCCTGCACAGTAAGGTCTTTGCCATTCAGATGTCCCGGCGCGATGGAGCCGCCGTAGAGCATCAGACCCGGGATATCGAGCCGCGCCAGCGCCATCACGGTGCCCGGCATGTTCTTGTCGCAGCCGGCAATGGCCACCAGGCCGTCGAACTGATTGCCGCGGGTGACGAGTTCCACCGAGTCCGCGATCACTTCGCGGCTGATGAGCGAGGCCTTCATGCCCTCCGTGCCCATGGTGATGCCGTCGGAGATGGTGACCGTGTTGAATTCCATCGGCGTGCCGCCGGCTTCGCGAATGCCCTGCTTCACCGCTTCCGCGATGGAACGGAGATGGAAATTGCAGGGACCGATTTCCGTCCAGGTATTGGCGACGCCGATGATCGGCTTGCGGAGGTCCTCAGGCGTGAAGCCCACAGCGCGCAGCATGGCTCGCGCGGGCGCGCGGTTCGGGCCCTCGGTGAGCGCGATGGAATAGAGTTTGCCGGGAGCCGTCTTGCCATTCGATCCGTTGCTGCTCATGCGTTCGCCGATTCTCCTGCACGCGGGCTCACCCAGAAGGCTGCGTCGTGCTGTTGTTCGAATGTGTCCAGGTCGCCGGCGTGACGCAGCGTCAGCCCAATGTCGTCCAGTCCTTCCAGCAGGCAGTCCCGGCGGAAGGGGTCAATCGCGAACGTCGTCGAAAATCCCTGCTCGTCGCGAATCGTGTTTTCTTCCAGCGAGACCGTTAGCTGGTAGTTGTCGGTGCTGGCCGCGCGGTCGAGCAGCCTCTGCACCTGCTCCTCGGGAAGCGTGACCAGCAGGATGCCGTTCTTGCCGGCGTTGGAATGGAAGATATCCGCAAAGGAGGGGGCAATCACGCAGCGGAATCCGTGGTCACTGAGCGCCCACGCCGCATGCTCGCGCGACGACCCGCAACCGAAGTTGCGCGCCGCCACCAGAATCTTCGCCCCCTGGTAGCGCGGATTGTTCAGCTCAAAGCCCGGATCCTGTCGCCAGTCGAAGAACAGGAATTCACCGTATCCGGTGCGCTCGATGCGCTTCAGAAATTGCTTGGGGATGATCTGATCCGTGTCCACGTTGACGCGGTCCAGCGGCATCACCTTCGAAGTGAGTGTGCGAAATTTCTCCATTACGCCGGCACCTCCGACTGTTTGAATTCCCAGGTCCGCACATCGGTGAAACGCCCCTGGATCGCGGCTGCAGCGGCCATCATGGGACTCACCAGATGCGTGCGTCCCCCGCGACCCTGACGCCCTTCGAAGTTGCGGTTGCTCGTCGAGGCGCAGCGCTCACCCGGCTGCAGGATGTCGGGATTCATGCCCAGACACATCGAACACCCGGGCTCGCGCCACTCGAAGCCCGCCTCTTTGAAGATGGCGTGCAGGCCTTCTTTCTCGGCCTGGGCTTTCACCAGCTGCGATCCCGGCACGACCATGGCGTGAACGTTTTTGTGGACGTGATGCCCGGCCACGACTTTCGCTGCCGCGCGCAGGTCTTCAATGCGTGAATTTGTGCACGATCCAATGAACACGCGATCGATGGCGATCTCTTCGATGGGCGTGCCGGCTTTCAGGTCCATATATTCGAGAGCCCGCGTCCAGGCGCGGCGGTCGGCGTCGGACTGCGCCGTGGCTGGATCGGGCACCTGGCCGGTGATCGACACCACCATGCCGGGATTGGTCCCCCACGTGACGCAGGGCTCGATCTCCACGGCCGGAATCACCAGTTCGCGGTCGTACTGCGCGCCGGGGTCCGAGGCCAGCTTGCTCCACTCGCCAACGGCCTGCTCCCACGCCGCTCCCTGCGGAGCGAAGGGGCGTCCTTTCAGCCAGGCGAAGGTGGTCACGTCGGGAGCGATCATGCCGGCACGCGCGCCCGCTTCGATGCTCATGTTGCACACCGTCATACGGCCTTCCATGCTGAGCGAGCGGATCGCCGAGCCGGCGTACTCGATGACATAGCCGGTCGCGCCATCGGTGCCGATGCGCCCAATAATCGCCAGCACAATGTCTTTCGCGGTCACCCCTTCCGCCAGCTCGCCTTCCACAGCAATGCGGAAAGTCTTCGGCTTCGATTGCGGCAGGCACTGCGTGGCCAGCACGTGCTCCACTTCCGAGGTCCCGATGCCAAACGCCAGAGCGCCGAGCGCCCCGTGCGTGGACGTGTGCGAGTCGCCGCAGACGATGGTCATACCCGGCTTGGTTAGCCCCAGTTCCGGTCCGATGACGTGCACGATGCCCTGCCGCGGCGATTCAATGTCGTAGAGCGGAACGCCGAACTCCGCGCAATTGTTTCGCAGCGCCTCGATCTGCTTCGCCGCGATCGGATCATCAATGACCGTGCGATTCGCGGTAGTCGGCACATTGTGATCGACGGTCGCAATCGACCGGTCGGTGCGCCGCACCTTGCGCCCCGCCATCCGTAAGCCGTCGAAGGCCTGCGGCGAGGTGACCTCATGAATCAGGTGCAGATCGATGTAGAGCAGCGTCGGCTCGCCCTGCGGCTCGGCGACGATGTGCGATTCCCAGACTTTTTCGAAGAGTGTTTTCGGTTTGCCTGCCATAGATCTCAATTCCGCTGCTTGAATTTCCTTACCGGGCCGCTGCCGTTTTCAGCACGGCGTCGTGGACCCGCTGGCTCATGTCGCCGGTTGAAAGCAGCTTCGCGGATTTTTCGCCCCGCGCCAGATCCGCGGTCCGCCAGCCTTCGGCCACCACCTGCTTCACCGCCGACTCGATCGCCGCCGCTTCTTCTTCCAGCCCCGCCGAGTAGCGCAGCAGCATGGCTGCCGTCAGAATCGCACCCAGAGGGTTGGCAATACCTTTGCCGGCGATGTCCGGCGCGGACCCATGCACCGGCTCGTACAGATTCACCTTCCCGCCAATCGTCGCCGACGGCAGCATGCCCAGCGAGCCGGTGATCACGCCCGCTTCATCCGACAAAATGTCGCCGAAGAGGTTCTCCGTCAGAACCACGTCGTAATTTTTCGGCTGGTTCATCAGGTGCATGGCCATCGCGTCCACATATTGATGTTCGAGGGTGACGCTGGGATAATCTTTAGCGACCTCAGAGACGGTGGCGCGCCACAGCTGCGAGACTTCCAGCACGTTGGCCTTGTCCACCGACGTCACTTTTTTGCGCCGCTTCGCAGCCAGATCAAACGCGACCTTCGCCACGCGCACCACTTCATCACGCGTGTAGCGCATCGTGTTCCAGGCTTCGTTCTTCGTCTTGTCCCACTGGCGTGGCTGGCCGAAATAGAGCCCGCCCAGCAGCTCGCGCACGAACAGGATGTCGGCGCCTTCCACCACTTCCGGCCGCAAGGGAGAATTCTGCGACAATCCCGGCCACGCGAACGACGGCCGCAGATTCGCAAAGCCGCCCAGCGCGGCGCGAATCTTCAGCAAACCGGCCTCGGGACGCTCGCTCGGGGGGAGGGCGTTAAATTCGTTGCTGCCCACCGCGCCCAGCAGCACCGCGTCGCTGTCGAGAGCGGCGTCGAGCGTGCGCTGCGGCAAGGGCGACCCATCGGCTTTGATCGCGACGCCGCCAATGCGTTCTTCGCGGAATTGAAAGTCGTAGCCGCCCTGCTCCGCAACCGACTTCAGGACGCGCACAGCTTCGCCGGTGACTTCCGGCCCGATGCCGTCGCCGGCCACAATCAAAATCTTCAGCTTCTTCGCCATGAACTCTCTTCGGGGTTGGGGTGATCGCGCTTTGCGGATTGGCCGACTGCGTTTTAGTTGACCGTTTTAGGGCTGACGACCTCTTCGCTCGTGATCAGATCTTCGTGCCGCTGGTGATGCGCAACCAGATTGATCAAATCCTGGTCGTAGATCGCCTTCTTGCGGTCGGCCAGCTCGGTGAACGCGCGATAAGCGATCTCGATGTCTTCGGGGCCCAGCCGGTAGCCGAGCTGTTCCAGACGCGAGCGCAGCGCATGACGGCCGGAGTGCTTGCCCAGCACCATCCGGTTGGCCGGCACGCCCATGGACTGCGGCGTCATAATTTCGTAGGTCAGCGGATTCGAGAGTACCCCGTGCTGGTGAATACCCGCCTCGTGGGCAAAGGCATTCGCCCCCACCACCGCCTTGTTGGGCGCGGCCCCAAAGCTGATGGTTTCCGAGAGCTGGCGGCTCACCGGATACAGCTTCTCGAGCTTCAGCCCATGCTCATAGGGATAGGCATCCGCGCGCACATGCAGCGCCGCGGCAATCTCTTCCAGCGCGGCGTTGCCCGCGCGCTCGCCGATGCCGTTGATGGTGCACTCCACCTGGCGCGCCCCCGCGCGGATGGCCGCCAGCGTGTTGGCCACCCCGAGGCCCAGATCGTTGTGGCAATGCGTGGAGAGAATCACGCGATCCGCGCCCGGAACCTTTTCGAGGATGAGCCGAAACATCGCCGAGTAGTCTTCCGGCGTGGCGTAGCCCACGGTGTCGGGCAAGTTGATGGTCCCGGCGCCGGCGGCGATCGCCGCGCCCACAAACTGGCACAGAAATTCGGGATCGGTCCGCGTCGCGTCTTCCGGCGAAAATTCCACGTCGTCGACGTAAGTCCGCGCCAGCGCGACCATCGCGGAGGCCTGGTCGAGCGCGGCCTCCCGCGTGATCTTCAGCTTGTATTCCAGATGAATATCGGAGCTGGCCAGGAAAACGTGGATCCGCGGCCGCGCCGCCTTCTCGACCGAGCGGGCCGCTCGCTCCACATCCTCACGCCGCGCCCGCGCCAGCGAAGCGATCTTCGGCCCCCGCACTTCCTGCGCTATGGCCGTGATCGCCGCGAAGTCGCCCTCGGAGGCGATGGCGAAGCCCGCCTCCAGAATGTCCACACCCAAATCGGCCAGAGATTGCGCCAGCGCCAGCTTCTCGTGATGCGTCATGCTGCAGCCCGGGGACTGCTCGCCGTCGCGCAAGGTCGTATCGAAGAAATGAATCCGGTTCTGCGGCATCGTGTGGATCTCCGTTCGGCGCCTTCACTCAAGCAGGGGAAGCTGGCCCGAAGCGATTGCAATCGTCGTATGCCCAGTCTCACAAATCCACCGCCATAAAGCAAATTTGTAATTCTTTGCATTTCCATAAATTTCATGCATAGTTAACCTGAGCGGACAGCAGAGGCCGCTTCGCATTTATGGACCTTTCCTCCCTGGAAACGTTTCTGGCCATCGTCGAAGAGAAGGGCTTCTCGCGTGCCGCAGTGCGCATGCGCCGCACCCAGCCCGCCATCAGCCACACCATCCGCCGCCTCGAAGACGAGATCGGCGAACCTCTCTTCGAGCGCTCCTCCCGCGACGGCACGCTGACCGCCGCGGGCAGGTTACTCCGCGGATACGCCGAGCGTCTCCTGCGCCTGCGCGGCGAAACGGTCGCGGCGCTGGACGAGCTGCGCTCCCTCGAGCGCGGCCGCCTGACCATGATGGCCAACGAATATACCTGCCTCTGGCTGCTCCCCGTGCTGGACAGCTTTCGCCGCCTGTATCCCCACATCGGCGTGACCGTCCAGCGCTCGCTCGCCAGCCAGATTCCCGATCAGCTGCTCGAGCGCGCCGTCGAGTTCGGCATCCTCTCCTTCCGCCCCGAAGACGATCGCCTCCACGCCATCGCGGTCTACACCGACCTGGTCACCTTTGTCGTCGATCCGAAGCACCCTCTGGCGAAGCACAAGCAGGTGTCCATCCGTGAGCTGGGCGCGCAGAATTTCATCGCCCACACGGTGGCTTCGCCCCTGCGCCAGCGCGTGATTGAGACCTTTGCCCGGCATCAGACACCCCTGAATATGGGCGTGGAACTGCCCAGCCTCGAAGCCATCAAGCGATTGGTGGCGCTGGGCAATGGCGTGGCGCTGGTACCGGGCCTCACGGTGCAGCCGGAGCTGGAGCGGGGCGACCTGGTCCAGGTCCAGGTGCCCGAGCTCAGGATCGCCCGCCGCCTGTGGCTGGTGCATCGCGCCGGCGCCAGCCTCTCGCACGCCGCCCTGGCCTTTTTAGGGAACGTCAAAGCCCAGGCCGCCGAGCGCGGCCATCCCTTCTCCTTCCGCGCCGAACCCTCGCCCGCGCGCGCCGGCCGCTCCCGGCGGCCTTAGGCCCGACCGGGCAGGCTGTCGAAATGCTCCGTGGCAGGTACAATGACCAGGTGGACATCCCCACGATGTTTGCTATTTCACGGAACCCGGAATTTCGGGGGCTCGCCGCAGTGTGCGCCTGCCGGAACCTCCGAAGGGCGCTGTAAAGAGGTTGACCGACGAATGAAGAAATCGCTGTTTCTGTTTCTTTTCCTGCTGCCTCTGCTGGCAGCTCCGACCTTTGCGCAGGAAAGCCGTCAGGACATCAGCGTCAGCGGGTCCATGATCAACGCGCCTTATGCCTCCGGCAATGCCGTTCAGGTGCATTCCACTCCCGGTTACGGAGGCCTGGTCAGCTATCGCTACGACCTGACGCCCCACAGCGCTCTCGAACTCAATTTCCAGTACAGCCAGAACCAGCAGCATTTCGACTTTCCGGCCGGCAGCTATGTGGTGCATGACCGGATCGAGGAATTTTCCGGCGCCTATGTGCGCAGCTTCTATTTCCGCAACTGGAATCCCTTTGTGGAAGCCGGTCCCGCGGCCGTCATGTTCTCGCCCATCGACGACTCCAAGACCAGCACGTTCGGCGTCAGCCGCAATACCGATATCGGTCTGATGTATGGCGCCGGCTTTGCCTACGAAATCAGCCCCAGCTTCGACATTCGCGCCGAGTATCGCGGGCTCGTGGTCAAAACCCCGACCTTCAACTACAAGAACAACGACTGGCGGACGAACGTCTACTACAACATCTACGATCCGGTGATCGGGATCGCCTACCACTTCTAAGCCCCTGGATCACAGAAACAGAAAGGGCTGGGCATCGCGCCCAGCCCTCTGTTTTTCATCCGATGCCGCCGCTTCAGCGTCCGAGGATGCGATACGACACCCCGAAAGTAAACCCGTTCGGGGTAAGTCCGCTCGCGTTCTGTTTAACGGTGCCGTCTGAGTTGATGCTCGGGGGGCCCGCGAACGACGGCCAGATCTGATACTCATAATCCGCGCGCGCCGAGAGTTTGCGCGTCAGCCGGTACTCGAACGTGACCCCAGGCACAAACGCAAAGTAGCTTCCCTTCAGGCTGCCCGCCGCCGGATAGCCGGGAGTCTGGATCCAGCCGCCCCCCACCTCGAGTTTGATCCAGGTCAGCAGACCATGCCAGCGAAGCACCCGGTCCCGCGGTCCGACCAGATAATTGTTTTCGTAAAAGTCGGGCAAATACCCGTGCCAGTGCAGCCAGCGCCCTTCGGCTTCCAAACCGTACTGGTCGTGGAGGTTGAAATCGCCAAAGACCGTGGGCCCAATCAGCTGATTGGCGCAGAACGGCGATGTGGTCGTGCAGCCCCAGTCGGGATTGAAGGTGGACATGCCCCCTCCCACCCAGACCGCAGCCTCCCCGCCAACCGCCGATCGGGGGTTCTGGGCGACCAGTACTGCAGGAAGAAGCAGAAAAGCGAGAAATCCGATCTTTCTGGCCACTTGCGATCTCCGGTCAAACGCGTGCGAGCCTCAGTGAGTCTCCTGCGGATTCTTCCGAGAACTCGATCCAACCCGCAACACTGCCTGGCGTGCGGTTCGGTCGTCTGAACCGCTCCGCCTGAGAGAGCCACTCCTGCTGTGAATTACTGTGGTGCTGCCTGCGCCTGCGGCTGCGACTGGGCGCTCGTCGAAGGCTGCGCCGGATTCGCCTCCGCCGACGGAGGCGCGGCGTTGCCCGCGGCCGGCGTCGTCCCCGCCGGTGCTCCCTGCGGCATGTCCTGATACCGCTGCAGCCGGAAGTACACCGGAGTGATCTCCAGCGGCATCTTGTCGCGCGCATTCAGCAGCGGCGCCGGCTTCACATGCAGCATGAAAACCTTGTCATCCCACGGATCGATCTTGAGACGGCTGTTCAGCGGCAGAGCGGCTACCTGCGTCAGGTTGTCCATATCCAGCCTCGGCGCGCCCTGCATCAGCGCAGCCAGCCACGGCTGCCCGTCGGGACGCAGCAGCGAGTCCCCCAGTCGTGGAGTCAGCAGCGCCGTCAGGTCCTTCGAGCGCGCTTCCAGCTGCTCGAAGAACAGGCCCACGCTGGCCTTCTTGTCTTTGTAGATCGAGTGGTCGAACAACTCCACCGCCTTCTTCGCGGCTTCTTCGTTGTCCACGTTGGAGTGGTTCATCGAGATGCGCTGGAAGGTGGAGGTGTCCGGGAAGAGCAGCCGGTCGTTGAAGGCGTAGCGCGTATCGATGTGATGGCCTTCGACGATCTGGGCAAGCTGGAAGCTGATGACTGCGGCCAGATCTTCTTCCGTGGGCAGCACATCGACCAGTCCCTTGCTCAGCAGGATCGTATTGCCCACCGCCAGGGATTCCAGCGGCTCGGTCAGGATCACCCGGCAGTGAATATCGCTCGGCAGCTGCAGATTGTTCCCGATGATGATGTTGTTGGTCACCTGCTCCAGCAGCTTGTCAAAGTCGCTGGGCGGCGCCACCAGTCCCGCCTGGGTCAGGCGGTCGAGCACGTTCTGCTCGGCCTGCGAGATCCACTCGCGCTCGGCCTGCAGCGGGCTTACATCGGAATTGTTCTCGCTCTGATCCTGCGCATTCTCGATTTCCATCGATTCGGCATCCGACTCGCTGGTCGGCAGCTTGAGCGAGTAGCCCCAGTATGTCGTCTGCCCCCGGAAGCTCTGCGCATGGTTCACCGGCTCGTGCAGCGTGTCTTCCACATACACCGCCGCCGGCGCCCAGACACCCGGCTGCACATTCATCCGCCAGCTGTCGAAATGGAAATAGTGCGAAACATCGTCGTTGGGATTGGAAAGGTAGGTGCCGTTGAAGCGCACCACGTTGCCCTCCTGATCCTCGATCCAGATCCGTCCGAAGAAGCGGCCCGGACCCCTCTCTTTCGGCCGCACATCGAAGACCCAGGTGCGCACCGTCCCCAAAAACTCGCGGCGGACAAACTGGAAGCTGTAATGCTGCTCATCGAAACCCGTCGGATCGATGAACATCATTGCCATAAATCCGGTCGGCGAATTCTCCAGATGGAACGCCCGGGTCAGATCGGACATAAAGCGGAAGGAGCCGGAGAAGAAGCTGCGCGACTGCCGCCGCTGCGCGTATTCGTCCGCCACAAAAGCCTTCCCGAAATCCACGCGCCCGATCATGTACTGGTCCGCCACCGGCACCTGGTACAGCTTCTGGTCGGCACGCATGTCCTGGATATAGGACTGCACCACCGGCGTGCTCTTCTCAATCTGCGTGACGATCACTTTTTCGCGGGCGATGGCTTCCTGCACCAGACGATGCTGCTGTGGCGTGAGCGGTATCAGCTGCGCGGAGACGTGGTGGTGGTGATCTTTTGCCTGGGATGCTGGTACGCCCAGCAGCAGAATTATGCCCAGCATCGTTAACTTCCGAACCATGGTCCAACTCCTGAGGATCGTTCTGTCCCGGATTTCTTCCTATTGTGCGCCGACGCCCGCGCTCCCGTCCGCAGATGGCCCTGCTCTTTGCGCCGTTCTGTGCTTAGGCCATCTGGAAGGTCACGTGAATGATGCTGACTTCATCGACGGGCCGGCCGTCTTTCGTGGCGGGTTTGAACCGGATCCGCTCCGCTGCGATCTTCGCCTGCTCGTCCAGTCCGTGGCCCAATCCGCTCAGGATCCGCAGCACTTCCACCTGCCCGGAGGCGGCGAAGCGGACCTGCAGCGTCACATCTCCTTCGATCTTGAGTTGCCGCGCCTCCGCCGTATAGGTGGGCAACGGCTTGGCCAGCACGACGATCGGGGTCGTTGCCGGTTCCTGCGCCCGGGCCGCCTGGCTCGGCGCCGATCCGTACATGTTGTCCCCAAAGCTCGCCTTGGCTACCGTGCCATGGCTGCCGGGGCGTCCCGTGCCGCCGGCCACGCCGTCATTGAAGCCGGCCGACGCGATGGTCCCGCGATCTCTTCCGCCCGCCACTCCGTTGGCCACGCCGGAACCAAAATCGACTCCGCGCACTGATCCCGCACGGGCCGCGCCCGCACCCGGAGCGCCCGCGCCAGGCGCCGCGTTAAATGCACCCACCGCCGCTACGGTCGCCTGCCGGTTGGCGCTGGGATTCGGATGCACGCCCTCCGGATCGCCGAACCCGCCGGTCCTGGCCGTAGGCGCCACCCGGTTGTTCGCCACCTGCGTCGGCAGCTCGCTCTTGAACAGTCCCACCTTGGGTTGCGGCGGCGGGGTGAAACGCTTCGGCGGAGCCGCTTCCATCTTCGGCATCTCCGGCGTCGCCATCTTCACCTCGGCCACCTTCGGCGGTTCGGGCAGCGGCTTGGGCAGCTCGATCTTCGGCCTGTCCTCCACCACCGGCGGCGGCGGAATCACATGGATCTTCGGCACCGGCGGCGTATAGGGCTTCGGCTGATCCACGGGGAAGATCAGCTGCGTGGTCTCATAGCGGCGCTGCTGCACCTGATGAACCTGCGCGACCGTGAGCAGCAGCAGCAGAGCTGCCACGCTCACGTTGACGATCATGCTCATCCCGAACGAACCCATCCGTCCATCCGGTTCGGGGAGCAGTCCAAACGTTCCGCGCTTAAGGGAGTTGTCCGTCGCCATTGCCCAGTATCTCCAACATGACTTGAGAAAAGAAGTTGCGAACCATTGATGCGATTGAAGGGTCCTTCAATGCACTTCAAGGACCAAAACCGACCCGAAGACTGCCGCCTGGCGTGGCCTGCCGAACCCTTCGAATGGCAATTGGGTGTGCTCTTATTCTTGCACACCTCTATTACTATTCGGCTTTCCCGAGGGTACCAACGTTTTGGCCGGCGGTTACCTAAGCGTAGCCCAGAAGCACCCCGCCAGCAGTCACACAAATGAGGCACGCCCCTAAACCCTTTTGGGGACAGCCCCCCTTCACTGGACGTGCAGCGCTGGCCCCTCGTTCAGGCCGGCCGCTTTCCGTCTCTGGCCTTCATTCCAGCGCCCCTTCCGCAGCCCCGGGGACACGTCTAACTCCGAGCTGCCCGAGCCCGGTCCTGCTGCCTCCGCTGAATCCTTGCAAGGAAAAGGAGAAACCCAGCCAACGACCGCGACGGCTGTCGAAAACCGCGCCTTGATGCATTATAAGAAAAACCTGGGCGCACGCAGAGCGTCCACAGCATAGCGGAGAGGCGGGTCGGCAGATTGAGAATTTTAGTCACTGGTGGAGCTGGGTACATTGGTGGTACGGTCGCTCGCATTCTCGCACGCGCCGGCGACTCCGTCGTCATCTACGACAATCTCTGCCACGCGCAGCGCCGCATGGTCCCTGCCGAAGCCCAATTTGTCGAGGGCGATCTCGCGGACCGCTCCCGCCTGGAAAGCCTTCTCTCCTCCGGCATCGACGGCGTGCTGCACTTCGCCGCTCTTATCGAGGCCGGCGAAAGCATGGCGAAGCCCGAGCTCTATTTCCGCAACAATACGGCCGCCACCCTGAGCCTCTTCGAAGCCATGATCGCCACCGGCGTCCGCCGTCTCGTGTTTTCTTCCACAGCCGCGGTCTACGGCGAGCCCGACAGTACCCCAATTCGCGAAGATGCCCCCCTCCGGCCCACAAATCCTTACGGCGAATCCAAGCTGCTGGTGGAAAAAATGCTCGCCTGGATGTATCGCGTACACGGTTTTTCCTGCGCCAGCCTTCGCTATTTCAACGTCGCCGGTGCCCTTGAAGGACGAGGCGAAGCCCACGAGCCCGAGTCGCATCTGATCCCGCTCGTGCTGGACGTGGCGCTGGGCCGCAGGCAGAAAATCAAAATCTACGGCGAAGACTATCCCACCCCCGACGGCACCTGCATCCGCGACTATATTCACGTGGAAGATCTGGCCCATGCCCATCGGCTGGCCCTCGCCGCGCTCACCGAGCCCCGGCAGCTCGTCTATAACCTGGGCAACGGCAGCGGGTTCTCCGTCCGCGAAGTCATCGAGTCCGCCCGCCGCGTCACCGGTCACCCGATTCCGGCCGAGGTGATGCCCCGCCGCCCCGGCGACCCCGCGGTCCTCATTGCCAGCTACGAGAAAATCGGCCGCGAGCTCGGCTGGAAGCCAGGTCATACCAGCCTGGACTCGATTATGGAGAGCGCCTGGAAATGGCAACAGATCCGCTACAAAGAAGCGGCTGACTGAGGCGACCCAGCTCCCAGCTCCCAGCTAAAGGTGCCCCTACTTCTCCACCTCGACCCCGCGCCAAAAAGCTATATGATTCTTAATGTTACGCGCTGCAGGATTGGGATTGGGGTAGTACCAGGCAGCATCCTGATTCTCTTGCCCGTCGACCAGGAGACTGTAGTAACGCGCCTGTCCCTTCCAGGGACAGGTGGAGGTCGTGGAGCTGGGCCGCAGGTATTCGCGGCTGACGGCGCTTTCGGGGAAGTACACATTTCCCTCCACCGTCTCGTAACTCTCACTTTCTGCAATCACTTTTCCGTTCCAGACTGCCTTTGCCATCGTTCTGCATTTCCTTTTGTTTCGACTGAACTCACCACATTAGCAGATGCGCGAGGGGATGCAAACGGCGCAGCCGGACACTTCCCGCCCCCCTGCCCACCTAAAGTGGGGGCGGCCCGCCACCGCTCCGTCGCTCGCCGTCCCTCGGCCCCTGGGCTAAGCTCCAGGGTGTCGGAGGCCACTCATGCCCACACCCGTCAACCGCCGCACCGTCGATCTGTCCCAATTCCCCGATCTCGTCGTCGTTTACCTCGGCATGCGCGTCAATCGCATCGCCGGGCTGAAAACCCTCATCGGCTTCGGTCCCCAAATCTTCCGGTCCGTGGAAGCGCAGCCCGACGGCCTGCTCCGCCACGATAATTTCATCCTTTCGCTCTTCCCTATGCACATCGGGCTCCGCCAGTACTGGCGCGATATGGATTCCCTCCTCGCCTGGACCCGTTCCGACCCGCACCGCCTCTGGTGGAAGAACTATCTCCGCGACTCCGGCGGCACCGGCTTCTGGCATGAAACCTACACCATGCGCGGCGGCATGGAAGCCATCTACGACGACATCGCCGTCCCGGTGGGCTTCTCCAGCTTCGCGCCTGTGATCCCCGCTCGCGGATCGATGTTTACCGCCGCCCACCGCGCCGGCCAGGGCGGAGACCGCGAAGCCGTCGTCAAAGAGCAGGACCTCTACGACCGCTAAAAACGATCCGCCCCGCTCCCGCTACCGCCTCCCAGCTCCCAGCTCCCAGGCTACCGCCTACCGGCTCCCAGCCAGTTCCTCAAAGAACACAATCACGCTCTCAATCCCCCGATGAAAATTCCCAATGTGGAACTTCTCGTTCGGCGCGTGCAGCCCATCGTCCGGCAGCCCAAAGCCCATCATCACCGAGGGAATCTTCAGGTGCCGCTCGAAATCGCCGACAATCGGAATCGAGCCGCCGGAGCGGATGAACACCGTGTCCTGGTTCCACACCGTCTTCAGCGCCTGCGTCGCCGCCTTCACGTAAGGATTGTCCGTCCCGATCACAATCGGATCGCCGGCGTGGATCAGACGCACCTCCACCGAGACGCCCTCGGGCTTGATCGTCTCCACGTACGCCTTGTACTGCTGGAAAGACTTCTCCGGCGTCATGTCCGGGACCAGACGCATCGAGATCTTCGCCGTCGCCTTCGCCGGGATCACCGTTTTTGCCCCCGCGGCCGTGAATCCCCCCGCAATGCCGTGGACATCGAGCGTGGGGCGCGCCCATGTCCGCTCCAGTACGGAGTAGCCTTTCTCGCCGACCAGCGCCGATGCCCCCATTTCTTTTTCGCGGTACTCTTCCTCGTCGAACGGCAGCGCCTTCCAGGTTTTCAGCTCCTCCGCGCTCGGCTTCTGCACGTCGTCATAGAAGCCCGGGATGAGAATCTTCCCCTCGCGATCCTTGAGCCCCGCGATGATCTGCGCCAGCGCGACGAACGGATTCGGGGCCGCTCCGCCATACGCCCCGGAGTGCAGATCCGTTTTCGCCCCCCGTACTTCCAGCTCCGTGTAGACCATCCCGCGCAAGCCCACGCACAAGGTAGGCATCTCCGGCGCAAACATCTCCGTGTCCGAAATCAGAGCGAAGTCCGCCTTCAGCCGATCGGGATGCTCGCGCACGAACGCAGCAATGCGCTCGCCGCCAACTTCCTCTTCGCCTTCGTAGATCACCCGTACATTGATCGGCAGTTTTCCCTCCGCCGCACGCAGGGCCTCCAGGGCTTTCACCTGCAGCCAGAGCTGGCCCTTGTCGTCCACCGCGCCGCGCGCATAGATGTTGCCGTTGCGCTCGGTCGGCTCAAACGGCGGCGTCACCCATTCGTCCAGGGGATCGGGGGGCTGCACATCGTAGTGCGCATAGCAGAGCACGGTCGGCTTGCCCTCTGCATGCAGCCAGTCGGCGTAAACCAGCGGGTGCCCCTCGGCGCTCCGGATCACCTCCACATGCTCCATGCCGATGCGCCGCAGCTCCGCCGCCACCCATTCGGCGGCCTTCTCCACGTCGCCCTTGTGCTCGGGCGTCGTCGACACCGACGGAATCCGCAACAACGTCTTCAGCTCCTCCAGAAACCGCGCCGCATTCTCGCGCGCATATCCAACCGCCGGCGAACTCATCAACCCGAACCTCCCTGAGAGAAAGCAAACAGCCAAGTATACGGCGAAGGGAGATGGGGGACTCGCCAGCAGATTGCGGCTGGTTCGGGAACCGGCTCCGGTTGCACGGCAGCATTCGCATCCGGCGCGCCGGCAATCGCAATCTCCGTCAGAAACACAAAGAGCCACGCCCAAAGAATGCTGGTGACCAGCGCAACCAAATCCTGACGAAATAAGACGCGAGCACGGTGGGCCGGATTAACCCCGGACTCATGATCATCAAGGCTGACTGACAAATTGTTTCTTCTCCGTGCTCTCTGCGTCCTCTGTGGTGAGAGCCCCTGCCTGTTATCCTTCACCCCAAATGTCCGCCCGCCTCTGCCTGCCCGCTCTCCTCGCTGCCCTCACGCTCACCGCCGCCGCTCAGGCTCCCCAGCCGCTCTCGCGCCAGGAAAAAACCATCGTCAGCTACATCGATGCCCACCAGCAGGACGCGAACGCGCTCCTCGAGACGCTGGTCGACATCA
Source organism: Acidobacteriaceae bacterium (assembly GCA_036269135.1). GTDB lineage: Bacteria > Acidobacteriota > Terriglobia > Terriglobales > Acidobacteriaceae > Palsa-343. The sequence goes on from DATASQ010000027.1 coordinate 107,345, forward strand.
ACTCCGGCACGCATAACCTCCCGGGCGTCCGCGATGTCGCCAAAATCATGGAGGCACAGCTCACGGCTCTGGGTTTTCACGTCGAATGGATACCCATGGATGCCATCCAGCGCGCCGGCGACCTCGTCGCCACGCATCCCTGCCCGCAGCCGGGCCAGTGCGGCAAGCGCATGCTCTTCATCGGCCATATGGACACCGTCTTCGAGAAAACCAGCCCCTTCCAGACCTGGAGCGTGAAGGGACACATCGCCACCGGCCCCGGCAGCAGCGACATGAAAGGCGGCCTGGTCGATATGCTCTTCGCCCTCAAGGCTCTCCAGGCGGCGCACGCCCTCGATCGCACCGCAATCACCGCGGTCCTGAGCGGCGACGAAGAGGATTATGGCGAGCCGGCCAGCGTCTCCCGCCGGGACATGGTTGCCGCTGCCCATCACTCCGACGTCGCCCTCGAATTTGAGGGGACGCCCCGCATCAACGGCGTCTTCTACGGCAGCGTCAGCCGCCGCAGCTCCATCACCTGGCACCTGAAGACCACCGGCGAGACCGGCCACTCCTCCGGGATCTTCAGCCAGCCGATGGGTTACGGGGCGATCTATGAACTGGTCCGCATCCTCGACAGCTTTCGCACCCAGTTGCCCCAGCCCTACCTCACCTATAACGTGGGCATGATCCTCGGCGGTTCCAGCCTCACCGTGAACGCAGCGGGCGACAGCGGCACCGTCAACGGCAAGGACAACGTCATTCCGCCCACCGCGTATGCCAGCGGCGATATTCGGACGATCTCGAATCAGCAGTCCGAAGAGGTTGAGAAGAAAATGCAGGGCATCGTCGCTCAGCACCTGTCCAGGACCGGCGCGGAAATCAGCTTCGGTGAAGGCTATCCCGCCATGGCGCCCACGGCGGCGAGCCGCGCCCTGCTCCGTCTGCTCAACCAGTGCAACGCCAGCCTTGGCTTCGCGCCCATGCCGGAGCTGGACCCGATGAAGCGCGGCGCCGGCGACATCTCTTTCGTGGCCGGCCTCATTCCGGGGCTGGCCGGGATCGGAGCGACGGGCCAGGGCGCCCACGCGCCGGGGGAAACCGTCGATCTGTCCGCGCAGCCCATCAACACCACACGCGACGCTCTGCTGATGCTCCGCCTCAGCCACGTCGATGAAAAGGCCAACCTGGTCACGGCCATTGCGCCCGGCTCGTAGAAAACGCCACCCGTCGACCCTTTGGAATCAGGAACATAGGGCAGTTGTCATACTCGACAACTGCCCTATGTTCCTGATTTTTAGAGGTTTGGCAGATACCCCCACCCCCCCGGGGGGTGGGGTGCTTTTTTGCCGCCTGCCGCTGGCCGGCATCCCCACGGCCGCAATCCCGCAGAAACAGCCTGCTTTGTTGGCTGCCCCTCAAAGGTGATACAACAAACCCTGACCCCCCCAATTTGGTAGTCACCCCTTATGGCCAGTCAGGAAAAGGTCCTTATCGTCGAAGACGAGCCCCACGCATTGTCCGGACTTGCTGAACTTGTATCCGGCTGGGGCTATCGCACAGAAACCGCCCGGGACGGTCTGGAAGCGCTGGAAAAGGTGAGCGCGTGGCAGCCGGGCATCGTCGTCTCCGACCTGAAGATGCCGCGCATGGATGGGCTGCAGCTGCTGGCCCGGCTGGGCGAAACCAGCGACAAGATCGCAGTCGTGATGCTCACCGCCCAGGGCTCGATCGAAGCAGCCGTCGAGGCGATGAAGAACGGCGCCTACGACTTTATTCAGAAGCCGGTCGATCCAGCGCGTCTGCGGGCCATTTTGACCAACGCCAGCCGGCAGCGCGAGACGGAACGCGAGCTGGAAGTGACCCGGCGGAAGCTGCGCGAGGCGGGCGTGCTCGGTTCGCTGGTGGGCGCCTCGAAGAAAATGCAGGAGATCTTCGCCCTGATCGAACGCGTAGCGGCCAGCAACGTCTCCGTGCTGATCACCGGGGAGAGCGGAACCGGCAAGGAGCTGGTGGCGCGCACGCTGCACGATCTGAGCCCGCGCCGCAGCAAGCCGTTCGTCGCGGTGAACTGCGCGGCGATCCCGGAGACGCTGATCGAGAGCGAGATTTTCGGGCACGAAAAGGGCGCCTTCACGGGGGCCATCGAGCGGCGTGCGGGCTGTTTTGAGCTGGCCGAAGACGGAACGCTGTTGCTGGACGAGATCGGCGAGATGCCGGTGGGCACCCAGGCCAAGCTGCTGCGGGTACTGGAGGATCGCAAGCTTCGCCGGCTGGGCAGCAAGGTGGAATCGCCGGTGGATGTGCGCGTCCTCGCCGCCACGAATAAGGATCCGGATGTCGCGGTGGCAGACGGTCACCTGCGCGGCGACCTCTATTACCGGCTGAATGTGTTCAACATTCATATGCCGCCGCTGCGCGATCACAAGGAAGACATCCCCGCCATCGCCGAGGCCATGATCATCGACATGAATCAGAAGCATCAGAAGCGGGTTAACGGCATGGACAGCGAGATGCTGGCGCGGATGATGGCCCACGAGTGGCCGGGCAATGTTCGTGAATTGCGGAACACCATCGAGCGAGCAGTCGTTCTTTGCGGCGAGGGCCAGCTGCAGTCGCGGCATCTGACTCCGGGATTCGGGACGCGGCCGACGAGGCCGACGAGCGAACTGCCCCCCAATGCCATTCAGCTGGAAGTAGGCGCGACGGTGGACGATGCCGAGCGGATGCTGATCTTCAAAACGCTGGAGTCCACGAACAACAATAAGACGAAGGCCGCGGAAATCCTTGGGATCAGCCTGAAGACCCTGCACAACAAGCTCCGCGAGTACGGCAGCGCTGCCAACGCCGCAGGAGCAGCGGAAGAATAGGGTAGCCACCGAAGGGTAATGCCGGTATTCTCCGTGTACCGACTTCCTGAAGGCTGAGCGTCGTCCCCCCGACCCATGCGCCTGAAGACCAAACTCGTGGTCGCGATCACCGCACTGGTATTTACGGTCGTGGTGATCTTTTCCTGGATCTGGCTAAGCCAGTCGCTCAACCAGTACATCGAGTACTCGTGGAATGGGACGGACATCATCGCCCACCAGGTGTTGCTCGAGGTGCGGCACGGGCTGGAAACGGGGCTGCGAAATCAAAAATTCGACCCGAATGACCCAGTCGCGGTGCGCGCGGCGGTAGCCGCTTCGCTGCGACAGGATCCGGGGCTGATTTCGCTGTTGAACGCAACCATCAGCTATTCGCCGACGATTCTGGACATCGTGGTCGCCGACCACAATGGGAGGGCTCTGGTTTCGGCGCCGGATCCGAGCCAGCAGGATCAACTGGTTCCGAATCGGCCCAGCTATTCGGTGTTGCGGCGGAAAACGCTCATCCGCACCCTGCGCGTGGTCTTTGGACCGCCCCAGGTCTACGACGTGACCGTGGGACTGGACCGGGAAAACCAGCCGTTTTTGACCGTCCGCGTCGGCATCAGCACGACGTTTCTGCGGAATGCGTTTCGACCGTTCCTGTATGAGTCCGTGAGCTTCATGGCGCTGGCCATGATCATTTCCATCGTGGTGGCGGCCTTTGTGGCCAATCTGGCGCTGCAGCCGATCGAGCAGATCAGCCAGACGCTCGATCTTCTGACCACCCAGGCGGCGAATGCCGATGCGTCCCAGGCCCGGGATCTGCGACGACGGGAGGGCGAGCTGGCAGCGGCGGCAGCCGGTGCGGCCGAGCCGCCCGCGCGTCGCGGCAGCGAAGATACGGTGGCCAAGGTTTCCGGCAAGATCGAACGGCTGGGGCAGAGGATCCGGAATGTGGAGGAAGTGTTTTCCGCTCTGCGCGAGAACCTGGACCAGATCCTCTCCAACCTGCAGGACGGCGTGATGCTGTTTACGCGCGATGCGCGCGCGGTTCTGGTATCGAGTTCGGTGGAGAAGTTTTTGAACATCGGGCGGGATCGCATTTTTGGCGCCGACGTGCGGGAGATCTTCGACCGCAGCACGCGGTTAGGCCGGATGGTGCGCGATGCCTTTGACGGCGGTCTTTCCATCGTGCAGGAAGAGGTGACGACGGAGACCGGCCGCCGTGTGGAAGTATCGCTGGATTTCATTCACGATGCGCAGTCCCGGGATCGACAATCTCTGGGAGCGTTGCTGACGCTGCACGACCTTGAGTCGGTGCGTGAAATTGAAACGGAACTGGAAGTCTCGCGGCGGATGGCGTCCATTGGACGTCTGACGGCCGGGGTCGGCCATGAGGTCAAGAACCCGATCAATGCCATCGTGGTGCATCTGGAATTGCTGCGCAACAAGGTCCATGCGGGCGGAGACGCGCTGCGGCATCTGGACATCATTCAGAGCGAAATCCGGAGGCTGGACCGCGTGGTTCAGACGCTGGTGGATTTCTCGCGGCCGGTGGAGCTGCAGCTCAAGGATCAGGATCTGCGGAATGTGGTCTCCAGCGTGTTGATGCTGGCCTCGGCCGAACTGGAAACCCGCGGCGTGGTGGTGGAAAGCCAGATGCCCTCCCGGCCTGTAATCTCTCGGGTGGACGCCGATCTGCTGGAGCAGGCTCTGCTGAACATCGTTATCAACGGGGCGCAGGCCATGAGCTCGGGCGGGAACCTCTCGGTGCGCGTGAGCGACGACTCGCGCTGGGCCACCATACGGATCAAAGACCAGGGGGAAGGCATCCCCGACGAAATCCGGTCGCGGATCTTCGATCTGTACTTCACGACGAAGAAAGAGGGCAGCGGCATCGGGCTGGCGATGACGTATCGCATCGTTCAAATGCACCACGGCCAAATTGACGTAGAATCGAAAAGCGGGAGCGGAACCACATTTGTACTGCGGCTCCCGGTCATTTCTGCCGGTTCGGGACAGCGCGTACTACCGGAAGCCACGGGAGACGCAGTCCCCGGCGAGCTTGCTCGCCAGGTTGGTGAGACCCAGCCAGAAAGGTCCGGACCATGAGTTCCGGAAGGACGATCGCTGCGCTGGCTATGTCGCTGGCGCTGGTGACGGGTTGCGCCGCACGCCACCCCCGGGCGAGTGCGCCTCCCGTGGTGGAGGTTCCGTCGTTGCCGCCAGTGCAGATGGCTGCGCTGTTATCGCCGTTACCGCCGGTCTTTCCACTGGTAAAAGAGCGTCTGGTCAAGCTGGATACGACGACGCCTCCCGAGCCCCAGGAGGAAGAGGGGACGGCCGAGCCGCGGCATATTCCTCACCGGCGAGCCAAACCGGTCACACCGGAGACCGCGCAGCAGGAAGCACCAAAGACGACCGCGCCTGAGCAAACGCCGGCTCAGACGGCTGCAGTGGCCGCCGCCCAGCCCTCGGAGGACTCGCCGATCGGGCAGCTCTCCACAGCGAATGACACCAGCAACACCGGCGATCGTCATGCGATCAGCGAACAGATCGACGCAACCGAGAACGGCGTCAATGCGGTTAAGCGCGCTCTGAGCTCGGACGAACAGAAGACTCTCGCCCAGATCCGGATTTATATCTCGAAAGCGCGGGACGCCCTGAAGGCGGACGATCTGGACGCGGCGCGCACCCTGTCGAACAAGGCTCATCAGCTGCTGGAACAGCTCAACAAGGAAGAGTAGGGATGCGGGCCGGACCGCCCGGCAGGGCTAGCGTTCGCCCCATTTCAGCTTGGAGCGCAGCACGTCGAAGAAGCTGTTTCCTTCCAGACGCACCAGTTTCACGGAGAAGTCGGAGCGGCGACAGCGCAGCTCATCTCCGAGTCGAAGCTGAATAGCCTCCTGGCCGTCCACGGTCAGGAATGTCTGATCGGGAATGCCCTCGACCCGCAGGTAAATGCGCGATCCGCCGGGAACGACGATGGGCCGCAGGGTGAGCTGGTGCGGGCAGATCGGCGTTACGACCAGCACATCCACGCCAGGCACCAGCACAGGCCCCCCGGCCGCGAGCGAATAGGCTGTGGAGCCGGTGGGCGTGGCGACAATCACGCCGTCGGCGCGGAACGAGGCGGCGAGCTGATCGTCCACCCTCACCTGGAACTGGCCCATCCGGGCAATCGCCCCTTTGGCAATGACCACGTCATTCAGGGCCTCGTATTCGCAGGACTTCTTGTCGTCACGCCACAGCTCGCTGTGCAGCATGGCCCTGGATTCAAGGGAGCAGCAGCTTTTCCCCCATGCTTCGAGATGAGAGTAGAGATCCGCCAGCGGGACTTCGGTAAGGAAGCCCAGGGCCCCCAGATTGACGCTGAGGATGGGAACGCCGCTGCGGGCAAAAACACGGGCAGCCGCCAACAGGGTTCCATCGCCTCCCAGCACAATCACCAGGTCGGGACCCAGCGAGGCAAGCTCGGGACGAGGCGAGACATGCTCGTCCATGACGTAGTTCGCGCTCACCGGATCGAGGAGGGGCTCATAACCGTGAGCCTTGAGCCACAGAACGAGGTCCGGCATGAGCTGGCGCAGTTCGTCCTTCTGCGGCTTGGAGATGATAGCGACCCGGGGCATGAGGTTCAGTGTAACGCCACTCACCGTTTCGGCCTGCGTGGTTGCGGACTGCGCCTAAAACCAACGGCCGGCGGGATGCCGGCCGCCGGTGGGTGATGGGCTGGATCTTACGTCGTCGAGCGGCTCTGGACAGCGAGGAAGATCGGCGGCACAGGGCTGCCGGAGCTGTTGACCAGCTTGGGGTTGATCGTTCCGGTATCGGTGAGGGCGGTCGGGTCGACCATGTGGACGAGGTTGTCGCCGCTGGTGCTGACGAAGAAGATCGATCCATCCGGGCTGAAGATGCCGGCCAGCGGCGACTGCGGTGACGCGTAATTCGTTACGGTGGAGAGCTGAATGGGCGTCCCCAGGGTGCCAAAGGCACCGGCTGAAGCTGATGGCTGGTAGTACGGCAGCAGGCCAGTCCCGCCCGTGCCGACAGAGGGATTGGCGAGGCTCGCGGCAAAGCCGTTGTAGTTATAGGTGACGAAAGCCACGCTGGAATCGGGCGAAGACACTACCTGATCGATCTCCGCAGGGGTGAAGGTGAGATTCCCCGTGGTTGGGGTCGTATTCAGGGTGAGGGCAGCGGGGCCGTTGTAGGCAGGACACGCGTTGATGGGCACACCCGGCGTGGTCTTGCCCGCATCCTGATAGAGCCAGGTGTCGGAGAAGGTGGATCCACTCGCGCCCAGAACATGATCTCCGTCGGCAGTCGCCGTCAACTGCTCAGTCGCTACGCCGACGTCGCCCGCGGGCGGGAAATAGGGCGGCGTCGCGGTGGCGCTGGGGCAGTAGCTGTGGGTGGTGGTAGCGGCGGAGCCGGAAATGAAGGCAGCCACCTGAGGAATTGTGATAGTCGGCGTTGGCCCGCAGAAGGGATCGAACGAGGGGTTATATGCCGGCACGGTGGGGTCCCCGTTCGTCGGGGCAGCTTCCAGCTGGCAGGCCCAGGTGGTAGAGGCCTGATTGTTGAGGGGATACTCGGACCATCCGGTATTCGCGCTGTAGACAAACAGGGCATAGCTGCTTTTGGCCGGATCGTACCCGCTGACGTAGACCGTGCCGCCGTCGGGCGAGTATTGCGCGTGGTTGGCGAGGCCACCAATGCTGGAGACCGCACCCGAGGAAGCGGTATAGATGTAAATCACATCGCGCAACTGGTCGTTCACCACCACCGTGGAGCCGGTGGGAGAAACCGCGATCACCGCGCCCGGCACGCTGGGCACTTCCTTGCTCAGGGTATTCGACGAGGTGGCGTAGATCATCAGCTCGTGGTAGCTGCCGAAGAAGAGAGAATCGCCGGCCTGATCCATCACCATGGAATTGGGGGTGTACGGCATGCGAATGGGGGAAGCCGCACCGCCGGTCAGCAGATCCACCTCGGAGAAGTAGGGTGACTGCGACGACGCCATCCAGATCCGATTGGTAACGCGGCCCGGGGAGTTGATCGAGACGTTATTGCCGGCTACGGGCATGCCGTTGCCCAGAGTTCCAATCAGATTGACCGGCGCCGGATTACAACTGGGCGGCTGGCAAACAGCGTTCACGGTGGCATGGCTGGGGAATGTGGCCGTCACCAGTCCTGTACTGCTGACCGTGAGATTCTGCGGCTCTGTGGAGGAGTAGCTGAGGGGGAGGCCGGTGATCGTCGCCCCTTTGGTATCTGTGACGTGAGAAACCACGGTCTGGGGTGAGCTGGCTGTGACCGTGCCGGAGGTGCTCCCGTTGAGCGTGAGCGCGATCGTCTGCGGGGGGCATGTCGAGAAGAAGCCGGCAGCCGATGTGACTTCGGAATTCGAGGCATTGATCACCGTCGATCCAGGCAGATTGGCGGTGGCGATGCCGTTGGGATTTGTCGAAGTGGTTGTCGTGGTGGTGCTGGTCGGATTGGTCGTGTTGTTGATGGTCACCACACTCCCCGTGATCGGGCTATAGGTAATGGTGCCGACATTCGCGCTGGGACTGCTGCAGGAGGGAACGGTGGCGGGGCAGGCGGTTCCGTTCTGCAGGGTGGATCCGGTTGGACAGCAGAGGATCGCCCCTCCGGGGCCGCTCACAGTTGTTTCCGCCAGGAAGGAGGTGGTGAGGGTTTGCCCCTGGGAATAACACGCGGTTTGTGTGGGTATGGTGATGGCGGTGATGGGGGGGTGCACATAAACATTGACGGGGTTGCTGGTAGCCCCGCCCCCCTGAGCCGATATCTGAGCCGTGCCGCAGGTGGATGCCGTGCATCCGGAGAAGGAAGAAAGGGATGAGCCCGAGGGGGGGGTGCAGATGGTGAAGTCGGGCACGCCACCGGGGCTGTTGCGGTTCCATGTTCCGGCGCAAACCTGAGCCGTCGGGGAGATGTCGGCCAGCAGCAGGTTGGAGCTGCCGTAAATCCACTTGCTCACCGATTCGGTTTCGTGATTGCAGTTGTAGGCCTGCGGCGTACCCAGGCTGGCGGTCTGTCCCCACGCCAGCGAGAGCCCGGTGGTTTCCGGCTGCAGTGTGACATAAACGACCTGGGTGGTGAGAACCCCATAAGCGTGGCCGTTCTTGATGCAGTAATTGTTGGGATTATGGCCACAGCCCGAGATGGAAAGCCCAACCGGAACCGAACATGCAAAGAGGACTACAAAAGCAAGGAACCGCCGCATGAAACCTCCCCGTCTGGGCGATCAGGTCGCTCAAACGGTCGAAACACCAGAAAGGACCGGGTGCGATTCAGAATAACAAACGAGAGGGGGGGCAGCCCAGCCGACGCGGAGCCGGGAGGACGGCTCCATGCGGCGATTTGGGCCCGGGCGGCCGGGACGGAGGCCTGCCTTCCCGGAATCTACGGCATATATTTCTGGAACCAGCCGAGGGCTCGCTCCAGAACGTCGATCCGGTGAGCCGGGTTGACGAAGCCGTGACCTTCGTCGGGGTAGACGACCAGCTCGGTCGGCACCCCCAGGTCACGGAGGGCGTGCCAGAACTCGAACGACTGGGGCGCCGGGCATTCTCCATCGCGGTCGCCGACGACGACCAGAGTGGGCGTTTTCACATTCTTGATGTAGTTGATGGCTGAGCTTTTGGCGTAAACCGCCGGATCGTCGTAGACCGAGGCCCCGAAGAAGGGGATCATCCACTGGTCGATGGAGTTTTCGCCGTAATAGCTGAGCCAGTCGGACAGGCCTGCGCCCGATACGGCGGCGGCGAAGCGGTGGGTCTGGGTGACGCCGAACATGGTCATGAAGCCGCCGTAGCTCCAGCCGGTGAGGCCGAGGCGGTGATCGTCGATGGGGTACTTCTTCTCGACCGCGTCCACGCCTGCCAGGATGTCACGGAAGTCGCCGTAGCCGAAGTCTTTGCGGTTGGCCTGGGTGAACTTTTCGCCCTGCCCATAAGAACCGCGGGGATTGGGCATGAGGACGAAATAATCGAGCGCCGAGAAGGGAACGGCCCCATACCCCGCGTACGGCCAGCGGGGCAGGTCGGCGGCGGCGGGTCCTCCATGGACATACACAATGAGGGGGTATTTCTTCGAAGGATCGTAATGTGCGGGAAGCAGGAGCCAGCCCTGCACATGGAAGTCATCGTTGTCCCATTCGACGGATTCCGACTTGCCCCACATCGGCTTTGCCGCGTCATTGACATGGGTGATCTGTTGGAGGTCCATCAGTTTGCCCGCCCAGACCTCGGGCGGATTCTCAAACGAGGAGCGAATCAGGGCGATCTTGTTGGTATTGGAAACAGCGACGCTCATCTCCAGACCGCCGGCGCCGACGGAATCGGGAAGGGTGAGATTGTTATCGGGTGATTCTTCGTGGTTTTGCAGGTCATAGACGAACAGATGCGAGGAGCCGCCGCGGATTTCAGCAACGCCCATCCGCTGGTTGTCGAGCCATGTGAACCACGCGGGGCTGGCATGCCGGTCCGGGGTCATGTCTTCGGGCTGGCCTCCGGTTGCGGGCATGACGTAGATGTCGCCGCCGGTTGAGCCCTGATCCGACATGAGCCCGCCGATGAAGGCGATGCGCTGGCCATCGGGAGACCACCGCGGCACAGCGATCTGGAGGCCGTGGAGCGATCCCGTAACCGTTTGCGGGTCGAGGATCGCGGTGGGCTCCTGGTCCGGCTTCTGTCTGTAGAGCTTCGCGATCCACCAGTTGTTTTCGCCGGGCGGGGCTGCGGCCACGTAGACGAGCTGGGACGAATCGGGCGACCAGTCGAATTCGAAGACGTGCAGATGGGGCGGGGTGATCTGGGTGAGCTTTCCGCTGGCCACGTCAACGCTGGCGACACGCTGCACCTCCAGACCTTCGACGCCAATCACGCCTGAGGGCGGCTTCTCGGCAGCCAGCGCACCCGAAGGGCGGGTGGCTCCTTCGACATAAAGGAAGGTCAGGTGTTTGCCGTCCGGCGACCACTGCATTTCCTTGGCGAAGCCATTGAGCTCGACGAGTTGACGCGGCGCGGAGGAGCCGGCGGCGTCGGCCAGATCGATGGCCGTCCTGTGATCCACGTTGCAGCTGGAGAAGAAGGCCAGCTGCCGAGAATCGGGCGAGAAGACTGCATTGTGTTCCTGCCCATGGCTGCCGGAAGTGCAGGCGGTGACCTGTCGGGCCGCTGAGGGATCGTCGAGGGGAGCAACTTCGATCTCCGATCCGCCGTGGCCGGCGAGACCCCATTCAATGAGGTTGCCATCGGGCGAGAGCGCCGTTTCCCGGATCATCCTGACCTGGTCGAGGGAGGAGATCAGCTGCGTGATGCGGGGATCGTGTACGGGAGCCGCGGGCGCGGTCTGGCCCAGCGCGGAAACCGCCGCGATCAAAATGGAACTCGCCGCCAGCAGCAGAATGGAGAAGCGGTGTTTCGTCATGGGCGCCTTTATATCAGATCGTTCCGCGAAACCGCGATGCGGCCCCCTGGCATTGCGCACGTATCATGCGGGTATGCACTCCATTCGGGCGGCACAGTGGGAATCCACCACGGACGCGGCGCTGTGCCGGACGCTGATGCGCGAGTATGCGGCCTTCCTGAACGCTTCTGTCGGCGGAGAGCATCTCTGTGTGGAGAGCCTGGAAAAGGAATTAGACGAATTGCCGGGCGCGTACGCCGAGCCCGGAGGAACGGTGCTGCTGGCGTTTGCGCAGGAGGAACCGGCAGGGTGTGTCGCGCTGAAGCCGCTGGCGACTCCTGGCAGCGCGCCGGACGAGTGCGCGTGCGAGATGAAGCGGTTGTGGGTGCGCCCTGGCTATCACGGCGCGGGGTTAGGACGGCACCTGGCCGAGGCGATTGTGGAGGCTGCGCGCGTTCGTGGCTATACCGCGATGTACCTCGACACCATGCCGGCAAGCATGCAGGCCGCGTATGGCCTCTACCGCTCCATGGGATTCGCGCCCATCGAGCGGTACAACCAGAATCCGGTGCTGCGGCAGCCCGAGGCGCTGGAGATCGCCTGGCTGCGAAGGGAGCTGTGAATGGGCGTGCAACTGCCGGTGATTCAACCTGCCCGTGGGCATGAGCACTTCGAGGCGGCCCGGGATTTAGAGGCAAAGCTGCGAGCGACAGTGCGCGGGGAGATTCGTTTCGATGCGGCGTCGCGCGCGCTCTATGCGACGGACGCTTCGAATTATCGTCAGACGCCAATCGGGATCGTGATTCCACGCGATGTGGCCGATGTGGAAGCGACGCTGGCTGCGTGCCGCGCGTTGGGTGCCGCAGTGCTGCCGCGCGGGGCGGGGACCAGTCTCGCAGGTCAGTGCTGCAACGTTGCCGTAGTGCTGGATTTCTCGAAATATATGCGCCGGCTCGACGCGCTGGATCCCGAGCGAAAGACTGCGGTGGTGGAACCGGGCATTGTGCTGGATCGCGTGCGCGAGGCGGCGGAGCTGCACCATCTGACGTTTGCGCCGGATCCGGCGACGCACAGCCGATGCACGATCGGCGGCATGATCGGCAACAACTCCTGCGGAACGCACAGCGTGATGGGCGGCCTGACCGCGAATAATATCCGCTCGCTCGATGTGGTGCTGTACGACGGCACGCGCATGACGGTGGGGGCGACGACCGAAGAGGAGATATCGGCGATCATCGCGCGGGGCGGGCGCGCGGGCCAGATCTATGCGGGCATGCGAGGGATTCGCGACCGGCATGCCGAGGAGATTCGCCGCCGCTTTCCGCAGATTCCGCGGCGCGTCTCCGGTTACAACCTGGACGAGCTGCTGCCGGAGCGCGGCTTCCAGGTAGCGCGCGCGCTGGTGGGCGCCGAAGGCACGCTGGCGACGGTGGTGAGCGCGACGCTGGATCTGATGCACAGTCCCCCGTGCCGGCGGCTGGCCGTGCTGGGATTCCCGGATGCATTTCTTGCCGCGGATGCGGTGCCCGAGGTGATCCGCCACGAGCCGATCGGACTGGAAGGCATCGACGCGATGCTGCTGGATTTCATGCAGCGGAAGCATCTGGCGGATGAAGAAGTGAAATTACTGCCGCCGGGCGGCGCGTTTCTGCTGGCGGAATTTGGGGCGGAGAGCGATGCCGAGGCGGAAGCGAAGGCGCGTGATCTGATTGCGATCGCGGCCCGACTGCCCGGATCGCCGGCGGGGCGCATCTGTTCTCCGGAAGAAGCAGCGCGCATCTGGCGGGTGCGCGAGTCGGCACTGGGAGCGACGGTGTTTGTTCCCGGCGAGCCGCATGGATGGGAAGGGTGGGAAGACGCTGCAGTGCCGCCGGTGCAGCTGGGCTCCTATCTGCGCCAGCTTTTCGCGCTGATGGGGGAGTTCGGCTATCGGAGTCCGATGTATGGCCACTTCGGACAGGGATGCGTGCACACGCGCATCAACTTCGATCTGGAGAGCGACGCGGGCATCCGCAAATTCCGGACCTTCATCGATCGCGCGGCGGATATCGTGATCGCGCACGGGGGCTCGCTTTCCGGGGAGCATGGCGACGGGCAGGCGCGGGGCGCACTGCTGCCGAAGATGTTTGGTGCGGAGCTGATGCAGGCCTTCCGCGAGTTCAAGGCGCTGTGGGACCCGGATAACCGGATGAACCCGGACAAGATGATCGCTCCGGACGCGGTGTATCAGCCGGAAGAAAACCTGCGCCTGGGAGCGGGCTATGCGTCGAAGCAGCCGGATACGTTCTTCCAGTTCCCGGAGGACCACGGATCGCTGCATGAGGCAACGCTGCGCTGCGTGGGCGTGGGAGCGTGCCGCAAGGAAAGTGGCGGGACCATGTGCCCGAGCTACATGGCGACGCGCGAAGAGCGGCACTCCACGCGAGGCCGCGCCCACCTGCTGTGGGAGCTGATGCGGGGCGAGGTGCTCGATCCCGACTGGCACAACGAAGGCGTGCGCGAGGCGCTGGATTTGTGCCTGAGTTGCAAAGCGTGCAAGAGCGAATGCCCGGTGAATGTGGACGTGGCGACGTACAAGGCTGAGTTCCTGGCCCATTACTACGAGGGTCGGCTCCGGCCGCTGCATCAATATGCGTTTGGGTTCATGGACCGGCTGGCGCAGGCAGCTTCGCTGATCCCCGGAGTCACTCCGCGCCTGGCGAATCTGCCGCTGGCGCTTCCTGGCGTTTCGCAGGTTATGAAGGCAGCTCTCGGAGTGGCCCAGCAGCGGAGGCTGCCGACCTTTGCGCCACGGAGCTTTCGGGCCGAATGGCAGAGGGGAGCGCGAAGCCGGAACGCGGGCGGGCAGCGCGTGCTGCTGTGGCCGGACACCTGGAATAACTACTACCACCCTCAGTCGCTCGATGCCGCGGCGCGCGTGCTGGAGAGCGCGGGATTTTCCGTGGAAGTGCCGCGCCGGCATGTCTGCTGCGGGCGGGCGCTGTACGACTTTGGCTTTCTGCGGGAGGCGCGCGGCTATCTGGAGAGCATTCTCCAGATGTTTGCGCCGCAAATCGACGCCGGCCTGTCTTTCGTTTTCCTCGAGCCCAGCTGCGCCAGCGTTTTCCGCGATGAGCTGGTGAACTTTTTTCCCGCGGACGAGCGGGCACGGCGCCTTCGCGATCAAACGCTCCTGCTCAGCGAGCTTCTGGTTCGGCAGGCTCCCGGATTCCGGCCGCCGGATCTCACGGGCCGGAGGATTCTCGTGCAGGGGCATTGTCACCACAAGTCGGTTCTGAAGATGACGGCGGAGATGGATCTGCTGCAGCGCACCGGGGCGGCGGTGGAGCTGCTGGATTCCGGCTGCTGCGGGATGGCGGGTCCGTTCGGCTTCGAGCGCGAGAAGTTTGAGGTCTCACAGGCGCTGGGGGAGCGGGTTCTCCTGCCGGCGGTACGGGCCGCGGCACCGGACACAATTCTGGTGGCGGACGGCTTCAGTTGCCGGGAGCAGATTGCCCAGAACACAACGCGGCGGGCGGTTCACTTCGCGGAAATTCTTGGTCCTGAAACTTCGGGCAGTTGACAGGCCGCCGGACTGCATCCTAAGGTGGAAGCAGATGCAGATTCACCGCCATCATCGTCATCACCATCATCACGTGACGAACGTGCCGGCGAACTTTTGCATTCCACGGTTGAGTTAGCAACACCAACCACCCAGGATTGAAAAGCCCGCCGGCGCAGAGAGCGCTGACGGGCTTTTAATTTTTGCCCACAAAGAGGATGAGCGAATGACGGAAACGACGATTGATTTTGCGAAAATGGATGGCCTGGCGCCTGGAATTGTCCAGGATGCGCGCAACGGCCAGGTGCTGATGCTGGGATTTTTGAACGAAGAGAGCTGGCGCAGGACGCAGGAAACCGGCTTTGTTACGTTTTGGAGCCGCACGCGCCAGAAGCTCTGGATGAAGGGCGAAACCAGCGGCAATCGGCTGCGGATCATCGAGGTCTCAACCGACTGCGATCAGGACGCGCTGCTCTTCCGCGTGGAGGTGGAAGGCGATGGCCTGGTCTGCCATGAGGGCACGGTGAGCTGCTTCACGAGACCACTGAGCGCGGGCGCGGAGGTGCGGGCATGAGCAACAAGCTTCGTCTTGGCATTCCCAAAGGCAGCCTGCAGGACGCGACCATTGCGCTCTTCGGCCGCGCAGGGTGGAACATTTACGCGGACGGGCGCTCTTACTTCCCGAGCATTGACGACCCGGAGATCGAGTGCATGCTGATTCGCGCGCAGGAGATGGCGCGCTACGTCGATCATGGCGTGCTGGATGCCGGGCTGACCGGCATTGACTGGGTGGTGGAAAGCGGGCTGAACGTTGAAAGCGTCACCAGCCTGGTCTACGCCAAGCAGAGCCGCCGCCGGGTGCGGTGGGTGCTGGCGGTTCCGGAGAGCTCGCCGTGGCAGCGCGCCGAAGATCTGTCGGGAAAGATCATCGCGACCGAACTGGTCGAGGTGACGAAGCGCTATTTTGCGGAGAAGAAGATTTCGGTCAGGGTGGAATTCAGCTGGGGCGCGACGGAAGTGAAGCCGCCCACACTCGCCGATGCCATTGTCGAGGTCACGGAGACGGGGAGTTCTCTGCGGGCTAATCGGCTGCGGATCATCGATACGGTGATGGAGAGCGAGACGCGTTTGATCGCCAGTCGCGGCGCCTGTGCCGATCCCTGGAAGAAGCAGAAGATCGACAATTTGGCGCTGATGCTGCGGGGAGCGATCGACGCTCAGGGGCAGGTGGGCCTGATGCTGAACGTTGAGAAGGAGAACCTCGCGAACGTTCTGAGCGTTCTGCCCGCGCTGAATGCGCCGACGATTTCCGAGCTGAGCGATGCGAAGTGGGTGGCGGTGAACACGATTCTCGAAGAGAGAACCGTGCGCGAGGTACTTCCCAAGCTGAAGGCGGCGAAGGCGACCGGAATCGTCGAATACCCGCTGAACAAGGTGGTGCTGTGAAGCTGATCCGCACGACCGGACGCGGACGGGAGGCGGTGGCAGCTCTGACGGAGCGCCGCTCGCCTTCCTGGGACCGGGTCCTGCCGCAGGCGCGCCGGATCGTTGAGTCGGTTCGCCGGGGTGGAGACGAGGCGCTGCTGCGTCTGCGCTCCCGTCTGGACGGTTTTGCGTCACAGGCACCGTTACGGATACCCGAAGTGGAGATGCAGCTGGCCTGGGAAAACACCCCGGAGCCGGTGCGGCAGGCGCTGAAGACGGCGGCTCGGAATATCCGCGCTTTTGCAGAGCGCCAGCGGCCGAAGGAATTCAGTCTGAAGATCGCGACCGGCGTAACCACGGGTCAACGCATCCTGCCGCTGGATTCGGTGGGCTGTTACGTACCCAGTGGGCGCTATCCATTGCCTTCCACTCTGCTGATGACTGTGATTCCGGCGCAGGTTGCCGGGGTGCGGCGCATTGTGGCGGTGTCGCCCCGGCCGGCCAAAGAAACGCTCGCCGCGGCATCCCTGCTGGGCATCACGGAGTTCTACAAGGTCGGCGGCGCACACGCGATTGCTGCTCTGGCCTATGGCACGGCTGGCCTGCCGCGCGTGGATAAGATTGTTGGTCCTGGGAATGCCTGGGTGACGGCAGCGAAGAGGCTCGTGGCTTTCGATTGCGCGATTGACATGCTCGCCGGTCCAACGGAGATCGTCGTCTCCAGCGAGACGGGCGATCCTGCGGCGATCGCCGCCGACCTGGTCGCGCAGGCGGAACATGATCCGGACGCGATGGCGATCCTCATCACGACGCGGGCCGATCTCGCCCGAGCGGTGATGACAGAGGTGAAAGCCAGGGCGCGGAACAACAAGATCGCGGCGCAGGCGCTGGCGAAGCACGGCTTGGCCATCGTTGCGCGCACCGTGGAGGAAGGGCGCACATTGACGAATCAGATTGCTCCGGAGCATCTGACGATCGACAGCGAGGCGGATCTCCAATGGGTGCAGAACGCCGGGTCGGTGTTTGTCGGGCGATGGTCGGCGCAGCCGCTGGGCGATTACGTCTCAGGACCGAATCACACGCTCCCCACCGGGGGCCAGGCACGCACGCGCGGCGGCCTGAGCGTGACGGATTTTCTGAAGGTCATCACCGTGCAGGAGTACTCCAGAGAAGGCGTGCAGCAGCTGGGGCCTGCTGCCATCCGCCTGGCAAACGCGGAAGGACTGTCGGGGCACGCAGAGGCGATCCGAGTGCGAGGCGCGCATGACTGATCTCAAAATTGAGAGCCCGCAGCCCTCCTCCACCGTGCGCCGGATGAAGGAATATCATCCGCCCCTGGGCGATCGCAGCGGGCTGCGCCTGGATTTCAACGAAAACACGTTCGCCTGCTCGCCACGCGTGCTGGATGCGCTTGGAGCCATTTCCCGCGGAGATCTCACGCGGTATCCGGAACGCGAGCCGGTGGAGCGGCGAGTGGCGGAGCATCTGGGCCTGAAGCCATCGCAGGTCTTGCTGACGAACGGCGTGGACGAGGCGATTCATGTCCTGTGCCAGACTTATCTGGACGCCGGCACAGAAATGCTGCTGCCTGTGCCTACGTACTCCATGTATGAGGTGTATGCGTCGGGAACGGCGGCGCGGATTATCGCTGTCCCGGCCGAGGATGGATTTCGCTTTCCTCTGACTGCCATGCTGGAAGCCATTACGCCGGCGACGCGGTTGATTGCAATTGCCAATCCCAACAGCCCCACGGGCCAGGCCGTGCGGCGCGACGATCTACTGCGGGTGATCGAAGCCGCTCCGCAGGCGGCGGTGCTGGTCGATGAGGCGTATTTCCATTTCTTTGGCGAGACGGTCATGGATCTTGTGGGCCGGATGCCAAATGTGATCGTCGCCCGCACTTTTTCAAAGGCCTACGGGCTGGCGGGCCTGCGCCTGGGTGTTTTGGCGGCTGCCGAGGACGCCATGCAGTGGATGCGGCGTGCGATTTCACCGTACAGCGTAAATTCCGTCGCGCTCGCCTGCCTGGCTGCGGCGCTCGAGGATGAAGACTACCTGCGCTGGTACACCAACGAGGTTGTCGCGTCGCGTCGGATGTTCGAGTCGGCGCTGCAGCGCATCCGGCTGCCGTTCTGGCCTTCGCAGGCCAACTTCGTTCTGGTGCAAATCGGCCCGCGGCACCTTGCGATCGTCGAGGCCATGCGGGCCAGGGGGATCCTGGTGCGGGATCGCTCGGCGGATCCCGGCTGTGACGGGTGTGTGCGCATCACGCTGGGAACGCAGGAACAAACGCAGCAGGCGGTAGCGGCTCTGGAAGCGTCGCTTGCGGAAATCGGCTGGATGGAGAAGGAACCATGAAGAGTAAGCGGACGGCGTCGATTGACCGCAAGACGTCCGAAACGGAAATCCACCTGCGTCTGACCCTCGAAGGGTCCGGGCGTTACACGGTTTCGACCGGCATCCGCTTCTTCGATCATATGCTTGAGTTGTTCACACGCCACGGCGCTTTCGACCTGGAGCTGCGCTGCCAGGGGGATCTGGACGTGGATCAGCACCACACCGTCGAAGACGTCGGCATTGCGCTGGGCGAGGCCTTCGACAGGGCGCTGGGCGATAAGCGGGGCATCCTGCGCGCCGGGTATTTTCTGATGACCATGGATGAGACCCTCGGTTTAGCGGCGGTAGACCTGAGCGGCCGGACCGCGCACGTCGTGGAGACGAAGGTGAGGACGCGGCTGGTGGGCGACCTGCAGACGGAGCTTGTTGAGGACTTCTTCGAGGGATTTGCTCGCGGAGCGCGCGCCAATGTGCACGTGAAGACGATGTATGGACGCTCGAATCACCACAAGATTGAGGCGCTCTTCAAGGCATTTGCTCGGGCTCTGCGCTTTGCCTGCTCGCGCGATCCGCAGCTGAAGGCGATGCTGCCCAGCACCAAGGGGCTCCTGTAATGCGCGTGACGGTGATCGACTACCGCGCGGGCAATCTCACGTCGGTGGTGAAGGCGCTGCGGTCCCTGGGTGCGGAGGTGCTCGTCACAGAGGATCCGGAAGTCGCGCGGAACGCCGAACGGATGGTGCTCCCTGGGGTGGGCCACTTTGCAGCGACGCGGCGGCTGGAGGAAACCGGAATCCGGGCCGCCGTTGAAGACGCGATTGCCCGGCAAGTGCCGTTTCTTGGCATCTGCGTTGGGCTGCAGTGGCTCTTTGCCGGCAGTAGCGAGGCTCCCGACTGCACCGGGATCGGCGCGCTTTCCGGGAGCTGCCAGCGTTTCGCCCCGGGAAGAAAAGTTCCTCACGTGGGATGGAATTCTCTTTCGATCCGCCAGAATTCCCGGCTGTTGGCAGGGATCGCGGAGGGCGGCTTTGCTTACTTCACCCATTCGTACTGGGCTCCAGTAGGAGTGGAAACCGTGGCCACGGCGAACTATGGCGAGCCATTCAGCGCGGCCGTCGAGCGCGGCAATGTGATGGGTGTGCAATTTCATCCGGAAAAGTCCGGAGAAACAGGGTTAAAAGTCCTGCGCAATTTTCTGGAGTTTCCTTCATGCTGACCAAACGCATCATCGCCTGTCTCGATGTTCGCGATGGACGGGTGGTCAAAGGCGTGCAGTTCGTCGATCTGGTTGACGCGGGCGATCCGGCTGAACTCGCCGCTCGCCATGCTGCGTCGGGAGCCGACGAGATTGTGTTGCTGGACATTACGGCCACGCACGAAGGCCGGGGCACGCTGCTGGAGACGGTTCGGCGCACCGCGCAGCGACTCTTCGTCCCCTTCACGGTTGGCGGCGGCATTCGCAGCGCGGACGAAGCTGCGGCCGTTTTCGACGCCGGGGCGGACAAAATCAGCATCAACTCGGCGGCTCTGACCCGGCCGGAGCTCATCGGCGAGATTGGCGCACAGTTCGGAGCGCAGGCCGTTGTCGTCGCCATCGACGCGCGCCGCGCCACCGAGGGTGATCCCGTCGCCGACGCGCAGGTCTACATCGCGGGGGGCCGCAAGCCGACAGGACGCCGGGCGATCGAGTGGGCACGGGAGGCGGAATCCCGGGGCGCCGGCGAAATTCTCCTCACGTCAATGGACTCGGACGGGACCCGGGCCGGTTTCGACTGCGAGCTGACCGCTGCGGTCAGTGAGGCTGTGCAGATTCCGGTGATCGCCTCGGGAGGGGCCGGCACCGCTCAGCATTTCACGCGGGTGTTTTGCGAAGGCAAGGCCGATGCGGCTCTGGCGGCCAGCATCTTTCATTTCGGCATCGCGGATGTGCGTTCGCTGAAGGAGGCGTTGCGACGCGATGGGATTCCCATGAGGCTGCCATGCTGATTCCCTCAATCGACCTGATGGGCGGGCGCATTGTCCAGCTCGAGCGCGGCGAGGCTCTGCGGCTTGCCTTTGATGACTTCGAACCCTGGATTGAGCGCTTCTCCCGCTACCCTCTCGTGCAGCTCATCGACCTGGACGCGGCCAAGCGTGTCGGCGACAACCGCGGGCTGGTCGAGCAAATCGCCCTGCGCCTGCCAGTCCAGGTGGGGGGCGGGGTGCGCACGGCTGACCAGGCCCGGGCGCTGCTCGATGCCGGAGCCCGGCGGGTGATCTTCGGGTCTGCACTCTTCGTCCAGGAGGGCGTCGACACTGAGGCGGCCGCTTCCATTTCGGCCGCCATCGGACCTGAGGCGTTTGTCGCAGGAATTGATACCAAAGCCGGGCGCATTGCCGTGCGCGGCTGGCGCGAGCAGGTTAACGTGACGCCGGCGGAGGCCATCGCCGCCCTGGAACCCTGGTGTGGAGCGTTTCTGTACACGCATGTCGATACCGAAGGCACTCTCAGCGGATTTCCCATCGAGGCTGCGCGCAGCCTGCGGCCGTTGACCCGCCGGCAGCTGATCGTCGCCGGCGGCATTCGCAGCCAGGAGGAAATCGACACGCTGGAGGCCATGGGTATTGATGCCGTCGCGGGGATGGCCGTCTATTCCGGGCTGCTGGCCACCTGATTCGGAGGGGATTTCCATCCCAGGCGCCGTGGAAATGCTCTAAGCTGTATCGTCCGGATTGGCGGGCGGACCATCATGATCAACCGAAGGAAAGAAATGCACCTCGCAAAGCGCCTGGAGGAAGTGGGCTTCTCCGACATCGTGCAGATTCGCAACAAGGTGCTGGAGCTGCGAGCCGCCGGCCAGCCCGTCCATGCTTTCCATGGAGGCGAGCCTTTCTTCGAGACGGCCGAGTCCATTAAGGACGCTTTGACGCGAGCCCTGTCGGAGAACCGAACGCGTTACGCGCCCTCCTCGGGCATTGAGCCGTTGCGTGCAGCTCTGGTCCGCAAGCTGCAGGAGCGGAACAAAATTGCTGCCTCCGTGGAAGACGTGATTGTCACGGCGGGGGGCGCTCATGCTCTTTACGTGGCGTTTCAGGCGATTCTGGATCCCGGCGACGACACGATGCTCTTCGCCCCCTACTGGACACCGATCCGGGACATGATCACCATGGCTCAGGCGCGTCCGGTCATGATTCCTACCTCCGGCGCGCGGCGGAATGGGATTACAGCGACGCTGGAGCATTACTCGACCCCGAACACGCGCGCCATCTACTACAACACGCCGCAGAATCCTTCCGGCCTGGTCTTCTCTCGACAGGAAGCGGAAGAAGTGGCGGCGTTTGCCATCAAACACAACCTCGTCGTGGTTGCCGACGAGGCCTACGAGGATCTGGTGTACGAAGGCGAGCACGTCTCCATCGCCTCGCTGCCTGGCATGGCCGAGCGAACGATCACCTGCTACACCTTCTCGAAGACCTATGCCATGACCGGATGGCGCATCGGGTATGCCGTCGCGAAAGAGCCGTTCATGACAGGGTTCCGCAAGCTGGTGCTCTACTCCACCAACGGAGTTTCGACGCCCACGCAATGGGCGGCACTTGAGGCGCTGGCGGTTCCCCAAAGCGTGATCGACTCGCGGCGCGAGCAGTACCGGCAACGGCGCGATTTGCTGGTTGCGGGGCTGAACGAACTGGGGCTCGAGTGCGACCTGCCCGCCGGCGCGTTTTACGCTTTCCCGCGCGTGGCGAGGATTAGTAAAGACAGCCGTCATGTCGCCTCTCTGCTGCTTGATAAGGCGCACGTTGCTACAATTCCTGGCGTTGTCTTCGGAGCGCAGGGTGAGGGGCATGTGCGCTTCAGCTATGCCGTTTCTCCTGAGGCTATTCAGGAGGGCCTTAAGGCTTTGCGGAAGGCGCTGGTTTAGCAGCGTTCAGGCAACCCGGACGGCCTCAAAACAAAACAGGAGGAATTTTGTGTCCCCGGGCGCCTTTTGTGCGTCAATTCATACATCACCCGCTGGATCCGTCTGACCTTTCGCACCCATATGGAACGTATTTCCCCCTTTTGCCTTTTTACGTTGGTGCTTGCCCTGGGTGCAGGCGCCAGTCCGGTCGCGCTGGCGCAAAATGCTCCCGCCGTCGCCAGCAGCGCTCTTCCCGACGATCCTGGACAGGCTGCGGCCCAGACAAACCCGCAGGCGACACCGCATCCGGCCGGCCCTCCTTCGGGTTCCACCCCCAGTCTTGCCGGGCACCAGACGAAGCGCATACTTGGAATCATTCCGAATTTCCGTTCCGTTTCGGCGGATCAGAAGCTGCCGCCGGAATCCGTGAAGGATAAGTTCAGAGAAAGCACCCAGGACGCTTTTGACTATTCCGACGTGATCTACTCCGGCCTGCTGGCGGGCGTAGCCCAGGCCGAAAACTCCATCCCTGAATTCCATCAGGGTGCGGCCGGCTATGGACGCTACTTCTGGCATACGTTTGCCGATGAGGTCGATGAGGACTACCAGGCGGAGTTTGTCTTTCCCGCGCTTCTTCATCAGGATCCTCGCTACTACACGCTCGGCCACGGAAGTCCGATCAAGCGGGCCGGCTACGCATTCAGCCGCATCCTGATTACGCGCACAGATTCCGCCGGTGAGACTTTTAATGCCTCAGAGATCGTCGGTGCGGGCGCAGCCTCGGGCATATCCGATCTCTACTATCCCTCCCAGGAGCGCACGTGGACGAAGACCGGTCAACGCTGGCTGATCAATGTCAGTCTCGACGGCTTCACGTATGTCTTTCAGGAGTTCTGGCCGGATCTGAACAACCGGTTCTTTCATCAGAAGAATTAGCCGGAGCCGATTCGCGCGGCACACCTCACGCCCCGGACGATGAAACGGCAGGCAGGCCGCTGGCATTCATGGCCGCCGTTCTCCAAAGGGCGTCCTGGAAAGCGATAGCATCGGATTATCTCCTGGGAGCGGAGCACCCCCATCATGCTGAAGGTTGGAATTCCTGAGGCGGTCAGTCCCGAACTGCACCGTTTGTTTCCCGAAGGCATCGCGCTGGAGGTCGTTCCATTTCAGCCGGACCGTCCTTTTGAGATCGAATTCTGGATCGCTCCTCCGTGGACGAACCAGGCGCACCAGATCTGGCCCTGGCTGCGCGGCGTTCGCGTCGTCCAGGCCACCGTCGCCGGTGTGGACGGAATCCTGCCCCTGATCCCCAGAGACGTGCTGCTGTGCGACGCGCGGGGCGCGCATACCATCCCCACGGCGGAGTGGACCGTAGCTGCGGTTCTGGGCGCGCTGAAGTACTTCCCGTTGTATGCCGATGTGCAGAGGGCGGGCCTCTGGTCGCGGCGTAAAGAGGGCGAGGCTCGCTATCAGGCTCTGCATCCCTCGCAGGAAAAGCTGTATCCGACGGTTCTGTGCGAAGAGCTACACGGGCGGCAGGTCCTGATCGTGGGCTATGGCGATATCGGCCGGGCCATCGAAGCGCGGCTGCTGCCGTTCGGCGTAGAGATCGTGCGGGTCGCCCGAACCGCCCGAGAGGGCGTCCACGGCGTGGAGAAGCTGATGGATCTGTTGCCCACGGCAGATGCTGTCATCCTCATCGTTCCCTTCACCAGCGAGACCACGGGAATGATCGGCGCACCGCAGATCGCCAGGATGAAGCAGGGAGCGCTGCTGGTGAATGCGGCGCGCGGTCCGGTGGTCAGCACCGACGCGCTGGTGGCGGCGCTGCACGGCAGGCACATCCAGGCCGCGATTGACGTCACCGATCCGGAGCCTTTGCCGGACGCACACCCTCTGTGGAGCGCTCCGAACCTGCTCATCACGCCGCACATCGCCGGCTCGACACCGATGTTCATGCGGCGCGCCATGGAGTTCGCCGCCGCCCAGGTGCGACGTTATCTGCGCGGCGAGCCGCTGGAAAACCGGGTGATCGGCGAATATTGAAGAAACCCTGCTGCCGCCCGCAATCTCGCGGTTCATGGGGGTCTGCCGGTTCTATGCGTTTCTTGACCCGCTTTTTTCGCAAACCTACAATCTATAGAGGAGAGTTTCACCCGTTTTGGGGTGACTGGTGCATGTATGGCGCTTGAGCCGCGGCTAAGTCCTCGGGAAAGAACGGTTTTGACGGCGATTGTGGAGACTTACATCGCTTCCGGGGAACCCGTGGCCTCGCAGGCCCTTGCGCGGCATTTCGGCAACCAGGAGGGGATGAGCTCGGCCACCATCCGCAACGTCATGGCGTCGCTGGCGGACGCCGGTCTGCTGGACCAGCCGCACACCTCCGCCGGGCGCATCCCCACCCCGCAGGCGTTTCGCTTCTATGTCGAACACCTGGGCACGCCCCAGCTCGCAATTCTGGCTCCGGAGCGGCTGGAGCAGATCGAGGAGAGCTTTGCCGGGATCGGCACCAGCGAGCAGTACCTCGAGCGCACATCGCATGTGCTGGCCCTGATCTCCAGCGGACTGGGCGTCGCTCTCGGGGCGACCCAGGAAATGCACACGCTGGAACACATTCATTTCACCCGTCTGGCGACAGGCCGGGTGCTCGCAGTGTTGATTACGAAGGCCGGGACGGTGCTGGATCGCGTGCTGCTGCTCGACCACGATCTGACCATGCCGGAACTGGAAACCGCGGCCCGGTTCCTGAATGAGAATTTTTATGGCTGGTCCATTGAGCGCATTCGCGCGGAAGTCACGCGGCGTCTGGAAGCGGAGCGCAGCGAGTACGACCGGCTGATGCATTCGCTCGAAGAGCTTTGCCGGAAAGGAGCGCTGGCCGCCGAGGGCGCAGCCGCTCCGGTCATCTTTATGGAAGGCGTCGCCAATCTGCTGAGCGGCGAGACCGATCGCGAGCTCCTGCGGACCATGCTGCACGCGCTGGAGGCGAAGGAACGGCTGATTGAGCTGCTGAACGCGTATGTGGACGCCCGGCAACGGACCGTGCGGGTTGTGGTTGGGCTCGAAGAGGCGATCCCGGAATTGCGCGATTTTGTTCTGATCGGCACCACGGCGCGGCTGGGCTCCGAAAACCTGGGCACCGTCGCCGTCATCGGGCCCACGCGGATTCAGTATCAGGAAACCATCAACGCAGTGTCGTACATTGCCCAGCTGTCCGGCAGGCTTTTCCAGCCGCCGCACTGAACCACCCGCATCGAACGGAAAACAGACAGCAGGTGATTGCCCCTTGCAATCGGAATCGAGTGAGAGGTATGCGTCGAATTATGGTGGAGAAAAGGCAGAACGCCGAGGCGGCGACGGAAGACGAAGGAATGGACAGCACGACTGAGCGCGGAACCGCAGCGACGGCCGCATCCGAAGAGGCGAAGGAGCCGCTCGTGTTGGTGGAAACGGCGACCGTACCGCAGGAGGAATACGATCGCCTGAAGACCGAGCGGGATTTTTTATTCGAACGGCTGGCGCGCCTGCAGGCAGAATTCGACAACACCCGCAAACGCGAGGCGAAGGAGCGGACGGAGTTCCGCGACTATGCAGTCGCCAACGCGGTGGAGCAGTTTCTTCCCGTGCTCGACAATTTCCAGCTCGCTCTGAAGTCCACCGGCTCGGCCGAGCAGCTGCGAACCGGGGTGGAGCTGATTGTGAAGCAGATGGACGAGGCTCTGCGCTCGCTGAATGTTCAGCCCGTTGAGTCGGTCGGCGCCGTTTTCGATCCGCGCGTGCACGAGGCGCTGGAAATGGTGGAACGCAATGACATCCCCGATCATCAGGTAATCGAGGAAGTGCGTCGCGGCTATCGTATCCGGGAGCGTCTGCTGCGCCCCGCGCTGGTCCGAATTGCCAGTAACGCAGAGCAAAAGGAAGCATGAGCAGAACTGAAAACGTGATTAAAGCCGATTACTACGAAGTCCTTGGCGTCTCCCGCACAGCTACCGACCCGGAGCTGAAGGCGGCCTACCGCAAGCTGGCTCTCCAGCATCACCCGGATCGCAATCCCGGCGACGCCGACGCTGAGGAGCGTTTCAAATCGTGCAGTGAAGCCTATCAGGTGCTGAGCGACCCGCAGAAGCGTGCCGCTTACGATCGCTACGGTCATGCCGGGGTAGGCGCCAGCGGCGGATTCGACGGCAATCCGTTCGGCGGCCAGGACATCGGAGACATCTTCGGCGATCTCTTTGGCGAGATGTTCAACATGGGCGGCAGCAGCCGGCGGGCTTCGCGCGTGCAGAAAGGCCGCGATGTCCGGCACGATGTGACGCTTGAATTCGAAGAGGCCGTCTTCGGCAAAGAGACCAAAGTCTCGATCCGCCGCATGGAAGCGTGCGCTGATTGTCGCGGCACCGGCACCGCGACCGGACGCGGACCTACCCCCTGCGCTCACTGCCAGGGCCGCGGGCAGGTTCGCTACCAGCAGGGATTCTTCTCCATCGCCCGCACCTGCAGCGCCTGCGGTGGCACCGGCACCGTGATTACCGATCCCTGCAGCACTTGTCGCGGGGAGGGACGCGTGGAGCGGCAGCACGACATCTCGGTCAGCATTCCGGCCGGGGTCGAAGACGGCACCCGCATCCGCTACCAGGGCGAAGGCGATACCGGCCGCTTTGGTGGACCGGCGGGCGATCTGTACATCGTGCTGAAGGTCAGGAACCACAAGTTCTTCGATCGGGAAGGCAACGACCTGCATTGCGTCGTGCCCATTTCGTTTCCCCAGGCGGCGCTGGGCGCGGAGATCAGCCTGACCACCCTGGACGGTGTGACGAAACTCAAGGTTCCCGAGGGTACCCAAAGCGGTCAGGAGTTTCGCATCCGCGGCAAGGGCGTCCCCCACCTGAACGAATACGGCCGCGGCGATCTCATCGCGCAGGTCGTGGTGCGCACGCCCGCGAAGCTCACGAAGGCGCAGAAGGAGCTGCTGCGGGAACTGAGTGAGACGGTGACCGTGGAGAACACCCCGGCGTCGCGCGGCATCTTTGAAAAGGTGAAAGAGATTTTTTCGTAAGCTCGCGCGGCGGCGCTACTCCAGCAGCGCCGCCGCCACTGCCATCGCAGTGATCGCGGCCGTCTCCGCGCGCAGGATGCGCGGTCCCAGGCTCACCGGCTTCCAGTTCTCCGCGTCGAACATCGCTTCCTCCTCCGCCGTCCATCCGCCTTCCGGGCCGACAGCCATGCGAAAGGCCGGGACCTCGTCCCCGGCTGCCGCAAGCACTTCGCCGATGGCACCATGCAGCGTCGTCGAGCGCTCCTGTTCGGCCAGGATCAGACGCACCGCCTGGCCGTCCTCACGAATCGCCGCCTTGAGCGGTAAAGGATCTTCGACCTGCAGGACGTCCGATCGCCGCGCCTGTTTTGAAGCTTCCAGTGCAATGCGCCTCCAGCGTTCGGCGCGAACCGCCGCCGCCTGGGCCAGGTGCTTCTCGCTGCGACGCGCGATCACCGGCACGATGCGTTCCGCTCCCAGCTCGGTGACTTTCTCGATGGCCCATTCCATCCGGTCGAATTTGAAGACGGAGAGCAGCAGAGTGACGGGGAGGGCGGGGTCGGCCTCGACTTCGGCGACCAGGTTGAAGCGTACGGAGTCGCCGGTGATGCCCGCGATCACCGCATGCCATACGCGGCCGCCGGCGACGATGTCGAATTCCATGCCGGACTGAGCGCGGAGCACGCGAATCAGGTGTTGTGCCTGGGCCCCGCTCAGTAAGGCGGTCGCTTCATCCCACGTATCGGCAATCCAGCGGCGGCGCGTCATTCTTCCAGCCTACAGCCAGGGAGAAGGAATCCAGCGAGACCATCGCATGAGGCGCCGCGCATTTCCACCATGCAAAATTCGCCGCAAAAGCATCGGGGGGACGCTCATCGCGTCCCCCCGATTCGTTGCCCTCGACCTGTTACTTTTTCTTCGAGGTCTTCTTGGCTGCCTTCTTTGCCGTTTTCTTAGCTGCCTTTTTCGTTGCCATTTGTTCTATTCTCCCTTTTCGATGCTTACATCGAAGTCTGCAACATAAATGCTGCAGTTAACGAATGTATAGATTTCCGCGCATAGAGTGTCAAGAAAAAAATGCAAAATCCGCATCGGAATCGCACGCGCGGAAATTGCGCGTATCCCACGAACGAGGGATGCGCGTCACAACGGATGAACGTGGCGCAGCAACATGAGCATCACTCCACTAAAAATATCGTGCCACGCATGCGCCATCATTCCCGGACGAAGGCTGCGGCGCAGCAAGACGAGAACGCAGAACAGTGCGCCATACGCGGTGATCGCGATCATGCCCGCCGCTCCTTCGTATCCGTGACTCACGCCAAACAGCAGGGAAGAGGCAAGCACGCCGAGCCCGGCGCCCGCCCCCAGCGAGGAGAACTGGCGGAGAAAATATCCGCGGAAGACGAATTCCTCGCAGAAGCCTGCGGTGATGCTGAGCGCGATCCACAACAGCAGCTCGAGCCCGCTGCGCGGCGCGAGAGCCATGATGGCCTTCTCTGGCGGAGAGAGATGAGCCAGGCGCAAGGCCAGTCCAATCGCTACCAGAATCGCCGCTGACGTAAGCCAGAAGACTGCGGCGGCCACCAGATCTTCCGCCCAGGCGCGCCAGCCACGCTGAAACCGCAGTACCTCCGCCATCGGCACACGGCGCATCCGCAGTCCCCACCACGCCAACAGCAGAAGAACCAGCTCCAACAGGATCGTGAGACCGTAGCGCGCGACATGATGGCCGCCGAACACCGCGCGGTGGGCCTGCCGCGCGCTCAGCATCGAGCCACCCACCAGCAACGCCACCAACAGCGCTGTGTGCCACCACGGTGCGACGGCCCCTGCGGTGATCGGGCGGAATGCGGGCGATTCCGGCGACGGCTCGTGCATGCGACCCCTTCCCTCTGGTATCTTCCTCTGGATTCTAACGGCTGATCGCCGCATCGAATAAAGCAGGAAGGTTTATGGATGAGATGGTGATTGTTGCCGGCGTTCGCACGCCGGTTGGAAAGTTTCAGGGCTCTCTGTCCGACATTTCCGCCACCCGCCTGGGTGCGATTGTGGTGCGTGAAGCCGTGCAGCGCGCCGGTCTGAAACCCGAACAGATCGACGAATGCATCATGGGCAATGTGCTGTCGGCCGGTCTTGGGCAGAACCCTGCTCGCCAGGCGGCAATCTACGGCGGCCTGCCGCCGGAGGTAAGCGCTCTGACCATCAGCATGGTCTGCGGGTCGGGATTGCGCGCGGTGGCGCTGGCCGAGCAGTCCGTGCGAACCGGTAATTCTGAAATCATCGTCGCCGGCGGGATGGAATCGATGACCAATGCGCCCTACCTGCTGCCGCAGGCGCGCAGCGGATTCCGCATGGGCAACGCCACCGTCGTTGACTCGATGGTGCATGACGGCCTCTGGGACATCTACAACGACTTCCACATGGGACAGACTGCGGAGCTGGTCGCCGAGAAGTACGGCATCTCGCGCGAGGAACAGGATGTTTACGCTCTCGGTTCTCACCAGAAAGCGGCAGCCGCCTCGCGCGCGGGACGATTCACCGACGAGATCGTTCCCGTGGAGATCCCCGCGAAGAAGAAAGGCCAGCCGCCAACGCTGTTCGCTCGTGACGAGTCCGTGCGCGAAGACGCCAGCCTCGATGCGCTTCGGTCGCTCAAGCCTGCCTTCAAGAAAGATGGGACCGTGACCGCCGGCAATGCGCCCGGCGTGAACGATGCCGCCGCCGCGGTGGTGGTCACCTCCGCGCGCAAGGCGCGAGAGCTGGGCCTGAAGCCGATGGCGCGGATTGTGGCCCATGCCACCAGCGGCGTCGATCCCAAATGGGTGATGATGGCGCCCGTCACCGGCGTCCGCCTCGTATTGAGCCGCGCAGGCTGGTCGGCCGGTGATGTCGAGCTTTTCGAGTTGAACGAAGCCTTCGCGGTGCAGGCCATTGCTCTCACTCGGGAACTCGGCGTTCCGCTGGAAAAGGTAAACGTCAGCGGCGGCTCGGTGGCCATTGGTCATCCCATCGGAGCCAGCGGCGCGCGCGTTCTGGTGACCCTGCTCTATGAGATGGTCCAGCGCAATGCTCGTCGAGGCGTGGTCGCTCTCTGCCTGGGTGGCGGCAACTCGGTAGCCATGGCTCTGGAACGGGAGGACTAGCTGTCCAGGCGGGCGCCGCTTCGCGGCAGAGTTTTGAAAGTTGGCTTAGGAGCTCCTCAATCGATCGATACTTTGGACCGAGGCGGCGTGCCATGATTCCCAACCCTACAGAACGCTTCACCGGCCGGGTCGAGAGCTATCGTCGATTCCGGCCCGGTTATCCATCGGCCGTCGTCGATGTTTTGCGGCGCGCTTGCGGCCTGACTTCCGATTCCCTCATCGCCGATATCGCCGCGGGCACAGGTCGGTTGACGGAGATTTTCCTCGCCGCGAGCTTCCGTGTCACCGCTGTCGAACCGAATACCGAGATGCGCGCCGCCTGCGATCGACTGACCCAGGACTTTCCCAGACTGCGCGTGACTGAAGGAACCGCCGAAGCCACCGGACTGCCCGATCACTCGATCGGCCTGATCACCGTCGCGCAGGCCATGCACTGGTTCGATCTGGAGAAGACGCGCGCGGAGTTTGTTCGCATCCTGCAACCGGGAGGATGGTGCGCTGTGCTTTACAACAATCGCCATCCCGGCGGAGACGCCTTCCACGAGGGCTACGAGCGCCTGCTGCAGCAGTTCGGCATCGACTATGCAGCCGTGAAGCGGCAGCACATGGGGCGCAGGCGGCTGGCGGCATTCTTCGCTCCATCGCCGATGGAGTCTGCGGTGCTTCCCAACCATCAGTCGTTCGACCTGGAAGCCCTGGAAGGACGAATCCTCTCCTCTTCCTACATGCCGCCGCCAGGGCAGCCGCGGTTCGAAGCGATGCGCGATGCCATTCGCCGCCTGTTTGACCAAACCCAGACCGATGGCCACGTGACAATGCAGCACGACTGCGTCGTCTGCTGGGGCCAGCTTTCCTGATCCCTAAACTCTCATCCCCAAACTCTGGCATCTAGCACTCGATGATGTTCAGGGCCAGGCCCGCCAGCGACGTTTCCTTGTAACGTGACTGCATATCGAGGCCGGTGAGATACATCGTCCGGATCACCTGGTCGAGCGAAATCTTGTGCCCTTCTGTTTCATTCATCGCGATGCGGCAGGCCTGCACCGCCTTCACCGCGCCCATCGCGTTGCGCTCGATGCAGGGAATCTGCACCAGCCCGCCGATCGGATCGCAGGTCATGCCGAGGTTGTGCTCCATGCCCACTTCCGCAGCATGCTCCACTTCCTCGTCGCTGGCGCCCAGTGCCGCCGCCAGACCCCCGGCGGCCATGGAACAAGCCACACCCACCTCGCCCTGGCAGCCCACCTCCGCGCCGCTGATTGAGGCGTTCTCCTTGTAGAGGACGCCGATGGCCGCTGAAGTGAGAAAGTAGCGCAGGATCCCCTCTTCGTCCGCTCCAGGAATGAAATCGCGATAGTACCGGGCGACAGCGGGAATCACGCCGGCAGCGCCATTGGTGGGGGCCGTGACCACTCTCCCCCCCGCAGCATTCTCCTCGTTCACAGCCATCGCATACACCGTCACCCAGTCCAGAGGCGCCAGCGGGTCCACCGATCCCTTATCGCGCAGGCGCTCTGCCAACCGCGCTGCTCGTCGGCGCACGGAAAGGCCACCGGGCAGGATCCCTTCCGTCGTCATACCTCGCTCGATGCAGCCGAGCATCACGCTCCAGATGTGCAGGATGCCGGCCCGCACCTCCTCTGCCGGCCGCAACGCGCTTTCGTTGGCCAGCATGATCGCCCAAATGGGTTGGGCCTCCTCCGCCGCCATGCGCAGCAACTCCGCTGCGCTTGCAAACGGATAAGGCACAGCAGCGCTCGCCTTCACCGGAGTCGCGTCTTCGCCATCCTGGAGGATGAATCCGCCTCCGATAGAAAAATACGTCCGCGTCATCAGCGGCTGACCGGCCGCCTCGCGTGCGATGAAGCGAACTCCGTTGGGGTGCTGCGTTACAGCACCGGGCGGGACCATCTGGTCGGTGTTCAGGATCAGGTCCTGCGTCTCGATGAAGGGAATCGGGTGCCGGCCCAGAATCGCCAGCTTTCCCGAAGAGCGAATCCCCGCCAGTTTTGGCTCAATCGTCGCCGGATCGATCGTCGCCGCCTCCTCGCCGCTGAGGCCCAGCAGCACAGCGCGATCTGTCCCGTGCCCTCGACCCGTCAATGCCAGCGAACCGTAGAGCTCGACCCGCACACCAGAGACCTGCGGCAACAGGACCGCTGCATCCAGTTCGGTCGCAAAGCGGCGGGCAGCCCGCATCGGCCCCATGGTGTGGGAGCTGGAAGGTCCGATGCCTACCTTGTAGAGATCGAAAAGGCTGGTCTTCACCCGGTCGATTCTATTCCTTCCCCTGATCGCCTCGATAGAAGCGGAATCGTTCTGCGAACGAGCCAGGAGGCCGGCGGGGTTGGTATTCTCATAGTTAAGAAACGCGTGCAATATCCTATGAAACCCCGTGCTGTCCTGGCCGGCGTCCTGGCGCTGCCACTGCTGATCACTGGATGCTCCAGGTCGGCGCATCATCCTGTCGCTACCGTCGCCGCAGCGGCGGCCGCCAGAGAGCACGTCCTGCAACAGGAGCGCGCCAGTGCCGCAGCCGAGGATGAGGATCGCGAGGAGCTGGAGAGCATTCCGCCGCCCTCGAAGAACATCTACATGGCCATCCACACGCGCCAGAGCTGGGTGAATCCGTTCCTCATCGTCAGCAAATCCACGGTGAGCCTCAGCGTTCTCTATCCGGATAACGGGGGGCCGGCGAACAGCCCGGGCAGCGAATTCCTGCGGCCTGTCGCCGCGCGCCGCCGTCTGCTGGACCTGCGCCTCTCCGACCTGCCGAAGGCTCTGGCCGCGACTCCGACCGATGTGTGGCCCTTTGGACGAGTGATCGCCGTGGAAGAAGATCCAACGGCGCTTCGGCAGGACCGCCCGCAGATTCGCCGCAACGTGGAATCCACCATGCAGACGCTCAGCGACCTCGGTGTGGTGGTCTACGAATGGCCGCCGAACGGCCCTCGCTGACCCGCTCCGCCGCTGCTTCTTAGACGGCCACTTCGATCCCGAACGGCAGATCCGTCTCCGGATCCACATCCACACCCTGCATCCAGACAATGCGGCCTTCCCACTCCAGCAGGGGCCAGCTCCTGCGCCGCGCCGCCTCTACCTGCAGCCGCTCGAATATCTCTTTCAGAGGCCGCGCGCTTCGCGAATGCCGCACCTTTACCCAATCGCCCGGCTGCGGTCCGCGCAGTTTTGCCGCAGAGGGATGGGTTTCCTGGCTCGATCCAGGAACCGTGGCCCGCAGGCGCACGCCCAAACCTGCAGCTTCTCCCGGGATCGGCAACTCCACATGCTCCAGGACCGGCGCGCTCGGCGTCACGGCTTCCCGCACCAGGCGCAGCTCCCGCGCGGATCGCTCCGCCCGCAACTCTGCCGTGAGTTGCTGCCTGCGGGCAGCCGACGGATCGCACAGGTTCATCAGCCGATCCGTTTGCTCGAAATTCAGCTCGCATCCCATTTGCTGCGCGGCGGCCCTCAACACGCGGCGCCGCACGGCAGGCGCAAGATCGCGCAGCCTCTCCAGCTCGATCCCCACGCTGCCCTCGTCCGGATGCGTGGAAACCGCACGCCCTCCACCGCGCACAGGCCGCCCCGGCAGAACCAGCGACGGCAGCAGCCTGCGGAGCTCAGCCGCCCACCAGGCTTCTTCGTCGCGCGCCAGGATGGCCAGATGGGCCAGCTGCTCCTCGATCCGGGGGTTGTACTGCGCCAGCTGCGGCAGCAGCTCGTGACGAATGCGATTCCGCGTGAAGCTCCGATCCTCGTTGGAGGCGTCTTCGCGCCAGGGCTGTTCGATCGATCGCAGCCACTCCGCGATCTCTGCGTGCCTCGCTTCAAGAAAGGGCCGCAGAATCACGCCCACGGGGCAGGCAATCACCGGATGAATGCCGGCCAGCCCCTCCGTCCACGCGCCGCGCAGCAGCCGATGCAGCACCGTCTCGGCCTGATCGTCGAGCGTGTGCGCGGTGGCGACGGCATTCGCCTTTCCCTGGGCCAGCAGGTCGCGGAACCACTCGTACCGGTCATGGCGTCCCGCTTCTTCCAGCGTCTGCCCACGATCGCGCGCCCTGGCCGGCGTATCCGTCCGATGCAGAAGGAACGGGAGCTGCAGCTGCGCGGCCAGTTCCTCAACGAAGCGCGTATCTTCGTCGGCTGCGTTGCCGCGGATGCCGTGGTGCACGTGCGCCACCGAGAGCACCAGGCCGATCTCCGGGGCGGCAATGGCGAGCGTACGGAGCAGCCCCACCGAGTCCGCGCCCCCGGACACAGCCACAGCCAGCCGCAGGCCTGCGTGCAGTTCCCGGCAATCCAATTGGGGTGCTGGCGCCACGACTCCATGCTAGCCGCTATTGGTGAGACTGGCTCAGACGCACGCTGTCGGGACACCGGCGAATGCCCGGCCGGCCAGGCTCGTCTTATACTGCTCTTCATGCTGAGAACCAGGCTGGCAATTGCCGCCGATGCTCCCCTCATCACCCGTCATCGTCGCCGGATGTTTGTCGACGCCGGGCGCCGCGACGATCAGATCCTCCAGGTCATGGCGCAGGCTCATGAGCCGTGGGTTTCCAAAGCCATCGCCGACGGTCGATATATTGGCTGGATCGCTGAGGATGAAGGCGTGCCGGTGGCGGGCGCCGGGCTGCTTTTGCTCGACTGGCCGCCGCACCCCCTCGATCCGCGCTCTACGCAGCGTGGCTATCTGCTGAATGTCTATGTCGAGCCGGAATATCGCCGCCGTCGCCTGGCCAGTCAGCTCATCGAACTCGCCCTGGCCGAAGCTCGCCGCCGTGGCATCCGCGTCGTGGCGCTCCATTCCACCGACGAGGGCCGGCGCCTCTACGAAGCAAATGGCTTTCGCCCGACCAATGAGATGTTCTACGTGGAGCCCGTCGAGCCGTGACCCTCAGGCTCCCGGGCCGGCCCCGCGCCTAGCGCAGGATGGGAAATGCGCTGCCCGTGCTGTTCCCGTAATCGAGATCGAAGCCCAGCTGCAGCTTGGCCGCTTCTGACATACGTCCGGGATTCCACGGCGGATCGAAGACCACTTCCACCCGCACCTCCCGTACCTCCGGCAACCGCGCCAGCTTGCGTTCCACATCGGCCTTCAGCACGTCGGACATGCCGCATCCCGGAGCAGTAAGCGACATCGCCACATCGAGCTTCTTGCCGCCTTCGGGGGCATCGCTGATCGCGCAGGAGTAAATCAGCCCCAGATCGACGATGTTCACCGGAATCTCCGGGTCGTAGACCGTCTTCAGCTGATCCCACACCATGCGCTCGCTGAACGTCGCCGGTGCTCGCGTTTCCGCGGAAGGCCCGCTCATCCCGAGCGCATCCGCGTCCTTCTCCTCGATCCTGTAGAGGGCACCGGCGACCGCAACCGTATAGCTGGTCCCCGCCGCCTGGGTGATCCGCACCGTCGTCCCCGCCGGCAGCACCTGCAGCGAGCCGGCCGGCACAGCAATCGCAGGACAATCGCGCTTCAGCGTTACGGTTTGGTTGGTGATGATCATGACAAAGCTCGCAGCCCGTAGCCTGTAGCTGGTAGCCAGCGAATACGCTGCAAGCTACCCGCTACGGCTGCGCGCTATTCCGTGGAAATCTTCTCCTGCTTGCCTTCCAGAGCCGCCTGCAGCGTGTGCCAGGCCAGGGTCGCGCACTTGACCCGCATCGGAAATTCGGAAACGCCCGAAAACACCGCCAGCTTGCCCAGCTCCGCTTCATGCTCATGCGAGTGGCCGGTGACCATCTCATGAAACTTCTCGAAAATGTGCTGCGCCTCCGCCAGGCTTTTACCCTTCACGCTCTGCGTCATCATCGACGCCGAGGCCTTCGAAATGGCGCAACCGGCGCCTTCGAAGCTCACATCGCGAATTGCGTCGCCGTCCATTTCCAGATAAACCGTGAACCGGTCGCCGCACAGCGGGTTGTAGCCTTCGGCCTTGTGGTTCGCCGCCGGCAGTGCCTTGTAGTTTCTGGGAGCCCGGCTGTGCTCGAGAATCACTTCCTGGTAAAGATCGCGCAGCTCCGGCATCAGGCAAAGACCTCCCGCACCTTCCGCAGCCCGCGCGCCAGCGCATCCACTTCCTCGCGCGTGTTGTACATCGCGAACGAGGCCCGCACCGTGGCCGGAATGCAGAACCGCTCCATCACCGGCTGCGCGCAGTGGTGTCCCGTGCGCACAGCGATGCCTTCCTGATCCAGGATGGTCCCGATGTCGTGGGGATGCACGTCCTCCAGGACGAACGACAGCACGCTGGCCTTCTCCCGCGCCGTCCCGATCGGCCGCACGCCTGGCAGTCCGCCCACAACTTCCGTCGCGTACTCCAGCAGGTCGTGCTCATGGGCGGCAATCTTCGCCACGCCCACGCCGTTCATGTATTCGATGGCCGCCTTCAGCCCTGCCACGCCCGCCATATCCGGCGTGCCGGCTTCAAATTTGTGCGGCAGCTTGTTGTACGTCGTCTTCTCGAAGGTCACGGAGCTGATCATGTCTCCGCCGCCCTGGTACGGCGGCATCGCGTCCAGCAGTGCTGCTTTTCCGTAAAGCACGCCAATCCCCGTAGGCCCGTACATCTTGTGCCCCGAGAGCGCGTAGAAGTCGCAATCGAGATCCTGCACATCCACAGCGATGTGCGGCGCGGCCTGCGCGCCATCCACCAGCACCGGAATACCCCGGGCATGCGCGGCGGCAATCATCCGGTTCACCGGATTGATCGTCCCCAGTGCGTTCGATACATGCGCGAGTCCGACGATCCGCGTCTTCGGCCCCAGCAGCCTCTCGTATTCGTCGAGCAGCAGTTCGCCGGCGTCATTCATGGGGACGACCCGCAGCCGAGCGCCCTTTTCTTCACACAGCATCTGCCACGGAACGATGTTCGAGTGATGCTCCATCGCCGTGATCAGCACTTCGTCGCC
Source organism: Acidobacteriaceae bacterium (assembly GCA_036269135.1). GTDB lineage: Bacteria > Acidobacteriota > Terriglobia > Terriglobales > Acidobacteriaceae > Palsa-343. Next base: position 144,892 of record DATASQ010000027.1, read on the forward strand.
CGCGCCCACGTGCGCGCGTCCCCAGGTCTGCGCCACCAGGTTGATCGCTTCCGTGGTCCCGCGCGTGAAGACGATCTCGCTCGCATCGGCGGCGTTCACAAAGCGCTGCACCGTCTTGCGGCCCGCTTCAAACTCCTCCGTCGCAATCTGCGACAAGTAGTGCACGCCGCGATGGATATTCGCGTTCTCGCCCTCGTAATACCGGACGATCGCATCGATCACACTTTGCGGCTTCTGCGAGGTCGCCGCGTTGTCCAGATACACCAGCTCGTGCCCGTGCACTTTCCGGCGCAGGATCGGAAAATCGGCACGGATCTTCTCCACGTCGTAGTCGGAGGCTGTCTTCCTCACCGGTACAGCAGTTGCGGCGCTCATCGTGCCTCCTCCATCGCTCGTTCGACCACCCGCCCCGAACTCGCGTGCGGCGCGTTTTCGAGGAACAGCAGATGCTGCCGGATCAGCCCCTCGATATGCTCCCGGGCTACAGCTGAATGCATTCGCTCCACGCACTCTTCAGCAAACGCCAGCAGCAGCAGCTTGCGCGCTTCCGCTTCGCTGATGCCGCGGGACTGCAGGTAGAACAGCGCATTCTCCTCGATCTGCCCAATCGTTGCGCCGTGGGTGCATTTCACGTCGTCGGCGTAGATCTCGAGCTGCGGCTTGGTGTCGATCTGCGCATCGTCGCTCAGCAGAAGGTTGCGGTTCGTTTGCTTCGCGTCGGTCTTCTGCGCGTCCTTGTGAACCACAATGCGCCCGTGGAACACCCCGTGCGACTGCTCGTCCAGAATTCCGTTGTAGAACTGCCGGCTGCCGCAGTGCGGGCTGGCATGCTCCACGTGCATGTAGTTGTCCAGATGCTGCCTCCCCGTGCCCAGGAACAATCCGTTGATAAGGCACTCCCCACCTTCGCCGGCCAGCACGGGGTGGACGTTATTCCGCACCAGACCTCCGCCCAGCAGCAGCGAATGCGAAGCCACGTTCCCACTTCGCCCCTGATGAATCCGCAGTGTGGAGATGTTGAAGGCCTTGAGGTGCTCGCGCTCGATCAGGTAGTGCTGGGCCACCGTGCTTTCGCCGGCAATCAGCTCCGTCACCGCATTGGAGAAGGCAATCGACTCACCGCCGACCGAGGCATAGTCCTCCATGACCGCGACCTGACTCTGATCTTCGGCCACAATCAGATTCCGCGGATGCGTCACCGCCGGCCCCGGTTCCTCTGTCGAGAGGTAGAGCAGGATGATCGGCGCCTCGACCACCACCCCGCGCGCCACATGCACATAGGCGCCATCCGCCAGGAATGCCGTATTCAGCGCGACAAACGCATCCCGCTGCGTATCGGCATACCGCCCCAGGTGTTTCTCCAGCGTCTCCGGATGCGAGTCGATCTGCTCCCGCAGGCTCGCCACCGTCACGCCCTTCGGTAGTCCACTCACCTGGGACAGCTCTGCGTCAAAACGGCCGTTCACGAAGACCAGGGTTGCCGCGGTCTTTCCTTCCGGACAAAACGTCGCCAGTTGCTCGCTCGTCAGCTTCGCCTCGGTCGCCGGACGGAACACGGTTCGCGCAATCGCCGACACATTCGTGAAGCGCCAGTCCTCCTCGCGCGTCGTCGGAAACCCCGCTTCGCAGAACCGGGCAAAGGCATCTTCGCGCAGACGCTTCAGCCATGCGAGCTTCGCCCCGGGAGCCGACTTGTCGAACTCGGTGAAGTTCTCCAGCCAGCTCTGCACCTGTTCTGTCGCTGTCACGGCTGTCTCCCTCACGCCCTCGCTCCTACGGCCTGCGGCGTCTCCGTCCAGCCGTATCCCTTCTCCTCCAGCTCCAGCGCCAGTTCCTTGCCGCCCGAGCGCACGATGCGGCCGTCCACCAGAACGTGCACGAAATCCGGAACGATGTAATCCAGCAGCCGCTGATAATGCGTCACCACCAGCATGGCCCGCTTCGGGTTCCGCAGCGAATTCACGCCGTTCGCCACAATCCGCAGCGCGTCGATGTCCAGCCCGGAGTCCGTCTCGTCCAGCACGGCGAGCTTCGGCTCCAGCACCGCCATCTGCAGAATCTCGTTGCGCTTCTTTTCGCCGCCGGAAAAGCCCTCGTTGAGCGAACGGTTCATTAGCTTGTCATCCATTTCGAGCAGTGCCAGCTTCTCGCGGAACAGCGGCAGAAAATCCATCGCGTCCATCTCGTCCTGGCCGCGATACTTCCGCTGCGCGTTCAGCGCCGACCGCAGGAAGTACGTGTTGCCGATCCCCGGAATCTCCACCGGATACTGGAAGGCCAGAAAAACGCCCTCGCAGGCCGCGGTTTCCGGCTTCATCTCCAGAAGATCTTTGCCGTCGAAGGTGATCGAGCCTTCCGTCACGTTGTACGCATCCCGCCGCGCCAGCACCTGCGCCAGCGTGCTCTTGCCCGACCCGTTCGGCCCCATAATGGAGTGCACTTCCCCGGCATTTACTGTCAGGTCGATCCCCTTCAGGATCTCGTTCCCATCCACATTCACATGCAAATTCTTAATTTCCAGCAAACTCATCCGTCCCCTCGAATCTTTAAACTCTGAACTCTTATTTTTTAAACTCTGCAGTTATCCCACGCTGCCTTCAAGGCTCACGCTCAGCAACTTCTGCGCTTCCACGGCAAACTCCATGGGCAGCTCTTTGAATACCTGCTTGCAGAAGCCGTTCACAATCATCGATACAGCGTCTTCCGTCTTCAGGCCGCGCTGCTGCAGATAAAACAACTGATCCTCGCCGATCTTCGACGTCGCGGCCTCGTGCTCCATCCGCGCCGACGCGTTCTTCACTTCGATGTACGGGAAGGTATGCGCGCCGCATTTCTCGCCAATCAGCAGCGAGTCGCACTGCGTGTAATTGCGCGCGCCCTCGGCGCCCTTCATGATCTTCACCATCCCGCGGTAGGTGTTTTGTCCGTGTCCCGCGCTGATGCCCTTGGAGACGATCGTGCTCTTCGTGTTCTTCCCCAGGTGGATCATCTTCGTTCCGGTATCCGCCTGCTGATAGTTGTTCGTCAGCGCCACCGAATAGAACTCGCCCACCGAGTTGTCGCCCTGCAAAATGCAGCTGGGATACTTCCAGGTAATGGCGGAACCTGTCTCCACCTGCGTCCACGAGATTTTCGAGTTCCGGCCCAGGCACTTGCCGCGCTTAGTCACGAAGTTATAGATCCCACCCTTGCCGTTCTTGTCCCCGGGATACCAGTTCTGCACCGTCGAGTAGCGAATCTGCGCGTTGTCCAGCGCCACCAGCTCCACCACCGCCGCGTGAAGCTGGTTTTCGTCGCGGATCGGCGCCGTGCACCCTTCCAGGTAGCTCACGTAGGCGCCTTCTTCCGCCACGATCAGCGTCCGCTCAAACTGCCCCGTCTCCTGCGCGTTGATGCGGAAGTACGTCGACAGTTCCATGGGACAGCGCACGCCCTTCGGCACATAGACGAATGACCCGTCGCTGAAGACGGCCGCGTTGAGCGCCGCGTAGAAGTTATCCGTGTGCGGCACCACCGATCCCAGATACTTCTTCACCAGATCGGGATGATTCTTCACCGCGTCGGAGAACGAGCAGAAGATCACACCCGCCTCCGCCAGCTTCGCCTTGAACGTCGTGGCCACGCTCACGCTGTCGAACACCGCATCCACGGCCACATTGGCCAGCAGCTTCTGCTCCGCCAGCGGAATCCCCAGCTTTTCGTACGTCCGCAGAATCTCCGGATCCACTTCTTCCAGGCTGGTCAGCTGCTTTTTCTGCTTCGGCGCCGAGTAATAACCCATGTCCTGGTAATTGATCGGCGGAAACTGCACGTTCGCCCACTGCGGTTCCGCCTGCGCCCGCTCCTGGCCCACCCAGTAGCGATACGCATTCAGCCGCCACTCCAGCATGAATTCCGGCTCGTTCTTCTTCTTCGAAATCAGCCGGATCACGTCCTCGCTCAGCCCTTTGGGAATCCGGTCTTCCTCAATTTCCGTGACGAAGCCCCACTCGTATTCCTTGCTGGCCAGTTCGTGGACGACATTCATATCGGTGCTCATTCAGCTCTCCTCAATTTCTCGGGCAGACCCGGCGCCCTCCGGTGTTTCCGGTGGCAATATACGACTAAAGCGGTCCTATATCAGAGTGTACAGCCAGACGCTCATCCGTTTCAACCCCGGGCCTGGACTGGGAACTCCCTGTACTGATTGGATGCAGCGCGACTTGCGCGGCTTCGAAGAGAGCGGCTCTATGCCTTCCGCGCGGACCCGGGTTCCGTTGCGCTCAGGACTTCTGCTCGACGGGGTCGGACATGGGGTTGGCCGTGACCAGATTGCTGGCCGAAATCTGGCTTGTCGTCTCGCGGGATTCATGGCGGGCGCAGTTGCGGCCGGAGTTCTTCGCGACATAGAGCGCCGTGTCCGCGCGGCTCAGCACCTCCCGCAGCGAGGGAGCGTCGAGACCGGGCCGGAAGGTCGCCACGCCAATGCTGCAGGTCAGCCGGATCTCTGTGTCGCACGCCAGGAAGGGCCGCGATCGGATCGCATCCAGCAGATCGTCGATTCGTCCGGGAGCGACCATCGGATCCCAGCCCGGGAACAGAATGAGGAACTCTTCCCCCCCATAGCGGCCCACCCAGTCGTAGGCCCGCATCGCCTCGCCGAAGCGCTCCGCCGCTTCGCGGATCACATCGTCCCCACACAAGTGGCCGTAGCTGTCGTTCAGGTTCTTGAAGTGATCGAGATCGGCAATCAGCACGCCCAGCGGCGACTGGTCGCGAATGGCGCGGGCGACTTCCCGCTCCAGCTGCTCCAGCATGGCGGCGCGATTGAAGATGCCGGTTAGCGAATCGTGCGTGGCCTGGATGTGCAGCGCACATCGGACCTCTTCCAGGGCTGCTTTCTCCGCCACCAGCTGCGCCGTCCGTTCCTCCACCAGCCGGGTCAGTTGCTCCTGGTGCCGCGTCAGGCTTCGCGTGCGGAACGCGATAATGCCCCAGGTCAGCAGCAGAGCCGCCAGCCCATAGCCCAAATACGCCAGAGGGGTCTGCGCCAGGCGAGCCCGCAGAACGAAACTGAACGACGCACCCGTCAGGTTGCGCACCGCGTCGTTGTTCTCCGCCTGCACGATGAATGTATAGTTCCCCGGCGGCAGATTCGTGTACCAGGCGTTGCGCCGCGTGCCAGCGTAAATCCAGTCGGGATCGAAGCCCACCAGCTTGTACCGGAAACGCACCCGCTGCGGCGCAACGAAGCTCGGCGCGGTAAACGATACCTCCAGATTCCCCGACCCGTGCTTCAGGCGGATCCCGTTCTGCAGGGGAATGGAATGTCCATCGAAGGTCACCCGCTCAATCCATACCGGCGGCACGATGGTATTGATGGGAATGTGCGAGGGGTCGATCACGGCCACGCCGTCAATGGTTCCGAACCACAGCCGTCCGTCGCGGCTCTTCCAGGCGCAGGGCATGCTGCCATACAGCGTCTCGCGTGAGCGCAGGCCATCCGCCGTCCCATACAGCACGGGTTCCAGCTTCCCGCCCGGCTTTCCCGCTGTCTCCGCGAACTCCTTCTTCGCGATGCGGAAGATTCCTGTGTCGCCACCGAACCAGAGATTGCCGTTGTTGTCCTCGAGAATCGAGCCGATCGATGTATCCGGCACGTTCTGGTCCGGGGTCCATGTGTCCACCCGCCCATCGTGAATGTGGCTTATGCCTCCACCGGAGGTCCCGGCCCACACGCTGCCGTCCGGGTCCGCATACAGGCTCATCACGTGATCGCTGTGCAGGCCGTTGGCCGTCGTGAAGCGGGTCAGGCGTCCGTTCTGCAGCCGCTCCGCGCCGTCCCCGTCCAGAGCAATCCACAGGGCGCCGTCCTGGGTTTGAGTAATGCCGGAAATGCGTCCGGAATCGGTGATGTGGCGGAACCCTCCGTGCTCAAACTCCGCCAGTCCGCGCCCGAAGGTTCCGGCCCACAGCCGTCCCTCCCGGTCCTCATAGAGCGCGTTGATCGAGCTATCGCTCGCCTGCGCATCGCGCCATACGGAGACATGCCCATTCCGGATCTCCGCAATCGTGCCTCGCTGAAAGCCCAGCCAAAGGCTGCCGTCGTGCCGCTGCAGAATCGAATACACCGCCTGATTCGGCAGCCCCCGGCTCTGGTTCCATACCTCCACACGCCCATCGGCCAGCAGATGATTCAGCCCGTTGTTGTCGGCGCCGATCCACATCGTGCCGTCCTGCGCCTGCAGGACATTCGCTGTGTAATTGCCCGACAGACCTTCCGGTGTGCCGAAGACCGAAAACTTGCCGTCCCGCAGCTGCACGGCTCCCGCATCCAGCAGCCCCACCCACAGACTGCCTTCCCGGTCTTCCATCAGGGCTTTGGCGCAGCGGTCGCTGGGCAGCCCGTGGGCAGCTCCATAGAAATCCAGTTTGCCGTGATAGAGCCGCGCAATTCCATGCCGCACGAACGAAACCCATACCGCGCCGTCATGGTCGGCCAGCAGCGCCGAGATTTCTCCGGGCAGAGGCTGTACCGAAACCACCTTGTCCCGTTGAATCTGCACCAGCCGGTTGGAGGCCGTCCCGGCCCACAATGAACCATCCGGCGCGGCCGCCAGGGCGATCACCGGATCGCCTGAGAGCCCATGGCGCAGCGGATACGAGGCGAAGCGCCCGTGGTCGAAGCGGGCCAGCCCCTGCTGTGTGCCCACCCACAACGTGCCTCCCCTGTCGATGACCACGGCGTTGATGGCCGGGTCCCCATCGCCATGGGTAAGGTTCCAGTTCTCGATCTTCCCGCCGCGCATTCGATTGAGACCCTGGGTGCTCCCCACCCACAATCCCCCCTCTCGATCTTCGAGGAGAGCCGTAATGTTGTTCCCGGCCAGCCCCTCCCGCGTGGCGAGCGAGGTAAATGTGCCCGTGTCCCCGGGCATCGCTGCCGGGATGTAGTGACTCAGTCCGCTGTCCGTCCCCACCCAGAGACTTCCATCGCGGCTTGCGGCAAGCGCCTCAATGTTGCTGGACGCCAGCCCCGGAGCATTGTGCCGTGTGTACGTGACGAAGTGGACGCCGTCGAAGCGCGTCAGCCCTTCCTGGGTCCCGAACCAGAGATACCCATCGCCGGTCTGCGCGATCGCCTGCACTGAGTTCTGCGGCAGCCCCGATTCGCTGTTCCACGAGGTCTGCAGGTATTGCGTGATCGCCTTGGCCGGGTTGAGCGCCAGCGCCGGCGGCACGATCGCCATCAACAGGAAGGCCGCAGCCAGGAAAGCCTGCCAGGCCCTTCCTGCGCGCCTCCCACGGCGCTGCGGCGCGGGGCTGCCTTCGCCCGCCGGACCGCGCAACTGCTGCCGCTTTGTGCTCGTCGACCCGGTCATCAGCGAACTGTCTCCAGATCCTCCGCCAGCTTTTCCCGCGAAACTCCATCGAGGACCGTCGGCTTCCGCAGGTATTCCATCGGATTCGCCGAAGGGCGTCCCAGAAAATAGCCCTGCGCTTCATTGGTTCCGAGAGCGCGAATCAGTTCCAGTTGTTCCCGCGTCTCGATTCCTTCCACAATCACCTTCATGTTGAGGTTGTGAGCCAGCATCAGAATCGACTTCACGAAGCCGCGCGTCTCCGGCCGCACGATCAGTTCGTTCACAAACGAGCGGTCCAGCTTCAGGGCGTCAAACGACAACTTCGGCAGATAACTCAGGCAGGAGTAGCCCGTTCCGAAATCGTCCATAGCCACGCTGATGCCCTTGCTCTTCAACCTCCGCATCATCTCCGCCGCCCGCTCCACCCCTGTCAGCGTCGCCGACTCCGTCAGCTCGATCTGCAGCAGAGAAGGGGGCAGTCCGGTACGGTGCAGAATGTCCTCGACTTCCTCGACAAAAGAATCGCGGGCGAACTGCACGCTCGATACGTTTACCGCCACCTGGATTGGCCGCCCCGCATAGCGCTGCCACTCCACAGCATCCCGGCAGGCCCGCTCCATGATGTACGCGCCCAGCGGAACGATCAGCCCGCTTTCCTCGGCCACCGGGATGAAGCTCAGCGGAGGGATGTTCCCCATCCTGGGGTGCGTCCAGCGCGCCAGCGCCTCAAAGCGCACAATCGTCTGGCTCGCCAGGTCGAATTCCGGCTGATAGTGCGTGAAGATGTCTTTGTCGGCCAGGGCCCGCCGCAGCTCGCCTTCCAGCGTCAGCCGCTCGCGCGCCGCATGCCCCAGATGATCCCCGAACTGCACCACCCGGTTTTTCCCGTTTCGTTTGGCCGCATACATCGCGCAATCCGCCTGTTGCAGCAGCTGGCCCGCCTCATTCCCGTGGTTGGGGAACAGGCTGATGCCGACACTGGCCGTGATGCGGATCGGGTGACTTTCGATCTCGAATGGAGGTTGCAGGACCTCCAGCAGGCTCTCCGCCGCCCGTTCGGCGTCGCCGGGCTCGTGGACCCCATCCAGGATCAGCGTGAATTCATCGCCTCCCAGCCGCGCCAGAGTATCGGATTCGCGGAACCGGGCCTTCAGCCGGTGCGAGACCTGACTCAGCAACTGGTCTCCGACTGCGTGCCCCAGGCTGTCGTTCACCAGCTTGAATCCGTCCAGATCGATGTAGAGCAGCGCCAGCATCCTCTGTTCGCGCCGGGCCCGGGCCAGACAGTGCGACAGGCGCTCCGCCAGCAGCCGGCGGTTCGGCAAACCGGTCAGTTCGTCGATCAGCGCCATGTGCTGCAGCCGCGCTTCGGCTTCCTGCTTCGCCTTCTCCCGCTGCTGCAGTTCCACCAGCATGCGGTTAAATCCGACCACCAGCTGCGCGATCGCCTCGCTGCCGCGCACCGACACCTCCGTGTCGAACCGCTGCTCTCGCGAGACATTCTGCATGGCGACCGAAAGATCCCGGATCGCCCGCGCTGTGTCGGCCGCCCTGCGCAGGTCCGCCATCTGTCTCCGCACCCGGCGGCGAAGCAGAATCACCCACACCAGGATTGCGAAAATCACAGGCGACAGCAGGGTCAGCAGCGACAGAGTCGTCTCCATCGTCCACACAGAGGCCCGGCGAAGAATCCCCACATCCCCCGGCGAGCGCAGAAGAATCTGAAAACTCGTCGGATCCTCCTCGAGGATCCGGTACAGCTGGCTGGGATCGACCTGCGTCGAAGCCACACCGGTCAGCCGCAGCACACTGCCGCGCCGCAGCGGCAGCGGATTCACTCCCTGCTCCGAGGTGTCCAGTTGCGCCGTGAACGTGCGCATTCCCGACTGCAGCACCAGCGTCTCGCGCGCCGGCGTTCGCACCCGCGTCAGCAACCGCCCTTGCACCGTCACCAGCAGGGAATCCTGATGTCCCTGCAGAACCGAATCCGCCGTCACGCTCTTCGGCACGACACCCGCATGACCCGTCAGCCGAAACTCCGCGTCCGCGATCACCGGCGAATAACGCCCCGCCAGTGTGGGATAGCCGATCGCCTCCAGCCGATCCCCTGCGCGGAACCCCGATGCATCGCCCCGGATCTCCACTCCGTCCGTCGCGTCCTGCAGGTAGAGGAAGTCTCGGCCGGCCAGCGTGACCGTGCCCTCGACCTTCACGCGATGGCCGAACCGCGCATTCGGAGAGAAGCGCAGCAGGTCTGCAATGGGGGTCGCCGCCGCCGCAAATGGATCCGGCGCTCCCGGCTCCAGCACTTCAACGTCCGGCCATTTCTCCACCAGCAGCTGATAACCCACCAGCTGACGGCGGGCATTGAAGACGGTCCCAAACACGCCGCGTATCCGCACGCGCGCATCTTCCAGACTGCGGGATTGCTCCAACCCCGGAAACAGCGGCGAAGTGTAGACATGCACCGGCCCGACCGAGGTGAAAAGGTCGAAGGCCAGAGCCGAATGCTGCGGTTCTTCCCGCAGTCTCATCGGGTGAACGACGCCTTCGATCGTCACGTATCGCGAATCCAGCGATCCCGATGCCGACTTCTCCAGCGTGACCGGCTCGGGCGCGGGAAGCGGAGCCTCCCCGGTGATCCGGAATTCAGGAGCGACAATGACCGGCGCATAATCGCCTGCGCTCGTAATCCCCGTCAGGCTTACACGACTGCCGGCGGCCAGCTTCGAATCGTCACCGGAATACTTGACGTAAATCCCGCCCGTCGCGTCCTGAAGAAACAACTGACGCAGTCCGTTATCGATGTAGGTCACTACACCCGTCAGGCTGACCGGCAGGGCCTGCGCCGCCCGATCGGCGGGCAATCCGCGCACTGCCGCCACGGTCTTCAGTTCGGCGGCCGGGTGATCCGTCCCCTCAGAGCCTGTCTTTCCCTCCAGCAGTTGCGTCACCCGCGCATGGACCAGATTGACTTCCAGTCCGTCCAGACGGGGAAAGCCTGTGACTTCCACGCGCCTCCCGGCTGGCAGCAGGTCGGCATTCGCTCCGTTGCACTGGATTGAACCCCAGCGACCCTCAAGGAGAATCGAATCGGCATAGATGGCCGCCACCTGCCCCTCGAGACGCACCTCGTGTCCGCGCCTCGTATGGCTCGCCAGGTACAGCGACCGGATATCGACCAGCGGAACAACATCGGGCGCGGGATCTTCCACCTGCAGATCGCTCCCCGCCGGCGACCAGAGCCGGTCGAGAATCAGCGCGCCCTGCGCGTTACGAATCTGCTCCGGCAATCCCACAATCCGGATCTGGCTGTCGATCATTTTGGAGAAGTCGCGATCCGGGCGCGCAATTACCAGTTCGACATCGCGCCCGCGATTGGCGATGAAGAGATGCGCCTGTCCGTGAGAATCCACCCGCACCGCTCGAAGCACGGCATCGATCTGTACCCGGACTCCGTTCTTTTCCGGACGGGGAAACTCCGCCAGCGCGACCGGAACCGGCGCCGGCAAATGCACCGGCCTGGAAGAGGGCGCTATGCGAATCTGCTGCAGGCGGACGCTGGCGAGCCCCTGGTTTGGGTCATATCTCGCCGTCTTGATCGCATCGATCTGAACCGTCGAGCCCACAAGAATGCCGGCCTGCACCGGATCCAGCGGCAGAGGGAGCGGAATCGCAGCCGTTTCGTCCTCGATCCAGAACCGTTTGCCGGGCTGATCGATATACGTGACCACGCCGGCCAGATGCACGACCGAATGCAGGGGAAGTTCCTGCAGCACCTGCACGGGATCGTGCCGGTTGGCGGCAGACCATGCCCAGAAGGCCGCGCCGAGAACGGCCGCGCCAAGCAGGGACCCCAGTACCGCCGCCAGTCGGGTCCTGGCGCCGCGTCGCTCCATCCCACGATCATGGTGCCTCTGACCCCCTTTCGCCATACAACTTTTAGCGGCTTGTTACCCACAAATCAGCCACTTACGGCGAGCCGCAGGACCGGAAGCTGCCGCCTTTCGGTGCCCTCCGGCACACCCGGCTCGCCTCAGTGCCGTCATAACCGCCCGCCGCCGATCATAGTGTCTTTTTTGAAATCCTTTTCACCGTCCGTTAACTAACTAGTAATATGACCCGTGAAAATTGGGAGAGACGTAGCTTGCGTCGCGCCGCCATCGCTTCCGGCCAACCGGCTTCCCCCCGTTAACCCCAACTCAACACAAGAAAAAGCGAGGAATTCCACGATGTTTTCATCGTCGTTTCGAATTGCCTGTCTGCTCCTGCTGGTCTGCGCACCAGCGGCTCTTCTGGAGGCCCAGGTCAATACCGCGAGTCTTTCCGGCCTCGCCACGGATTCCAGTGGCGCTGCCCTGCCCCACGTCACCATCACCGCAACCGACGTGGAAACCGGCTACGCCCGCACCGTCGCAACCGATAACGCCGGCGCGTATTCCTTCCAGGAACTCCCCATCGGCAACTATTCGCTCGCCGTCAGCGCCTCCGGCTTCAGCTCAGTGAAAGAACAGGTCACACTGACCGTCGGCCAGCGCGCTCGCGAGGATTTCCACCTCAAAGTCGGCTCCACCCAGCAAACGGTTCAGGTCCAGGGCAATGCGCCTCTGCTCTCGCCCGACGACGCCTCGATCAGCACGGAAATCGGGTCGACCACCATCGAGCAAACACCCCTCGCTCTGCGCAACTGGGACGACCTGCTGCGCATCGTGCCGGGCGTACAGATCAGCCGCTTTACCCAGCAGAGCGGCGCCACCTCCGCTGGCCGCGTCGGCGACTTCAACGTCAATGGTGTGCATTCTCTGCAAAACGACTTCATCCTCGACGGCATCGATAACAACACTTTCAGCGAGAACGTCCAGGAGCTCAGCACCGAATCGGCTCACCCCTCCGTCGACACCATCGCCGAGTTCAACGTCATCACCAATCCCTACTCCGCTGAATATGGCCGCAGTCCCGGCGGCGTGGTTTCGGTCAATACCAAGAGCGGCACCAACCAGTTCCACGGCCTCGGCTACGAATACGTCCGCAATAATTACTTCGATTCCAACGACTTTTTCTCCGACCGCCACAAGCTGCCCAAGCCGAAGTACAACCAGAATCAGTTCGGTGGCAACCTCGGCGGCCCCATCCTGAAAAACCGCCTCTTCTTCTTCTTCGATTACGAAGGCACCCGGATCAAGCAGGGGGTCCTGCGCACCGCCACCGTCCCCCTGCCCAATGAGCGCATCGGCGACTTCAGCCCCGCCACGGCCGCGGCCGTCGGAGTGAAGTACCCGACGATCTACGACCCAACCACCTGCGCGCCCGCCTACTCCGGCTCGAACTGCCAGCCTTTCGCCAATAACAGCATCCCGAAAGGCAGCCTCGATCCCACCATGCAGAAGCTCATGGCCCTTTTCCCCCTGCCCAACACCACTACCGCGGGCAGCCCGCCGGATATCAATAATTACATCCGCAACGCGCCCCTTACCGATTTCGAAGACAACTACGATGCCCGCGTGGACTGGACGCCCTCCTCAAAGGACACCCTGTTCATGCGCTATAACTACTCCACCCGCAACCGCGATATCCCCGGCTACCTTGGGGGCCTCGCCGACGGCACCTCCACCTCCGCCTGGGGCAATCAGATCCTCAAGGCCTACAGCGACGTCATCGGATGGACCCACATCCTCAGCCAGAGCATGGTCAATGAATTCCGCTTCGGCTGGGTGCGCGACTATTCCTATGCGCAGCAGCAGCCCTTCAGCCTGACTCAGTACGCCGGCGACTTCGTTCCCGGCATTCCGGACAATCCCGCGCTCGGCGGCGGCATTCCCCTCACCGAGTTTTCCAACTACGCCTTCGAGGGCTCGCCGGACTTTCTGCCCAAGCAGCAGGTCCCCATGCAGTACCAGTACAACGACACGCTCTCGATGGTGCGTGGCCGCCAGACCTGGAAATTCGGCGTCAGCATCTACGCTCCCATGCGCAACCTCTTCCAGGATGAGCCCAGCACCCGCGGCGATCTGGACTACACAGGCGTCTTCACCTGTCAGCACAGCGCGCCCGGTAAGTGCGTCTCCGGCACCGGTTTCTCCTACGCCGACGGTCTGCTCGGCGATACCCAGACCACCTCGCTCACCAACGTCTTCTTCGTGGACCAGCGTCTCTGGATGGCCTCCGGCTTCTTTGAAGATGACTGGAAGGCCACGCCGAAACTGACTCTCAACCTCGGCCTTCGCTACGACTTCGCCACGCCTGCAGAAGAAGGCCAGAATCGCATGGCGGATTTCGATCCGACTTCAGGCTCGCTGATCTTCGCCAAAGGCGGATCCCTGCAGGACCGCACCATCGTTCACCCCAACACAAAGAACTTCGGCCCGCGCTTCGGCTTCGCCTATTCCCCGGACACGAAAACCGTCTTCCGCGGAGGCTACGGCATCTACTACACCCTGCTTGAGCGCATCGGCAGCGAAGATGAGCTCGCTCTGAACCCGCCCTTTCTCATCAATAAGGAGCTGGTCAGCAATACGGCGCCCGTGCTCTCCCCGTCCGTGGGCTTCCCGTCCGACTTCCTCTCCCCCTCTACCGTCAACTTCAGCAATCTCACTGCGTACCACATCCGTTCCCAGCCCGTTTCCGATCCTGATCCCTACGTCCAGCAGTGGAGCATCGGCATCCAGCGCCAGATCGGTCAGGCCTGGGCCGCGGAGGTCGACTACGTCGGAACCAAATCGACCCACCTCGATGTCATCCGCGATTACAACCAGCCCCTCATCTCCGGCGGCGTCAGCACCGGCGTCGTTCCTTACACCAACTACGGCCAGATCGAGTGGACCGCGCCCATCGGCATGGGCAACTACAACGGGTTGCAGGCGAGCCTTACCCGTCGCATGACCTCCCGCCTGGAGCTGCGCGCCGCTTTCACCCACTCCCGCAGCCTCGACAACACGCCCGAGGAACTGGAGTCCAACTCCGGCGACGCCCCCAACGGCCGAGATGATGCCGCCTGGTACGGCCCCAGCGACTTCGACATCCCCAATCGTGTCGCAGCCAGCTATGTCTACGACCTGCCCTTCGGCCGCGGACAGAAGATGCTGCAGCACGGCCCGGCTGCCTGGGTCCTTGGCAACTGGGAAACCTCCGGGGTCTACACCTACTACAGCGGCCATCCCTTCCAGGTCAACGAAAACGATGGCAACCACAATTCCATCCTCGACCCGTACGGCTACACCACCGCGACCCCGAATCAGGTGGGCAAGCCGCGCGTCGTCGGCGATCCCGACTGCTGGTTCTATGCCAGCAAGGATTCCGCCTGCGCCGCAAAAGCGCCCTCCGGGTCCACTGATGCCTACGTCACGACGGCGGTCGGCGCCATCGGCAACGTCGGCCGCAATACCCTTCGCGGTCCCGGCGTCGATGTCCTTGACGCGGCCCTGCTCCGTAACTTCCCCATCACCGAAGGCTGGGGCATCCAGGCTCGCTGGGAAGTCTTCAACGCCACCAACACGCCGGAGTTCGGACAGCCCAGCGGCAACATCACCAGCGGCGGCGTGGCCAGCATCACCAGCCTTGCCGGGGATCCGCGCGTGATGCAGTTCGCTCTCCGCGTCTCCTTCTGACCGCATCCCTCTCGAGTCAGGTCGCAACCACGGCCTGACTCGACGATTCCATCATTACCTCATCGGGAAGGCTCCCATGCGCCGCGCTCTCTGCCTGCTTCTTCTCGCCTCCACATCCCTCGCGCTCGCCGCCCCCTCCGGTCCGCGCGATCAGTCCCACCCCGGCAGCCGCTCCGTGATGGACGCCCACAACTGCTACCCCTACTACGGTTGGTGGAACGACCGCATCGACCGCGCCCTCTCCGCCGGAACGCCGCTCGCCATCGAGCAGGATCTCTACTGGTACACCGACCCCAAAACCGGCAAGTCCTGGTCCATCGTCGCCCACGGTGCGCCCGTCAGCGGCCATGAGCCCACCATGGAGCACTACTTCTTCGACCGCGTTCGCCCCGTCGTCGAGCAGGCTCTCCAGGAGGGCAACCACGGCAACTGGCCCCTCATTACCCTGAACCTCGATCTCAAGACGGAAGAGCCCGCGCACCTCCACGCCATCTGGGCGCTGCTCTCCAAATATCAGGGCTGGCTCACCACCGCGCCCAAATCCAGCGACCCCGCCCGCGTCGAGCCCCTGACGATTCGTCCCATCCTCGTCCTCACCGGCGAGTCCGACGCGCAGCAGGCTGTCTTCTACAACGAGGTCCCGGTCGGAAGCCGCCTCCTCGTCTTCGGCGCCGTTCACACGGACACGCAAAATCCCATGACCCCGCCCAACGTCCTCGAGCCCGAGCCCGCCAGCAACTACCGCCGCTGGTGGAATAACCCCTGGGGCGTCGTCGAAGCAGGCGGCCAGCAGCACGCCGGCGCCTGGACCGATGCGGATGATCGGCGCCTCCGCGCCCTCGTCCAGCACGCGCACCGCAACGGCCTCTGGATCCGCTTCTACACCCTCGACGGCGCCACCGAAAAAGAAGAGAGCTGCAATGGCTGGTTCGCCGGCTACAACTTCGGCTCTCTCCCCGCCGCCGAACAGCGCTGGCGCGCCGCCCAGCAGGCCGGCGTCGATTACATCGCCAGCGATCAGTACGAGCTCCTCGGCGCCTTCCTCCGCCACCCGACCAGCGAAGCCGCGCAAACCGCGATCTTCAGCGACCCAAGCGCCGCCAGTTGCAACGCCAGTTCCGCCTCTCGCTAACAGCAAAAAGGGATACGGACATCGTCCGGATCCCTGGC
Source organism: Acidobacteriaceae bacterium (assembly GCA_036269135.1). Lineage (GTDB taxonomy): Bacteria > Acidobacteriota > Terriglobia > Terriglobales > Acidobacteriaceae > Palsa-343. The sequence goes on from DATASQ010000027.1 coordinate 161,009, forward strand.
ACTGAGGTTTCTCCTCCCTGATCCCTACTCCCTACTGCCTGTCTTCTTCCCCTCTTCCAGATAAATCTTCACGTAGTCCAGATAATTCCGCGCGTACTGCAGAATCTCCTCGCGATCGTCGGACGTCAGATCCCGGCGCACTTTCCCTGGGACGCCCGCTACCAGCGATCGCGGCGGCACAATCATGCCCTCCGGGATCACCGCGCCCGCCGCTACAATCGATCCCTCGCCGATCCGCGCCCCGTTGAGAATTGTCGCGCCCATGCCAATCAGGCACGCATCTTCCACCACGCAACCGTGCACCGTCGCATTATGCCCAATCGTCACCCAGTCGCCCACAAGTACCGGCCACTTGTAGCGCATCCCATGCAGCACCGCGCAATCCTGCACATTCGAGTGCGCCCCGATCCGGATCTCATGCACGTCCCCGCGCACCACGGCATTCATCCAAACGCTCGCGTGCTCCCCCAGCACCACGTCTCCGATGACCTGCGCCGACACATCGACGTAACAGGTAGCAGGAATCGCCGGCGTTTTTCCCTGATAAGAGCGAATCATGACGTTAGTTTAGCCCGATCGTCATTCAGCGAGTCCGGCCGACTCGTTTGTTGATTACGCTGAAATCTGCTATGAAAGTCCGGGATCGAGCAGGACGGCTGGTGCCAGATCGCCCAGCGCGGAAGCCATCGCCAGTTCAGGCACCCTGCGAAACCCGGAAAGGTCACCGTCGCCGGACATCGAAATGGCGGGAGGGACGTATAACAATATCCTCAAGCAGGCAGGTCTCAAATGAAGGGTTACGCTGTCGTCTTCGAAAAGACCGAAACCGGAGCGCCTACGCCCCCGACCTTCCCGGTCTCGGAGCGCCGGAGCCAGCTTTGAAGAGACCGAGCAGCTTATCCGCGAAGGCATCGAGTTTCATATCGAAGGTCTCCGGGCCGATGGTGATCCCGTTCCCGAACCGACGACCCGCGTCATCGAAGTGGCTATCCCGGTGTAATCCCACTTCCTTCGATTCAGTCCTTCACTGATTTATCCTCAAGAGAATCATGCAGGATGACGGAATCCAACCTCTATCCGGGTATTCCGAGCCGGAGCTCGACCAGGCCTTCGCCGCCCTCGCCGCTGAAGTCGAGGCATCCGCCCGCGCTCTCACCTCCCCGGAGGCCGTCGAAGAATTCCGCCTCTATTGGCTGGGCCGCAAGCAAGGCCGCCTGAAAGCCATCAGTGACGCCTGGCTCAAAGCCGCTCCCCCCGCCGCCAAAAAGCCCTTGGGCCAGCGCTTCAACACTTTGAAAGCCCGCGTCGAGCAGCGCCTGGACCTGGCGGCTCAGGCCGGCACTCCCGACGCCACCCTCGAAGCCGACGCCATCGACATCACCCTCCCCGGCAGCGCCCGCAAACTCGGCGCCGAGCACCCGCTCATCCGCACCTGGAACGAGATCGTCTCCGTCTTCCAGCGCATGGGCTACTCCGTCGGCGTCGGCCCCGAGGTCGAAACCGACTACTACAACTTCGAATCCCTCAACTTTCCCCCCGGCCACCCCGCGCGCTACACCCAGGACACCCTCGTCGTCGCCCATCAGGAGCGCAAGCCCCTCCGCGACCGCCTCCTCATGCGCACCCACACCTCGCCGGTGCAAATCCGCACCATGGAGCAGCAGCCTCCACCGATCCGCATCGTCATCCCCGGCAAGGTCCACCGCAACGACGCGGCCGACGCCACTCACTCGCCCATCTTTCATCAGGTCGAAGGCCTCTGCGTCGACACCAACATCACCTTCGCCGACCTCAAAGGCACCCTCGACCACGCCATGAAAGCCTTCTTCGGCTCCAGCGTCAAGACGCGTTTCTTCCCATCCTTCTTCCCCTTCACCGAACCCAGCGCCGACGTGCAGATCAGCTGCCCCTTCTGTGGACAGGCCGGCTGCCGCAAATGCAAATACTCTGGCTGGATCGAGCTTCTCGGCTGCGGCATGGTCGACCCCGCCGTCTTTGAATTCGCGCGCCTCAAGCAGCCCGCCTACGACCCACAGAAGATCAGCGGCTTCGCCTTCGGCATGGGCATCGACCGCATCGCCATGATGAAGTACGGCATCGGCGACATCGGCCTCCTCTACTCCGGCGACCTGCGCTTCCTGGAGCAATTCGCATGAAGATTCTCAGCTCCTGGATCCGCTCGTACCTCCCCGAACTTGCTGTTTCTGATCGTCAGCTCGCCGACGGCCTCACCCTCCGCGGCATCGCTGTCGAAGGGGTCTTCGACCTCGGCGCGCACGGCTCGTTGTTCGAAATGGACATCACCACCAACCGTGTTGACGCGATGAACCATTACGGCATCGCCCGCGAATTGGCCACGATCTACAACAGCATTCACCGGGAGATTACCGGAGAACATTTCGAGCGAAGCCTTCTTCCCCTGGATGCATCGCTGCCGGCACCGAAGCCCGCCGCACGGCCAGTGCCTGTCTCCATCGAAGAACCCAAACTCTGCGGCCGCTTCACCGCCCGCGTTTTGCGCGATGTGAAGATCGT
>DATASQ010000028.1:0-49206 GCA_036269135.1 Acidobacteriaceae bacterium
CGTCCGGCGAGCCGCGCACTTCCTGCCCGCTCAATTTCTACTGACCCCTGCAACTGTGCGGGGCCGGTCTGTCATGGTTCCGGGTGTTGTGGTTCCGGCCTGCGTGGAGCCTTCAGTTTTCTGATGGCCCAGCGGGCCGTCTCTGCCAGAACCGGGTCGGCATCGTTCGCCCAGTTCTCCAAAGTCGCGGCGAACCGCGCTTGCCCGCTGTTTCCCATGGCGATCGCCACGTTGCGCCGGAAGCCGGAGTACTTCGCCCGCCGCACCGGCGATCCGTTAAACCAGCGCTCGAAGTCCGCTTCTCCCATCGCCCCCAGCCACTCCAGCGCCGGATTCACCAGAGCCGTCCGCGGGGCCAGCTCCGCATCCGCCGCAATCGGCGCCCTCCGGTTCCACGGACACACATCCTGGCAAATGTCGCAGCCAAACACCTGCCGTCCCATATCGGAACGCAGCGCCTCGGGAATCTCCCCCCGCTTCTCAATCGTCAGGTAGGAGATGCACAGGCTCGCATCCATCTGCCGCGGCCCGGTCAGCGCACCCGTCGGGCAGGCGTCCAGACAGCGCGTGCACGACCCGCACCGATCAGGTGCCAGGGCGGCGCCACGTTGGCCCGCCGGCAATTCCAGTGACGTGACGATCACCCCCAGAAACAGCCACGACCCCAGTTCCTGGTTCAGCAGACAGGTGTTCTTGCCGGTCCATCCCAGCCCGGCATACCGGGCGTAGACCCGCTCCACCACAGGCCCCGTATCGACAAAGCAGCGAGACTCAAATTCCCCGGTTTCCTCCCCGACGGCTGCACGCAATACCTCCAGCCGCCGCCGCAGCACCTTGTGATAATCCGTCGGCCGCGAATCCTCGGCAGAGTCGCGCCCCGTCCAGGCGTATCGGGCGATCCACCCTGCATCGGCCGGGGCGGGATCGATCGACCGCGGCTGGTCGGCATGGTAGTTCGCCGCGCACACGATCACCGACCGCGCCCATGGAAAAACCACACGCACCGACGAGCGCAGCAGAAGGCCCGCCTCGTCGCGCCGCCGCAGGTACTCCATCTCGCCCGCGCGTCCCGCCTCAATCCAGTCCGCAAAGCGCGCCCGCTCCGCCTGATCCTCCACCGATTCCGGCTCGGGCACGGCCGCCATCCCGGCCGCGGTAAAGCCCACGGCGCGCGCGAGTGCATCCACCCGAGCGGGATCAATTGTTTTCCGGGGCGAGCGGGGCGACGGCGCGGCCATGCTGGATACCTGCTATCAGCCTAAGGGATCGATCGCCACACCAGGGTACCCCAGACCCGCTGTTTCCCCGGTTGAACCCGCGCAACCTTCGCCGTATACTGCACGCAACGAGGGCCGGAGCGCCGGTTCTCCGAATCGAGGTGCGTCTTCAGTCAGAGTGTTGTGCTGACCCGTGAAGGACCGCCGTCCCATGTGTCGGCCTGGCGCGCTGTGGTTCGCGTGCTGCGAAGTACGCCGCGCGGTGCCCTCGACAGCCTCTCCGCCGTTCTCTTTCCCTCCGATTGCCGCGTCTGCGCCCTCCCTCTTGCGCGCTTTTCCCTGCTGCCCATTTGTGATTCCTGCTGGAACGATCTGCCGGTGCAGAGCGCGCGCTTGTGCGTTCGCTGCGGCGAAGCGCTGACCTTCGATTCCACGAATCCAGCCGAGCTGCAATGCCGCCCCTGCCGGGTTACGCCCCCGGATTTCGAAAATGCCGTCGCCCATGGCGTCTATCGCGGGACGCTCCGCAGCCTCCTGCACCTGCTCAAGTACGACGGGTTGCAGCCCGTCGCCCAGCGACTCGGCGCCCTTCTGGCGCAGCGTATCCTCGAAATTCCCGGCCTGCCTGGAGATCTGATCGTCGTCCCGGTCCCGCTCTATCGCGGCAAGCGGCGCGATCGCGGCTTCAATCAGGCGGAGCGCCTCGCCCGCGCTGCGATTGCCGTCCTGCACAGGCAAAATCCCACTCGGCACGCGCAACTGGAGGCGGGGCTGCTGGAAAGGCGGCGCGCCACAGAAAGCCAGGCGGGCCTCAGCCCGCACCAGCGTCGTGCCAACGTGCGCGGCGCTTTTTTTGTGCCCCGGCCCCAGGCTGTCCAGGGGCGCCATGTCCTGCTCATCGACGACATCTACACCACCGGCGCGACCGCCCGGGCCTGCGCCACAGCCCTCAGGCGAGCCGGAGCCGCGCACGTCTGGGTAGCCACCGTGGCGCGCGCGCAAAAGGAATTCGCAACCGCAACCCAGGCACGGCCGGCCGAGGCGCGTACCGCACTGCCCATGCACGAGGATTTCGTTTACTGGGACCACGGAGTTTCCGGAGGCCGCGCGGATCACGACGCGCGGTCAGGCACGAACGCACGCACCTGAGACGGAGGGATCATGTCGCTGGGAAAAGCTGGAGTGGCCGCTCGCAGACAAACGCTGTCGAAATCGGTGGGTATGCGCCAGGTGGTCGCGGAGGGCGGCCTGCGTGTGGTCACTACCCAGGCGCTGCAAACGCCCGTGCTGGTGCTGAACGCTTCCTATGAGCCCATCAATATCTGCGGAGCGCGGCGAGCCCTCGTGCTGGTGCTCAAAGGAGTGGCCCGCACCGAAGAAGAGCAAGCCACCGAACTGCACTCCGCGCGCCTGCGCATGGCCATGCCCTCGGTGATCCGTCTGCTGGAGTACCGCCGCATCCCGCACCAGACCCGCGCCCTCTCCCGCAAGAACATCCTGCTGCGCGACCGGAACACCTGCCAGTACTGTGGCGTCATCCTGCCTTCCGCCGAGCTTACGCTGGACCATGTCATCCCGCGCTCCCGCGGCGGTCTTTCCACCTGGGAGAACCTGGTCGCCGCCTGCCACGGCTGCAACCGGCGCAAGGGGAATTATCTGCTGCACGAGCTGGAGCACATGAAGCTGCAGCGCGAGCCGCGTCCCTTTACCCTCCACACCAGCCGCCACATCATGCGCATGATCGGCCACGGCGACCAAAAGTGGAGAAAGTATCTCTATTACTAGGTGAGCCTAAGCGCCAGGGGACCCATTCAAGCCGCATTTGGCTTGAGTGGGGTGGCCCCATTCCTGACCTTAGTACCCTCCGCTCTTCCGATTTCCCTTGCCTCCCGAAACCGCACTTCCTAAGCTGAAAGAGAAGAAGCTCTGGCGCCTCGGCGCTCAGAGCTTTTTGGCTTTTGCAGGGCGGGGGATCGCAGAAGCCGCCTCGCAAGTGATCCCGAATGAATCAACTGCGGGGCAGAGGTCGCCAAAGCGGCGTGCAGGTCATTGAAAAAAGGACACTTCCGAAATCGTTGACATGTAAAATCGATCGAAATTCCGGCCGCCGCCGCTACTCCCAGCGGCGGAAGATGAGCGAGCCGTTCGTGCCGCCGAATCCAAAGGAGTTCGACAAGGCGATGTGCAGCGACCCCTTCTGCGGCTCGTTGGGAACGTAGTTCAGCACGCACTCAGGATCGACGTTGTCCAGGTTGGCCGTCGGCGGAGCGGTCTGGTTCATCAGGGCCAGGATCGTGATCCCGGCCTCCAGTCCGCCGGCGCCGCCGAGCAGGTGCCCGGTCATCGACTTGGTCGAGCTCACCTTGAGCTTGTGGCTCGTCGCATGCTCGCCAAAGAGGCGCTGCATGGCCTTCGATTCTGTCGCATCGCCAACCGCGGTCGAGGTGGCGTGGGCATTCACGTAGTCCACCTGGTGAGGCTCGAGTTTGGCGCTGCGCAGAGCGTTCTGCATGGCCCGGAAGCAGCCGTCGCCGCCTTCGGGCATGCCGGTGATGTGGTAAGCGTCGGCGCTCATCCCATAGCCGATGATCTCGGCGAGGATCCTGGTGCCGCGTGCCTGGGCGTGCTCCAGTTCTTCGAGGATGAGGATGCCCGCGCCCTCTCCGCAGACAAAGCCGTCGCGGTCCCTGTCGAAGGGACGGCAGGCGTGGGCGGGATCGTCGTTGCGCGTGGAGAGCGCGCGCATGGCGGCAAATCCGCCGATACCCATGGGGGTGATGGCCGCCTCCGAGCCGCCGGCGATCATCACATCGGCATCGCCGCGCTCGATGATCCGATAGGCGTCGCCGATGGAGTGGGCGCTGGTGGTGCAGGCGGTCGCGGTCGCCTCGTTGGGGCCCTTGGCGCCGTAGCGGATGCTCACCTGCCCGGCGGCAAGATTGACGATGGCGGCGGGAATGAAAAAGGGCGAGATCTTGCGCGGTCCGCCATTGAGGTAGTTGCTGTGCTCGCGCTCGATCACGTCGAATCCGCCGATGCCCGAGCCAATGAAGACGCCAATCCGTTCGGCGTTCTCCGCAGTCACCTTCAGCCCGGAGCTTTCCATCGCCTCATGCGTGGCGGCGAGCGCGAGATGAATGAAGCGCCCCATCTTGCGCGCTTCCTTCTTGTCGACGAACTGCAGCGGGTCGAAGTGTTTCACCTCGGCGGCAAAGGTGACGGGAAAGCCGGTGGTATCAAAGCCGGTGATCGTAGCCATCCCGCTTTGCCCGGCCAGCAGGTTGTTCCAGACTTCGGGGGCGGTCTTGCCGACTGCGGAAACCAGCCCGAGTCCGGTGACAACGACGCGTCGTTGCAAGGTTACTTGCCGCCTTTCGCGTTCTTGTCGATGTACTCGATGGCGTCCTTGACGGTCTTAATCTTCTCGGCGTCCTCGTCCGGGATCTCGAGATCGAAGGCTTCCTCGAACTGCATGACCAGCTCGACCACGTCGAGCGAGTCGGCGCCGAGATCTTCCTGGAAGGAAGCGGCGGGCGTGACCTCGGCCTCATCCACCTGGAGCTGCTCAACGATGATCTGCTTGACCTTATCTTCCACACCTGTTGCCATGCGTCTCTCCTGTGTACCGCCGTTGACGTTGATGCTGAAAACCGAAGGGGGGGATGGTAGCCTCCGCACGCAGGCGCCGAGGGTCGGTGATGACACACCGCACCTCGGCTCCGAAATTCTCAGTCTACTGACGCCCTCAGGCAGTGTAAAGCCAGAGGAACCCATGGGTGCAGGGGTTAGAGCCGAGAGGGCTCAGAAACGGCACTCGGAGGTGGATTTTATGGGGCGTATATTCGAGCCATGCTGGTGAGTCTGGGGATCGGTTTGGCGGCGTTCGCGGCGGGCGCCGTCGTGGTTTGGGCAGTGCTGGCCGGGCGTCTGGCGCGCCTGCAGGAGATGGCGCTGCAACTGAGGGCGCAGGTCGCGGAACGGCAGGGAGCGCTGGAACGGGCCGCGGCCGAAGCGGAACAGAGCCGGCGCCACGCGGAGACAGCGCGGATCGAAGCCGAGACGCTGCGGACTTCGCTCAGGCTCGAGAAAAGTAGTGCGGAAGACAAGCTGGCGGTGCTGCAACAGGCCCGAGAGGAGCTCTCAAACCAGTTCAAGGCGCTGGCAAACGAGATTTTGGAGCAGAAAGCGAAGACGTTCACCGAGCAAAACCAGGCCAATCTCACCCAGGTGCTGACGCCGCTGCGGGAAAAGTTCGGAGAATTCCAGCTAAAAGTAGAGAGCCTCGAGAAAGAAGGAATTACCGGCCGAACAGAGCTGAAGACGCAGATTGAGCAGCTTCGCACGCTGAACGAGCGCCTGTCGGCGGATGCGGCCAATCTGGTAACGGCGCTGAAAGGCTCGTCGAAAACACAAGGCGACTGGGGCGAGCTGGTCCTCGAGAAGCTGCTGGAATCGGCGGGGCTGCGGCGGAATGTCGAGTACCGGGTGCAAAACACCTATGGACGCGAGGAGGGCGGGAACGCGCGCCTGGACGTGATCCTGGATCTGCCCGAGGACCGCCACCTGGTGATCGACTCGAAGGTATCGCTCAACGCCTACACGGATTACTGCAACACGGAGGGCGAGGAAGCGCGCAAGCAAGCGCTGCGGCAGCATTTGCAATCGGTGCGAGCGCACCTGAAGGACCTTTCGGCGCGCGAATATCAGGACCTTTACGGTCTCAAGTCTCTGGATTTCGTGCTGATGTTCCTGCCCATCGAGCCGGCGTTCATGCTGGCGATCGCGAACGACAGCCATCTCTGGCAGGACGCCTACGACAAGAATGTGCTGCTGGTGAGCCCGAGCAGCCTGCTGTGTGTGGTGCGGACGGTGGCGCAGATCTGGCGGCAGGAGCGGCAGAGCCGGAACGTCGAGGAAATTGCAAAGCGCGGGCGGATCCTCTACGACAAATTCGTCGGCTTTACCGAGGACATCCAGAAGATCGGCAGGAAGCTGGGCGATGCCCGCGAGGCGTACGAATCGGCCTACAACAAGCTGACGCGTGCGGACGGGAACCTGGTGTCGCAGGCGCAAAAGCTGGTGAAGCTGGGCGTGAAAACCAACAAGACCTTGCCGCAGCCGCTGCTGGATCAGGCGATGCAGGCCGACGAGATGCTGGAGCTGGCCGCTGTCAGCGAAGAGTCGGCCGACGAAGCCTGATCAGGCGGTTTTGCTGCTTTTCCTGTCCGTAAAAGAGCCGGTAGCATGCTGGCCGGCCGGAGTGGCCGGGTGCTCCTCGGCCTGATGGCCCGGGTGTCCGGCGTTGTCGGCTTCCCGTTGGCGGCCGACATTCAGATCTAAAGCGCGCTTCTGCGACTGGCTGGTGCCGGTCGCTTTCGGATCTTCCGGCTCAACGGGATGAACGCTGGTCTGTGGCTGTTGGGCGGCCGCCTTCTCGTTATGGGCGCGGGTTCCAGGAGCGGGATCGGTATGCGAACCGGACTGAGGATGAATCTTGTCGCTGGATGAATGGGTCATAGGGCTACCCCTCCTGGCTTGGATGCGGCAAAGGATCGGCCCGGGTGCGGACGGTCTCCCAAAGCCGGCTGCTGCTGCCCTGGAGAGCGCCGGGCGTTTAGAGCTGCCGGCTGGACGGGCTGCGGCGAGGATTCCTGGCTCGTGCCACCTTGCGATAGGCGGTACGGACCACGTAATCCTTGCGGGGGCCCCGGACGGTGTGCTCCACCACCAGCCGGTCTTCGCGATCGAGCGTAAATTGCGAAACGTAATGGTCAGGCGGGCAGTGGTGTTCGGCATTGGCGCGGAAGGCTTCGTCCGGAGCGGCACGGAACTCCAGCCGCTCAAAAAGCTCTTCGTTCTCGGCGAAGAGAACGTCGAAGCCGTTGGCCGGCAGGGGCAGGCGGCGATACCGATAACTTTGGCTGCCGGTGAGAGTCTTCCCATCGGCAAGCCGGACGCGGGCCGTCTCGTCGTACCGGGCCCGGCCCTCTCCGGTGGGCACGATGCGGGCGCGGCCGGTCATGCTGGCCTTGCCGGGAACTTCACGGACAAAAGTCCACTCGCCCTGGAGGCGTTCGAAGATATCCGGGTGCTGGGCTGGATCGGGGCGGCCGGTCATGGCATCGGCCGTCTTTCCTGTGCGCCGGCCGCGAAGGCGGGCCGCAGGCGCTGCCATGTGATCGACAGGTCTTCGGGCAGGAGCCGAGTCTCGCCGATGGTGGTGAGGAAGTTGGTGTCGCCGGTCCATCGGGGCAGCGCGTGGAGGTGGAGGTGCCCGGCAACGCCCGCGCCGGCGGACCTGCCGAGGTTGAGGCCGATGTTGAAGCCGTCCGGGCGGTACGCGGCGGCGAGGATCGTCTCCGCGCGCTGGGCGAGGTCCATCATTTCGTGCGCTGTGGCCGGGCTGATGGCCGCCAGCGAGCTCTCGTGCGCGTATGGAACGACCATGAGATGGCCCGAGGTGTAGGGAAAGCGGTTGAGGCAAACAAAATTGTGTGGGGCGCGGAGGAGGATGCCGGCGGCGCGCTCCGCTTCTTCGCGCGGCATGCCTTGTTCAATGGCGTAGTCGACGGCGCCGATCATATTGCAGAAGACGCAGCCGGTATCGCCGGGCCACGCGCTCAGCTCTTCGGGGATCCCCTGGCGCTTCTTCTTATCGACCTCGGAGACGTAGGTGTACCGCCAGGGAGTGAAGAGGAAGTCCACCGGGTCATTGTACGGGAGCGGCGAATGCGGTCTGAGCGATCGCGTCTGTTAACTTTCTGAGCGACTCGCAGGCTCCATGGCGGCGTAGACTGCGTTCGGCAGAGGTAGCAGGGACGCGGCACGATCCGCTCCCGATGCACTGCGCCGGCTGCCGGAAAGGGGACACGATGCGCATCTCGGTTAAGGCGCTTGCATTGGCTCTGGCATTGGTATGGGGAGGCGGGATCGCGTTTGTCGGGCTGATCCATCTGGCCGTCCCGGGTTACGGATCGGCGTTTCTGGAGTTCACCAGCTCGATTTATCCCGGCTTCCACGCAGCGCGCAGCTTTGGCGACGCGCTGGTGGGGATTGCCTGGGGCCTTGCCGATGGCGCGGGCGGGGGCGTGATCTTCGCCTGGCTCTATAACCTGTTTGCCGGACGTCCAGTGGAGAGCCGGTCGGCCTGAACATCTCTCCACTGCGATCTAACGCTCCTGCGGGAGTTCCTTCGCCATGCTCTGCACCTTACTGTGTCGAATCGAGTAGCCAAAGTAGATAAACAGCCCGATGATGAGCCAGCTGAAGAATCCAATTTTGGCCGGTGTGTCGGAGGAAACCATCAGCGCCAGCGAGATGATCATGCCCATGATGGGCACGAAGGGAACCCACGGCGTGCGGAAGGGACGGACGACGGTCGGCTGCTTTTTGCGCATCACCCATACGCCAAGACAGACGATGGTGAAGGCCAGCAGGGTACCGAGGCTGACCAGTTCGCCGAGGAAGTTGATGTTAAAGAAGGCGGCGAGAAAGGCGACCAAAACGCCAACGGCCATGGTCACCAGCCAGGGAGTGCGAAAACGTGGGTGGATGCTGCCGACCCATTTGGGCAGCAGGCCGTCATGGGACATGGTGTACAGCACGCGAGTCTGGCCGAGGATCATGACCAGCATGACCGAGGCGAGGCCGGCGATGGCGCCCAGGTCGATGAGGCAGACGCCCCAGGTAGCTCCGATGGCAGCGGCTCCGTCGGCGACGGGGGCTGGCGTGTTGAGCTGGGCGTAGGGAACGATTCCGGTGAGCAGGCCGCTGACGATGATGTAGAGGATGGTGCAGATAATCAGGGAGCCGAGAATGCCGAAGGGGAGATCCTTCTGGGGATTACGGGCTTCCTGAGCGGCGGTGGAGACGGCGTCGAATCCGATGTAGGCAAAGAAGACGACGCTGCCGCCTCGCATGATACCGGACCAGCCGTACTCCCCGAAGTGGCCGAGGTTTTTTGGAATGAAGGGGTGCCAGTTGGCGGTCATGTGGTGCCAGTGGCCGAAGGCGAAGGTCGTCGCGATGCCAATGAAGAAGAGGACGACAGAAACCTTGATCATGACGGCGGCGCTGTTGAAATTAGCGGATTCCTTCACGCCGACGACGAGGATGGTGGTGACAACAATAATGGCGCAGAGGGCGAAGATATCGACCTTCGCTGAGAAGGGATGTCCGAAGAGGGTGATGGCCAGCGACGGCGTTGGGTTGAACGGGACGTGTATGCCGAAGTAGCCGAGGAGGCTGGTGACGTAGCCGCTCCATCCGACGGCAACGGTGGCAGCGCCGAAGGCATATTCGAGGCAGAGCGCCCAGCCGATGATCCATGCCGTGAGCTCACCCAGGGTGGTGTAGCCATAGGTATAGGCGGAGCCGGCGATGGGGATCATCGAGGCGAACTCGGCATAGCAGAGTCCGGCAAAGACGCAGCCAATCCCCGCAACGACGAAGGAGAGAACGATGGCAGGCCCGGCAAACTGGGCGGCCGCGGTGCCGGTGAGAACGAAGATGCCTGCTCCGATAATGGCGCCCACGCCCAGCGTGATCAGGTTGATCGGCCCCAGCGAGCGCCGGAGGGTATGCTCGCCTTCCTCGGCGGCTTCCTGACGGATGACGGAAAGGGGCTTGGTTGCGGAAAGCTTAGCCATTCTCGGCTGTTCCTCCAGAAATATCCGGCGATGCAGAAGCGGTCCTGCGGGACCACACGGCGAAGACCGGCACACCGAGCAGAACGATCACCAGGCCCGGCCATGTGTATTGGGGTTTATAGCGCAATAGTACGATACAAATCCACGCAGCCATCACTATATAGACGGCAGGCAGGACGGGATAGCCGAGCGCGCGGTAAGGACGCTCGGCGTCGGGGCGCTTCACACGCAGCACGAAGAGGCTGGCGATGGTGAGGATGTAGAAGATCAGCTCGGTGCAGATGATGTAGTCGAGCAGCTGCGAGTAGGAACCGGAGAGGCAGAGGACGCAGGTCCACACAGCCTGAACGATCAGGGCCGCGACGGGCGTATGCCACCGCGGATGGAGGCGTCCGGCAGCTTTGAAAAAGAGGCCGTCGCGGCTCATGGCGTAATACACGCGGGCGCCGGCCAGGGTGAGTCCGTTGGCGCAGCCAAACGTGGAGATGAGGATGGCCGCGGCCATCAGGTAAGCCCCGGCGCGGTGGAAGATCATCTGCAGCGCGGCGGTAGCCACGCGGTCGTCGGTGGCGTACTGGATGCCGCGGGCGGTGATGCTGGCCCCGTGCGGATCGCCATGGAGCGGGAGCGCCAGCAGATAAGCGAAATTCGAAAGGATGTAGAGCAGCAGGACGATGCCGGTGCCGAGGATGAGCGAAAGAGGCAGATTGCGCCTGGGGTTTTTCACCTCGCCGGCCGTGTAGGTGACGTTATTCCACGCGTCGGCGGAGAAGAGGGAGCCGGTCTGAACGACGGCGAGAATGGTGAGCAGGCCGACCATGGCGACCGGTCCGCCCACGCCGACCTGCAGGGGATGGAGGGCGTGCCATCCGGCGTTATGCCAGAAGTTGGCGCCGAAGTTGGCGCGGATGGCGGCAGCATTGCTGCCGAGGAGAAGCCCAAAGCCGACCAGACCGAGAAGGGCTGCGGTTTTGGCGGTGGTGAAGACATTCTGGACGAGCGCGCCGAGCCTGACGCCGAAAAGGTTAACGATGGCGAGCAGCACGATGATCGCAACGCCGGCAAGATTGGCGGTGCTGAGGCCGATGTCCATGTTGCCCAGCACCATGGGTCCGACGTGCCAGGCCGGGACGTGGGCGATGTGCCAGATCCAGTGCGTGGAGGAAACAGAAGGGAAGAAGACGCCGAGGAATTTGCCGAAAGCGACGGCCACGGCGGCGATGGTACCGGTCTGGATGACGAGGAAAAGGGTCCATCCGAAGAGAAATCCCCAGATGCGGCCTAGAGCTTCGCGGAGATAAATGTATTGGCCGCCGGCTTTGGGCATCATGGCGGCGAGTTCGCCGTAGCTGAGCGCGCCGATGATGGTCATGACGGCGGTGACCAGCCAGGCGCCGATGAGGAGCGCGGGAGAGCCGACGTCACGGCCAATTTCGGCCGGCACAATGAAGATGCCGGAACCGATCATGGACCCGACGACGATCGCGGTGGCGCTGAAGAGGCCGAGGGTGGGAACGAGTCCTGGACGCGGCGGAGCGGAGGCGGGAAGTGGAGTCTTGGGCGGCGCTGGGGCGGGACGGGAACTCACGTGTCTAACAGTTCTACTGCAAAGAGGCGTTACTTGGAAATGGCAAGAAAAGCGCGCGCGGCCTCGCCGGGAGAACGGTTCGCGCCGAAGATGGCACTGATGACCGCGAGCGAGTCGGCTCCGGCCGCGAGGACGGCCGCGGCATTTGCAGGCGTGATGCCGCCGATGGCGATGAGCGGCTTGCGGGTGAGGGCGCGCGCCCTCCGGACCCCGTCCAGACCCACGATCGGGTTCGTGTCGCTTTTCGAGGCGGTCGCGAAGACGGGGCCGATGGCCATCGCATCGACGGGCGCGCGGTCCCCCGCCCGAACTTCCTCCGGCGTGTTGGTGGAGAGCCCGATATGGGCATCCGGCCCCAGCAGAGCGCGGACCTGAGCCGCGGGCATGTCACTCTGCCCGACGTGGACGCCGTGAGCGCCCGCCCCGGCCACCAGCGCGGGCCGGTCGTTGAGGATGAGCCGCACCGCGGGTGCAGCCCCGCGGAGAGCAAGGGTGTCCTCGAGGAAGACATCGTCGGAGTCCTGTTTGTTGCGGTACTGCAGCAGAGTGACGCCGGCGTCTGCAAGTTCATGGGCCAGGAGATGAAGGAGCGTGCGGCGCGCGCGCGAGCCGGGCGGGACTTCGCGCAGAACGAGGCCCGCATCGAGGATCGGGTAGAGAAGCGGAAGGAGGTGCCGGGGATCCGGGATCGGCAACTGTGCGTCAGGGCTGGCCATGTCTGCGTCTCATGTCTGCGTCTATTGTCAGCGATCGCCAGCGCCACCTCCTGCCAATCCCCGGCGTACTGCCGGGCCGAACGGTCTCAGCCACTCTTGTTTTCAGCAGCTTAGCGGAGTTGACAGCCTTGACAACTCCGCTATCCGCCTGAAACAAAAGATGTTACTAAATACCCCCCCGGGGGGTGGGGTGCATTTTACCGCCGGAACAGGTTATTTTTTCAGGTCGGCCGCTAACTGATCCACCCAGAGGGTGCCGAGGCCCGTGGTGTAGTCCCAGCCGGGCAGCGCGGCGTAGAAGCCGTTGGCGCCCACCGTAATGTCGTGAAAACCTCCATCGGGGTAAGAGCCGGGGGTGGTGACGCCGTCGTACAGGCCGTAGTAGCGGACCGGAGCGAAGCCCAGCTTCGGGTTGGCGGAGATGAGGCGAGCCCAGACGCCCAGAGCCAGCGGCGACGAGAGGCTGGTGCCCCCGACCGCTTCCACAGCACCGTCGACATAGACGTTCGCGCCGGAGTAAGGATCGGCATCCATGGCGATGTCGGGAATGCCTTTCTCGCCCAGCTCGGAGCTGGGAACGGCCGCCGCGGTCTGCCAGTAAGGGGAATATTCAAACTGGCTGATGCCGCCGCCGCCCGCGTACCAGGCGATTTCCGTGTCATAGGTTCCATCGGAGTTCGTGAGCAGCGTGGTGCCGCCCACGCCCATGACATATTGCGAGGCAGCGGGATAGTTGACCATGGGAACGCCGGCGGGAACGCCGTTTTCACCCACTTCAGCGGGGCAGAAGGAGCCCGTGTCCCCGGTCGATGCGAAGAAGCTCTGACCCTGGGCGGCGGCTTCGGCAAAGACCTCATCGTCGGCGAGCATGGAGCCGTCGAGGTAGGGAAAGATTTCGCATTCGCCGAGCGAAGCGCTGCCGGCTTTGGCCTTGTCATCGGTAGCCCAGCGGCTGAATTCAAGCGCGAGGTCGGAATCGGTGAGCGAAGTGGTGTCGTAGATGTAGAGACGCTTCACGGTCTGCGCCATGCCGGTGGAGTACTGGGTGTCAAGATCCCACTCATCTTCACCGGAGGTGTCGCTGCTGGCGATGCCGACGGGGACCACGGTGTAAACAACCTGCGGCATTCGAAAGGCTGCTTCTTCCGTGCGCAGATCCTTGAGAACCTGGGTCAGATCGCCTTCCGCCATGATGGCGATCGTGGCGTTGCTGCCCGTGGGGGTGCCCGTGGCCGAGTAAATCTCCTGGAACTGCTGCGGATCGTAGCTCACGGCATACTGCGGCACGCTGACCTGCGCACGGGTAACAAGCGTGGGCTTCATCTGGCCGATGGTGTTGAGGCCGAGAACCGCGCCGACGATGTTGCCCAGAGCGGCGGGTACCTGCGCGGGCGCCGTGTTTCCGTAAACAATGTTGCCGAATTGGGCGAACTGCTCGATGGGGGTGTTGAAGGCGGCGGACGCCTGGGCGACCGTGCCGTCCGCGCTGATGAGCAGGTTATTGGGCTCGACGGTTACATTCTCAAAGCCCTGGCTCTGCAGGTAACTGACGACCTGCTGCGTCTGCGCATTGCCGGGAGCGTACGCGCCGGCGAATTGCGCCGGGGTAAGGAACTGTCCGTAGAGCGGATTGGTGGGATTGTTGACGTTCCTGATGAAGGCGGTGAGAGCGGCCTGGTTCTGCAGCTTGAGTGCGAGGCGGACGGTGAGGGTCTGATCGGTGCGCGCGGGCCCGTAGTCCGCCGCGGAAGCGAGTTGAGAGAGCGAAATGCCGTGGGTGGCGGTGCTGACCCAGGTGGTTTGCGCAAACGCGGGTGCGGTTGCGACCGCTGCGGCCAAAAGGGCGACCGCGAAAGGGCTGGAGGGTTTCATGCGCTGGTCTCCTGAAAATGAGGTTCGTACTGCGGGGGAGCCGAACATGATGTAAATGCGCCGAGGAATAAGGCAGGTTGTCCTTCTTTGCCGGGAAATTTGCTGATTCGGCAGGCGAAACAGGGGGAAGGGAAAATTCGTAACAACGGCGCGCGCAGAAACGGCGGCTGGCAGGAAAAGATTGCCTGCGGAAGGGAACGAACCTTAGTCACTCCGCCCGTCTGTGCGGGCGGGAACAGGCTGGCTCCAGAGGTCGGCCAGCGGGTGGCTGGAGCCGGTTACAGGGTCGGAATTCGGGAGCGGCAGATGGGAGTTTTGAGCCGATCCACAACCTTTTAATCGGAATCGTGTCCGCCAGGGGAGGGCCTCAGTTTTCACGTCTTTTTGGGTCAAGGCGGCCTAATATAGTTACTGATATGGCAATCCGTTTGTTTCGCCCTCTGTTAGCGGCGGTCGTGTGCCTGGCCACGGTTGCGCCAGCGCTGGCCGATGCGGCCCCCTTCGATCTGACCGGTCCAAAGCTGGAAGTGAAGATCACGCGTGCCGGCAAGACGCTGCCCATTGCGGAGGTGCCGAATCTTGCGGCAGGCGACCGGTTGTGGGTCCGCGCGGATCTGCCGCCGGGGCAGTCGGCCCATTACCTGCTGGTGGTCGCATTTCTGCGCGGGTCGACGAATCCGCCGCCGGAGAACTGGTTCTTCCGACAGGAAACATGGGACCGAAAAGAAGAAGGCAAGCCGCTGACGGTGACCGTGCCCCAGGAGGCACAGCAGGTGGTGGTGTTTCTGGCGCCCGAGACAGGCGGGGACTTCAAGACGCTGATGGGCGCCGTCCGCGGCACACCGGGCTCCTTCGTGCGGGCTTCCCAGGATCTGAACCAGGCAATGCTGGACCGTTCGCGGCTGGATACCTATCTTTCCTCGGTGCGGAGCCTGAGCCGTGAAGATCCAACGAAGCTCAAGGATGCGGCGCCGATGCTGGCGCGGAGCCTGGGCATGAAGATCGATGACAAGTGCCTGGACCGGATGCCCGAGCTGCAGGCCGCCTGCCTGGCGCAGGGGCAGGATGCGATGATCCTGAGCGATGGGCACAGCGCGTCCATTGTGGAGGCGCTGACGGCGGGGCCAGTGAGCGACCTGGCGGCGCAGCTCAGCTTCACACCGCAGGCGAACTATGGCTATTACAGCCCCTACGTCGGCTCGATCATGGACATGGCGCGGATTCTGGACTCGTTCCACACCGCCCAATACCAGTACATTCCGGCCCTGGCCACCGAAGACGGAGACCGGATGTCGCTGATGCTGAACACAGCGCCGTCGTTCCACAATCCGAAGTCCGTGCTGGTCACGGCGCTGCCGGCGGTGGAGCCGGCACAGCCGCCACCGCTGCATCCGGTGGATTCGAAGCAGAACTACTGCGCGGAGAAGAACTCGCTGGTGCTCGCCGTGGACGGCGCGCCGCTGGTGTTTTCAACCGGCTATGCGCATGAGATGATCCTGCGGCTGAAAACGAAGAGCGGCAAGATGGTGGATGAGAAGGTTGAGCCGGACGCGCAGGAGGGGGGCCTGGTGCTGGAGGCAAAGGACCTGAGCGCGAGCGACTTTCCCAATGTGATCGACGCGTCGCTGCACGGCTACTGGGGATTCGAGAAGTATGACGGGCCGGCCTTTCGGCTGCAGAACACCCACGCGCAGCACTGGCAGCTGGCGGCAGCCGACCGGGAGGCGTTGATCGTCGGGCGGGAGGACACGATTCATCTCTCCGCCGACGACGCGAGTTGCGTGGACACGATCCTGGTGAAGGATTCGGCGGGCAAGGAACTGAAGGCCAACTGGACGGCGACCGCGCCGGATCAGGTTGCCGTGAAGGTGCCGCTGAAGGAAACGCACCCGGGACCACTGGAACTGGAAGTGAAACAGTACGGGACCGTCACGGCGCAGACCATTCCGCTGCGGGCGTTTGCCGAAGCGGGCCATCTGCAGAGTTTTGAGCTGCACGCCGGGGATGTGCAGGGCGTGCTGAAGGGCAGCCGCCTGGACGACGTCGCCAATCTCGCCCTGAAAGGTGTGACGTTCCTGCCGGGAAAAGCCGATCCGACGATGGGCAGTGACGAGCTGCCCATGGTGGCGAAGGATGCGAAGGCGGCGGCAAAGCTGAAGCAGGGCGAAACGGACGAAGCCGAGGTGACGCTGACCGATGGCCGGGTTTTTCCCGTCACGGTGGCGGTGGGCGCGCCGCGTCCAGGCGTGGAACTGATCGGCAAGAGCGTGCAGGCCTCGGTTTCGAGCGCGGGCAGCAATATCCAGCTGGCCGACCAGGATGAGCTGCCGCAGGACGCGAAGCTGCGGTTCTCGATCAGGGCGCAGTCGCCGGCGGCGTTCTCGCGGGGCGAGAAGATCGAGGTGGCGACCGAGGACGAGTCCTTCTCCACGACGCTGAGCCTCGATAACGGCGAAATGACGCTGGAGAACTCGAAGGTGGCCGTGGCCACGCTGGATCCGGCGAAGGCATTCGGGTCTTCCGCCTTCGGGCCGCTGAAATTCCGAGTGGTGGAGAACGGAGCCGAAGGGGATTGGCAGCCGCTGGCGACGCTGGTGCGGCTGCCGGAACTGCACGACTTGAAGTGCCCGGCCGATCAGGCGGAAGGGTGCCGGCTGAGCGGAGCGAATCTGTTTCTGGTGGACTCGGTTGCGAGCGATCCGGCCTTTGCCCATCCGGTGCAGGTGCCGGACGGATTTCCGGGATATATCCTGCCCGTGCCGCGGCCGGACGGCGGGCAGCTATATCTGAAGCTGCGCGACGATCCCAGTGTTGTGAATGAGGTGATGCTGGCGGCGGAGAGGCTGCCACCGCCTCCCGGCCAGGCGGAGCGGCATGCGGCGCGGGCGGCCTATCACGCGGGTGAAATGCCGCCGGCGCCGGGCGCAACCGGACAGGCAGGATCGCCGAATCCCGGGGCAGAGGCCGCTCCTGGGAAGACGCCGCCTGTGAGCGGCGCGCAACCGCCGGCGACGGAGACGAATCCGCCAGCTATGCAGACGAAACCGCAAACCGACGCGAATCCGCAGAACAACAGCGCGCCGCAAGGCTCCGCGGAAACGAACCCGACGGCGCCTGCGTCCCCGAACCCGGGAAGCTCTCCGATGAACGGGAAGGCCCAGGGCTCCGGATCCAACAACACCCCATCCGGGACGCAGCCGAATGGAACAGCCGCGTCCCCGCCTTCGCCGAGCGCCCCACCGCAATCGTGAAGGGTCCTGTGGCCTGTGCCACTCGTCTGAAGGTAGTTAGTGCTGTAGTGTTGGTGGTTCCGGAGAATCCCGATGCGCTTACGCCTTTTGGGTCTTGCTCTTCTCTTGTCAGGGCTGCCTGTCCTGGCGCAAAAGCCAATGCCTGCGCCGAAAGTGCCGATGCCGGAAGGGGCGGCATCGGCGGGAGGGCCGATCACTTTCGACGTGGTAGTCACGGACAAAGCCGGGCACCCAATATCAGGGTTGCAGGAGAGTGATTTCGCTGTGCTGGACGAGAAGCGGCCAACGCAGATCCGATCTTTTGTGGCGCATGACTTGTCGCAGCCTGACGCCGCGCCGGAGGCGTTGTTTCTTCTCATCGATGAGGTGAATACCGGATTCGATGTGGTGAGCATCGAGCGGGAACAAATCGAGAACTTCCTGCGCAGCAATGGCGGCCATCTTCCGGTACAAACGGCAATCTTCGACCTGACCGACACCGGCCTGAGCCAGCTCACAGCGGTTTCCAGCGATGGCAATCGGCTGGCGGACTTGCTTCACCAGAAGAAGGGCGAGTTGCGGGCGCTGGGGCGCTCGGGAGGTTTTTATGGCGGCACCGACCGCTTCGACATCTCCCTGCGCGGCCTCAGTATGCTGACGAATTATCTGGCGCGTGCGCAAGGCAGAAAACTGGTGGTGTGGATCAGTCCCGGATGGTGGACCTTCGACAGTCCCGACCTGTTGATCAGCAACAAGCAGCAGAGAACGTTTTTCAGCATGCTGGTGGGTTACGGCGCAGCGATGCGGAATGCCAATATGACTCTGTATGCGGTCGATCCCCGGGGCACCAACGACGCAGGCAATCTGTACGAGTTTATCTGGCAGAGCTTCGTGAAACCGGTTAAGCGGCCGAACCAGGCGCAGCCGGGCAATCTGGCGCTTCAGGTGATGGCAGCGAACAGCGGCGGCCGCGTGCTGCTGGGCAGCAACGACATCGCGGGAGAGATCGCTCGCTGCGCGGAGGATGCATCGGCCTGGTATACGGTCAGCTTCGATCCGGCGCGTGGCGATGAGCCCGATACCTGGCATTCGATTGAAGTGAAGGTGGACAAGCCAGGGGTGACCGTGCGGACGCGCAATGGCTACTACGCGCAACCGCAAGCCTCCGGGGCCATGCCGCAGCACTAGGGGGAGAACTTCCCGATGATCGAAGGACGCCGCAGCGGTACAGCGGAACGCGTGGCCATGCGGCGCGCCGCGCATCAGCTCTGGGATGAGCCGGTAATCTTCGCGGATCCGCTGGCGTGGACCATTCTGAGCGACGACGCGCGCGAGCGGATTCGGGCCGGCATCGAAGAAGAAAATCGGAATCCGTGGGCGCGGGGGCTGCGTGCGTTCGTGGCGGCGCGCAGCCGTTTTGCGGAAGAGGAAATGGCAAGAGCCGCCGCATGCGGGGTGCGGCAGGCCGTCATTTTGGGCGCAGGCCTGGACACGTTTGCCTGCCGGAATCCGCATGCCGAGCTATCCGTTTTTGAGGTGGACCATCCGGCGACGCAGGCCTGGAAGCGTGAGCGGCTCCGGGAGGGCGGAATTGCGATTCCCGAGTCGGTGCGATTTGCGCCGGTGGACTTCGAGAGCGAGACCCTGGGCGAGGGGCTGGCGGCGGCGGGTTTCCGCGAAGACCGGCCGGCGTTCTTCTCGTGGCTGGGCGTGGTGCCGTATTTATCGCGGGAGACGGTGTTCGCGACGCTGGAGTTTATCGCCGGGCTGCCGCTGGGCAGCGGACTGGTGTTCGACTATGCCATTCCGCGCGAGCTCCTGACGGAACGGGAGCAAACGGCTTTCGACCAGCTGGCGGAGCGTGTAGCGCGGGCGGGGGAGCCATTCCGGTCATTCTTCGATCCAGAGAAACTGACCGAGGATCTGCGCGGCATGGGGTTCTCTGCAGTTGCCGACCTGGACGGGGCGGCGATACGCGAAAGATGGTCAGGCGAGCCGGCACGGGAACAGCGGCCGCATGGGCGAGCGGGCCGCCTGTTGTGCGCATGGGTATGAAGGATCCTGGCTGCCGAGGGTCCGCATGAGCCAGGATTACATATTGGTGTGGCCCGCGCGCATCTCCTCGTTGAAGGTGGGGCGGGTGACCGCGAGAGCCGCGTCCAGTCTGGCGCGGTACTCTTCCGAACGGCCCAGCAGGGCGGGTGTCGCCGAGGCATATTCACGGTCGAGGGCAAGCATCCCCTGGCCGGCGAGATCGGCAGCCATCCGGGCAAGTTCCTCGGGGGTGGTGTTGAGGTACTGCGCGTCGCGGGGGTCGGGAATCCAGACAGGCTGACTGCCGCCGAGCACGCCGGAGAGCCAGTAGACCTTCAGGGCGAGAAAATCCATGCGGCTGCGGTCGTCGGTGTCGGTGAAGAAGAATTTCTTCTGCCAGCGGCTGTAGTACCGGGTGGTCACAGGAACGGGCTGGCGGTTGCCGCTTTTGAGCAGTTCGAGCTGGCCACGGTCGAGGGTCTTGCGAACAGCGTTATAGATGAACGTCTCAGCGTAGGGCTGCTCGGGAGCCGGGACGATTTCAGCAAAGGTGACGGTCATGCTGGCCGAGACCAGCGTGTGAAGCGGTGACTGCGCGCCGTCTTCGAGGTGGACCGTGCCGTGAACGATGAACGTGTCCGCGCCCGAGGTGGAGCGATGGAAGGGCCAGCCGAACTGGCTGAAGCTGACCGGGAGTCCCGCGAGCGTCACGTAGGTGTCGGGGCGGGGATTGCGGAGGCGCTGGGCGGCTTCGCGGAGGTGGATGGTCATCTCCGGCAGCAACTCGGGCTTATGAAAATCGAAGGCTTCGCTCAGCTCCAGCAACAGAGAGCGCTCGAGGGGTGCGTCAGCCGACGACGCCAGGCGAAACCGGGTAGTCGGGTGGCCGTTGAAGTCCGTTCCCGCGTCCGCGGAAATAACAGTGAGGCCTGCCTGGCTGGCGGCATTGCGAAGCGTGGCGGTCAGGTTCGTTTCCACAGGGCTGGTCATAGAAATCCTGGAGTGTCAGAACTGATTGTAGCGGCTGAGCGAGGGAGCGAAAAGGCAACTCGGAGGGGTAGAAGCGGTTGCGGAGGAGAGCCGCTTTCTGTTCCGGAGGCGAGGCTCCTCTGAATCCGGCGCCCCGGACGACTCCTCGGGCAATAGCAAGTCCGGTCAGAGCAATTCCAGATTATCGAAGACAAGCCTGGCTCTTTTTTTGTAGACTCGTGAATACTTCTTGAGAAACCGGTAATTTTGTGCGGCAGGGAGGTAATGATCTTGGTGCACAAGGCAAGGCGCACAGCGCTTGCAGCTTTCGCGCTCTTCGAACTGGTGGTTCTCCTCGCAGCCTTAACCAAGCCTGCCTATGGCTATGTGGACCCAGGCTCGGGTTTGCTGGCCATCCAGGTGGGCGGGTCGATGCTGGCAGGGGGACTGTTTATCCTTCGCTCTAAAATCCGGAAGCTGCTACGGATGAAGCCGCCGGAAGCGACACCGGAACCGGAGAACAATCTTTCGTCCAAAGCGGGAGAGTAGCGGTGGCGGCCAGCCCCCCGCTCGCAACGTTCCGCGATCCGTCGGGCTCTCTTCGTTTTGAAGGCGATCGAGTCGTACGGCAAGTGCTTGCGGATCAGGCCGTTGCGGCGCTTGCTTTTCTGCGCTCTCCTTTAGCGCAGGAGTGGACCGAACAGGGGAAGCTGATTGAAACGGGTTTCGCCGGCAGCGAGGCCGGCGAGGTAACCCTGGAGCACCCTCGGGTCTTCTTCCCGTCCTATCCCTGGGAGTGGACGCCGTCCGCATGGGTGGCCGCCGCCGAACTGACGCTGGACCTCTGTGAGAGCCTGCTGGATCGCGGGCTGATCCTGAAAGATGCGACGCCTCTTAACGTGTTGTTCCGGGGAACGCAGCCGGTGTTCGTGGACGTGCTGTCGATTGAAGGACGCGATCAGGCAAGCCCGCTGTGGCTCGCCTATGCCCAGTTTGTTCGGACGTTTCTACTGCCATTGCTCGCTTTTCAGGCGCTGGGCTGGCCGCTGAGCGCCTCGATGCAAAGACGCGACGGATATGAGCCGGGGGATCTGGCGCCTTATCTGGGGCGCTGGCAGCGATGGCGGACGCCGTTTCGCTCGCTGGTGACCATGCCGCTGATGCTGGAGAAAAATGCGCCGCCTGGACCCCGGAAGACAGCGCAAATACGACAGGATCCGCAGCTCGCCCTGAAGGTCCTGAGTCGGAACCTGAGCGGTCTGCGCGAACATGTGCGGAAGGTCGGGGAATCGCTGCGGAGCGGTCAGGGTTCCTCCCGCTGGGGCGACTACGCGTTGACGGCCGGTCATTACAGCCGGGAAGACAGAGATCGCAAGGTCGCTTTCGTGCGCGAGTCGCTGAAGGCCGCCCATCCCACGCACGTGCTGGACCTGGGGGCGAATTCCGGCGAGTACTCGCGCCTCGCGGCCGAGAGCGGGGCAAACGTGGTGGCGTGGGACACCGACCTTCCAGCGACTGAACAGAACTGGAAAACCGCACAGGAGCGGCGGCTGCCCATCCTCCCGCTGCTGGCGAATCCCGCGCGCCCGACGCCGGCGGTGGGTTGGCGCAACCGGGAGTCTCCGTCGCTGCTGGATCGAGCGCGAGGGCGCTTCGACTGCGTGCTGATGCTGGGCTTCCTCCATCACCTGCTGCTGGCGGAGCAGATTCCGCTGGACGAGATCGCCGCGCTGTTGCGGGAGCTGACGACCCGGTGGGCGGTGGTCGAGTGGGTTCCCGCCTCAGATCCGCGATTTAAAGATCTGCTGCGGGGACGCGATGCGCTGTATGGGCATCTGAACGAAACCGCGTTTCTTCGCGCGATGGATCGTCATTTTGCGGTGGCGGCGCGGGAAGCGCTGCCGAATGGGCGGGTGCTGTTTTGGCTGCAGGCCCGGTAGGAGTTTCCCAGGGCTCAGGGGCTGCGGATGGAGAACGACATTTCCATTGCACAGAGTGAGAAGGCCGAAGCGGTTGCGGTTCCCTGGCCGCAGTGGCAGCTGTGGCTGGAGGCGGCCGGAGCCGCCATTCTGACGACCTTGCCGCTGCTGTGGCTGCATTTGACGCCAGGCCGGCAGACGCACTATCACGAGTTGCTGCCGATGAATTCGGTCTATCAGGGGCTTCTGATCGATTTTGCGGCGGTGCTGCTGCTCAGCCGCCTGATCCTGTGGCTGCTGGAGCGCCGGGATCCCACACACCGAAATCCGGTGTGGCTGCTGGTGGCCGCGCTGCTGGTGGTGCGGCTGCTGGATGGACTCGTGGTGGCGACGTGGCTATCGCCGCGCAACACGCATGGGGCGTGGATTTTTCTGATCGTGGCGGGAGCCGGATTTCTGCTCTGGCTGCTGCGTCGCTCCTGGTACCAGGCGGCGACCCAGGGTATGCGCTGGGCCCTGGTCTTTCTGGGTTTTTCAATCCTCTGGATCCTGCCCGAGTTAGCGGTGATGGCATTGCGTGCGGAACCACATGAGACGGCTGGTTTCTCACGGCGGGTGCAGACGTTGCCCCAGCGGCGGATCGTGTGGATGCTGTTCGACGAGGCGTCGTACGATCAACTCTTCGATCATCGACAGCCAGGGGTGGCCCTTCCAAATTTCGACGCCCTGGCAGGGACGGGCGTCTCATTTTCCGACGTACAGCCATCGGGCTATTACACGGAGCGGGTAATTCCATCGCTGCTGCAGGGCGACAGGGTCCTCCAGGAGAAGAGCGATCTGAACGGGCGCCTGTTCGTCAAGACCGAGGGAAATCGCCACTGGCACCTGTATCCCGACGAAGGATCGCTGTTTGCCGAAGCGCAGCGGGAAGGCTGGTCCACGGGCGCAGCCGGCTGGTACAACCCGTACTGCCGAATCTTTGCCCGAGAGCTGGACGACTGCTACTGGACGCTGACCATCCCGCTGCCCGGTCATTATGCGCCGGGTCGATCGGCCTGGCAGAATGCAGAAGCGCCGCTGGGGCGCTCGCTGCTGCGGCTGTTCGGAAAGAAAGTTTTTCCTTCGCCCCCGGAGCGGCAGATCCACACGGAGGATTACAAGGCAATCCTGGCGCACGCGGAGGCGCAAATCGCCGGGGACAAAATCGGCTTCCTGTTCATCCATCTGCCCGTGCCGCATCCGGGGGGGATGTATAACCGGAAGACCCACCAGATCGGTGTGGATGGCAGCTATCTCGATAACCTGGTGCTGGCGGACGAGACGCTTGGGAAGCTGCTGGAAGACATCCGGCAATCGGGGTTGGGAGATCGGACGACCGTTATCGTCTCATCGGATCATTCGTGGCGCATCGGGCTGTGGCGTCCGACGACGGACTGGCGGCCGGAAGACACGCGGGCGTCGGGAGGGCGTTTCGATCCTCGCCCCTTGCTGATGATGCGCTTTCCTGGAGAAGAGACTGGATTGACGATCGGCCAGCCGCTTCCCCTGATCGATATGCATGGACTGATCGAGCAGATGCTGGCCGGCAGGGTCGAGACTCCTGCGGCGCTGCAGTCGTGGGTGGCCCAACAGGGCGCATCCGCGCCCCACTGAGCGCGGGCCAGGCTACGGGTGCAGGATGCGGGCAGGGCCGCCATCCGGGCCGAGAACTTTGATCTTTTTCGCCAGCCCCAGCCAGCCGAGGGCGCGGATGCCCCAGTAGTTGAAGTCGAGCTCATACCAGGCCATTCCGTGGCTGGCGGAGACAGGATGGGCATGGTGGTTGTTGTGCCAGCCCTCGCCGCCGGTGAGCAGCGCGACCCACCAGTTGTTGCGCGAGTCGTCGTGCGTGGAGAAGCGGCGACGGCCCCACATATGTGTGGCGGAATTCACCAGCCAGGTGGCGTGCAGACCGAGGGTGATACGCAGGAAGATGCCCCAGAGGAACCAGGACCAGCCACCGATCAGAAACAGTCCGATACCGACGAGGGTCAGGGGCACCCAATGCCAGCGGCTGAGCCAGCGATAAAAGCGGTCGGAGGACAGATCGGGCACGTAGCGGTCGAGGAGCGGATCGCGGTTGTGCAGGGAGCCGTGGAGGATCCAGCCCATGTGCGACCACCATTTGCCGTCCCGCGGAGAGTGAGGATCGCCGGGGCGGTCGGTGAGCTGGTGATGCATGCGGTGGACGGCAACCCAGTAGATAGGCCCTCCCTGAAGCGCCAGCGTGGCGCAGAGAGCCATGGCGTACTCGACCCATTTGGGCGTGACGAAGCCGCGATGGGTGAGCTGCCGGTGATAGCTCATGGCAATGCCGACGTTCTGTCCGAGAACCCACAGCACGGCAAAGACGAGGAGCGCACTCCAGCTGAAGAAGAAAAGGGCGGCAATGGCGCCGAGATGGAACAGCGCCAGGGTGACGGCGAAAATGACGTTCAGCTTTGCGGAACGCGTCTGAGCGAGGGCCTCGGAGTCAGCGCGGGCTGTGGCGGCGGGCACTCCGGCGACGGTCGACATAGGACAATTCTCCAGCATTGAACTTAACGGCAATCCCGTACCGGGGAATGTAAGACTTGCGTAATCGTGCGCCGGATATCCCGGCGAGGCTACGAACTGGAAAGCTCCACGGCTGGGACCGCCTGAGGACGAGGTGCTTCGTCGACGCGGCCGAAGATCATCTTGCCGGAGGCGGTCTGCAGGACTGAGGTGACCGTGATCTCAACCTGTCGCCCGATAAGGCGGCGCGCATGGTCGACGACCACCATGGTCCCATCGTCGAGATAGCCGACGCCCTGGTCGTACTCCTTGCCTTCCTTCATCACCAGGATACGCATCTTTTCGCCGGGCAGCACGACGGGACGGAGGGAGTTCGCGAGGTCGTTGATGTTCAGCACCGCGACGCCTCGGACCTGGGCCACCTTATTCAGGTTGAAGTCATTCGTGACGATTTTGGCTTCGAGATTGCGCGCCAGCTCGATCAGCTTCAGGTCCACTTCGCGAATGTGCGGGTAGTCCTCCTCAGCGATCTGAATTGTGATCTGGGCGTTGGTCCGCATGCGCTGCAGCACGTCGAGTCCGCGGCGGCCGCGCTGACGTTTGGAGGAATCGGAGGAGTCGGCGACCATCTGCAGTTCGCGCAGAACGAACTCCGGAATGATCAGGGCGCCTTCGAGGAAGCCGGTTTCGGCGATATCGGCGATACGGCCATCGATGATCGCGCTGGTGTCGAGCACCTTGGTATTGCGCCTGGCCGCGCGTTCCCCGGAGAAAAGACCCCCGAGCGCGGCGAGATTGAGCAGGTCGCCCTTGCTGGCGCCCACGACCAGACCGATATAGGTCATCAGGAGCAGAACCGCAATCTGGAGCAGATTGCGCGTGCGGCCGTCGGGGAGGGCATTGTGGAGGACCAGCGCAAAGAGGAAGGCCCCTGCGATCCCGGTCAGGCTGCCGATGACGGCGCCAATGAGACGGCGGAGCGTAAGCGCGCGCACCCGCAGCTCAAAGACAATCATGAGCGCAGCCGCGACGGCCCCGCCGCCGGCCGCCGCCCAGGGAGTGGCGCCGAAAGGTCGGAAGAACCAACAGGCAACGCAGAAGACAAGAACAAAAAGAATGCGAAGTGCGAATAAATCCATCAAGGCCCCCAACCAGCAAACCGGCCCCGCGGAAAGCCTGCACGGAAAGCACGCGACGATCAGCAATGCCGGGCACCCGGAGTATACTCAGGCGCCTGGAAAGTGGCAAAGGTCATTCCATGGGGCGGGAAAATGACCAACGGGGGATTGACAGGTCAGTGAAAGAGGGCGGCGGCTCGGTGGAGCGCCGCCCTGGCGGGAGGGCCGAAAAAAACAGTGAGCCTGCCGATGCGCGGGACCCCTTAGTAGCGGGGAATCGCCGGGTCAATCTCGCTGGACCAGGCCAGGATGCCGCCAGTCAGATTTTGGACCTTATCGAAGCCGTTGCGGGCGAGAAATTCGGCCGCGCGCTGGCTCCGGCCTCCCGACTTGCACTGGACGACGATTTCCTGGTCCGGGTTGAGCTCGGCGACCCGCCTGGGCAGATCGTTGAGGGGGATGAGGTGCCCCCCGATATTGGCAACCTCATATTCCCAGGGCTCGCGGACGTCGAGTACGAACACCTTTTCGCCCTGGTCGAGGCGCTGCTTGAGTTCCTTCACAGATATTTGGGGAATGCCATTCTGCATGGACGCCACTTTCTGTTCCGGGACGATGCCGCAGAACTGCTGATAATCGATGAGCTCAGTCACGGTGGGATGCGAACCGCAGACCGGGCAGTCGGGATTCTTGCGGAGCTTCAGCTCACGGAAACGCATATCGAGAGAATTGACGAGGAGCAGACGGCCAACCAGCGGCTCGCCCTTGCCGAGGATCAGCTTGATGACTTCGGTGGCCTGGATGACGCCGACGAGGCCAGGGAGAATACCCAGCACGCCGCCTTCGGCGCAGGAGGGAACGAGTCCCGGCGGCGGGGGCTCGGGATAGAGGCATCGGTAGCAGGGGCCGTTCTCGGCGGCGAAGACGCTGGCCTGGCCCTCGAAGCGGAAGATCGAGCCATAGGCATTCGGCTTGCCGGTCAGGACGCAGGCGTCGTTGACGAGATAGCGGGTCGGGAAGTTGTCGGTGCCGTCGGCGACAATGTCGTACGGGCGGATGATCTCCAGCGCGTTTTTGCTGGTGAGCATGGTCTCGTGCTTGACGACGTTCAGAAACGGATTCAGCGCCTGGAGTTTCTCGGCGGCGGAGTCCAGTTTTGGCCGGCCGATATCTTTGGTGCTGTGAATGATCTGGCGCTGGAGGTTGCTGGCATCGACGACATCGAAGTCGACCAGACCCAGAGTGCCGATCCCCGCGGCGGCCAGATAGAGGGCGAGCGGCGAGCCGAGTCCGCCGGTGCCGACGCAGAGAACTTTGGCGGCCTTAAGCTTCTGCTGCCCCTCCATGCCCACTTCGGGCAGGATCAGGTGACGCGAATAGCGGGCCATCTCTTCGCTGGAAAGCGCGGGCAAAGTGACGGGTTCTGTAACAGTCGCCATGCTGGACTCCTTAGTTTAGCGGTTCAGAATCGGGGACGCATCCCGGGGCCGACCCACCGGCGATCGAAGGGATGATTGAGAGCGTGTCGTTCTCTTTCACCTCGGTTTCCTCGCGTTCCGGCAGATAACGCACGTCCTCGTCATTGAGGTACAGGTTCACGAAGGAGCGCAGCTTGCCCTCGGGCGAGTAGAGGTGCTTCCGAAACTCCGGGTACTGATCGAAGAGTGTCGTGAGCGCCTGCGAAACGGTGCCGGCTCGCACGGTGACGCAGGGGAGATTGCCGGCATAGACACGAAGGGGGGCAGGAATATCGATCTTCATGATGGTTCCTCACTGGGGCTGCGAATGAAAATTGCGGGCGGCGGGAGGTCCAGGCGCGTAGCTACAGGCACGACGGGCGTCGTGCCATGGTACAGACAGCCGCGAAGGGAATGGCCCGGGAAAGCCTCATGTACTCTATTGTGCCGCAATCCCTCACAGGATGTCTTCCCTGCCAACCGGTTCCAGGCCCGGATCCAGTTGCCCGGTGATTTCGATCTCCTCCGGAGCAAAGGCCTTGTCATCCTCGGTTTTTCCGGTCAGGAGAAACGAATTCGTCTGCCGGGCTGCGCCTCGTTCGACCGCGGTAATGACATAGCTGCACCCGATCCAGTGAGCTTCCGCTAGGTCGGTGGGCGACCACTGCGCCGGGTGATCGGGATGCGAATGGTAGAAGCCGACGATTTCAAGGCCGCGCTCCCGGCTGGAGCGCTGGATCCGCACCAGCTCCTGCGGGGCGATATGGTACCGATTATGGGCGGAGTCGGTGCGGGTGTTGTTGGCGCGGACGGCGTCTTCGACCTCATTGCCGGGGTCGCTGTCTTCGGATGTGAAGCGGCCGAGCAGCACCCCGCAGCACTCGTGCGGATAAGTCTCCTCGCCATGCCGGCGAATTTCGTCGTAAACCTGCTGGCTGATCCGCAGCACTATTCCTCCCAGAAACGCTCGCTCAGGTATTTGTCCGCCGCGTCGGCTAGAACCGTCACGATAACCGCTTCTCTTCCACCGGAGGCCTCCTCTTCGGCGATGCGCAGCGAGGCGGCGACGGCTGCGGCCGCGGAGGTGCCGACGAGCAGGCCTTCGGTCCGGGCCAGGCGTTTGGCCATCGCGTAAGCCTCTTCAGTAGCGATCTCTATATTGCGATCGGCGAGCGCTGGATCGTAGATCGCCGGGACGATCGCTGTCGGCATGTGCTTGAGGCCTTCCAGACCGTGAAAGGGCGAGTCCGGCTGCATGGAAAAGCAGCGAATGGCGGGATTAGCCTCTTTGAGTCGGCGCGCGACGCCCGTGAATGTGCCGCTGGTGCCAAGGCCGGCGATGAAATGAGTGATACGGCCCTGGGTTTGGTCGAGGATTTCAACGCCCGTGCCGTTGTAATGCGCGCGCCAGTTGGCCGCATTGCCATATTGGTCGGCGTAGAAATACTGCGGGTCGCGCGCCAGCTCACGAGCCCTGCGGATGGCGCCGTCGGAGCTCTCGGCGGGATCGGTCCACACGACCTCGGCGCCGTAGGCCCGCAGGATGCGCTTGCGCTCCGGGGAAACGTTGGAAGGCATGCACAGCGTAACGCCGAAATCGAGCGCCGCGCCCAGCATGGCGTACGCAATGCCGGTGTTGCCGCTGGTGGCGTCGAGCAGGCGGCGACCCGGGCAGAGCTGCTCGCGCTCGAGCGCGTCAAGCACGATAGCCGCCGCGGCGCGGTCTTTGACGGAGCCTCCCGGATTATTCCATTCCGCCTTCCCGAGAATCTGGATGCCGGGAAGGGTCGCCGTGAGGCGTTCCAGGCGGAGCAGGGGCGTATTGCCGATCCGCTCGAGGAGCGTGGTTCCGGGGAGACGTCCGCTGCCTGTGACAAGTGAGGCCATGGGTTACCGAAGGGTGCGCGCCTCCATTGCGGTGCGGGATACGTTATGCGACCCTGAAACCAGGGTCAACTCCGTTGACGTTCAGTGTAGCGGTTGCCCCAGTACCGGAGACGAACCAGCCATGCTCAGGAAACCGCACCGTCGCTCGTGGGATGAGGTTCTCAGCGAAGTCCGCCGCCTGCAGTTCGATGTTCAGGATGTGCCGGGAGTCGCAAATCAGCAGCGCATCAGCAAGCATGGATGCGCGATCGTGCTCGAAAAGGCGGAGAACGAGGCAGGGCTGCGCATGGTGGTGCGCCCGGGACCGGTGATCGGGGGAGAGATCGCGCACCTTGTGGATCGCGGCTTCCAGAAGTTTTTCGCAACGAGCAAGGCCGAGTTTCCGGCAACGGCGGAGCGGCTGCACACCCTGCATCGCTTTGTCGAAGAGCTGAAAGAGGCGGCAGGATCGATCACCCTCTATAACGAGGCGCTGGGCACGGTCAGCGACGCCTATCTTTACGACCGGGTGAAGGGGCGGGACCTGCCCCAGAGCCAGCGGCCCACCCCGGCATGGGACCGCCCGGAGTTGCAGGGTCGCCGGGAAAGCGCCCGCGAGCGATAAAAAAGCGAGAGCCGATCGAACGAGATGCGGCCGCTCTGCGTCTATGCAGTCATGCGATTGCCTTTGCGGCCTGCGATATCGGCGTTAGTGCTGACCCTTGTCCTGTTCGGGCCCTCCGCGGTTCCGCAGCGGAAAGCCCCCGTGCCGACGGGACCGGAAGGCGCCATTCCAATGCCGCCGGACCGCGCGGACGACTCCTACGCCATCTACGCCCAGCTCATGCCCGGAGATGAGTTCGGCCGGATGGCTCCGGAACAAAACGCCCATTGGGCGATCGCTGAGATCACGGTCAATCAAGACGATCGAAACCCGGCTGTGGCGCCGCAGACCCAGCTAAAGCCTCCCCCGGAGAATCCGCAGGGTTTTCGCGAAGCGGTGGAAGACTACGAGACGAACAAGGCTATGCGCATTCAGCTGACGAAGCCGCCCTTTCATCTCGATCACGATTTTTCATTGCTCTCGCCCCAGCAGGTGGCCGCCCTGCGAGCCGCGAAGAGCGCGCCTCTCGTGAGTTCGCAGTCGCAGGCGCAGTGGGCCGGCTATCCCGGCATCACGTTCTTCAGCGAAGTCTATTTCGACGCGAAGCATCGAGCGGCCCTGGTTTACATGAATGACTGGTGCGCGCGGCTCTGCTCGGCAGGGACCTGGGTCTATCTGGAGAAACACGGTGGCCAGTGGGTGCGGCGCTCGGGTGTGGTGGTGTCCGGCGCTTAAGTTTCACCGCCTACTTATTACGGGCGCGCTCGCGCTGCAATTCGCGCCACAGTTCGCTTTTTGA
Organism: Acidobacteriaceae bacterium; assembly: GCA_036269135.1. Taxonomy (GTDB): domain Bacteria; phylum Acidobacteriota; class Terriglobia; order Terriglobales; family Acidobacteriaceae; genus Palsa-343. The sequence continues at coordinate 30,573 of DATASQ010000028.1, forward strand.
GACGCCACGCTCGCGGGCAATGCGCTTGAGAGCGTCTTTTTCGGCCAGACTCTCGGATTTCTCCAGCTCCGCCAGACGCGCCAGCAGGCTCGTGGCGGCGTGCTCCGTGGCCGGACCGGCCGGAGGCGCTTCGACCAGCAGAACCATTTCGCCCCGCAGCGACGCGCGCTCGGCAATTTGCGTGCGGAGATCGGCCACGCTTCCGCGGAAGAACTCCTCGTGAATTTTAGTCAGCTCCCGCGCAAGCACGATACGGCAGGGCGCTCCCCACGTGGATTCGACATCGGTGAGCATCTCTGCGATGCGGTGAGGCGTTTCGTAGAAGACGATGGTCGTAGTTTCCTGGACCGACGCGGCCAGATTTTCGAGAGCCGTGCGGCGGGCTCCGGTCTTCGAGGGCAGAAAGCCGAAGAAAAAGAAACGTTCTGTATCGAGGCCGGAGGCGACGAGAGCCGCGAGCATCGCGCTGGGACCGGGGATCGGAAAGACCGGGACCCCGGCGGTGATGGCGGCGGCCGCCAGCACCATGCCTGGATCGGAGATGCCCGGCGTTCCGGCATCGGAGACGACGGCGATCCGCGCCCCAGCCTGCAGTTCTTCGATGAGCTGACGGCTCCGGGCAGCCTCATTGTGTTCATGGCTGCTGATGGTGGGGGTGGTGATGCCGTAGCGGTCGAGAAGCTTACGGGTCTGGCGTGTGTCCTCGCAGGCGATGCGATCGACGGAACGGAGCACGCGCAGGGCGCGGAGAGTGATGTCTTCGAGGTTGCCGATGGGGGTGGAGACGAGATAGAGGCCGGGTGCGAGCGGTTCGTCGGTCACCTTAGTCTTCGTTGCGCTCGAGGCGGCGGTATTCGGCCAGCAGCCCCATGCTGCTGCTCAGGTTCTGCCAGGTGACGATGCCGACGATGCGTCCGCTTTCGGCGACCGGAATCAGGGACAGGCGGCCGCTGCCGATACGGCGGATCAGAGCGCCAAGGGAATCGTCAGGCTGAGCGACCTGGTAGGCGCGGGACATGATGGCCTGGATATAGCCGTTGCCGCCGTGGCGCAGGGCCTGGATGATGCCCTGGCGGGAGACAACACCGACGAGGCTGGCGCCGCGGATAACGGGGAAGTCGTCCTGCAGGCTGTGGATCGCCTTATAAAGCGCGTCGGAGAGTGTGTCGGAAGGGGAGAGCGTGTCGAAATCGGTGAGCATCACGTCGCGCATGCGGACCGTTTCAACGACGGACTGGAAGAGCACGCCCTGATCTTCCAGCTGGGCGCCGATGAACACGAAAAATCCCCCCATGATGAGCCAGGGGCTGATTCCGGCAGCGAGACGGGTGTTGGGAATGGCAAGGAGCGCCAGTCCGGCAACGACCGCGCCGATGCCCAGCATCTGGCCGAGCCCGGAGGCAGCGCGCGTGGCCTGCGCAACGCCGCGAGCGCGGGAGAGCCCGCTGCGCATCAGGCGTCCGGCGTCGAGCGGATAAGCGGGGATGAAGTTGATGAGGGCGAGCGAGACATTCAGCCAAACGATGGAGCGAATCAGGTGGCCAGGCGTGACGATCGGCAGGGTCACGATCGGGACCTGGGAAGAGGCTCCCTTAATGAGCGCGGCAATGAGCCCGGCGAAGAGAAGATTGGCAGCGGGGCCGGCAATGGTGAGCGCCCACTGCGGCGCACCTTCGGTAGCGTGCTCAGCCATATCCGGGCTGGCGTAGGAGAAGAGGCCGCCAATCGGCAGCAGGAGGATGCTGCGGACAGCCAGACCGTGCCACGCGGCGGTTAACGCGCGTGCGGCCTCACGTCCCAGAACAGCGCCGAAGAGCAGGAACCAGAGCGCTACGCCGCGCCAGGCGGCGATGCCGGAGAAATTGGTGGAAAGAAGGCAGAAGAGAAGCAGCAGGAGAAAGAAATAGTGAATGCGCAGGTGCACTCCAAACCAGCGTCCCAGAGGCAATGACCATGCGCGCATTTCGTCGACGAATCTCCCGGCTTTATTGTAGAGGTTCGGCCGGTTTTGGCCAGAAATTTGGAGCGAGCCATGCGAGTGATCGCGGGACTTTACCGGTCCCGCATTCTGAACGCGCCGAAAGGTCTGGATACGAGACCGACCAGCGATCGATTGCGCGAGACGTTGTTCAATGTGCTGACGCCCAGGATCGACGGGGCTCTGTTTCTGGATCTGTATGCGGGTTCGGGGGCTGTGGGCATCGAGGCATTGAGCCGCGGCGCGCGCGAGGCCATATTTGTGGAAGAAGCAGAGCCGGCTCTGCGGGCGATCCGCATGAATCTGGCATCGCTGGGCATTCGCGGCGGCTATGCGCTGGAGGGACGCGCCGTGGCTGCGGCCCTGCGGCGTCTAACCCAGGCAGGGCGACAGGCGGATCTCGTCTTTCTGGATCCGCCGTATCGCGATGCGAACCAGTACGGGCTTTCGCTGAGCCTGCTTGGCGGCGAATGTGCTGCGCTTCTGAGCCCGGGTGCTGCTGTAATTGCAGAGCACGAGAAGCGGCAGGAGCTGGAACCGCGCTATGGCGCCCTGGTGCGGGATCGCGTCCTCAGGCAGAGTGATGCGGTGCTGAGCTTCTACTCGGTGGCTGAATCGGTATAAGTCTTCTTGTGGCGAAGGCTCAGGCCGCAGGGCTGTCGACGCGCTGGCCTGTTTGAAGATCGAGGGTGAACGGTACTTCGCGATCGGTCAGGAGATCCCATCCATAGCCGGGCAACGTGTTGCCGGTGACCGCATCGAGGTGCAGTCCCTCGGAAGAGAGCCGCTGCGATTCCCAGGCTTGTCCGTGCTCGCCCCATGCCAGTAAAGCGTGGTGTCCTGCAAAGAGCAGAAGCCGATGCTCCGGAAGAGGCCGTACTTCAAGTACCGGCCGGAAGGCGATTTGGGTGAATTCTTCCGGGTGCTGTGTGGCGATGACATAAGCGTAACCACCGGCGACAGCGCAAAGCTCGTCTTCCGCCGGGCAACTCCAGAGTCCGGTGGGAGCGGCGGGATCGGCGAAGCCGAGAGCAAACGTTGCGAGAAAGGGCTCGGCGCCCGAAGGTCGAATCATCAGCTCCAGCGCGCCGCGCTCGATTTCTTCGGCCTGGCGCGGATAGGTGTAATGGCGCGAGGGCAGAATGAGCGGCCGCTCCCGCAGGATCTCCGCCTGCCAGGAATGCGGAAATGTGAGGTCGGGGCTCACGGCTCCGGCCTGAAGCTCAGAATCCACTCCAGTTGCGCGGAAGTGTCGGGGACGGGAAATCCGCGAGCCTTCTCGATGACTCGCAGCGCCGCTTCGGCGTCCCAGCCGAGAGCAATCATCACCGATGCCAGCAACACGGTCGCGCGGCCGATGCAGCCACGGCAGTGGGCTCCGACGCGAAGGCCGGCGCGCACGCGATCCCGCAGCTCGCGCACCAGCCGGCGAAAACTGGCCAGGTCCGCGGGAGTATTTCGGTCGGTAATCGGAAAGGAGATGAATCGGATTCCCAGCTGCTCGGCGATTTTGCCTTCGTCGGCGAGCCCGAGATCCTCATTGTCTTCCGCGGTAAGCAACGAGACGAGAACGTGAACGCCCTGATCTCTGACCACCTGCAGATCCGCGGCAAGCCCCCGGCCCCCGCTTGGCCGCAAAACAACGGCCAGCTGGGAGGGCTGCGCTTCATTGATCCAGAGAACGGTTTTCATCCGGCGCTGCCCAGGAACCGCTCCAGCCGCTCGCGCACGCTGAGGACGTGAACCGGCAGATCGAGGCTGCTGCCCTCTTCAAGAATCGGGATCAGCTTGTCGAACTCAGGTCCGGAATGGCTGCCCGTGAGCGCGATGCGGACGGGGTGAAACAGGTCTTTTCCCTTCGCTCCGGTTTCGGCCTTGACCTCGTTCATCCACGCTTTGAACTGCTCCGGCGTGACCGTTGCGGCTTGGGCGCGAACGCGCACCGCGAAAGCGGCGAGGACCTTCTGCGCGGATTCGGTGGCGAGGATCGCGGCGTTCTCCTCGTTGGCGCGCGCCGCCGCAGGATCGAAATGAAAAACAAGTGCGGCCTTTGCCGGCAGTTCGTCCAGCTGGTTCACGGCAGGCAGCAACAAAGCCAGCAGCTTGCCAAACCAGGCCGTCACTGCGGACGATGCGGCTTCGGTCGCGGGCAGGAACCCGGCAATGGTGAAGTGCGGCCACGCGAGTTCCGCGATTCGCTCGGGATCGGCGGCCTTCAGGTAGTGGCGATTCAGCCAGTGCAGCTTTTCCCAGTCGAAAACGGCGGGCGATGCGGTGACGCGCTCAAGGCGAAACTCCCCGACCAGTTCCTCGAGTGAGAAGATCTCGCGCGTGCCGCCCTCCGCGCCCCAACCCAGCAGCGCCAGATAATTCACGAGAGCTTCGGGCAGGATGCCCATCTCGCGGAAGCTCGCCACGGAGGTGGCGCCATGGCGCTTCGACAGGCGCTCGCGGTCGCTGCCGAGAATCGTGGAAAGGTGCGCAAACTCGGGTGGCTTCCAGCCAAACGCCTCATAGATGGCGACCTGTTTGGGTGTGTTGGAAATGTGATCGTCACCCCGGATCACGTGGGTGATCTCCATCAGGGCGTCGTCGAGGGTGACGACGTAGTTGTAGACCGGCATCCCCGAGGAGCGGACGAGAATAGGATCGCTGACGGTCTCGCTGGGAAACTCCACCTCGCCGCGCACGATGTCGTGAAAGCGCAGCGGGTGATCGGGAATGCGCAGGCGAACAGCAAACGGTTCGCCGGCGGCACGGGCGGCGGATTCCGCCGCTGGAATGGCGCGACAGCGTCCGGAATAGACCTGCGGGCGATGCGCCGCAGAGGCTTCCTCCCGTTCGGTCTCCAGTTGGGCGGGGGTGCAAAAGCAGCGATAGGCCTTGCCTTCGGCGAGGAGACGTTCGGTGTGCTCGCTGTAGATGCCCAGCCGCTCCGACTGACGATAAGGAGCGTGCGGCCCTTCGACGCCGGGACCTTCGTCCCAGTCGAGGCCCAGCCAATGCAGATCCTCCATCAGCTGCAGCTCATGGCGAGCCTCGCTGCGGTCGATGTCCGTGTCTTCGATGCGGAGCAGGAAGACGCCGCTGTTGTGGCGGGCGAAAAGCCAGTTATAAAGCGCCGTGCGGGCATTTCCCACATGCAGAAAGCCGGTGGGAGACGGGGCGAAGCGAACGCGGGAAGCAGCAATCGGTACAGGCATCCAGCTCCGATCTTATTCTGCAGCCGCACCTGCGGCAAAAGCGGGCAGAAGCGGGCGCTCTCAGGACTTGTTATCGCGGTAAACGCGCAGCGCCCGCCCACCGACGATCACCGTCTTGCCGTTCTCAAACGGAGCAAAGGGATCTTCGACGTTTTCGGTATCGAGAATCTGGGTCCAGCGGGTGCCCGCGGGTGTCGCCGGCAATGTGAACTCCACGCCTTCGGCGGCGGCATTGACCAGGATCAGGAAGCTGTCATCGACGATGGGATGTCCGTCTTCATCGCTGATCGACAGGGTCTTTCCGTTCAGAAGCAGCGCCAGGGCGCGGTTCCAGGCCGTGCTCCACGACTCATCGGCAAGCTCGTTGCCGTCGGTGTTGTACCAGGCAATGTCGCGCACCACCGAGCCGCGAATCACGCGATCCTGAAAGAACTTGCGGCGGTGCAGGTTGGGGTGATCCAGCCGCAGGTGAATCAGTTTGCGGGTAAACTCCACCAGACGCTGCTGTGAGGGCGTGAGCTTCCAGTTGAACCAGGTCAGCTCGTTATCCTGGCAATAGGCATTGTTGTTGCCCTTCTGCGATCGGGCCATCTCGTCGCCCCCGCAGAGCATGGGCACGCCCTGCGAGAGGATCAGGGTCGCGAGGAAGTTCCGCATCTGGCGTTCGCGCAGCAGGTTGACGGCCGCATCGTCGGAGGGTCCTTCGGCGCCCATATTCCAGGAATCGTTGTTGTCGGAGCCGTCGCGATTATTTTCCCCGTTGGCTTCGTTATGTTTCTGGTTATAGCTGACCAGATCGCAGAGCGTGAAGCCGTCGTGCGCGGTGACGAAGTTGATGGATGCATAAGGCTTGCGGCCATCCATCTGATACAGGTCGGAAGAGCCGGTCAGGCGATAGGCGAAATCGGAGAGCAGCCCGCTGTCGCCCTTCCAGAAGCGGCGGACCGTGTCGCGGTATCGGCCATTCCACTCGGCCCACAGTACAGGGAAGTTGCCCACCTGATAGCCGCCCTCTCCGACATCCCAGGGCTCGGCGATGAGCTTGACATCGGAGACAGTCGGGTCCTGATGGATCGTGTCAAAGAAGCTGGACAGCTTCGAAACCGCGTGCAGCTCGCGCGCCAGAGTGCTGGCCAGATCGAAACGAAAGCCATCCACGTGCATTTCGGTGACCCAGTAGCGCAGGGAATCCATGACCAGCTTCAGCACCTGCGGGTTCATCACATTGAGCGTGTTGCCGGTGCCGGTGTAATCCATGTAATACCGGGGCTCGTCGTGCACCTGCCGGTAATAGGTGGTGTTGTCGATGCCTTTCATCGAAAGCATCGGTCCCATGCGATTGCCCTCGCAGGTGTGGTTGTAGACCACGTCAAGGATGACCTCGATGCCGGATTTGTGGAAAGCCCTGACCATCTCCTTGAATTCGACCACCTGCTGGCCGGTATCGCCGGTGGAGCTGTAGCGCGCCATGGGCGCAAAGTAGCTGAGTGTGTTGTAGCCCCAGTAATCGTGGAGGCCGCGGTCGACGAGATGACCTTCGTCAATAAAATGATGCACGGGGAGCAGTTCCACCGCGGTGATGCCAAGCTGCTTCAGGTACTGAATGCTGGGCTCGCAGGCCAGCCCGGCATAGGTGCCGCGCAGGTGTTCGGGAACCGCTTCGTTCAGTTTGGAAAAGCCGCGGACGTGCAACTCATAAATCACCGAGTCGGCCAGGGGGGTCTCCGGGGGACAGTCCTCGCCCCAGTCGAAGTGTGAATCGATCACGATGGATTTCGGCACGCCGGCGGCGGAGTCGCGATCGTCGCGGGTGAGGTCGTTCCCCGTCTTTACGTCATAAGGAAAGATGGGCGCTTTCCAGTCCACCTCGCCGGTGAGCGCTTTGGCGTAGGGATCGATAAGGAGTTTGCTGGGGTTGAAGCGGTGGCCGTTCTCCGGGTGCCAGGGTCCCTCCACGCGGTATCCATAGCGCTGCCCAGGCTGGATCCCGCGGACCAGTCCGTGCCACACGAAGGCTGTGCGCTCGCGCAGCGCGACGCAGTCCGTCTGGTGGCCGGCTTCGTCGAAAAAGCACACGGAGACGCCCGTGGCGTGTTCGGAGAAGAGTGCGAAGTTCGTGCCTTTGGACGAGGGGGTTGCCCCCAGAGGATAAGGTTTTCCGGGTAATAACGTGCGATCCATACGTGGGTCTCGAGCTCGTTTCGGTCGTCGATAGTCAGATGCACGAATCGCCCGCACGAGGGCCTCCGATGGGTAAAATGCAGCCAGCGCGCAGGCTGCTCTTTGGCGGCTTTCCGCTTCTCAGGTGCTGTTGCTGCGAGTAGCGCTCGACCTGAACGGATCGGGCGGAAGGGACGCAAATGAAAGCGAAAGCAACGCAATGGAGTGCGGCCTGCGTCTTTCTTGCCGTTGTCTGCGGCTGCTCGACAGCCAACAAACCAACCGACGCGAATTTCATCAAGGCTCTCAACGCTTACTATGAGAACCACAACGACTGTCTTTTCCCGCACGGGCACGCCTTCCCCTATGAGGTGGCGCCCGGTCCCACCGCAAAGCAGGACGAGAAAGAGCTCGATGCACTGACCGACGTCGGTCTGATGACACGTCTCAGGGACTTGTCGATGCATGTGGAACGCTACACCCTGAATGCCGCCGGCGATCGGTACGGTCCGCGTTTCTGCTACGGTCATCGCGAGGTAACGAGTGTTGTGAGCTTCACGCCGCCGGGGCCACGCGACGGATTTACCGAGACGACGGTTACCTTTCACTATGCGATGCACGACGTGCCCATCTGGGCCAGGTCGGAGCAGGTGAAGGCGGCTTTTCCGGAACTGGGTGAGTCGCTGGGCAGTTCGCCCACCGGCCACATGACGCTGGCCAGCGCAGGAGCGGGCTGGCATGTCCCCGAGTAAAGCCATCAGGACAACGCCGGCAACTCCTCGAGGCGAAGTAAATCGCCGGGGACTGCATTGCAGTCGATCCGAATCCTCTCGGCCAGTTGAGCGGTAAGGAAGGCCAGCGGCTCGGGCGTCGGCTTTCCCAGCAGATATCCCTGAGCCTCATTGGTGCCGATTGCGGCGATTCTCTCGAGCTGCTGCTCGGTCTCGATCCCCTCGGCGATCACACGCATGCCCAGCTTGTGCGCCAGGATCACCAGTGAGTCCACCAGCGCCTCGGTTGCCGGACGCGCGCCCAACTCGCTGACAAACGAGCGGTCAATCTTCAAAGCATCGAACGGAAGTTGCGGGAGATAGCTCAGGCAGGAATATCCGGTGCCGAAGTCGTCGATGGCGAGGCTGATGCCGAGGTCGGCAAGACGCTGCATCGTTGCCGCCGCGCCCTGCACCCCGCTGAGCATGACGGATTCCGTAAGCTCAAGCTGGAGCAGGCCGGCGGGCAGCCCGGTTTTCTCCAGAATCGTGCTCACCTCCTCGACGAAGTTGTCCCGGATCAGCTGCAGACTGGAGACATTCACAGCTACCTGAACGGCTTCCGGTCCCGCCGACTGCCACCGCATCGCCTCCCGGCAGGCAGCTTCCAGCACATGCCTTCCCAGGGGAACGATCAATCCGGTCTCTTCGGCGATGGGAATGAATTTGCCAGGCGCAATCATGCCCAGCACCGGATGCTTCCAGCGCGCCAGAGCTTCAAAGCGGATGAGGCGCCGTGAGGCAATATCGAATTCCGGCTGATACCACACGACAATCTCTCCATTGGCCAGCGCGCTGCGTAGCTGGTTTTCCAGGTGCAGCCGTTCTCGCAGCGAAGCGCCCAGTTCCGCGGAAAAATAGACCGTGCGGCTCTTGCCCAGCTTCTTGGCCGCATACATGGCGCTGTCGGCCTGCTGCAGCAGCAGCATCGGCGTCGCGCCGTTTTCCGGAAAGAGGCTGATCCCAATGCTCGCGCTGATTGCGATCTCGTGGTCTTCCACAATAAAGGGGAGGGTCAGCGCGTCGAGCAGAGCAGTGGCCACCTGGGCGGCATCGTTGCCGGCGCTGGCCTCGGTCAAAACGACGGCAAATTCGTCGCCCCCCAGGCGCGCCAGCGTATCCGACCGGCGAACCCGCGACTGCAGCCGATTCGCCACCTGACGCAGGAGCAGATCGCCAATGGCATGACCAAGACTGTCATTGACCAGCTTGAACCCATCGAGATCGATGTAGACCAGCGCGACCTGAAGCTGCTGCCGCCGGGCGACGGCGAGCGCATGGTTGAGACGATCCGACAGCAGCCGACGGTTAGGCAGCCCCGTGAGGTCGTCATTGAGCGCCTGATGCTGGAGTTGTGCTGCAAAAGCTCGCTTCTCGGACGCCTGCCGCTCCAGTTCCTGCAGCATGGAGTTAAAGCCTGTTCCCAGCCGCGTGATCTCATCGCAGCCCGACGGCTGGACGCGCGCCGAAAAGTCCTGGTGCTCCGTCACTCGCCGCATGGCGGCAGCCAGCAACCCGACGGGTCGGGAGATGCGCCGCTGCAGCAGCGATCCGGCCACTCCACCGACAAGGAGGGACACGAGGAGCAGCCACCCGGTCACCTGGAGCAGATGCCGCCAGCGCTGCTCGATCTCCCGCAGATCCGACTGGAGAAACAGGGTTCCAGCCAGATCGCCCCGGCGCGCGATCGTCCGCCTCACACGAAGGAAACCCGGGTTGCGCTCCGGTTCGTCCTGCATCCGCGCCGGGCAGGTGCGCACTCCCTCCTGCTGTTCATATTGAGCGAACAAATGGCCGGCCGACTGATAGAGGCACGCCGATACAACGGAATTCTCCGCTCCCAGCGCATGCAGCACCTCAACCGCGGCCGCTGGATCGTCGAAGACCAGAGCGGCCGCCGAATTTTGCCCAACGATGTCGGCCAGGGAGGCGAGCCGGTTCTGCATCTGCGTCCGCGCGCTGACGGAATCGTACCCGAGGAATGCCGCCATCAGCGTAATGGAGACGATGCTGCTGGTGAGAAGAGCCAGCAACGTCATTCTGTGCGCGAAGCTGCCGCTGCCCGGTAATCGCATCAGCGGCCGCCATTCTGTGTGGAACGCACGATGGTGGCCAGATTCAGCACACGCGAGCTGATGCGGATACCCGCGCCCTGCGTCGCGTCCAGGTTGACCTCGATCCTGATGTGGTCTCCGGTATTCACCAGGGCCACCATGCCGCCATCCCGCGTAAATGGGTCCGATTCCCCCACCGTCAGAACGGTTCTGCCGCGAAGACTGTCGAGGGCTCGGTGCGCCTCGCGCCCGGAGTCGTCGCCGACATAAAGGACGCTGCAATTTTGAAGTTCCTGATCCGCCGGAAATAACACCACGCGAATCGGGCGCCCGTTGCTGGTTCGCCCGTTCAGCAGCGCCCGCAGAATCTCTCCGTTTGCCGGATCGCCTTCGAAGCCGATCACCAGTTCCGATTTCTGCTCCGGCCAGTCGATGTACTGCAGCAGGTTGTAAACATACGCGGCTCGTACCGCGCGTTCATCATGGGACTGACCCAGGGCAGAAGGAACGAGCGGTGCCGTCCAGCAGAGCAGCAGCCCCAGCACGGCTCTCCACCGTTTCAAGGCTCGCTCCCACCGCCCCGGGCCGCGAGCCGCCAGGACAAGCTGACCCGCCAGGCCCGACCCTCCATCGGAATCTGATCTTCGGGATCGTCCGGTCCCGCGGGGCTGAACCAGCGACGGTTGGAGAAGTCATAGCAACTGGAAGCGAGCTGCCATCCGTGCAGAGGCCGCGAAGAAAACGTAGCGTTGGGCAGAAGATAGGCCGGCACACGGGTGCCCTTACCGTCCGTCATGGCGCCGATATAGACCGACTCGAGACTCCCGAATCCCCAGCGGCCCAGCGGTGCGGTCCCGTTGAACTTCGCCTGGCTGTGCGGCATGTTCTCCAGCGGAGCCCCCGCCGCATCGTCCTCTCCATTCGAGGCGGAATAGCTGGCCCGCGCCGCCAGTCCCGATTTCCGTTCCGCCGTCAGTTCGAATTCCAGCCCCTCCGCGTGCACCCGATCGTCGTTCACGAAATACGTGAGCAGGCTCGTGCCCGCCGGCACCTGATCGATGAGCTGCTTCAGCCGGTTGTAATAGCCGTCTGCGGTCATAGAGAGCCATGGGCGCAGACCGTGCTCCACGACCAGCTCGTTGGAGAGAATACGCTCCGGCACCAGAGGGCGCGGCGCGGTGGTTACCGTGATGCCGTCGGCGTAGTACTCCTCGTATGCATTGGGAGAACGGAACGCCTGCCCGACCATGTACTTCATCGTTGTTCGATCATTGGGCATCCACACGAGAGAAGCTCGGGGGCTGACGGCATGGACGAATGAGTTGAAGCGATCGAAGCGTGCTCCGGCATGCAGCAGCAGTTCCGGTGTCAGCGTTAGATCCAGATCGGCGAAAACGCCGGCGATCCATGGCGATTGGTCGGAGCGGAAAGCGTCAGGCTGGCCGGCGATGTAGGTGCGCTGCCGGATATCGAAGCTGTATTCGTAATCCGCCCCCACCGTAAGTTCCTGCGATCCGATTTCCTGGGCGATGGTGATTTCACTGCCCATCCAGCTGGCGCGGGCTTTGGCGAAAATCTGCTCCGATCCGCCCGGGAAAGCAAAAGCCCCGCTGCCGGAAAAGGCATAGATGTCGTAGTAGGCGTGCCAGTCCACTTCTGTCGTCGCGGTCACCTTGCGCTCAAGACTGGCGTCCAGGTATCCGCCGGCGTCTTCGTCCCAGTCCCGGCGGTCGTTGAAGATCGTCCCGAATGAGCCGGTCGGATACACCTTGTGGCGGCTGGCGATCAGCCCCTGAAGCCGAAAATCACCGTCGCGCACATCGGCGAAGGCGTTCTCGAGATGGCTGCCGTCCATGTTTTCTGCGTAACCATCGTGGGTCTCCGGAGACGCGATTGCCGGAAAGTACACCGGCGACTCTCCGGGACTTCGCGTGAGCGTGCCGGAAACCAGTCCGGACGCCCGCCCTTTCCGGCCCGCCATCGTCAGCCGGACTGTCCGGTCCAGGAATGATCCGGTTTCGCTGGAAACTTCGGCTCCCGTCTCCGCTGCGGGTTGGCGGGTAATCACGTTGATGACGCCAAACACCGCGTTTGTGCCGAACAGCGAGGAGCCCGGGCCGCGGACCACCTCGATATGGTCGATCAGATCGAGATCCAGCGGGAACTCGCTTCCAAATCCCGCGCTGTCATACACGTCATCGTTCAGTCGATGGCCGTTGAGCAACAGCAGAATGCGCGAATTGTAATCGCCCGGCCTCATGAATCCGCGCACACCCAGGTAGGTGTACTGGCGGTCGCAGGAGGTATAAAACCCGCGGAGAGACCGGATCGCCTCGCCCAGGGTGCGCCAGCCATTCCGGCGGATATCGTCTGCCGTGATGATGCTGACCGAAGCAGGAGCTTTGCGGATGTCCTCAAGATGACGCGAGGCGCTGTACACCTGTACGCGCGAGAGATCCTCGATCTTCATCCCCATCAGATCCTGATCGGCGGCCGACTGTCCCGGGGCGGCGGCCCCGCTGGCGACCAGGACTGTCGCAAGACAGAACAACCCGCGATGGGACCACCGGTGCGTCACGCATGGGTTATCGGTCCGGAGTGGCGGGACTTGAGGGCTATTGTGCTCCGACGCCCCGCCCGGGCCAGTCGGCACCGCTCCCCGCCGGGTCGTGGGGCAGACTCACAGCATAGAGAAACCAGGCTGCATGGGGCAGCCATTGTTCCGTCCAGCGCCAGTCTTCATCTTTTCCCGTGACCGCATAACCCTCGTTGAACGCGATGCCGTCCTCATCGTTCGTCGCAGCCGTGATGCCGTTGATGATGGCGCCGGGAGCGTTGGTGTATTTCCACGAGCGGAAGAACATGTAGGCGGCATTGCCGTCGCCGCTGCCCATCAACATGCACGTATCGAAAGGATTGCGACCGAGAATCCAGTGCAGCTGATCGTCCGCATAGGTTTCCAGAGCATGATGAAACTGCGGATCGCCGGCGAAAAGCGGCGCCGCCATGCGCGCAGCCGCGGCCAGCGAGGCAAGACGCGCGTTCTCCCCCTGCCACCATGGCGCCGCCTCGGTGTCGTGAGGGAAGAAGAACGCCGTGCGCACCTGACCGTCGCCCATGCGGACCAGTTGACGCGCATAGTCGAACGGGTTGTTCACTTCATCGGTCGTCCGAAGCTCGAACTGCAGGGATTTTCTGATTGTCTGGACGACTCGCTCCCGCTGTTGTGCAGAGGCGATGTCTGCATAGCGCAGCAGGCTCACCACCGGCAGCCCGGCGTCGGACGGATGAAAGAACGGTCGGGTCCCGTTATCCGCCCGCCAATAATTATGAAATGAGCCGGAACTGATCAGCCGGGACATCAGGCGATCAGCACGCCGATTGGCGGCCTCAAGATAGATCGGCTGATGGGAAGCGCGATAGAGCTCCGTCGCTGCCATCAGGGCGCAGTAGTCGTCAAGAATATTCTCCACATGGTCGTTGAGCAGCTCGACATTGTGGGTTTGAAGAAAGGAAAAAGCCGCCTCGGCGGTGGCGAGGTATCGCGACCGCGGGAAGTCGCCGTCCTCGGGCATGGTGCTGGCGAGCGCAAGGGCCGCGATGGCCATTCCGCCGCCCGAGCGGAAGCTGGCTTCATATGCGTGGGGCCCGGTTGCCGCGCCAATCGTCTCGGTCGACTGGTTGGCGCTGGTCTTGATCCGGGTATGCCAGTTGGGATTGCCAATCTCCCGATCTTTGGCGAGCTTCTGCGGTCCGGGCGCGCTGATGCTTTCGAGGAACGAGCCGCCGGGCCGCCAGATGCGCACCAGGAAGTCGGCGCCATACAGCCCTTCATCGAGCAGCCGGCGCTCATATTCGCTGAAGTTGTCGTCGTGACGATCCTTCAGCAGGCCGTAGCTGGCGAGGAGCGTCCACGCGGTCAGCGGCACCTGCTGCGGGTTGAAGTAGGAAGTCGGGTTCTGGTGGGAGAGATGGATGCCGTAATCGCCGGTGGCGTCATACCATCCGCCGTGCACGTCGATGGTTCCACCCGGCTTCTCCGGAAGAAGGAGATGGCGGTCGGCTTGATCCATGTCGCCGCTGGCGCGCTGACCTTTGAAGTAGTAAATGACGTTGGACAGGGTTTTGCTTTCCAGCAGATCGTTCCCGATTTCGAAAGCGCAGGAGCTGGCCATTCCGTTGGGGATGCCGACGCGCAGCAGGTAATGGCCCGGCGTATGCCAGGAGGAGAAGTCCGCCTTCCAGAAGCGCCAGTCGCTCCAGCGATCGACGGAGCCCGAGGGCTGGAGCGTTCCGGTGAAGACCGTGCGGCCGGAATCGTTGTCGATGAGTGAGAAGTCGGAGAGGCGGATGGCCTGGGTAGCTTCAATAAGCGCGACTTTGGGTGCGGCGGTCTCGTAGCCCACCTGATCCACCAGAACCCGCACCTGGGCTCGGGACAGCGGAGCCGCGAGCGCGCAGCAACCGAGAATCGCAATGAGACGAATCAACCGGACCGCGGAGTTGGATTGCATCGTTGCGACTATACCCTGGAAATTGACCGGAGAGGGGAGACAAAGTCAGCTCCATTGCCGCGCGTTCGTGCCATCATAGGTGCTGATCCGCCCATAGGAGAGAAAGTGCGAACTCCCCGGCAATTTGGAGGCGTCGCGTTTCGGCCGATGCTGCTGGCCCTGACCCTGCTTGCCTTTGTTCTTCCCGCCACAGCATCGCGGTCGGGGCACAGCCCGCGCGGGCGTACCGGCCCGGAGGTGATCGCCTACATCTTTCCGCAGAATCACGTGATTCAGCCGGGCGAAGTCGCAGCGCGGAAGCTGACCCGCATCAACTATGCCTTTGCGAATATCAAGGATGGACAGATCGTCGCCGTCAGCCCCGCCGACGCGCCCAATCTGGCCACGCTGGTCGGGTTGAAACAGGAGAACCCGTCGCTGCAGGTACTGGTCTCGGTGGGAGGATGGCTGTGGTCGGGCAACTTCTCCGACGCGGTACTCACCCGCGAGAGCCGATCGCGCTTTATCGATAGCGTGGTGGCCTTCCTGGAGCATTACAACCTCGACGGCCTGGATATTGACTGGGAGTACCCTGGCCAGATCGGAGCCGGTAACCGGTTCCGGCCCGAAGACAAGAGAAATTACACTCTCGTGCTGGCCGAGCTTCGGAAGCGATTCCATCGCGAGGAACGGAAGCTGGGGCGGCCGCTGCTGCTTTCAGTCGCGGCTGGCTCGAACGACGACTTTCTCGAACATACAGAGATGCGCCAGGTCGCTCGCTATGTCGATACGGTCAACCTGATGGCCTACGACTACTATGAGCCGGGCGATGAGGGGACGACCGGCAATCACGCGCCGCTCTACACGGATCCGGCGGATCCCAGGCACGTCTCCGCTGACGCCTCCGTCCGGCTGTTCGAACAGGCGGGTGTCCCGGCGCGCAAAATTGTTCTCGGCGTTCCCTTCTATGGCCACCTCTGGGGCCATGTGCCTCCAGCCAACCACGGTCTCTTCCAACCGGGTACCCCCGTCCCCCACGCCTATGCCCGCTACAAAGACATTGCCGGCTCGCTGCTCGATCAGGGTTTCACGCGTTACTGGGATGCTTCTTCATCGGTTCCTTACCTCTACAACCCGCAGAAGGAGCAGTTCGTTTCTTATGAGGATCCCCAGTCGCTGGCTCTGAAATGCGCTTATATTCAGCGCATGCATCTGGGCGGGATTATGTTCTGGGAGTACAGCGCCGATCCTTCGGGAGCGCTGCTGGATGCGATCGATCATGCGTTCCACGACATGAGCAGCAACAGCGCCGAGGGGGCACGATGATCTCGACGGCACCGGTGACGTCCTCCACAGGCATTGCGGGACAAACGACCTCCGCCCGCGTAGTCTCCATCGATATCTTTCGCGGCATCACCATGGCGGTCATGATCTTTGTGAATGATCTGTCCAGCGTGCACGGCCTGAGCAAGTGGACCTATCACATGCCGGCGAATGTGGACGCGATGGCCTATGTGGACATGGTGTACCCCGCGTTTCTCTTCATCGTGGGAATGTCACTGCCCCTCTCGGTGCGGCAACGGCTGCGGCGAAACCCGTCCGTGGGCAGACTATGGCTGCATATCGCGCTGCGATCGGCGGCGTTGCTGGCCCTCGGCCTGATCCTGGCCAATGTCGACCAGTGCGATCCCTCGAGGATGCACATGCCTCCCGAGGTCTGGGGACTGCTCGGCCTGGGTGGGGGCATTTTGCTCTGGAACGTCTACACGGGACTCAGCAGCAAGGTGGTACTGACCCTCCGGCTGGCGGGCGCCGTTCTGCTCGTATTTGTCTTCGCCATCTTCCGCCGCGCCGTGCCGGGCGGCGAAGCGTGGATCAACTTCTCCTATCCCGAGATTCTTGGCCTGATCGGACTAACGTATTTCGCGGTCTGCCTCCTCTATGTCCCGACCCGGCGCTGGCGCCGGGCGCCGCTGGCGTGGCTGATCGTTCTGGTCGCCTATAACTCAGCCTGCCGGGCCCACTGGATTCATGTCGCCCATGTGTCTCTGTACGCGTGGCCCTTTGGCAACGGAGCCATGGCCAGCCTGATCATGGCCGGCGTTGTGACATCGCTGATTTTCCTGGATGAAGGCCGCATCGGGGGACCGGCAAGGAAGATGCAACTCGGCATTCTGATGGGGATTCTGGCTTTTATCGCCGGTTGGTTTCTCAGGCCGCTGGGGATTTCGAAGATTCGCGCCACGCCAACGTGGGCCTTATGGACGGTTGCAGCGTGCTGTATTCTCTTTACCGCCCTTTACTGGCTGTGCGATGTGAAAAAGCACACAGCCTGGGCTTGGCTGGTGAGGCCGGCGGGCTCGAACACGCTGCTCACCTATCTGATCCCCGATATCTCCTACTTCCTGATGGGACTGACAGGAACGGCTTATCTGGAAGATCACTGGAGCCAGGGCTGGCCCGGCGTCATCCGCGCCGTCGTATTTACCGTTGCGATTCTCCTCGTGGCTCGCGCCGCGACCCGAGCACGGCTGCGGATGCAGCTATAACCATCCTGCAGATTAGGGGACCGGAGGCGACACCCTGATGGCTTCGCTGAAGTGTGCGGCTTCTTCTGTTTCAATCGCGATCCAGTGGTTTGTGAAGACAACTGCAGTTCTGGCTTGTCTTTCCGCCGCAGCATGGGCGCAGCAATCCGCTCCGGCCGCGCCGATGCAACCCATAGTGAGTAACGGGGCGGAATACCGCCAGTTACAGAAGAACGTGCTGCGCTCGCACTTAGTCGATGGTATGGAGGACCTGTCGCACTGGTCTTTCAGCGGCGTCGGTTCCATGACGCTCTCAACGAACGAAGTGAAACAGGGACGGACCTCGCTGCGAGTCGCTTCGACCGATAACATCGGCCGGGTTGAGGGGAGTGGAGACTGGCAGGATCTCGTTGCCACTCGTAATTTTCCTTCGGAAGACTGGAGCCAGTACAACCGCATTTCCGTGTGGGTCTATCCGGATATCCACGGAGCGCCCGCGATCTCGCTGAATCTGACGCTGCACAACGAAGGCGCGCATCTGCTGCCGGATGATCAGAACGAAGGCCGCGACGACTCCATCCCGATCCGGAATCATGAGTGGAACCACATCGTGTGGGAGATCCCTTCGCTCGATCGGGACAAGGTTACCGGCCTCAGCTTCGGGTACTCTTTGCCGCGCATGATTCCCAATCCTGGCGATCAGACGGTTTTCTATCTCGATCAGCTGGAACTCCAGACCGTTGCGCCGGACCACGTGGAAGGGTGGGACGTCGCCGCGGGGAAAATTGCCTTCAGCCACGCCGGATACGCGCCCGGAACGACCAAGACTGCGCTGGCCACCGGGCTGGCCGCGCACCAGTTTTCCCTGATTGAACAAACGACAGGAAAGGTGTTCTACAGCGGGCCTGTTGAGACGCAGAAGACCGAGCTGGGCATATTTCAGGTGCTCGATTTCTCTCAGGTGCAACGGCCCGGAACCTACTTCCTCCGCGCAGGCGATGGGAAGACACGGCCGTTTCGCATTGGCACGGACGTGTGGCGCGACAGCATCCTGAAGGTCGTCAACTTCATGTACAGCGAGCGGTGCGGCACGGTAATTCCCGGAATCCATGGCATCTGTCATCAGGACGACTACACCGTGCATGGCAGTCAACGCATCGTGGTGAACGGGGGTTATCACGACGCCGGCGATCTGAGCGAGACGGGCAATACGCCGGCGATGACCTATGCTCTCCTGACCCTGGCCGAGCGGCTCCAGCAGGAGAACGACGATCCGGATCTGCTGAACCGCGTGATCGAAGAAGCCGAATGGGGCCTGAACTGGGTGCTGAAGACACGCTTCGGCGGCGGCTTTCGCAGCACTGGCCAGAACATCAGTTACTGGACAGACGGCATTATGGGCGACGCCGACGACCGCTTCGGCCAGGCGGTCAACGATCCCGAGTGGA
>DATASQ010000029.1:0-30361 GCA_036269135.1 Acidobacteriaceae bacterium
CGAGGGTTCCAACCGCCAAACTCTAAACTCGAATCCCTACACTCTGACCCCCGGTTCCCCGACCCTGTACCCTGAATCTATGGCTCACGCACCCACACCGCCGCCCCCCACGGCTCTTCCCGGAGTCAAGTCCATCGTCGCTGTCGGTTCCGGCAAAGGCGGCGTCGGCAAGACCACCCTCGCGGTCAATCTCGCCATCGCTCTCGCACAGCTCGGCTACCGCATCGGTCTGATTGACGCGGATATCTACGGTCCCAACGTGCCGCTGATGCTTGGCAGCACGCGCCAGCCCACGGTTCTGCCGAACAATCAAATCGAGCCCAACCTCGCGCACGGCATTAAGGTCATCTCCATCGGCTTCCTCTCGCCCGGCGACAAGCCGCTGGTCATGCGCGGTCCCATGCTCCACCAGATCATCCGCCAGTTTCTGCAGCAGGTGGAGTGGGGCGAGCTCGATATTCTCCTCATTGACCTGCCCCCCGGCACCGGCGACGTCGTGATCTCGCTCGTGCAGACTGTGCCTCTCACCGGCGCGGTTGTTGTCTCCACGCCCTCCGATGTCTCTCTGCAGGATGCGCGCAAGGCCCTCGAGATGTTTCACCAGGTGAACGTGGAAGTCCTCGGCATCGTCGAGAACATGTCCCACTTCACCTGTCCGCATTGCCACCACGAGATCGACATCTTCTCCCGGGGCGGCGCCGAACGCACCGCGAAGCAATTCAACATTCCGTTTCTCGGCTCCGTCGAGCTCACACAGGAGATTCGCCAGGGCGGCGATACCGGCATGCCCGTCGCGCTCGCCGGCCCCGATTCGCCCCACGCCGCGCCGTTCTACGCGATCGCCCGCCAGCTCGCGGAGCGCGCCCAGGAGCAGACTGCCAAGACCGAAAACATCTTCGAAGTCTCCTGAGCTCGCAGGCCCCAGGCGGAGCGCACCCGCGATTCATCATTTCTTAACGCCATCCGAGCAGGCCGGCCCCCACGCTTCGCCCCGGGCCTGTACGCCCGTGCCCTGTTCCCTGTACCCTGTACGCTGAATCAGGAGGAGCCCCATGTCCCGCTACTCCCGCCGCGATTTTCTTAAAGCCACCGCAGCCGCCGGCGCCATCGCCACCCTTGGCGACCTGCCGCTCACCGCCGAAACCCCTCAAGCTACGGACTGGGTGCCCTTCGGCCCCTCCGGCGTGAAAGTCACCCGCCTCGCCTTCGGAACGGGCACCTTCAGCGGCTCCGTCCAGCGCAACCTCGGCCAGGAAGCCTTCAATCGCCTCGTTCGCTACGCTTACGACCGCGGCATTCGCTTTTTTGAAACATCCGATTCGTACCCCGACATGCACACCATGCTGGGCGTCGCCCTCAAAGGCATCCCGCGCGACAGCTACGCTCTCCTCACCAAGGTGACCACCGCCGACGCGACCGATCCGCGGCAGCACATCGACGAGCTCCGCAGCCAGGCCCGCACCGACTACTTCGACGTGATGCTGCTCCACTGGCAGCGCGGGACGCAGTGGCCGCACGAATCCAACGGCTGGCAGGAAGCGATCGACGAAGCCCAGCATCGCGGGGCTGTCCGCAGCCGCGGCGCCTCGGTCCATGGATTGCCCGCGCTCGCCCAGGTGCCCACCTTCAAATGGCTCCAGGTGGCGATGATCCGCTGCAACCACAGGGGCACTCGCATGGATACCCCCGTCGCCGACTCCGGAGGCACCGGCAACGTCCCCGAAGTCGTCGAGCGCATCCATCAGGCGCGCGCCGCCGGCATGGGCGTCCTCAGCATGAAGCTCATTGGTGAAGGGGTCTTCAATCGCGAAGACCGCCAGAAAGCCATGGGCTTCGCCTTCCGCACCGCTAAAGTCGACGCCGTCACCGTGGGCTACAAGAACAACGCCGAAGTCGACGAAGCCATCGAGAACGTCAACCTCGCGTTCGCCTGAGCAGTTCCTAAACGCTATCCGCTAACCGCTGCTCTTCACCAGCATGCACGTGATGTCGTCGTGCTGCGCCGCGTTCGCCACAAACCGGTCGATGTCGGCGAAGAGATAATTCAGCAGCACGCTCGGCGCAAGATTCATCCCCCACCGCGCCATGGTCAGGAACCGATCCTCGCCATACTGCTGCTGCGCGGGATTCTCCGCCTCCACCACGCCATCGGTGAAAGCCAGCAGCCAGTCCCCCGGCTCCAGCGTCACGGTCGCCGACTCGTAAGGTGCGGCCTCCAGGATGCCCAGCGGCATTCCCCCCACGTTTAATTGCTCCGCCGCGCCCGATCGCCGCAGCACGATGGGATTATTGTGCCCCGCATTCACATAGGTCAGCGCGCGCGTGGCTGGATCGAAATCCGCGATAAACGCTGTGGTAAACCGTCGCCCGTTCTGGCTGTTGCTGCACGCGTAGCGATTGATGTGCGTCACCAGCTCCGTCAGCGGCCCCGGTGTATCGCTCAGCGTCTTCAGACTCGCCTGGAAGGTCGCCATCAGCATCGCCGCCGGCACGCTTTTTCCCGCCACGTCCGCAACCGCCATCAGAAAGGTGGACCCGCCCGGCCGCGGAAACACGTCATAGTAATCGCCGGCGACGGTATTGGCCGGCCGGGTCGCAAAGGCGATCTCCAGCCCCGGCACCGCGGGCGGCTGCGCCGGCAGCAGCCATGCCTGAATCTCTTTCGCAATCTGCAGATCGCGCTTCATCACCACGCGATCGCCCACTTCCATCAGCAGCAGCACCAGCAGCAGAATGGACCCATATAAACGCAGATCCGGCGCGTACCCGCCTATTTCCCCCGAGCCAATCTTCCACCGCAGCTCGTTCCCCGGAAAGAACAGCAGCACCACCGCCAGCAGCAGCAGCACTCGCCGCGCCGGCGTGAGCTTCTCCAGGAATGCCCAGAAGAACTGCCGCGCCATGGCCAGGAAATGCCGCCCCCGCGGCTCGCCCGCGGCCCGCGCATCCACTTCCCGCGAGTACAGACGATAGCTGGTCCGCGCATCCGCGCGAAACTGCCGCCACAGCTCATTCATTTGCATGCCCTCGGTCACGCGCAGCCAGAACCGCCCCGTGCGTCCCCGTAAGGTTGGCCCTCTCATGCCGCACCCATCCCTGGAGCTGCCGTTGGCGGCCGCCCATTTTCACAACCTGGAATCATTCCCATCAGGATACGCAAAGTTGGATGGCGCGGTGTCGTCCTAATCCATCCGCAGCACCCGCATGGGCTCGGTGGAAGCCGCTCGTCGCGCCGGCAGGTAGCAGGCCAGCAGAGCCGCGGTCAGCAAAATCGCCCCCACCGAGGCAAACGCCGTCACATCCAGCGCATGCACGCCAAACAGCATACTCTGCATGGCGCGCCCCACGAAGTAGGCGCCCACCAGCCCCACCACCAGACCGATCGCCGCCAGAAGTGCGCCCTCCCGCACCACCAGCGCGATCACGCGGGTCCGCGTCGCGCCCAGCGCCATGCGCAGCGCGATCTCATGCGACCGTTGTGCCACCGAGAAGGCCATCACGCCATAAATTCCCAGCGCCGCCAAAAACAGCGCCACCACCGCGAAGCTGCCAAACAGCACCAGCGTGAAGCGCTGGTCGGCCATGGTGTCTTCGCGGATCTGGTCCATCGTCTCCGGCTGGGCCAGCGCCACATCGGGATCCACCGCATGCACCGCCGCCGCAATACTCTGCTGCATCGCGAGCGGTTTTTCCGCCGTCCGCACCGCAAACCCCGCCTGCGGCCAGGGAATCTGCCAGAACGGGATCAGAATCTCCGGCCGGATGTTCCGCTGATCCGCCGAATGCACATCGTGATACACCCCCACGATCTGCCATTCCACCGGCGGTCCCAGCTTGGTCACGCCCGGGATCAGCTCTTCCACGGACACCTGCTGGCGCAGCGGATCCTTGTCCTTGAAAAACCGCTTCACAAACGACTCGCTCACCATCGCCACCCTGGGGCTGGTCGCTGTGTCCTGCTCGCTGAAGATCCGTCCCCGCTCCACATGAATGCCAAAGGTGGAAAAATAGTCCGGCGTCACCATCCCGAAGCCCGCCGTCGGCCGCTGCGACGAATCCGCATACGTGGGTCCGCCCACGATCGTGAACGGCATCCCGAAGCCCGCGCCATACAGCGGCATCCCGGTCATCGCCGTCGCATGCTGCACGCCCGGCACCGCATCGATGTGCGCCAGAATGTCGCGGTAGTAGCTCGTGATCTGCGCCGGATCCTTCGACCGCTCATCCGGCACCGGCAAGAAGAAGGTCAGGATGTGATCCGTTCGGATCCCCAGATCCACCTTCGTCAAATTCCAGAAGCTGTGAATCGCCAGCCCCGCTCCGGCCAGCAGCGCCAGCGCCAGAGCGAACTCAATCACGACCAGCGCCCGCCGCAGCTGATGCTTCGCCGCGCTTGTCCCCGTACGTCCGCCTTCCTTCAGCGTCTCGCCCGGATCCACCCGCGACGCATACCACGCCGGAGCGCAGCCCGCCAGAACCCCTGCCAGCATCGTCGCCCCCAGCGTGAACAGCAGGATGGGCACGTTCAGCCGCAGGTTGGCCTCGGTGGGCAGCGTGTTCGGCGGCATCGCTGCAATCAGCCCCTGCAGCATCCCATACCCCACGCCCACGCCCAGCGCGCCGCCGGCCAGAGCCAGCACAATGCTTTCCGTGATCAATTGCTCGAAGATTCGCGCGCGTCCCGCACCCACGGCGCTGCGCACCGCCAGCTCTTTCTGGCGCGTCATGCCCCGCGCCAGCAGCAGATTGGTTACATTCGCGCAGGCGATCAGCAGCACGAAACCCACCGCGCCCAGCAGCAGCCACAGCATCTGAATGCGCTCCGGCGGCAGGAAATCGTCCTTCAACGGCTCGACTTTCGCGCCCCAGCCCTTATCGCTCTTCGGATACTGCTCCGCGATGTGCGTCGTCACCGCGTCCATGTTCTGCCGCGCCGCGGCGAGCGTCACGCCCGGCTTCAGACGCCCCATCACCAGCAGCCAGTGAAAATCGTGGTTGATCTGGTCCGGCTTGAACACCAGCGGCACAACCATCTGCGCCTGGCCACGATCGTAATTTCCCGGACGCTGTACGCCGACCACCGTATACGGCTCCGCGTTCAGCCGCAGCGTCGTCCCGACGATGTTGCGATTGCCTCCCAGCTTCTCCCACAGCTTGTGCGTGAGGATGACCACGTGATCCCGCCCCGCTACGCCCTCCTCGGGCAGGAAATACCGTCCCAGCAGCAGCGGTTCTCCCTCCATCCGCAGCAATCCGACGGTGGTCTGCGTCGCTTCGATGTACTCGGGCTGCTCTTTGGTGGCAACGTTAAAGCTCGCCCCGGTCCACGCGTTCAGATCCTGAAATGCGGTGCTCTGCCGCTTCCAGTCCAGATAGTCCCCGGCGGAAACCCCGTTGCGGAACCCCTGAATCTTCGACCACACCATCACCAGCTGATTCGGCTGCGGATACGGCAGCGGAGCCAGCAGCGTCGCGTAATCCACGGTGAAAATGGCGGTGTTCGCGCCGATCCCCAGCGCCAGCGTCAGCAGCACCGTGATGGTCAGGCCAGGATTCCGCGCCAGGGTGCGCAAGCTGAAGCGCAGGTTCTGCAGCAGGGTCTGCATCGGCGTTTTCCTTCTTTCCCGAGCGGCCGCTTCTCTGCCAAACAGATACGTTGCCGGAGCCTCAGAGGTTCACCGTTACCCTCACCGGCTCGCCGGCCGCGTCCGCGGGACAGATTCCGGCCCTGAGTCGCCCCCTCCGCCTTATGTTGTTCGATGGACGCGCGCCAGCGTCACCGCGCTCACTTGTCGTGGAGCACATCCTCGCCGATCTTTGGCTGCTCGGCGGTGCCGGTCACCGCAATCGGCACCACGGCCCCCGCGCGTTTGTGCCGGAAAAACGGCGCCAGCGGTTTCAGCAGAACCGCTTTCCACCCCGTCACCGCGTGGGGTAGACTCCGCTGCAGCGCCACTTTCCCCGTCAGATGAACCCGCGCATTCAGCAAATTGAACGTCCCGTGCAGGTGCGCCCGCGCCCCCGGCATCCGGACCTGAATGTCCGGAAAATACGCCATCCCGTTGTCGAAACGCGTGTCCGATTCCGCCTCCGCAGTCACCGCCGGCGGATCGTCCTTCGCATCCTGCGGGGGATCTTTCTCCACCCGCGCGCTGAAGTCGTCCATCTTCTCCTTTTCCCGCGGCGTCACGAAATACATTCCGCTCAGCGTCGCTTTGCCTTTCAGCGTCACCCGTTTCAAAAACGGCCCCGGACCGGCGCTGTACTCCACCGCCGCCCGAAAGCTGATCTTCCCCGCGACCTCGGGAGCCGCCTCCTCCACGATCCGCAGCAGCCCGTTCACGTCGCCGTCGGCGGTCGCCAGCGTCACATCCACCTTCTTCGGCGACCCGGCCACGCTCCCGCTCGCCGCAATCGTGCTCGCTCCGTTCTTCACCACCGCGGACACGATCTGCACATCTCCGTTGTTTCCGTTCACCACCATGTGATACGCCGAGTCAAACCGCACCTGGTGCGCCGATCCCGCCCGGAAATCGGGAATCGCCGCCTTCCCCTGCACGTCCACGTGCGCAAAGGTCCCGCTAAACCGCCCGTCCGCCGTGGCATGGCCGGAGACGCCGGGTAGACGGCTCAGGTCCGCCTCCAGCAGCTGATACCTTCCCGTCAGCGGCGTGGTCGCATAGCTCGCCGTCCTGAACGGCCCGAGCCTTCCGTTGGCCACGACCGTTCCCGGCGGCCCTGGCATTGTGACCCGCAGATCGAACCGCAGCGGCTTTTTTCGCTGCACACCGTGAATCTGCAGTGTCATGAAATGAAAGCGCAGCGGCGGCTGACCGTGCTGCAGGAAATCCAGCACCGTCCCATCCGCGGCAATCGTCTCAATCTGCATTTCCGACTGCGACGTGCTGATCACCCCGCCGTCGAAATCCATCCCCCGCGCCTTCGTGCCCGGCGGCGGAATCTGCACGTGCAGTCCCTCCAGCAGAATCCGATTCAGCCGATGGGGATGGAACAGCAGCGTCGTCCAGTGCCCCACCACCTGCATCCGGTCAATCGTCGCCAGCGCGGGAATGCTCATGTCGCCGTGCCGATAAAACGTCACATGCTCTGCGACAAATCCAGGATGGGGGAAATAGGTCCGGTGAAACCCCTGCACCTCCACCCGGCTCTCGAAGATGCTCTCCAGCAGCGGATGCACCTGCCGATAGCGGAAGGGCCAGAAGTAGAACATCAGATGCACGCCCACCATGGCAGCCGCCACAATCCCGAACGTGACCCACTCCGCTCTGCGGATGCGCCGTTTGGTTTTCGCTGAAGAATGCCGAGGATTCATGCCCGCACTTTCCCGAGGACCAGCCCTCCCTGTCCAGATGGCTTTCCGGATTGCCCAGTTGTCCCCGATGCTGCGCCGACCGAATTACCCCCCCGCCCTCTCAGGGAATACCGGTCCGTCCCGCCGCCGCCCTCTGCACTCGTCGATTTTGCTACCTTGGAAGGTGACCACCATGAACCCTGTGCGCCTGCTCGCCTGTTTGTTCTCCCTCGTGATCGCCGTCCCGGTTGTCCCCGCGCAGACAGCACCGAAATCCGATCCCGCCGTCCGCACAACCCATGCGCGCCGCGAGCCGGTTCGCTCCCGGGAAGCCGTCCCGGCGATCCCGTACTCTGCTTACAACGACCACCCGAAACTCGCCATCATCCTCGTCATCGATCAGTTCCGCGGCGACTACCTCGACCGCTGGCGCGCCGACTTCAAGGGACGCGGCTTCGATCTCTTCCTCGATCACGGCGCATACTTCCCCGACTGCTACTTCGACTACGCCAATACCAAGACCGCCCCCGGCCACGCCGCCATCGGCACCGGCGCCTATACCGACGGCAACGGCATCGCCTCCAACGAGTGGTGGGACCTCTCCCGCAACCAGGACCGCCCCGTCTCGGCCGTGGAAGATGAGCACTACAGCCTGGTCGGCCTGCCCAATGCCGCCAAACCGGCGACCGGCAGCTCACCCCGGAATCTGCTCGCCTCCACCGTCGGCGATGAGCTCCGCCTCGCCACCCAGGGCCAGTCCAAAGTCTTTGGTGTCTCCCTCAAGGACCGGGCCGCCATTCTGCCTGCCGGAGCTGCCGCCAACGGCGCTTTCTGGATCGATCCCGTCTCCGGCGTCTTCGTCACTTCCACCTTCTACATGCCGCAGCTGCCCGACTGGGCCACCGCGTTCAACACCGGCGGCGCCATCCCCCTCGCCGAACAGGAAGCCGGCATCGCCACGCTCACCAACTTTTACGATCAGGTCGGCCGCACCCCCGCCGCCAACGAGTATGAGCTGAATTTCGCCGAAGCCCTCATCCAGGGGGAGCAGCTCGGCCAGCGCGATGTCACCGACCTGCTCACCATCAGCCTCTCCGCCAACGACCTCGTCGGCCATGCCGAAGGTCCCGATTCGGCGGACGAGCATCAGATGGTCGACTCCCTCGATACCCAGCTCGACACCTTCTTCACCTGGCTGGACAAGAACATCCCCGGCGGCCTCGACAATGTCTGGATCGCCCTCACCGCCGACCACGGCGTGGCCCCCGTTCCCGCCACCGCCGCGCAGTATGGCCTGAACGCCGCCACCATCAACATCCCCAAACTCATCGCCGCGCTCAACTACGCCGTCAATATGAAGTTCTCGCCCGGCGAAAAGCTCGACTACATCCTGCCCCACCAGGATCTCCCCTACATTTCTCTCAATCAGTCGGAATTCATGAAGGCCGGGATCAATGAAGCCGAAGCGGAAACCGCCGTCCAGCAGGCGCTGCCCCCCGCCATGGCTTCGCTCAATCCGCCTCCGCCCGAGCCGCCCCCCTCGGACTCGCCGGTCGCCAACGGTCATCCCGCTCTCCAGCCAGCGGACCACCGGCTCCCGCCGCACCCCGTGCTCTTCCGCAGCTACACCCGTATGCAGCTTGCCGACGGGCCGCTGCCCCCCACTCCCTGGGGCACCCTCATCGCGCACAGCTACTCACCCAACGGCGGCTGGTACGTCATGGTCATTCCCGAGGCCTTCCAGATGGGTCAGATGAAAGGCTCCGGCACCAACCACTACAGCCCGTATTCTTATGACCGCCACGTGCCGCTCGCCTTCTATGGAGCCCCCTTCGCCCCCGGCACGTACTACAACCGCGTGCAGCCCGTCGATCTGGCCGCCACCTACGCTGCGCTGCTGGGCATCAATCAGCCTTCCGCCTCCATTGGACACATCCTCACCGAAGCCCTGAAGCCCGAATCCGAAATTACCTACCCGAAACCGCCTCCGCCGCCTCGCGTTCACCACGCGCCCGTCCATCGTCATGTCGCCCCGAAGAGCGCAAAAGCCAGAGCGAAACAACCATGAATCGGAAGAGTGTTATCTCGGACGGCGCCTGTCCCCCGCACCCTGTACCCCGCGCCCTGTACTTTGCTGGTTCGCGGAGCGAGCGAGCATGAAGCCCGACATGCACGTCCGCCTCTGTGGCTTCGACCTGGTGAATCCGGTCATCGCCGCCAGCGGCACTTTTGGCTACGGGGTCGAATTCGAAGAGATCGTCAATTTCAAGAAGATCGGCGGCCTCGTCACCAAGGGCATTTCGCGCGAGCCCATGCCCGGCAATCAGGCTCCGCGCCTCATTGAAACGGCCGCCGGCATGATCAATGCCATTGGACTGCAGAACATCGGCGTCGAAAAATTCCTCTCAACCAAGCTGCCGCCCCTGCGCCACTACCCCGGCTGCGCTGTGATCGTGAATGTCTTCGGCAATCAGATCGAAGACTACCTCGCCGTCATCGATCGGCTCAACGACGCGGAAGGCATCGCCGCCTACGAACTGAATGCCTCCTGCCCCAATACCCGGCACGGCGGTATCGCCTTCGGCTCCGACCCGGACATGCTCTTCGATCTGGTTTCGCGCGCCAAATCCCATTCCCAACGCCCGCTGATCGTCAAGCTTTCCCCGAACGTCACTTCGATCGCATCCACGGCCCAGGCGGCGCAGAAGGGCGGAGCCGACGCGGTTTCCCTCGTCAACACCTTCCTCTCCCTCGCCATCGACGTGGAATCCCGCCGCCCGCGCCTGCGGAACGTCACCGGCGGCCTCTCCGGACCGGCCATTAAACCCATCGCCGTCCGCATGGTCTGGGAAGCCGCGAAAGCCGTCACCATTCCCGTCCTTGGCCTCGGCGGCATCACCTCGCCCGAGGATGCCGTCGAGTTCCTCCTCGCCGGAGCCACCGCGGTTCAGGTCGGCACCGCCAGCTACGCCGACCCCCGCGCCACCGAACGTATCGCGGTTGGCCTCGAACAGTGGTGCGCCCGCCACCACGTCGCCCAGGTTTCCAGCCTCACCGGCGCCCTCGACGTCAACCTGCCGAAGCCGCCCGCTTAGCGGACTTTCACCATCCCCGCCCCCACCACCGGTCCCATCCCGCCTTCCTGGACCAGCGCCACCACGCGCAGGTTTCCCGCGTCGCTCGCCTGCACCGGCACGCGAAACGCCTGATCGAACGGCTTCCCCTTCTGCATTTTTCCGATTCTCACCAGCGCCTGCACCACGGCCACATTCGTCAGTTTCCTGCCGTCGTTTTCACCGCCCAGGACGTCCGTCTGCGTCCGATCCAGCGCCACCGCCACCAGCACATCACCATGCCTGGGACCACCGGCCACGACAACCCTGCCCGTCACCGCACCGTCCGCCACGCGCACCTCGTCGATCTTCACGGGGATTCGAGCCGTCGCCGCCGCCTTCTGAAATTCCTCGTTCACCCGGCGCTCATCGCCCAGATGCACCTCCACCTCCCCGTCCAGCACTAACTCGGGCGTGTAGACGCCGTTCGATCCCAGCTCTCGCGCATAGTTCGCCTGCCGCTGCGTCAACGCCGCCGACGAAAACGGATCTTTCCAGCCGTCATGATCCCAGTAGTCCACGTGCTCGCTCAGGACGATCAGATCGGCGCCCGGCAGCGGCTGCGCGGCGTCCAGCCGCTCCACCCACTGATCCGCGGGCGGACAGCTCGAACATCCTTCGGACGTGAACAGCTCCAGGACCACTGGATTCCGCGCCGCTCCGGGTTCCGCCGCAGCAGCCCGCGACCCCGCACCCAGCACGCACAACAGCATCGCCGGCAGCGCGCCCCTGCGTGCCACCCTCGAAGACACTCTCATATCCTGGGATTATCCCGGATGGACCGAACAGCACGCCATAGCCACAACCGGCGAGCGCGAAGCTAGCCAGCTGCCAGCCACGCGTTCCGGCTACGGGCTACCGGCTACCGGCTGCTTCTCACCCTTTGGGCGCGAAATATCCCTGGCGCACGCGCACCGTGTATTTTCGATCGAGGCAGAACAAATAAATCGGCCGGAACGCGCCATCCGCCCTGAAGTCCGCCGGCTTATAGACCAGCGCGTACTGGCTTCGCAGCTCGTCCTGAATCTGCTTGAAACTGTTCGGCATATCCTCGAGGCTCTGCGGGTAGAACGCCTTTCCGCCGGTCGCCACCGCCATCTTTTCCAGCACGTCGTCCCCGCGATCGCGCGACGGGCTCACGTCCGTGCTGATCGCATAGATGTTCGTCTCGGCGCGCTGGCACTCCTTGATCGCGTCTTCCAGATACGCATGGCTTTGGTTGTCGTCGCCATCGCTGACCAGCACGATGGCTTTGCGCACCGGCTCCTGTCCACGCGCCGTCAGCAGCTTGTCCCGGCACGCGCTGTACACCGCGTCGTACAGGGCTGTTCCGCCGCCCGGCCGCAACTCGTCAATCCCTGTGCTCAGCGAGTCCAGATTGTTCGTCCAGTCCTGCTTGTAGTCCGGCGTCACGTCGAAGCCCTCGACGAAGGCCCGGTCCGTCCTCGGCCGCAGAATCTGCAGCAGAAACGATGTCGCCGCCTGCTGCTCGAACTGAAAGCGATTCCGGATCGACGTGCTGGTGTCGATCAGAATCCCCACCCGCAGCGGCAGGTTCGTCTGCTGGGTAAAGCTGTACACCTGCGCCGGCGCCTTGTTGTCGTCCAGCAGCGCAAAGTCGCTCTGCTTCAGATCCCGGATGAAGTGCCCATGCTTATCGGTCACCGCGAAGACGAGATACACCTCGTTGCTGGAGATCCTGAAGGTCGGCGTCACGGTATCGCTGGCGCCCGCGCCCTGTCCGCTCGCCGCCGGCGGATTCGGAACCCCGCCCTGCGCCTGCGCGGATCCCGTCGCCGGGGGCGCCTGCGTCTGCGCCGCCAGACTCGCGGCCAAACCCAATACACACGCCAGGCTCATTACCGGACGCACAATGCTCGCGACTGCTTTGCTCATGGGAACTGTTCTATTTTAGCGTGCCGCCCTGCCTTCCGCATCCATTTGCCACATTCCCTGTGATCCAGGCAGAATCAGGAGATGAACGAGTCCCGCAAGTCCGCCGTCTCCACGCCCCATGCCCCCGCTGCCATCGGACCCTACTCCCAGGCCGTTCGCCTCGGCCACCTCGTCTACACCTCCGGCCAGGTCGCTCTCGATCCCGCCTCGGGCCAGATCGTTCCCGGCGGCATTACTGAACAAACGACGCGCGTCCTCGAGAACATCAAAGCCATCCTCACCGCAGCCAACACCGAGCTCACCCGCGTGATCAAAACGGTCGTCTTTCTCAAGGACATGGGCGACTTCGCCGCCATGAACGCCGTCTACGCGCAATACCTCGCTCCCGAGGGCTTTGTCCCCCCTGCCCGTTCCACCGTCGAGGTCGCGCGTCTCCCCAAAGACGCCCTCGTCGAAATCGAAGTCATCGCCACCCTGCCATAATCCGGGAGAAGCGAAGGACCTTGCATTTCCATCTAACCGTTGGGAGAACTCCGATGTCCGAAACCACCCCCGAAAAGATCGAAAAGTCCGACGCCGAATGGCGCGCTCAGCTCACCCCCGAGCAGTACTACGTCACCCGCCAAAAAGGCACCGAGCCTGCATTCACCGGCAAGCTCACCTATAACCACGACACCGGGATGTACCGGTGTGTCGCCTGCGGGGCCGATCTTTTCGCCTCCGACACCAAATTCGACTCCGGCTCCGGCTGGCCCAGCTTCTATCTCCCCACCGACTCCGCCGCCGTCGCCACCCATGAGGACACGACCCACGGCATGCGCCGCGTCGAAGTCACCTGCGCCCGCTGCGGCGCTCACCTCGGCCACGTCTTCCCCGACGGGCCCAAACCCACCGGCCTGCGCTACTGCATCAACTCCGCCGCGCTCGACTTTGAAAAGAAGTAGCCGCAATGAGGGCCCGTTTGAAGTGTAGTCCGGTTGGGACTACACTTGGCCTATGCCCAGAGACACCTACGTCCGTGCCCGAATCGACGTTCGGACCAAAGAACGCGCAGCCGGCGCTCTCGAGAAAATGGGCTTGTCGGTTTCTGACGCAATCCGCCTCCTGATGCTGCGAATCGCGGAGGAACGCCGCCTGCCCTTTGAGGTCAGGACCCCAAATGCAGCAACCCGCAAGGCCATCACTGAGCTCGAATCCGGAAAAGGCAAAGCCTTTGCAAATGTCGATGCGTTGATGGCCGATCTGCATGCGGACGATTGAGCGCTCGTCTGCTTTCAAGCGCGATTACAAGCGGGAAGCCGCTGGCCCTCACAGGGCTTCTTTCGATGCGATCCTCTCCGCGTATTGACGGCCCTGGCGAACGATCAGCCTCTCGACCCGCGCTGTCGCGACCATCCTTTGGGCGGCAGATGGAAGGGATATCGCGACTGCCACATAAAGCCGGACCTCCTGCTCATTTACCGGAAAAGTGAAGACAATCTCCTGCGCCTGGCGCGGCTTGGATCTCACAGCGAGATCTTCGGATGAGGCGCAATTTCCAGCTGCCTCGATTCCAGAGCTGCTCCTGGCTTCAGAGAACGCCGCCATCTTCCAATCGAGCTCATTAGAATTGAAGTCACCGCACCTGCAACTCGTGCCCTCCATTCTTCGTCTGCTGAGTACCGGGATGTCCCAGCGCCTGCAATCCGTCCTGCTCTTCGGTGCTGGCGTCACCGCAGGCGCCCTGCTCCTTGTTGCCGCCGCACAAATCCCCGACCGCGACCATCATGGGCCGCCCTGGCGCTGGCCGGTCGCCTCTTCGCACACCCTCTCCATCGGCGGCGCCACTCTCCAGGTTGATTTCGGTCCCGGCTCCTTCGACCCGCCAACAGCTCAGATCCTCGACTGGGTTCGCCGCGCTGCTACCGCCGTCACCATCTACTACGGGCACTTTCCCGTTCCCCGCGACCGCATTCTCGTCGAGCCCGTCCCGAATCGCTCCGGCGTCTTTCACGGAACCACCTGGGGTGAAGTCGGCGGCTTCCCCGCCTTCACCCGCATCAGCGTCGGACAGCACAGCACGGTCGCCGACCTCACCTCCGACTGGATGATGACCCACGAGCTCGTCCACACTGCCTTTCCCTCCCAGGACGACGACCACCACTGGATCGAAGAGGGCATCGCCGTCTACGTCGAGCCGATTGCCCGCGTCCAGGCTGGCTATCTCACACCGGAGCAGATCTGGGCCGACATGGTCCGCGACATGCCGAAAGGCAATCCCCAGCCTGGCGATCAGGGCCTCGACCGCACGCCCACCTGGGGCCGCACGTACTGGGGCGGCGCGCAGTTCTGCCTGCTGGCCGACGTTACGATCCGTGAGCAGACCCACAACCGCTACGGACTGCAGGACGCGCTGCGCGCCATCATGAACGCCGGCGGCACCATCGATGAGGACTGGCCGATCGAGAAGGCTTTTGCGGTCGGCGACCGCGCTACCGGAACTCATGTGCTCGAAGACCAGTACGCCCGCATGGCCGACGCACCTGTCGCCGTCGACCTCGCGGACCTCTGGAAGAAGCTCGGCATTATTCGAACCGGTGAGGATCAGGTTCGCTTTGACGATGCGGCTCCGGAAGCCGCGATTCGCCAGGCCATTACGCAGCGCCCCGCCGGGCAGCCGCGGGAATGATCCCGAAGTTCAGCCGCCACGCTTAACGATTCAGCCACCCTCCCACCAACGGGCCATCGGCTGCCCTGCACAGCCCTTCTATACTCACGTTCGGATCCGACATTGTCTGGAGTGGCACAACTCGAAGCCCCCGCGGCCTCGTCAGGGACGGCCCTTTGGCGCCGTCTGGCAATCCTCCTCCTCCTGGCCGCCGCCCTCTTCCTGCCGTTGTGGCACATTCACATCATCGACCGCAATTACCCTCTTCCCGGCTCCTGCAACGACCTCATCGGTCGCTGGGTCGGAACAAGGGCTGCCCTTCACGGGAAGGATCCCTATTCACCCCAGGTCTTCGCCGAGATTCAGGCTGCCTACTACGGTCACCCCATCAGCGCCGCCGATCGCGTTCCGGATCAGGCATTCAACTATCCGGCACATCTCGTCGTGCTCCTCGCGCCGTTCGCTCCGCTTTCCTGGCTCGCATTCCGTCTCACCTTTCTTTTCACCGTCGTTCCGCTCTTGCTGCTCAGCTTCTGGCTGGGTATTGAATTCCTCGGCCTGAGAATCCCGCGCGGCAAGACTGCCCTGATCGTCCTTCTTGCCTTTTCCAGCTGGCCGGTGCTCTTTGGATTGCGCATGCTTCAGCCCGCGCTTCCGGTCTGTGCCCTGATGCTCCTTGCCTGTTATCTGGTCACTCGCCACCAGGGCGCTGCTGCCGGATTCCTGCTCGCGCTCGCTACCGTCAAGCCCCAACTGGTGGTTCCCCTTCTCCTCTGGCTATTTCTCTGGACTGCGCTTCGCCGCCAGTGGAGCCTGCTGGTGTCCTTTACCATCACGCTCGCGCTGCTACTGATCGCGGCAGAAATCATGGTTCCCGGCTGGTTTCCCGAATGGCTCGCCGCCATCAGGATCTATCATGCCCTCTACCCGACCTTGCCTCTCCAGCTGCTCCTTGGACACTGGCCCGGCATGGCGGCGACGCTGCTGATCACCGTCTGGGGCGGATGGCGCCTCTGGCAACTGCGACGTTGCTCACTTCGCTCGCCCGCTTACGGCCACGCGATTTCTCTGGTCCTGGCCATCACCGTTTGCGCCAATTCGATTGGAAACCCCAGCGTGCCCCCTATGCTGCAGGCGCAGATTCTGTTGCTTCCCGCCGCTGCTCTGCTGCTCTGGACGAAGAGGCCCGCCGGCAATGGTTACCCGGTGCTGGTTTACCGTCTCGGCCAGATCCTCCTTGCATGGCTGTTCGCCGCTGTGCCTCTCGCGGTCGCAGGCGAGTCGCTTTTCAGGCCCGCGGGCTTCTGGTATGGGCTTCCGTTTCTGAACGCGCTGCTCCCGATCCCGCTTACGCTGTTTCTCATCAACATCGCTCGCCCCGAAGGCGATGCAGGCGAACACCGTACAGCCCCGGTCGGCGATCAACGTCTCTACCGGCTACGGCAGCACAATCATCCCAGCGCCTGAGTGGATCTTCATCTTTTTCGAGCGGTCAAGGTTTTTACAGGTCTTTTCTATTCTGTTGTTTGCACGACCGTCAGAAGGCGTCTGCGCGCCAGCTGATTCATTCCGGATCACCTGGCAGGAGGCTCCTTCTCCGACGACCGCCGCCCAACGGAAAAAGCTCCGTTCGCGATGAACGGAGCTTCCCCAACTTTGCAATTAGCGAACCCGCTCCGCTGGAGCCAGCGAAATCAGCACGGGTGACGGTACGGAGGGAAGGTCAAGGCCAGGGCCCCGGTCCTTCTTCTCATTCCGGTCCGCTTAAGCCTTGTTCCCTGCTGTCGTGGCCTTGACTGTGGCCTTGACGACCTTGCCGGCCTTCAGGCAGCTGCTGCAGACGCGCAGGCGCTTGTTGCCGCCGCCCACCTTGGCCCGCACCGGGTGCAGGTTCACGTTCCAGCGCCGCCTCGTCACGTTATGCGCGTGCGAAATGTTGTTCCCAAACTGCGGACCCTTGCCGCAAATGTCGCAAACCTGTGCCATCGAACGTCTCCAGAATCTCGAAGTTGCCGGCCCGCGAACCCATCCGGGCCGCATCCCGCCGGCTGCCGCACTCCTGCGCGAACGCGCGAAGCGCGAAATCTCAGTTTACCGGGAACTTCCTTCCAGGGCAATGGCGGAGTCTGCCTGCGCCGCCCGCCGCTCCATGCCCAGAGCCTTTCGCTGGGCCATCCACCCCCGCACCCACAACTCCAGCCGGCAGATGCCCCAGGTGTACGGAACCGCCACCACCAAATCGATGAGGTAGTGCTCGCCGGTTCCCAGCGTTGCCAGCGCGGTCAGCACCGCAAAGAGGACCGCCGCCCACCGCCACGGCCGCGCCACATACACCACGCATAACAGTGCCCATGTCATGTGCAGCGACGGAATGCAGTTGCGCGGCGCCGTCGGATCCCCCAGGTGCGCCGGTCCCACTGCCGGGAAAGAAGCGTAGAAAAGCGGAGCCAGCAGCGCCGCCAGAATCCACGCCCGGGCGCACTCCATCCGGCGCGGGCTGACCACGGCGACAAGCGCCCCGAAAAACGGCAGCGCGTAATAGACATGGTTGATCGCCGCCCACGCCGCAGCGCGCGCAAGAAACCAATGGTAGACGGCCGGGCTCATCCCGCGATCGAGTGCCAGCAAATCCCCGTCCATGGACCGCCGCGTCACGTCGAGCACGATATGATTGCCGGCGACTGCGCCGATGAGCGCGAGCGGCAGCAGGAATCCCAGCAGGATCAGTTCGCCCCGCGCCTTTGGATTGGCGACCGCCGCAATCCCCAGCGTCACGGTTCCGGCGGCCGTCCAGGCAAAGAACGCACTCGGACCACCGGCCAGCGGCATCAGCGCCGTCATCCCCGCCAGCAGCGCCAGCGTGAACCACTCATCCCTTGTCATCCGCGCTCGCATCGCGCTTCCAGTATCCGGCGCGGCCAGGCCCCGACCGATCCCACGATCGGGGGACCTGGCACCGGTTCGGCAGTCTCGTGTCCCCTCACGCCGCCAGACAACCCCAGCCGCGACTCCGCGCACCCCACACCTTTTGCCCCATGCAGAGGTGCTCATGAAAAATTCCCGTTCCTGGCTCGGTCTTCTCGGCTTCGGCGCCGCTGTGGCCGCCGCCGGCTTCATCGGCGCTCGCTACAGCCCACGCGACCTCCGCACGAAGCTCTGGTACAGCCGGCTCGACAAGCCCTCCTGGAATCCACCGAACTTCGTCTTCCCGATTGTCTGGACCGGGCTCTATTCCCTGATCGCCATCTCCGGCTGGCGTACCTGGCAGCGGCCGTCCTCGCCCGAGCGCACGCGCGCCCTTCGACTCTGGGCCACCCAGCTCGCGACGAACGCGGAATGGAC
The DNA here is from genome assembly GCA_036269135.1 of Acidobacteriaceae bacterium. GTDB lineage: Bacteria > Acidobacteriota > Terriglobia > Terriglobales > Acidobacteriaceae > Palsa-343. Next base: position 18,311 of record DATASQ010000029.1, read on the forward strand.
CCGCCTCTTCTTTGGCCAGCACCGCCCGCAACAATCTCTGCTCGATGTGATCGCGCTCGAGGCCCAGATCCTCGGCTATATTGCCTCCGCTAAAGAGGTCGATCTCGGCGCCGCGGCCTGTTTCCTTCCTTATGCCGCCTGGGTCGCGTTCGCTACCGTGCTGAACGCGGAGATCGTCCGCCGCAACCCTGACGCGAAAGATCTGCTGCCGCACGCCGCGTGAGGCGGCCCGCATTCTCCGACCCGCTGCACCTTACAGCTGCTTTCTGAGATGTCGCTGAACTCCGCTCAGAACAGCTCTTCCTGCTCCGGCTTCGCTGCTTCGGCACGCGGCTCGCTGACCGGCGTCCGCGGCTTCTTCGCCGCGCCCACGACCGCCATCACCTCCAGCGCCTCCAGCGAGGTCTTCGGAATCCAGATCCGCTGGGTATTCGACCGCAGATCCGGCGGGGTGAGAAACACGCCTTCGCTCGCCACCAGGCTGGCATCGTTGGCGGCCAGGCCCTCCACCAGATCTCCGTCCTTCAAGCGCGCCCGCACAAACAATCCCTCTCCGCGCGGGCGGCCGGCAAAGGTCTTGCGTACCAGCCGCTCAGGATTGTTCAGTTCCCCGGAGTTGAAATCCCGCACATAGCAGATCCACTTCAGGTCCTCGACATCGAGGGCGATCACCTTCCCGTCCAGGTCCAGCATCTCCAGCCGCCCGTCATGGACAAATCCCGCCAGCGGCAGGTACCCCGCCACCCAGTCCCGCGAGAACTTGCGGAAGATCGCTTTTTTACGGCTCGTCGACATGCCTTCCCCGAATCGGAACCCCAGTCCCGTCAGCAAAGTCAGGATTGTTGCATACTCCCGGCTCGCCGCATCAAAAATTGTGCACTCCAGTGCGCCGCAGGGTGCGCCCTTATGTTACATTGTTAGTTTGGATTGCCACTTAGCCGTCCTCTAAGTACCTGTTCTGCAGAGGGTTAGGATGGCTTCCGGGGAATTGAGGCACTAACCGAAGCAACACCCTGTACCATGCCCGATTACATTTATCTTCTCGAAAATCGCCTCTCCCCCGCCCAGCAAAATGCTCTCCGTCACGTTCGAGATGCCGCCCGTGACGCGGGGATGACCGTCTTCCTCGCCGGGGGCGCCGTCCGTGATCTCACCAGCGGCCTGCCCGTCCGGGACCTTGACTTTTCGGTTCAGGGAAATGCTCTCAAACTCAGGAAATCGCTGGAGAAAGCCGGGGCTACCTTCTCGGGCGATCACGAGCCCTCCCGGACCCTTTACTTCTGGTTCCCCGGCTCGGTCCGCGTGGAGGTTTCCAGTGCCCGCCGCGAGGAATATCCAAAACCCGGTAAGCCCGTCTACCACTGGGCTCCCATCCTTGAAGACCTGCGCCGCCGCGACTTTACGGCTAACGCCATGGCCATCTCGCTGAACGAGGGCTCCTGGGGGCTGCTTCTCGATCCGCTGAACGGCTTTGCCGACATCGAACTGCGCCATCTGCGCCTCGCCTCCAATTACGGCTTCATCGAAGACCCCATCCGCATGGTGCGCGCTGTTCGCTTCGCTGCCCGGACCGGCTGGGAGATGGACGAGCGCACCAAGGCCCGCTACCAGAACGCCAGGGACGAAGGCCTCTTCGACCAGGTCTCCCCTTTTGCCCGCGGCTATGAGCTGGAAGAGATTGCCCACGAAGAGGATCCTCTTCGCGTTTTGCGGGCGCTCGAAGCCGAAGGCTGGATGAAGGCTCTTTGCCCCGCCTGGGTCTCCGCCAAAGCCGATGTCAAAGGCCTGGAAGAGCTGAACAAGATCCTGATTAAGCTGCTGATGCTCGGCGTCAATCCGGATCCTTCTGCCGCCCATATCGAGCTGTTGACCGCCAAAATGCCGCCCAAAGACGTCGCGGGCCTCAAGCGCCTCTTTCCGCGCCGCGGCTTCGTCGATCGATGGAACAATCTCGAGCAGGCGGCGAAGGATTTCGCGAAGGAGCTTCTCGGCAAGGCGGCCTCGACGCCCTCGGCGACCTGGAAGCTACTCGTCAGTTACCCGCCGGAGGCCGTGCTCTGGCTGGCCTTCAGCTCGAAGAATCCGCAGGTCCGCGAGAAGTTCAACAACTTCTTTAACGTTTGGCCGGAAGCGCGTCAGAAGATTCCGACTGCGCTCATGGCCGAGATGCGCATTACGCCGGACTTGCCGGAATACGGCAACGTCGCCGAAGCTCTCTTCTTCCAGTTCATGGACGGCAAACTGACCACCGATGAAGAGATTCGCGCCTTCCTGGAACCGTACTCGCCCCCCGCTCCGCCGCCGCCGGTGGTGATTCGGCGTCCCCGCGGCCGCCGCGCCGAGCCCAAGATCGAGGAGGAAGAGGAGGAGCTCGACCTCACCCCCGCCCGCAGCGCCGGCGACGATTCGGACGAAGAGAGCGAAGAGGAAGACGAGGGCGAGGAGCTGCCCCCGCGTCCGCCTGCCCCTTCCGGAAAATCCGCGAAGGTTGCGAAGGCTCCCGCCAAAGCTGCGAAGGTGGCTCCTGCGGTGCCCGAGCCAAAAGCCGCCGCGAAGCCCGGCAAGCCCGAGCCGCAAGCTGCCCCGAAGGCCGCCGCCAAAACGACGGAAAAGAAGGCCGCTCCGGCACCCGCCAAAGCACCGGTCGCCAGGCCCGAGCCCAAACCGGCGAAGGCCCCGGCAAAACCAGCCGCAAAGCCAGCGACGAAGGCCGCCAAACCCGCTCCCCGGCCCGCGGCAAAGAAGCAGGCCGCGGTTCCGCTGCGTAAATCGGGAAAGGCAGGCAAGGTCGTGGCCAAACCGGCGGCGAAAAAGCCAGCCAAACCCGCTCCGGCTAAAGGAAAATCCTCGAAACCGGCGGGCAAGCCTCAGAAAAAGAAGCGCTGAGCTGCAGCGCCCCGGAGCGGCGCCGTCCCCCGACCCTCTGTAGCTGTCTCCGGCCGGAATCCCTCTTCTGGCTCAAGTAAGAGCGCGTTCCTGCCGAAAGAGGAAGCAGCCTCAGGAGGGCGATGCCTGCTGCTGTGCACCCTCCCTGGCCGAGGAGCCCTGGTACATGGTCGGTCTTCAGAATCTGCGCCTTTCCCGTAAATTTGCCGCCGCTTTCGGTATCCTCTGCCTGTTCTGCCTGCTGCAGGGCACCGCTGCCCTCATCGGCCTGTTCCGAATCGATCGTCTCACCCGCGATCTCACGGACCATTCCCTGGTGGCCGCCGAGGCCATGACCGAGATGCGCGGGCAGATGCAGACGATCCGCCGCGTGGAGCTGGCTTCGCTCCTCTGCCACGACGACGTCTGCGAGCGCCGCTATCCGCCGATGCGCGCCACGGCTCTGGATAAATACCAGGACGCGCGCCAGCACTTCGAATCGTTCGTCACCGATCCCGCCGAGCTGCGTGACTTTCATGCCCTGGTCGACGAGTTCGGCGTCTATCTCGACAAGAGCGCCGCGATCGTGAACGGCTTTGTCGCCGCCCATGAGCAGGACCATGGCGTCCTTGCCGCTCAGGAGCAGGGCCTTCTGGGCAATTTCAACCAGGCCCTCAATCATGCCGTCAACCTCACCAGCTTCTATAACCGTCAGTGCCTGGACGACGGTAGTCGTGTGGATCACGCCAACCAGGTGCTTCGCTGGCTCGGCGGCAGCATCATGGTCATGGTGAGCCTGCTTTGCGTTGGCATCGGTATGGTGCTCACCCGCCTGATCGCTCCTCCGCTGGTCGCCGCCGCGGCCGCGCTGGAACAGGTGGCGCACAAGAACCTCGCCGTCTCCGTGGAGGCGCAGAGCACGGACGAGGTCGGCCGGCTTTCCCGGGCCCTCAATACCACGGTCGCCGCCATGCGCGAGATCCTGCGCGCCGTGGGCCGCACCGCCGACACTCTCTCCGGCGCCGCCGAAGAGCTCAGCGTGCAGTCCATGCAGACCAGCGGCAACACAGAGCTGCAGACCAGCCAGACGCAGCAAATCGCCGCGGCGGCGGAAGAAATGTCCGCCACCATCGCGGAAATCAGCCGCAACGCCGAGGCCGCGTCGGTGGCCAGCCGCAAAGCCGCCGAAACCGCCAGCGAGGGCGGCCAGGTGATGCAGGGCGCGGCCACCACAATGGAAAAGATCGCTGAGGCCTCCGGCACCGTGGCTCAGCAAATGGACTCACTCGCCCAGCGCTCCACCGCCATTGGCAACGTGGTCAGCGTCATTCAGGAGATCAGCGAACAGACCAACCTCCTCGCCCTGAACGCCGCTATTGAAGCGGCACGGGCCGGCGAGCATGGGCGCGGCTTTGCCGTAGTGGCCGGCGAGGTGCGCCGCCTTGCCGAGCGGACCAAGACCGCCACCGAAGAGATTGCCGCCACCATCCAGACCATTCAGCAGGAAACCGGCTCGACGCTCGCCGTGATGCAGCAGAGCCGCGAAGCCGTCGAGACCGGCCGCAGCGAAACCGCCAACGCCCGCTCCCGCCTCGAGGCCATCATCACCGCTTCCCGCGAAGTTGAGCAGATGATTCACATGATCGCCAGCGCGGCCACGGAGCAGACGGCTGCCTCCGGCGAAATCTCCCGCTCCGCCGGCCAGATCTCACAGCTGGCTACGGCCAACTCCCACGCCGCGGGCGAGACGGCCCAGGCGTGCCAGCATCTCTCCTCCATGGCCTCGGACCTCGACGGCATGATCCGACAGTTCACTCTGACCGATGGCTCCGATCAGCCAGGGGAATCGCGGCCCCGGACCATGGACTTCGATCAGTCCATCGAGGCGCACGTGCGCTGGAAATCAAAACTTACCGCTTACCTGAAGCATCCCGACCACAGCCTCGATCCCGCCGCCACCGCGCAGGATTCCGCATGCGATCTGGGAAAATGGCTCCACGGCGAGGGCCGCCGTTTTGCCCAGACTTCGGAATTTACCCGCCTGGTCAGCGACCACGCGCGCTTCCACCGCGCAGCCGGCGATGTCATCCGCCGCGCCGACTCCGGCCAACAAGTCTCGGAAGACCTGGCCCTGGGCGGCCGCAGCGAGTTCGCCCAGGCGTCCGGCGCCGTCGTCGCTTCCCTGATGCAGGCAAAAACCGTCTTCGCCGGCTGACGCGTCATCCTCGATTTTGCGACGGGAGAGAAATGCAGCGGGAGCCTGTTGCCCACCACCGGCTCTCACTGCAGACGGAACTCGATGCGCTCTCCCACCTTGAGGTGGTGGCGCGCGATGTCGCCCACCGGCAGCTCCAGCACGTACTGCGACGCTTCGTGACCGCCGTAATTCGGGCACGTATTCGATTTCCCCCGGCAGGGCGGGGTATCGGGACTCATCTCCACGATCCGGTGCTGCGCGTCCATCCACACAATGTCCAGGCCGATTTTGCAGTGATACATCCAGTACGGCTGCCGCTTCTCCTCCTGCTCCACGAACAGCATGCCGCGTCCCTCCGGCAGCCGCGTCCGCCCCATCAGCCCGTAATTCCGCTGGGCTTCGGTCGTCGCCAGCTCCACATGCACGGTCGACCCATCCGGCAGCATCACCAGCGTGTTCGCGGGACGAGGCGCCACATACGGCACCTGCACATCCTGACCGCGCGCCGCGCCGGGTTCGAACCCCAGCGCCGCCAGCCCCATCGCTCCAAACGCAATCCACCGCCGCATCCGCATCCCTGCGATCCCTCTTCCCCATTCTCCGCGCAAATCCGATCGGCGGCAAAACCGATTGGGCGCGGTCGATGGGTCGCATGAGATCGGTTGCGAGCAGGTTGACGTTCGATCAGTGACAGGGACAGGCCGCGGAAGCGACTCGGCGTCACCCCCGCCGTACCCTGTAACCCCGTAACCCGTAACCTGCAACCTGTGGGCTGCAACCTGTGGGCGGACCCTATCCGCTGCCGTTCAGGCCTCCGCTTCGGCCACCGTCGGCACCAGGGTCAGCAGGCTGTCCACTTTGGTCATCCGGAACAGCTCCATCACCCGGCCGTTCACACCCGCCACCACCAGCTTCTTCCCGTGGCGCTGGCACGACACGAAGTAGTTGATGATCGCGCCCATGCCGGCGGAATCCATATAGGGGACGGCGCTCAGATCCAGAATCAGGAGCGCCGGCGGATCGGCGCGCAAAACGCTCTGAAACTCAAACAAACTGCTCAGGGTCACGGGGCCCGTCAGGCGCAGAATGCGGCTGCCCGGAGCCTGCCCAGGTACGCTCTCCAGCGTCAGGGATTCGGCGGTCATAGCCTGCAATATAAAGGTCCTCACCAACCGCGACGGTTACAATTCCGTGAATTGAAGGTTGTTTCGCCAGGAACAAACCACCCCCGGCCGGCGTCGAATCATCAGCCTTGCAATTCTTCCTGGGTTCGGGACAATCATTTCTGTGCGCCGCCCGCTTCCGTCGTTCCTTCGCCTGCCGCTTGCCGGCAGTGTCGCCCTGTGCCTGTGCTGGGCTCTGCTGGCGGCGCACGCCCAGAATCTCTCCGGCGCCTCCGGCTTTGCCGTCCGCGGTACCGTTTTGAACGACGCAACCGGCCAGCCCGTCGCCCGCGCGGAGGTCGTCCTCGGCAACGATCAGGCCCAGCTCACCGCCGGCGATGGCACTTTTTCCTTCGACAACGTCTCCGCCGGCAGCTTCAGCGTCGCGGTCCGCAAACCCGGCTACCTGGGCTTCGGTCATTCATCCTCCAGCCAGGCGGGGCCGCCCCGCTCGATCCTCGTCGGGCCGGAGATGCCCGCCCTCACCTTCCGCATCACCCCGGAAGCCGGCATCTTCGGCCACATCACGCTCTCCACCGCCGATCCCGCCGACGAAATCCAGGTTTCGATTTTCCGGCGCGACCTCCAGGACGGCCGACCCCACTGGAGCCTGGCCGCCATCGAGAAGACCCGCAGCGACGGCTCCTGGCGCGTCGCCGGCCTCGCGCCCGGCCGCTACATGGTCTTCACCGACGCCTGGATCGACGGGCAAAACGACCCCGAAAACAGCCTGGCGCCCGTCTTTGGCTTTCCCGGCCTCTACTATCCCGGCGTCACAGACGCTGGATCCGCGGGCGTACTCGCCCTCCGCGCCGGCCAGCAGGCTCAGGCCGACATGACTCTCGTCCGCCAGCAATTCTTTCCCGTCGCCATCGCTATCCAGGGCATGCCGGACACGCCCACGAGTCTGACGATCACCGACAGCGGCGGCCAAAGAACCGGGCTCCCCGTTCACCTCGACCCCCGCAGCCGGGTGGCGCACGCCAACGTCCCCAACGGGGCGTGGACGCTCATCGCTCATGCCTTCGGCGCCACCATGCGCTTCGGCCGCGCCAACTTTCAGGTCGGCGGCGCTCCCGTCGACCTGGCGCTCACCGTAACCCCCCTGCCCCCGCTTCAGTTCATCATCAATCGCGATTTCACGGCCTCGGCGGATGGAGCGCCGCCTTCGAATCAGTGGGGATGGATGAACCTGTCTCTTCTGCCTGCCGATGATTTCGCTGAAGGCGCCGGCATCCGCTCCGTTCATTCCGACGACGGCAGCAACGGAACCCGCTACGAGCTCGATGTCTTCCAGCCGGGAAAGTTCTGGGTGAGTACAACGAACCCAGGATCCACCTACGTGGCCTCGGTCAGCAGCGGAGGCGCCGACCTCGCGACCACGCCCCTGACCGTCTCTCCCGACAATCCGCCGCAGCCGGTCGAAGTCACGCTGCGCAACGACTCGGGCACAATCGCCGGTCAGATCGACAGCCCGTCACCCCGCGCCTCCGGTGTCTCCGGCGAACAGCCGCAGATCTGGATCTACGCCATCCCTCTGTTTTCCACGACCAACCGCGTGCCCGACACCCTTCTCCGCGACAACAACCAGTTCACGCTGCCAAATCTCGCTCCCGGCTCGTACCGCGTCGTCGCGTGCGACGCGCGCCAGGAGATCGACTTCCATTCGACGGAGGGGCTCGCCGCGTGGTCCGGCAAAGGCCAGGTCGTCACCGTCGATCCCAGCGGAACGGCGAACGTCGAGCTTACCGTGATCCACGGAGATCCCTCGCCATGATCCGCGCCGGCATCGTCAGCGCAGCCGTCGCGCTCCTCGCGTTCGGAGCGGCCGGGCAGACCGTGCCCGCCTCGGGCTCCTTCACGATCAGCGGCGTCGTGCGCAGCGCCACCAGCGGCGCGCTTCTCGACCGCGCGGAGGTCACCCTCTCGACCGCCGGAGACGAACAAACGCAGGTCGCCGCAACCACCACGGGGGAAGGCGGAGCCTTCCGCTTCGACCGGCTGGCGGCCGGCAAATATGTACTCGCCGCCTCGCGTCGCGGCTACATCGCCTCCAGCTATCAGGAGCATGAAGGCAGCTATTCGACCGCCATCGTCACCGGCGCCGGCCTGGTCTCCGAGGGCCTCCGCTTCAATCTCTTTCCCACCGCCGTGATCGATGGCGCCATTACCGACGACAACGGCGATCCGGTCGCCGGCGCTCAGGTCACGCTGTATCGCCAGCAGCAGCAGAACGGACAAGTCAAAATCGAGACCGAAGGCGCCGAGAGCACCAGCGATAACGGCACCTACGAATTCGCCCGCCTCCACGCCGGAATCTACTCCATCGGCGTCGCCGCAACTCCCTGGTACGCGTTTCATCCGCCGCAGCGCACCGCTGCCGACGGCACGGTTCTGGCCTCGGATCCGCCGCGCTCTCCGCTCGACGTCGCCTACCCGATGACCTTCTACGCCAACGCGACGGATTCTGCCTCCGCCACACCCGTCCAGATCAACCCCGGCGATCGCCAGCAACTCGATCTGACGCTGCACGCCGTCGCCGCTGTGCACGTTGAGATTCTCCTCCCCAAACCTGACGCCACCCACCCCTTCTCCGAACCGCAACTGGAGCAGAACGTGTTCGGTACAGAGCAATTCCAGCCACCGCGGGATCTGACGGTGCGTTCGACGGGCAACCTGATGGTCGCGGATCTGGGCGGCATCGCTCCGGGCCATTACTCTGTCCGCACCTTTGGCCCGAACGGCTCCAGCCACAGCAGCTCGGTCGACCTGGCTACCGATCAGACTGTTGACCTCGGCCCCGGCAACACCGTCGACCTCTCCGGCAAACTCGAGATGGCTTCCGGCGAGGCTCTGCCTCCCGTGACCATGCTTCAGTTCAACCCAGGTACAGGCGGCACCGTGAGCACCCCTGTCGCCACCGACGGCTCCTTCGACCTGCGTGCCATGCCGCCCGGGGACTACACCGTCCAGGTCAATACCTCGATGGGCCTGCTGGGCATCGTGCAGATGGCCGCGTCCGGCGCGGAGGTGCACGGCCACCACATCACCGTCGCCGCCGATCCCGTCCTTTTCGCCGCCGAAGTGGCGCGCGGCTCGGCCTCGGTTGCAGGGTTTGCCCGGCGCGACGGCAAGGGTATCGGCGGCGCTCTCGTCCTGCTGGTGCCGGAGCAGCTCCAGGACAATGCCGACCTCTTCCGCCTCGATCAGAGCGACTCCGACGGCAGCTTCCTGCTTAGCCGCGTCGTACCCGGCAACTACACGCTGGTCGCTGTCGAGAACGGCTGGTCGCTCGAGTGGGGGCGCCGGGAAGTGATCGCGCCGTATCTGCCGCGCGGGGTGAAGCTCCAAATCACAAGCCGGCAGAAGACTGTCGATCTTTCGGGCCCTGTCGAAGTACAGTAGCACGGTATCAGTCCACCGTCACCACGATCAGCGACGCGTCGTCGCGCCACTTCCCGCCGATGAACTGCCCCACCTCCGCCAGGATTTCCTGGCTGAGCTTCTCCGCGCCCTGCGCATGCCCGCGCTCGACCGCGGCAATCAGCCGCTGATAGCCGAACTCCTGGCGGCGCCGGTTTTCCGCCTGCAGCAGGCCGTCGGTCAGCAGCAACAGGCAGTCGCCGGAGCGCAGCTCCACTTCCTGGTTCTGATAGAGCCAGTGGGAGAAGATCCCCACCACGCCGCTGAAGCTTGCCGGAAACTCGACCGCGCCATCCGCGCGCACCAGCAGCGGCAGACAATGGCCCGCGTTCTCGTAGCGCAGCCGCTTTTCCGCCGCGTCGAGCACGCCGTAAAACATCGTGATCATCCGCGGGTCGCCGCCCGGCCGGCACAACGCCTGGTTCACCTGCGTACACAACTCCGCGGGAGAAGCTGCCTCCGGCGCGAAGCCCCGCACCGCTGTCTGCAACTCGCTCGCCAGCTTTGCCGCCGCCAGCCCTTTACCCGAAACATCGGCGATACACAGCGCTGTCTGGTCGTCGCGCAGCGAAAAGACGTCGAAGTAGTCGCCGCTCACCTCCGGCGATCCCTGCCACGCCAGCGCAATGGTGTAGCCAGCCACCGGGGGCGCCGTCGGCGGCAGCAGGCTCTCCTGCAGAGCCCGCGCCTCGGCGCGCTCCTGTTCACGCGCGCCCGTGGCCGGCCGCATCAGGCGATGCAGGACCTCTTTCGTGGCTGCTGAGGACATGGTGACGACAGCGTACCAGACCGCGGCCCGGTTGCAAGCAGATGAGGGAATCTTCATCGCCGCAAAAAAAAAGGCACACCCCGGATCGGGATGCGCCTTTCGTCCTGGCTGCCGGCGACTGGCTACCGGCTACCGGCTGCTTTACTCGGCTTTTTCGCCGCCGCCCTCAGCCGACTGCTGCTCGGCCATGGCTTTCTGCATCTCTTCGCGCCGCTTGGCACGCGCTTCGGCACGCTTCTGGCGCTTCTCGTCCAGCACCTGCTCGGCGTCCACCAGCTCGATGAACACCTTCTCGGCGCCATCCCCGCGCTGGAAGCCCTTGCGGATGATCCGCAGATAGCCGCCGTTGCGGTCGCCGTACCGCGGCGCCACCGTATCGAACAGCCGCGTGACCGCTTCGCGCGTCTGCAGATAGCCCAGCGCCTGCCGCCGTGCATGCAGGTCGCCCTTTTTGCCCAGCGTGATCAGCTTCTCCACGTGCGGCCGCGCGGCTTTCGCCTTCGCCACCGTCGTTTCGATCCGATCCTCCATAAGAATGGACGTCACCAGATTCCGCAGCAGCGCGCGGCGATGGCTGGTGTTCCGTCCCAGTTTGTATCCTGCATTGCGATGGCGCATGGCGATCTCCAGGGCACAGAGCACAGAGCTCAGGGCTCAGTAAGAGCCGCCGAAAGGTCTGCCTTCCCGCCCGAATTGTTGATTCCTGTGTATTCCAGCGCAGTTGCTCAGAGCTGAGGGACTGTGCCCTGAGCTCTGAGCCCTGAGCTCTGTTAAAAGTTTTCCGTCTCGGGCTGAATCGGTAAATCCGAATCCAGTCCCTCTTCCTCTTCGTCGTCGAAGCGGCTGTAGCTGGCGGCCAGCTGCGCTGCCGGCAGAACGCTCGTCGGTCCGGGGACCGCGTTGCCCTGCTCGTCGATGCGCATGCCCAGCGACAACCCCATCTGCGCCAGAATTTCCTTGATCTCGTTCAGCGACTTCCGCCCGAAATTCTTGGTCTTCAGCATCTCGGCTTCGGTCTTCTGCACCAGCTCGCCGATGGTCTGAATGTTCGCGTTCTTCAGGCAGTTGTAGCTGCGCACGCTCAGCTCCAGCTCTTCCACGCTGCGGTTCAGGTTCTCGTTCTTCAGCTGAACGCGGCCTTCTTCGGCGTGGCCCTCGGCTTCGATCTCTTCTTCGAAGTTGATGAAGATGCTCATGTGATCCTTGAGCAGCTTCGCCGCCAGGCCTACGCCGTCGGCGGGCAATACGGAGCCGTTCGTCCACACTTCGAGCGTCAGCTTGTCGTAGTCGGTAATCTGGCCCAGACGCGCGGCATCCACCGTGAAGTTCACCTTGCGCACCGGCGAGTGCACCGAGTCCACCGGGATAAACCCGATGCCCAGATCCGAATCGAAGTTCTTGTCGGCGGAGACATACCCGCGGCCGCGCTTCAGCCGCATCTCCATGCTCAGCCGGCCGCCTTCGCTGACGGTGGCGATATACACATCCTTGTCGAGAATTTCCACGTCCCCGTCGGCTTCGATCATGCCGGCGGTCACAATCCCCGGCTGGTCCGCGTTCAGGTAGAGCGCCTTGGGCCCGTCGCCGTTCAGCTTGAACGGAATCTGCTTCAGGTTCAGAACGATGTCGGTCGC
>DATASQ010000030.1:0-173608 GCA_036269135.1 Acidobacteriaceae bacterium
TACGCAACTGGTCGAAAGCGATCAATGCGGACTACCTGCGGCATACTCGTATCTGCTTATAGTTTGCTGAACGGGTAGGTCTTGTTGATGTTGGCGTGAAAATACTTGCCCTTAGAATCAGCGCTCATCATCCCGCCGTAAATCTCTTGTGGCACTCCTGAATATTGGTAGACACCACCATTGTTGAACTCAATCTCAAGGGTTTGGCTATCGGCATCGTAGCCGACGCTTGCTATATTGCTCGAATTGACTGAAATGCGCTCCATCGTTTGACCTTTCCTCATTTGAAGCCAACTAGGGTTTTGTTACAGCCTTTGCACTACCTGCTTGCGTGTTCTGCTTGCGCCACGCTTCGACAAGTCCTTTGTAGTTCTCGGAGGTGACGGGTTCTGTCCACCCACCGCTTCTGGTTCTCTTTCCGTCAGCCCCCATCGGCACGACGGCCATTGGATCGTCGCTATCCGGTCGGCGCCCTTCAGCGGGTCGATCAATGATGGCACGGATTGGCATATTGACCGCTTCGCCGACGATTAGAGCTTCCCCTGTGCGAAGGATGGGGAGTGCCGAGAACAGCCCCTTCAGATTATCCGAGGCGCATTTGCTGACCTGGGATTGATCCGATTCGTTCGTCAGTCGAAGCGCGACGGTTGTCCCGCACTGCGCGAGGATTGTGCCGTCAATCTCCGAGGGCCGTTGACTGACCAGCATCAGACCAACACCGTATTTCCGGCCCTCCTTTGCGATACGCCGTGCTGCATTAGCTGCGCGGCATTTGGCCTGAGAACCGGGAGCCTGTGTGCCTAGATAGCTGTGCGCTTCCTCCAGCACGATGAGCAAGGGCCTTTGGCGACTGCCCTCCGGTTTCAACCTACCCCAAAAGAGCGCGTCGTACAGAATACGCAATACAGCTCCTACCAAGTCATCAAGGATCGCAGGTGGGATGCCAGACAAATCGAACACGGAAATGGGAGCGTCTGCACCGATCCATGCGGAAAACAGCGCATCCAAATCGGCCTTGGTTGTTCCGTCCGTTGCAACAGACCACTCCCCGGGTCTGAATAAAAACTGCATCCGTGGATCGCGGAGCTTATTCTCTAAAACATCCAAATGGGTCTTGGGGAGATTACTTTGGGCTCCCAGATATATGGGATTTCCTCCACCTTTGCTCTCTGGACAAAATTGAGGCGCTTCAAGCATATCTGGATTTCCCAACACCTTCTTCGGCGGTGTACCGCTTGTCATATAGGCGCGGGTATTCTCGGATTGGTTTTGGTTTGAACTTACGTTGTGGGTTGCGTAGTGCAAGGAATAGAGATCATGCCACAGACCGAATACCGAAAAAGGCAGCGGAGTATCAACCGTAATGTCCGCTTGGGTAAGCCCGTGAGCAAGCCCGCCTGGCTTTGACTGTTGCTTACCAGCAAGCATTTTTTCATGAACCAAGGTGAGGGGGACGCCGGATACACTTCCCATCGCAATAGATGTGAACTCTTCAGCCGTCAGAGCCCAAAACGGCACATGAAGTTCTCTTTCGCCTACCTTTGTATCCGCCCCAACCCTAAATACTCTTGCAAGATTGCCAAATGCTTTTGCATATTCACCGTGAATATCAAACAGCACAACTCGCGCAGACTTAAACCGGGTTCGATCCGATATGACTCCAAGGATGTTGGCGACCGCCGTGGACTTCCCAGAGCCGGTGCTTCCAACTACCGCAGAGTGACGGCTGACTAAACGATTGAGGTCAAGGAACGCCCTGATCGACTCCGCACTTGAAACTCTTCCAATCGCTACATATCCATCTTCATTACCCGGTGCGTATACAGTTTTGAGGTCCGACTCAGTTGCCACATGAACCATATCGCCGATAGAGGGATATTGGGAAATGCCACGTTCAAAAGTGATCCCTCTACGCCCTTCACCGACAAGTTCTACCCTAAGCCACCGATTGCCGAGTTGAGGCGCAAGTTCTGGCGGTCCGGGCGCAGCTCCCGCACCAACCTGCGAGATGATTCCAAAGAGGTCAAAATAACCGGAGGGTATACGTACAAACCCGCCGACTTGTCCCACGCGGTATGCCTCACCACTGACAAACATGAGGCCACCGGGAGTGTTCTCTGACAGCTTTACGCTGATACTGGAACCGTTCACGTCCTCTACGGTTCCAAGGCGTGAGGGATCGGAGCTAGACGCTTGGCTGTGCATCGTCGCTCCTCGTTCCGCATAACTGCTCAAGAAACAGTCCGAAGTAATGGAAGTCGCCCAGGCGACAACGTAGTTGATTCACGGGCGCACCGGAGGTTGTGACGACTTCCTCATACAGCCAAGGCGTATGTTCTTTGAGGCTGGGCGAGCCGGGACGATAAAGCCCAACGCGAGTTCCGACAACGGCGCCGTCTTGCGCGAGAACAGTGAGATTAGCCTGTTTCTCCGCATACTGAACAGCTCTTGGATGATTTGCCAAGTTGGAATACATCAACGCGAAGCACTGAGCGTTGCGATTAGCCCGCAACCCATCAAGCAGCACTTCGTTGAGATGATCGTCGAGAAACGAATAGCCACAAATAATCAACCTTGGGGCATCTTCTTCTTGCCTCCCCGATACACCTCGTCCCCTAACGAGATTTCCATGAAAGAACGCTTTCAATCGGTCCAGCATTGCCAAGTAAGGCATCCGGCGACTTTGGTCATACTTCAAATGCGAAGGAAAAATCATTACCTTGCCTTCTTTTGCTTCACCAGTCACCCGCACCACTCGCGTAACCTGGACAGCATCAATGGTTTCTTCACGCTTCTCCCAATTGATCGACCCGTGTAGCTTCCAGAGTCTAGTCCAACGCGATGGAATTGCGTCATGCTCGATCGAAGACAAATCAAACCACGGTTCGCGCGAGCCGACAAATCCGTCGAAATGCGGTAAGGGGTGCTGCTCGAATGCCTGCTCAAATAGCAAATCGTAATTCGGGGTAAATATTTCAACCGGAAATGTTCGGTAGACTCCTCCAACCCACGAAGCAAAATGGTTGTAGGAGCAGCGATAGGTAGGAAGAGTCTTCTTCATCCGTTCGGTAATCAAAGAACAGATTTTCTCGTCGAGAGCGGTTAATGCCGCTTTAGAAATCCCTAAGAATTCTGCATTCCCTCTTCGATTGGCTATGGCACGAAGTTCGGTCAGGACATCCTCTACCGTGGGCTCTTTTCCACCGTCTGTTTGGCATTCTTTGCACCATGAATCCCATTGAGTCCTGAATTGTGTGGGTTCTGAAGTACCCTTAGAAGCGTTATCGGCTTCGAGCAAACCTTCAGCAACTTGATTGGTCAGTTCCACGACAGCAGGTATTAGCGTGATGGTTTTGTTCCCCGCAGCATCATAGATTCCGAGAGGACAGCCCGCTCCAAGAAAGCAGCCGATACGCTGTTTGTCGTCTTGCAGAACAAGACGCAGATTCCGCGCCTGCTGCGCTGCCTCATGAAGAGGCTCCAGCGGAGGAGTTGTAGGGCTGGTTGCAGCAGCAACGCCCGCGAGGGTCGTAGAACTTCCGGCGATTGGATTAGTAGACACGGCGTTAAGTCTCCTCAGTTTTCTTTCTCAGGATCAGGCAGGGCCAGCAAACTCAATCCTTCGATCTCTTGGATGGACTTGCCAGCGATTCCTTGTAAATCCCCATACATCCCAACCGTAGCTCCCATTACGCGCTCAATCTGCTCTTGTCGCTTCGCCCACTGCTTCATGATTGCTTTGCGTTCTTTGTCAAGATCGTCTTGCATAGATGAAAACGCCTCTACAATCGCCTCGACACGCTGGTGGAATCTCGGCCCAGTGAGGTACTGATAAACCATTTCAGCTTTAGTCTGTTGCCCTTCGGTGACCAGTCGTGCCGAGTTCACTTGAAGAAGTGTGTGCCGCAGAATGGTAGCGACTGGCAATACGCATCGGGGATGTGAGATCCAAACTCCGTCGATGACATCGAAGGTCTCAATACCACTAGGTAGGGTTTGCGATACAAGCACAGACAAATCGGCCTTGGCCGTGCGCTGATCGTCGCGCAATTTGGCGAGCCAGGCGTTACTCCAGTTTTTCGTACGCTTGGTTTCCCAAAGGATTGTCCCACTCTTTATGCCACCCGGACTAACTACACTATGGAGCGCGTCACCTCCAAATTCACCTTTGGGGACTGGTTCAATCGTGTCGTAAGGGAATTTGGCTCGAAGCAGGGTCTCCAATTCAAGCTCCTGGACTTCGCCCTGCAACTGCTGGGAGCCTTGTTCAGCCTTTTGCTTCAGTTCTTCGATCTTCTGCTGCATGGAGGCAATAGTTTGATCCTTTTCCATTACCTTGAGCTTGAGTCCCTCCTCGGCCTCCCGCTTCGCCAAGGTGCGGACTTCAGAAAGCCCTTCCTGCACGCGCGTTTCAACAGTCAATTCCAGTTCACGCTTTGCGTCATCCAACTCTCGCTGCTTCTTGATTAACTCCGCTTGCGCTTTTTGGGCTTCGGCCAGCTTTTCGTCACGCACTTTGAGAACTTCTTGAAGGTCTTCAAGTTCTTTGGCCTTCGTCTCAAGCTCCGCTGCGCTGGCGAGCTTCGCCTTCCGCGACTCTTCTTCGACTACCCGTGCTCGTTCGGCCTTGAGTTGCTGGGCCACCTGATCCGCGACTTGCTGCTCAAGTGCGCGCTTTTCTTCGGCTATATGCTTTTCTTTGTCACGCACAGTCTGTTCGCGTAGGGCTATCTCCTCATCTTTCTGAGACAGCTTCTGTTCAAACTGCTGGCGAGTCGCCTCAAGCAATGGCGCCGCAAGAGATTCTGTCAACGGAAACTCTGTCTTGCATTTCGGGCATGTAATTGTCTGTTCCATCAATCCAACCTCCAGCGAATAACGAAGAGTTGCGTCAACTCTTGCTTCTGCCTTAGCTTTCCTTCAATATCTAAAATCAAGCTCTCGCGACGTGCTTCCACCTCGTCCTGAGCGATAAAGAGGTCTTTACGGCGCTGGTTGCGGGCAGCGGTAAGGTCTTTCAGGCGACGCTGATGTTCCAGCTTGTGCTGAAGGCCAGCGGCGGCGACGGATTCGCGTCGCACCTCACGAATTTCTTTATCGAAGTCTTTGATCTCCTGCTCCAAACCGAACTTGAGGTCTTCAGTCCAGCGGTCAAGTTTCTCGATCTCGGAGTCGAGCCACTTCCCGTTGCGCGCTTCAAGGTCTCCCAAGACGCGCTGCTGCTCTTTATCTAGCTCGGTGGTGAGCGCATCCGGCGGCTCCAGCAAGAGCGGCTGTCCTAGCTCACCCTCAAAGTCGAAGAGGCGCTTGCAAGCCGAAGGCTCTAGTGGCTGACCATTATCGAGAATGCCACCAAGAAGTATGTGGTCTTCCGTCTCGAATCCGCTGAGGGTGAACCGCGTACAGGCGAGCCACCCGCTACGGACGAGTAAAGATTCCAAAACGGCAATACGCTTGCCGCTGCGACTGAGGTTGAAGCGAAGCTCTACCTTGGGAGTAGGAAGCGCACAGCAACCTCTCAAGACCTGTTGGGCCAGTGGATGTCCCACCCGGTAGGTATTTGCATCCTCGACGTTCTTGCCCATCCGGTAAGGACCGGGATTGACTGGCTGCGGGCTGTCGGCAGATGTCGGGAATGGGTCGCGCTCAAGATAGAAGGTGTGGCCGGGAGTATCGAAGCGGGCATACGGAGTGAGGTAGAAAGCCGTCACTCGCCAGAGCAGGTCTTCAAACCGCCCCAGGGCCGCTCCGCTGGAAATGCGGACACGTTCAATGACTTCCTGATCGAAGTTGTTAAGAAGCTGTTCACTGGCATCGCTACGAGCCTGGGCAATCTGCGATTCGAGTTCCAGTTGGAGTTGGTCGAACTGGAATTCGATCTGCTCCGTAGTGCGGCACTGCTGATAGATTGCAACGATGCGTTTCTCAAAGTCCACGCCGGATTCGATGGCTCCGATGACCTCATCACTGGCTCCGAACACTCCATCGAAGAGCTTGAACTTCTCCGCGAGAAGCTGGTACACGCGAACATCCGCAGCGTTTGCCTTATTGAGGAAGTTGACGACTACCACGTCGTACTTCTGGCCATAACGGTGGCACCTTCCGATGCGCTGTTCAATGCGCTGCGGATTCCACGGCATGTCGTAGTTAACGACCAGATTGCAGAATTGGAGATTGATGCCCTCTGCCGCTGCTTCAGTGGCAATCATGATGTTCGCGGTGTCCCGGAAATGCTCGACCAAAGCGGCGCGCTTGTCGGCAGTAGGCGAGCCGGTAATGCGGTCAGTCCCGGCGTGCTGCTTCATCCAAGCCTGATAGGTGGCTTGACTTTGAGGATCAGTGTTGGTGCCGTTGAAGAGCACGACCTTTCCGGCGAACTCCGTTTGTTGGAGCAAATTGAAGAGGTATTCCTGAGTTCGGCGGGACTCGGTGAAGATAATAGCCTTCTGTTGGAGAGCGCCGGTGCCATTCTCCATCCGGACGGTACGAGCGGCCTCGAAGCCGCGTTGCAGCGCAGTGAGAAGCGCGTCACCTTTGGAGTTTGTCTGAATCGCCTTGGCGAGTGCATGGAACTGTTGGAGCTTGTCTCTCTCGGCTCGAAGCTCGGCAAGTTGTTCCGGCGTTAGTCGATCTGGCAGCTTCTTCTCGTTTCCGTTCTCTGGCTCTGAACCTTCTTCCTCATCAACCCATTCCTCCTGCACTTCAGCGAGCGTCTCAAAGTCGTCCGCAATAACCGCAGAGACCTCGGCTGCTTTCTGCTGCTCGGTTTCTACCGCCTCTAGCTTGTTTGCAAGTCCCAGCAAGGTGTTGGAGATGGCGTGGGTGGATGAGGCGAGCAGCTTTCGCAAAATGAGCGTCATGAGCTGCCGCTGGCTTGCTGGGAGCGCATATAGCTTGTCGCCTTTGAGATATTCGGAAACAAGTTCGTAGAGCTGTTGTTCGGCGGCGCTCGGATAGAACTCCTGCACCATCGCGTGTCGGTTGGTGTATGGCACGTAAGCGAGTACCTGCCGCCGCAAAGTGCGTTGGCAGATCGGACGAAGCCGCTGCTTGAGTGCATCAAAATCCGCTTTGTCCGAGAGCCGGGAGAATTGAGCGCGAAAGCTTCGGAGATCGCCGAATGTGAACTCATCCACGATGCTCACGAGGCCATAAAGCTCTAAGAGTGAATTTTGCAATGGCGTAGCCGTTAGCAAGACTTTTTGAAAGCTGCTCACGGCATTCTTGATGGAGTTCGCAACCTTGTTGCTGGGTTTGTAGACGTTTCGTAAGCGATGCGCTTCGTCGATAACAACGAGATTCCAAGGTGTGTTTCGCAGATACGGCTCTTTAGAGCGCGCGAATTGGAATGAGCAAATGATGATCTTGTGTTGCTGGAACGGATTTAGATTGCCCGACCGAATCGCTTCATTAAAAGTCTTGGTTTCCAGGATGACGCTTGGAAGGAAAAATTTATCCAGCAATTCCTGACTCCACTGTTTGCGAAGATTTGCAGGGCAGATGACGAGTAAAGTGCGCCGCCGCTCAGCCCAATGCTGGGCAAGCAAGATGCCTGCCTCTATGGTCTTTCCCAGACCAACTTCATCTGCAAGGAGTGCGCCCTTCGACAGTGGGGAACGGAATGCAAAAAGTGCCGCCTCAATCTGATGCGGGTTGAGGTCAACTTGAGCATCGGAAAGCGCGGACGCAAGTTTGTCCACGTTGTCGGAACTGGATCGTTTTGTCAGCTCATGGGCAAAGAGCTTTGCATGGTAGGCAGTCAGATTCATCGTTCACTTTCTCAGGCCAAGTGTGAGAAGCCACTCATTGACTTGGCTAAATACATCCTGTTGCCATTGTTCTTCTATGCGATCTCCTACAAGCTCGGACTTTTGACGCAATTCCCAATGTAAAGTAGGAACAATAGCACCTAAGAGGGTTTTAAGAATTCGGGATGATTGTGCCTCAGCCATGTAGAAATGCTTTGTTGCAATTCCTCCGCAACTTTGATTGCTTGTTCAAGCTCCTGTTCTGAGATATTGCCAGCCGCATCGTAGCTTGTTGCATTCCGTTTCTTCGAGAAGACTTTCAGCTTCTGAATCAGTTTCGGATCACTTTTGAGAGTAAGCTCCAGAGATTCGACGATCTTTTGATGATGTCCCGTTTGTACCCTGGTACGGTAGCCGCTTGCCCGCAAAGCAATATTCGCGGACGTGAGCGCCGCGCTGAATGCAGCCTGAAAGCGAAGGTCTTCGGAGATCGCTTCTACCTTCGAGTCTTTGAGAGCACGAGTGACGATCCCCAACAAGTCTCTGATCTCGTCTGGACTAGATACTTCGGCCTTGAGCCAACCGTATTCAGCCCACCTTGCTAAGCTCATCTTCATCTCCGATCAAGAGCATTTTCTTGCCACGCAATACCGAGGTTAAGAAGTGATTTCCGTCTTTCACCTTAGTTCTGAATTCTTTTAGAGAATAGACCGTTGGGTTGATAGGCCGTCCAATTGCATTCTCTACTGGAGTCAATTGTGCCAGCACGTCATCCAGAGTCACATTCCCCACAATCATCAAATCGACATCGCTCCCCGCATCCTCATCCCCTCGCGCAATCGACCCGTAGACCAGAGCAAAGGTGATTTGTGAGGTAAAGGGGGCCAGAGCGGAACGAAGCTGATGAAAAATACCCGAAGTCTTTGCGATCAAGGAGCGGACTTCCGCAAATGTCGGGTGATGACGATTTGCCTGGTAGAAGACCTGCCGCCCTATCGTTGTTCGATTGAGCAATCCGACTTCCGACAAAGTTTCCAATTCTCGCTGTACGCTGCCGACGCTTGTTCCGATCTCCCTTGCTATTTGGCGAACAAAGAAAGTCTGGTCAGGCTTACCATAGAGCAACGCTAAGATACGGCTTCGGGTCTGCCCAAAAAGCAGATCGCCCAGCGACTTTGAATTCGTTCTCATGGCGAGAACAAGTGTACTCGATTTGAGAACAGCAAACCATTTCTATTATTTATGCAGAGGTCAATAATTCCAAGGACTGTGCGTAATCCACGCTACCCAACTAAACCGAGATGAGCATAAAGCTATCCTGCTGTAAATTAGCAGACTTGAGTGGAGCTGAAGCACCCCTATGGTTTAGCGCCCCAAAGATTCTGGCCCCAGTCTGACCCGTGAAAACCGGCCCCACTTTGCCCTCACATTAAGACCTACCGTTCGCTCCAAGTTGCTCTTTTTGAACGCCAACCGCTCTGAGCAAGCCTTTTTAGTTACAACGTTTTACCGCCTCATAACCCAAAGGTCGCTGGTTCAAATCCAGCCCCCGCAACCAACAAGTTTATGATTCTAAACGGCTTCCGGTATGAGTTCGGAGGCCTTTTCTACGTCTGGAGCCGATCCAGGCAAATCTTGGGCAAGGAATTCCCTGTCGAGAAGTGCCCCAGGTTGCTCGGCGGCTCGCATGTCGTCCAAGGTCATGAGGTGTGTGTATCCCATGGTGGTTGTGGCATCGACATGGCCGAGCCTTTCCTGCCGAATATCCGAGGCTCCCGAAACCTGCCATGCACAGGGATGACGCGGGCCTTCCCTCGCCCCTCCGGGACGTCATTGCATGCGACACCGGGTGCAGCGCCGCATTCCGGGCAGGACACCAGACACCATAGGGTTCAGGCAATGTCCCCGGACCAAGTAAAACAGTTCGACAGTCAGATCCATTGGTTTCTCCTCCGTTTGCCGATTCCTCGCACTTCGACCAAGCCGATCGGGCTCTCAAGGAAATAAACCATCCTGAACAGCCTGGCCCTGTTGAAAAGCCGGTTCATCAGTGCATTGAGGAGCCCCTTGCTTTTGCCGGACCGCTTCAGTCCTTTCAGCCATGTCTGAAATTCGAAAGCCTCCAATTCATCCAGCTTCGTTGTTCCCCATCTACCGCGAATGGTGTTACAGAGGCTGAGGTAGGAAGTTACCGCTGAGTACGCCAAATCGACGTCACTGTTCGTGCGGTCTCCAGGCCTGTTTTGGTTCGCGAAATACTGCATTCCGGGCATGCGCGACGGTGGAGGCGGCTCTATCAGCAACATCTCCTCGACGATGCATCTGTTTCCTGGCCGCGCCGTTTGGACGAGCTCGATACCAGCCTGCGCCAGCTGCGGGCCCGGCGGAGGTTTATAGAATAGGAAATCGCACAAGCGGAGATTATTTCCAGAGATGAAAGCGAAAAATCTCGCCAGAGCCATCCTGAATTGCGCTGTTCTCCTGCTGTTGATGGTCTCCACGCAATCGACTTCGCTGTTCGGTGAGCAGAACCATGGCGCGCCGGTGGCAGTCCTTTCCACACCCTGGACTGCGGAGGCGCAATCTGCCGCGGTGCCTCTGCCGGAGTATCCGCGGCCGCAAATGGTGCGTCGGGACTGGCTCAACCTGAACGGAAGTTGGGATTACATGGGAGGAGCCAGCTGCATTTCCGTTACCGGGGCCGGCGATCGGCCGCCCGCCTTCCCCTTCACGCCGGAGCACATCAAGGTGCCCTTTCCGCCGGAATCCTATCTTTCCGGGATCATGCGGAAACAGGAGATCAATATGTGGTATCGGCGGAGCTTCACCCTCCCGGCTTTGTGGGAGAGAAAAAGAATATTGCTGCACTTCGGTGCTGTCGCCGAACAGGCGGCCGTATTCGTTAACGGACATTGGGCAGGCCGACACCTGGGACGCTGGGAGGCCTTTGACTTCGATATCACCGACTTGCTGCATCCGGGCCGGAATGAGCTGGTGGTGGGGGCGAGGGACACTCACAGCGGGCTGAACTCGTGCGGCAAAGACTGCGTCACGCATGGAGATTACACACCGACCTCGGGAATTTGGCAGACGGTCTGGCTGGAGCCCGTTCCGCGTTCCTACATACGAGGTCTGAAAATCACTCCCGATCCTGGCCATTTCCTGGTCAAGGTGAGGCCCGAGGTGTACGGGGAGGTGGGCCGAATCCGCATGGATGTAACGGCCGGCGGCAAAGCGGTCAGCCAGATCTCCGGCGACGGCGGCACCGCACTGGAAGTGCCGATTCGGCATCCGCACTTATGGTCGCCGGGGGAGCCCTTTCTTTACGATCTGAAAGTTGAGCTGGTGGATGATCAGGGTCGGATCGTGGATCAGGTCGGGAGCTACTTCGGCATGCGGTCCATCAGCCTCGGAAGGGTGGATGGCAAGCTGCGGCCTTTGCTGAACGGCAGGTTCGTTTTTGAAATGGGGCCACTGGATCAGGGTTACTGGCCGGATGGACTCTACACGGCGCCGACGGATCAGGCAATCAGGTTCGATCTGGAAACGGTGAAGCGGCTCGGATTCAACATGGTGCGGAAGCACGCCAAGGTGGAGCCGCAGCGCTGGTACTACTGGGCGGATCGGCTTGGGTTACTGGTCTGGCAGGACATGCCGTCCATGTGGTACCCGGATCAGGAGCCGGCGCGCACGCGAGGGCGATTCGAACGCGAGTGGCAGACGATCATCCAGCAACATGACAACTCGCCTTCGATCGTGACCTGGGTGCCCTTTAATGAGAACTGGGGCGCGTATGACGTCGCCCGCATCACCGCGTGGACGAAGAGGCTGGATCCGACGCGGCTGGTGGATGGCAATTCCGGTTACAACAACGCGCCCGGCTATCGCAGGGCTCCCGGCGATCCGGGCAACGGTGATTTTAATGACCTGCATATTTACGTGGGCCCGGGAGATCCACCCCAGCCCAGCGCCACTCGCGCGGCTGCGCTCGGGGAATACGGAGGAATCGGTTTGCTCGTCCCCGGCCATATGTGGCCCGGCAAGCACCATGCTTACGAGATGCAGCCGAGCGTCGATGCGCTGACGAGGCGCTTTGAGCAGGTCCAGTCGGCTTTGCTGCCGCTGATCAGGAACCGGGGCCTGAGCGCTGCCGTTTACACCCAGCTCACCGATGTAGAAGAGGAAGTGAATGGCTTTATAACCTATGACAGAAAGTTCGAGAAGATGGATTTCCAGCGGGTGCGCGCTGCAAATGAAACTGTGTTGCGGGCGGGGAACGGGTTGAATTCTCCGGAACAGCGCTGACGCCTGTGGCCGCGGTCTGCGATCGCCCCTGCAACTGCCTGCGGAGCTTCGCGGAGCGCAGTCATGAGACCGGATTCGGGCCGCTTCGATGTATCCACTCAGGGAAGCAGGTGGCACGCCACCACGTGCGTTTCTCTCGGCACTCCGGCCATGGTCTCCGTGCGCAGGAGAATTTCGAAATGATGGATTCCGGCCGAGGATGGGATTCCGCAGTTCCTGAGTGCCGGGGAGATGCGCGGCATATCGGTCACGAAGTCTCCGGCCGCCGCCGTTCCTTCCCCGTCGGCGCCGGCCAGCAGCAGGATTTGGCCGTTTTCATCGGGGTTCTGAACAAAAGCAATGATGGCAAAGGAGTATCCCGTGCCGCCTCCGTTTGCGCTGGGAACATAGGCCGCCGGTTCGGAAGGACGAGGGTGGGCATTGAGAATGTATTCGGAGCCCTTCCGGGTGTCGTAGACGAATTGAAAATCCAGCTCGCCCCTGAAAAGGGAAGACCATGGATTCGATCGGGGACTGCCGAGAAAAATGAAGTTGTCGTTGTTGCTCAGAAAGGACAACTGAAAGTCCCGCGACGGCTGCACTTCGAGCTTCTTAGAATACATCTCCGCGATTTCGGCGATTTTCACGGCGGTCGGAGCATCCGGGGCGGCGGAAAAATCGCCTGCCATCAACAGCAGTTCGCAGAGGCGAATCTGTTCTGGCGTGAGTTGGCCGGGGTCTGGAATGTACCGATGGTTGGCGTAGTCGGAGAGAGACAGATCGGTTTTGGTGATGCCCTGAACGGCATCGATATTGGGGTCGCTTGTGATCAGGTGCGCCGCGGCTGAGGAATCGAACAGAGCCGACCAGGGAAGGCCGGGGGCTGCCGAGGCGGGCGCGACCCGCCGGCCAGGCGACCGGAGCCACCACCCCAGGAAGGCTGCCAGGAGCAGAAGCGCCAGAATCGCCCCAGTCCGCCAGAAACTGCGAGCCTTACTCGCGGCGACGGCCACAGGGGGTGCGGCAATCGGCGGGGGCACGACAGTCTCGTGGTGCACCTCCCGAGCGGCATCCCAGGACGGCGAAAGGGGAGACGCCAGGGGAAGATGGTTATCCGGCGCGACCGCAGCGTGGGACTTGCGGCTGATGCGCGGAACGTAAGAACCCGACGGCAGGTCGATGCGGAACTCGTCGCTGGTCCCGAACCAGCCGTAATGTTGAAGGAGGCGGCGACGAACATCGGAGGCGGTCACGCGGACGATGGCATCTTCGCCGGTGTCGTAAGAAGGTTGCCGATTGAAGAGCTGCACGCCGATCAGCCGCTCTTTCAATTGATCCAGCTCGCCCGCGAGGGACCGCTCGACGATGAATTCGAGAAACTGCGAACTGCGATGGCTCCCGCGGAAGGCAGGGCCGTCAATAATCTCTTTCAGCGTCTTTCGCAGGATGGCGAGATCCTGCTCCGAGGTGAAGGTTCCCGCCGACTCCAGCTCCTCGTCCTGGACGGCGGGAATTCTGCCTGGTGACCGTTTCAAAGGATGGCCGCTTTCGTCTCGGAGCACAATTCACCGGCGAAGAACGGGTGAAGTCGCTCATCAATGGCTCTTCTGCATTCCCCGGGGGCGCGCACAAGGGCGAATGGAAAAAGGCATAAACCAGGTTGGAGTCTCAAGGATGTCTCTGGACCCTACGGTTGATGATTTAACAACCGAGGGAAATTCGCTGTCAAGATACCCAATGCTGCGGCGCGATTTCCCTGGCCCGGCTCACCTGGCGAGCAGTCCATTCCGGACCTGCGGCGGTTCATAACGGAAATCGGAGGACTGCGAATCCTAAGGTCTCTACCGTTCCATTTCGACGATTCCAGTATGTCATTTAATTTCAGCGTGATAGCGAAGCGTTACAGAATTTCGTAACGTTGAACCCTGGGGTGATGAGGACGAGAATAGTTTCGCACCGGGACGCAGGGCAGTTGAGAAAAGCCGGACCAGACACGGGCGGGTCACACAGAGCGATGCCAGAAGCCTGGCAGGCGCGAACTTCCTGCGGGAGTCCTGGAGGCGCAGAAGGACAGGCCGGACTGAGCGGCCTGCATCGACAGGTACCGTAATTTTTCGGAGGATTCAGTGAAGATCGCGTTATGGCCACGCAGAGGCGCTCATTTCTCACAGCAGGATGGGCAACACCGTTTGTTCGCCTCCTATTTCCCCAAAGGGATCTGGCCACTTCTGGCCTTTCTCTGTCTTTCTGTCTTGCCCGCCTTCGGTCAGGGCGCAACCGCGAGCATCACCGGCATCATTACAGATCCCAGTGGAGCGGTGGTGCCGAACGTCACCGTGACCGCGGAGAACACGGCCACAAAGCTGACGCAAACGACGAGGACCTCGCCTGCGGGCCTGTACAGCCTTTCGCCGCTGCCGCCGGGAGATTACCGCGTGACAGCGACCGGGCAGGGATTTGAGGGCTACACGGTGCTGACGACGTTAGCGGTAGGCGAGGCAGCATCGGTCAACATCGCGTTGAAAGTGGGGTCGGCGACGCAGAGTGTGACAGTGAATGCGGGACAGGTTCTGATTGACACCACCGACGCACAGATCAGCAATGTCATCAGTCAAACGGAAATTACGCAGCTGCCGTTGAACGGACGCAATCCGGCCGACCTGATCCTTCTGTCGCCCGGCATCCAGAACGTGCTGGACCTGGGCGGCGTGGGCACGCTGCCGGCGCCGAGTAATGTGTTTCCCTCGGAAACGGGCGGTTCGGGCAACGGCCTGCAGCAGGGGAGCACGTTTGCCATGCTGGACGGCATTCCGAACATGGACACCTACGATGGGCTGATGCAGCCGTTTCCCAATCCGGATGCGACGCACTCGTTCCAGGCGATCACCGATAACTACAGTGTGCAGTATGGATATTCACCGGCGGCCGTCATCAATATCGATACCAACAGTGGAACCAACAGCATCCACGGCAACGCGTTCGAGTTTATCCGCAACAACGATTTGAATGCCACGAACTGGTTCAGCGGCGCGGTGAATCAATTGAAACAAAACCAGTTCGGCTTTTCCGTTGGCGGTCCGATCATCAAAAACAAGCTTTTCTACTTCGCCAACTATCAGGGAACGAGAGACACTACGTCATCGGCAACCCAAACCGCCTTTACGCCGACGGCGGCCATGATGAACGGCGATTTCAGCGCCCTCCCGATGACGCTCAACGCGCCGTTTGCCACGGTCAACGGCAAGAAGAATCAGATCAATCCGGACCTGTTCAGTCCCGCAGCGGTGGCGATGGTCAGGGACGCTCTGCCCCTGGGGCAGGTCGCATCGACCGGGGAAGTGACCTTTCCAGGACCGACCATCGATGAGAGTTTCGAGGAAGGGACGGCGCGCCTGGACTACACGATGTCCCCCAAGATGCGCTTTTTCTTACGCAGCTTCGTCCAGGATTTTAACTCTCCGGCGGGAGTTATACCGGGGAACATCCTGGCGACCTCGGGTGCGAACAGCGGGCTCTTCTTTAACGAAGAAATCAGCAACACGTGGATCCCGACAGCGAGTCTGGTGAATACAGTGAATGCCTCGTGGGTCTTCCTGAACGTATGGGCGGGAAACCAGCAACTGGGAGCCGATGGCAAGCCATTTTGCCTTTCAGAGGTCAGCCCTGGCATCAATGATCCATCAGGATGCTACATGGAAGGAGTGGGCGCGAGTTTCAGCTCGCCCGGCGATGTGCCGAATGTCAATCCCAGAACCACGTGGTGGCTCTCGGATAATGCGATCAAGACCGTCGGAGCCCACACGATCCAGTTTGGCGGTGACTTTGCGCACCAGTATTCGAATAACCTGACTACCTGGCCCGCCGCGATGAGTATCCAATTCAGCGGCCAATACACGGGCTACGCGAACGCCGATTTCCTCCTGGGCGACGCGAGTAGTTTTTACCAGGGCGCATCGCAATACACGGCTGTGGTTGGCGTTCAGTTAGGGCTTTACGCGCAGGATCAATACCACGTGAACAAGAGACTGACCGTGACTGCGGGCTTGCGCTGGGACCCTGACTTTGCGCCTGCCGCGCTTGACGGCGGGTTGGTATTTGATCCCGGGCAGCAAAGCAAGATATATCCCAGCGCGCCCGCGGGTGTCCTCTATGCCGGGGACAAGGGGGCGGACTCGGCGCTGCGGCCTTCGGGCATCGCGTACTTCGAGCCGCGGCTCTCGGCGGCATTCGCCATTACGCCGACCACGGTTTTTCGCGCGGGTTTTGGCATGTTCCAGGCGCCAATGTTCTGGGCCTACTACAACCACACGACCGGCATAGCGCCTACCGATCCGGAATACAATCTTTCGGCTACGGCGAGCAGTCCCATTTCCTTTGAGAACCCGTGGGAGTCGTTTTCGGCGTCGGGCGGCAAAAGCCCGTTCCCGTCGCCCCAGCCGTTCACCCCGGACCCGCACCTGCCGGCGTCCGAAGCGGTTTTCCTTTTGCCGATGTCGGTGGGAGATGCTTTCGCGCCCGACTTCCGGCTGCCGATGACGCAGACGTGGAACGCCGGAATTGAAAAGCAAATGAGCCGAACCCTGGGGTTGAACCTGACCTATATTGGAAGCGAGACCTACCACCAGGCGGCGATTGTGGATATGAACCCTGGCATCTATACAAGTGGCGATAACCGTACCACTTACCCGGACTTCTCCAACATTGATGAGGTGTGGCCCGAAGGGACAGCCAGCTACAACGCCATGCAAATAGGTGCGGTCATGCATAACTTTGACAATCTTTATGTGGATTCGCACTTCACCTGGTCCAAGGCGACAGACCTGACGGATTCCGGCAACACAGCCTGGCACGGCTCACTCGGCGATCCGTTCCTTGATCCGGCCAACCGGAACTGGAACCGGGGCATAGCGGGCACGAACGTTCCGCTGGCCTGGGTGTCGTCGGTGGTATACACGACCCCGCGGCTCAGCGCACAGAACTTCCTGGTGCGGACGGTGGGCGGATCCTGGGAGGTAAGCGGGATCGGGACGCTGCAGTCCGGTTATCCGTTCTCGATCTGGGGCGGCAACGGCGGTGACAGCTCGGGGTCGCTGCAGTGGGGCGACCGCGCCAATCTGGTGTCCGGGCAGTCGTTCGGCGTGCACCATGGATCGCAGGCGCAGTGGCTTGCGCGCTACTTCAATACCGGCGCCTTTGCTCCCAACGCCCCCGGCACCTTCGGCGACACAGGAAAAAACATACTCAAAGGTCCGGGCATGGATACCTGGGACGTTGCCATGATGAAGAACTTCCCCTTCCGCGAAAGGTACAATGTGCAGTTCCGCTGGGAGATGTACAACGCATTCAACCACCCTAATTTCGGGTTACCGGACACCACGGTGACCGATCCTAACTTTGGACAGATCACCGGGATTGGTGTTGTGCCGCCTCGCGTGATGCAGGGAGCCCTCAAGCTGTCGTTCTAGCCTGCAGCTGAGCGCACCAGTCCTGACGCTGACACATCCGTTTGTCATTGACCGATGGCAAACGGATGTCCTTCTACAGGGGGAAAGAGAAATTGCCGTCGAGAAGAGCCTTCCTTGGACAGCTGATGTCCGTTCCGTTTCTTTCCTGCTGTTCCGGTCGAATGCAGCTTTTCGCTCTGCCTGGAATGGGCTCGCGGGCAGCTCTGCTGGGTGAGGGCCGGCCTCAATTCAGCCATCCGGATGTCATCTGCTATGACGCGCAATGCTTCACGATTCAAGGCAGGGATGCTTTCCTCTACAGCGCGTCTTTTCATTACTGCCGCTGTCCCAGGGAGCTGTGGCGGGACCGAATGCTGAAGTTGAAGCTGGCGGGCTTCAATACGATTGAGACGTACGTCTTCTGGAATTACCACGAGCCGGTCGAGGGTCGCGCCGACATGACGGAGCTCGAGGAATTCGTCGAGCTGGCGAAAGATCTGGGGCTGTGGGTGATCCTGCGCATAGGTCCGTACGTCTGCGCGGAATGGGATGCCGGAGGTTTTCCGCACTGGATTATCGCGAAGCAGTTCCCACTGCGCAGTGACGATCCGGAGAGCGTCAAAACGTCGCAGCACTGGTACGATCGGGTACTTCCGATTGTGCGGAAGAACATGATTACGGCGGGTGGGCCGGTGATTCTGGTCCAGATCGAAAACGAATACGACTACTGGCCAATGCCTGACCGGCAGAAGCTGAACTACATCACGGCCCTCGCAGAGATGGTGTGGGACGCGGGCGTCGACATCCCGGTCATCACGAACTGGTGCAGCCAGGCGCGGGACAATTCGAATCCTGTGATGGCGAGGATTGCCGATACCTGCGATTTTTACCCGCGGTGGGATATCCAGAAGGGAATTACGCCCGGACTTACGAAGCTGAGAAAACAGGAGCCGACGTCGCCGCTCGGGATTGCCGAGCTGCAGGGCGGCTGGTTCAGCCAGTACGGCGGCAAGCTGTCAGTGGACCAGCCAGGAGTGAACGCGGCTGAGCTGAACCAGCTGACGAAGAGCGCGATCGAACTAGGCGTGGCTTTCACGAATTTTTATATGGGGTTTGGCGGCACGAATTTTGAATGGGCCGCGCGCAAAGTAACGACCAGCTATGACTATGCCGCGCCGGTGAGAGAGCCGGGCGGCCTGTGGGACAAGTACTATGCAGCGCGGGCGATCGGCGCGTTTCTTGACCAGTTTGGAGCGATGACGGTTCGAGCCGGAGACGCAGAGAGCATCGGCTCGACCCATCCTGACGTCTCGGTGAGCCTGCGCCGGAACGACAAGAGCGGCTTGCTGTTTGTGCGCGAGAACGCAAATGCAGATCAGCAATTCCAGATGAGGCTCCCCGTTCCGGCAAGCGCCGGCAGGAAGGAGATTGCGATACCGAGCCAGGGACAACTTGCGATCGGCGCGCGCGGAATGAAGTTAATGCCCGTGGAGGTTCCCATCAGTGGTGGTCAGCTTCGCTATTCGACGGCGGAGTTTCTTGCCTGCGGGCGCCTGGGAGATCGGGATTTTCTTATCGTCTACGGTGATCCGGGGGAGTTGGCGGAGATTGCACTGATGGCGGAAGAGGAGCCACATCTACTGGGAGCGGTACTCTACCGGAACTTCGATACGGAGACGAAGACCTCAACCTTTGGTGTTTCGATAGGGACGTCGGTGCAAATGTATCTGTGGAACGACAAACTGCAGATCGTGGTGTTGCCGCGCAAGCTTGCGGAACGGACCTGGATGGCACATCTGCGGTCCCGCGGAGCCGAAGCACGGAGTTGTATCGCGGTCATTACGGACTGTGCCCTGATGAGCGCCAACCAGGCGGACAAGAACCATGCTGCGATAACTCTCGATTACGCCGCGGGCGAGCACGAAGTGTGTGCGCTGATGGCGGCCGAACCTGTCGAGTGCCTGGTGGATGGAAAGCCGGCGAAGTTTCAGTATGATCCGCGTTGGCAAAGCGCCCGGGTTGCAATCAGCACGCCCGAACTGCCTTTTCAGCCGGTTTCTCCGGACAGAGGAGAATTTCTGGTTGAGCGGTTCGATCTGTCGCAGGGGGAATGGCTCCATACCGCTCCGACGGCTCTGGAGAAACTTGGCAGACTGCCCTATGGCTACGTGAAATATCGCACCTCCTTCGAATATCAGGATCAAGCCCGGCTTTTTATGGAAACTCAGACAGAGGATCCGAAGCAGGTTTTTCTCAATGGCAAGCGAATTCCGGAGCTTTCCAAAGCGGACAAACTGGTGTCGTGTGCGCTGCCTGGCTGGGCAAGAAGGGGAACGAATGTGCTGGATATCTCTTATGAGGCCTTCGGCAGCGAGAACGGAAATGCGGCGATGGCGGAACTGAAGGGGATCACCGGGATTCGAATCGGCGACGAGGGAGGAGCGGGTCCGATCGACGGGGTCTCGATCCAGAGATTGTCGCCAGTGCTGAAGCAGGAAGGACCGAACGCGGCGGAGCCGGGGGGAATGTGGCAGCAGGGGCGGCCTGGCGACCCTGAGGGAGCGGCTGATCTTGTGCCGGCATACACGTGGTTTCGGGCTGCGTTCCCGCTCTCAGGGCGTTCGGAGTATTTCAGTCCCTGGAAGGTGAGGATCGCTGCGGACCGAGATGCGCTGCTGTACCTGAACGGGAGGTTTGTCGGCTACTATCAGGCCGTTGGACCGCAGACGGAGTTTTATTTGCCGGATCCCTGGCTGCGTCTGGATGGGGTCGAACAGAATATCGTGGCCGTGATGCTGGCCTATACAGACGGTCTTCGGCACCTAAAAGAGCTCGTAATCGCGCCCTATGAGGAATTCGCAACGCGGAAGACGCTGGTGGAGTTTCGCTGGAGCTGAAGCGTGGCCGGCCCGGCGAACCTGTCTGCCGCGAAAATCCCGGCCTGCAATCGGGGACACGGACAGAGGGTGGGCAGAAGACCGGAGCTGGAAGTTACCCGGCCCGGATGCTGACTCCTGTTTTGTCTGCACAGCGGAATTCAGAAAACAAGGCAGGCCGCCGGTGGCGAAGGAAGTATTTTCGTGGCTGCTGCGCTGAGGAGAATCGATCTTGAGGAACAGCGTCGTCCAATCGGTGATGAAGTATGCGGGCATACCTCTGCTGGCGGTATTGCTGACAGGGAGTTATGTTGCCGCGCAGGATTCCGCAGGTGCTCAGCCGGTGGTGGACTATGTCAATCCGAACATTGGCGGCATCGGGATTCTGCTGACGTCGACGGAGCCGCTGGTGCAGTATCCATTTGGAATGGCGCAGGTAGCGCCGGAGACGACGCCGGGAGTGGGGGACCGCTATCTGGCTGAAAAGATCTATGGGTTTCCGACCGGGCCGGTGACTCTGATGGTTTCGACGGGCGGGGTGAACACGGACGCCGAAACGTATGCTTCGGAATACGATCACGATCTCGAAGAGGCAACGCCTTACTATTACGAGGCCGAGTTGCAGACATGGGGAATTCAGGCGGAGTATTCGGTCACGCAGGACGCGGCGATTTACCGCTTCACGTTTCCAGCGAGCCGACAGGCTCATTTGGTCCTGAGGATGAAGCAGGATGCGGCGCTTGAGGTGGTGGGCCCCACGGTGGTGCAGGGGAGCCGGCGGGTATTCGGGGCTTACGGACAGAGTGGCGTTCCGCCCGGTTCCAACCAGGTAACTCGGGAATACTTTTATGCTGTCTTTTCGAAGCCGATGACGACCTGGCAGACGTGGCAGGGAACGCAGCTCTCCCGGGTGGCGAAGCCGACAGGCAACGAGGTCGGATATGCGGGCAGTCTGAGCACGACTGCTGGCGAGTCAGTCGAGGTTCGTGTCGGCATCTCTTACATTAGTGTGGAGCAGGCCAGGCGCAATCTGGAGGAGCAGATTGCAGACCAGGACTTTGCCGGTGTGAAGCAAAAGGCCCGGGACGTGTGGAATAAGTCTCTGGGACAGATTGGGGTGACGGGAGGAACGCCCCGGCAAAAGACGATCTTCTACACAGCTTTGTATCGCTCGCTGCAACGCATGACGGATATCACCGAGGATGGCCGCTACTACAGCGGCTACGACCATCGGGTGCACGAGGCGCGCGGCCATGATTTCTATGTGGATGACGGCGCCTGGGACACATTTCGCTCGATGCATCCGCTGCAACTGCTGCTGAATGGGAAGCAGCAGGAAGATATGATTCGTTCCTATCTGCGGATGTATGAGCAGAGCGGGTGGATGCCATCATTTCCGTCCGTCTCCGGCGCGAAGGCGGTGATGATCGGGCACCATGCCGATGAAATCATCCTGGATGCATACGAGAAAGGCTACCGCGACTTCAACCTGGAGGAAGCCTATGAGGCGATAAAGAAGAACGCGCTGCAGGCGAGCATGCTGCCGTGGACGAGTGAGCCGATGACCAAACTGGGGCGTGATTATCTGCACAAGGGATTCTTCCCGGCGCTGGCTTATGGCGAGAAAGAGACGGTGCCGCAGGTGACGGGGGAGCTTCGGCAGGCGGTTTCCGTCACGCTGGAGAACGCGTATGACGACTGGTGCGTGGCCACTCTGGCGAAGGCACTGGGCAAGAGCGCGGACGCCAGCTACTTTATGAAACTGGCAAACAACTACAGGTATGTTTTCGATCCGGCGATTGGACTGATGGCTCCGAAGAGCGCGAATGGGGAGTGGGTTGCGCATTACGATCCACGGCTGGGTGGAGGACAGGGCGCTCGCGACTACTTTACTGAGATGGACGGGTGGGTTTACACCTTCAGCGTGCAGCACGATGTGGCGGGACTGATCCGGCTGATGGGGGGGCGCGATAAGTTCAATGCAAAGCTGGACCAGCTATTTGTCGAGCCGCTGGGAACGTCGAAGTACCGGTTTCTGGATCAGTTTCCGGATTCGACCGGGCTGGTCGGCCTGTATGCGCAGGGCAATGAGCCGAGCTTTCACATCCCCTACCTCTATGATTTCTCCGGCCAGCCGTGGAAGACGGCGCGGCGGGTTCGCGAGATGATGAGCGTCTGGTATGGCGATGGTCCGCGCGGCATTCCCGGTGACGACGATGGCGGAGAAACCTCTTCCTGGTATGTGCTGAGCGCGCTTGGATTCTATCCGGTTTGTCCGGGCAGCCCGATCTACGAGATTGGCAGCCCCATCTTCGCCAGGAGCGTGATGCGGATGGGCAATGGAAAAAACTTCACGATTATCGCGGAGCATGTTTCCGCGAAGGATAAGTACATCCAGTCGGCGACGCTCAATGGGAGCCCGCTGAATAGGCCATGGTTCAGCCAGGCAGAGATCGCCAACGGCGCGACACTGGTTCTGGAAATGGGAGATACGCCGAATCGTCAGTGGGGCAGCGCGCCGGAGGATGCGCCGCCTTCCATGTCGGCACCCGTCAGCGGTGTTGACTGAGATGGCTGCATCATGATCGGCCTCGCCTGATGCGCTGCTCCGGTCTGCCGGCGGCGGTACGTCCCCAGCAACGTCCGCGGACGGCGCACTTAGCCGGTATCCGAATGTAAGCGCCGGAGGAAGGAGAGTCAGATGCAGCAAACCCGAAAAATGGCGACCCGGCGGGAGATGATATCCGGATCTCTGAAGACGCTCTTTGCCGCGAGCATTCTGCCTTTGGCGCCCGCGCGGGCATCTTTGCAGCCTCCCGCGTTGCGCGCGATCAACATCATGAACTTCATTCGCGCCGTCGATCCGCGCGACTCCATTGATCTGATGGAACCGGTAAAAGAACAGATGAAGCTCATCAGAGCGCACGCATTCCCCGCGACCTGGCTGCTGCAATACGATGCGCTGAAGTCAGGGCCTTATGTCGGATTCCTGAAGGCGGAGATGCCTTCGACGCATGAGACCGGCCTCTGGTTCGAGATGAACCGCGAGCTTTGCGGCGACGCTGGCATCGCATGGCGCGGCAAAGCCGAATGGGAGTGGGACTATCATGTGCCCGTCGACTATGGCATCGGCTATACCCCGGATGAACGCCGCCGGCTGATCGACAGCGCAATGCAAACCTTTCGGCGGATCTTCGGTCACGATGCCAGATCTGTCGGGTCGTGGATGATCGATGCGGTGAGCGCTGCGCATCTTGCCGATCATTATGATGTGGATGCGCTTGCCATCAGCCGGGATCAACTGGCGACTGATGGCTTCACGATCTGGGGTGCGCCCATCGCAGCGTACTATCCCAGCCGGAAGAACGCGTATAGTCCGGCGCTGACCCGGGAAAACCAGATCGGGTCGCCCATGTTCCGTCTGCTCGGACAGGATCCGGTGTACTACTACGAAAAACAGATTCCCTATCCCGACACAATGGAACCGGTCTGGCCCTCCGGGCAGGCGCCAACGTTTGTTCGCAGTTTTCTGGATATGATTGCCGAATCACCGACGCAGTCCGTGGCCTATGCCCAGCTTGGTCAGGAGAACAGCTTCGGGTGGCCGCAGATGCGCAGGGCCTATCCCATGCAGATGGCCATTCTTGCGCAGCAACAGCGCAAAGGCCTGGTCGTGGAAACGATGGGAGACACGGGGCGGCGGTTCAAGCGCATGTTTTCGAGCACGCCCACCCAGGCTCAGGTGATGCTGCAGGACCCGTTCGGGCACCGGCACGATCCGGAGCGTACGGTTTGGTACCAGAGCAAATACTATCGCGGTAACCTGCACTTTCGGGGCAATGACTTTTATCTGCGCGATCTTCATGTCTACAGCGATCAGTTTCCGCAGCTTTACCTGGAGGAGTCAATACAGAGCGACTATGTGGGACACCGCATGCTGGCGGCGCTCGACGGATATTACTGGAGCGATGCCTCCGCCCTGGCGGGTGGTGCAGGTACACGCGCCATGGGACGCTTTGTGCTGACTGACCCGGGCGGCGCTGAAAGACCTCTCCGTATGGAGGGCATCCCGGACGTGACGCAATCCGGACCAACCCTGAGCACCCGCGTTCGCCTCGATGACGGAGGAGAACTCGTAGCAGAGTTCCAGGAGTCCGATATCGCATTCAGGTTGAGAAATACTCCACCGGGCCATAGGCTCGGCATCGTGTTCGAATGGGCCTCCGGCCAAGCCGCCTTCCACGGAATCTCCGCAGGCCGGCTGCATTACCGCTTCCGGGATTTCGATTATTCCATGCGTGTAGCGAACGGATCCCTCGCAAGGACATCACGCGGAGCAACGGTGACTGCAATTGGCCGTACAGCAGTGCGCCTGCAGATGGCGCAATAATTCGGCGCGATCGCAGGCTATCACGTCAGCAGGCCCATGTGAGTGTACTGTCTCCGGCGAAATGAGCGAATCCGGAGATGCCTTCCAGCGAGGGGGAGTCTGAGAAAAAGTTATCTGTGGCAAGTTGGGACTGTTGTTTCCCGCGTTTCTGTTCACGAGCGGTGCCGCAACTCATGCGCAGATGGGGGATCCTTCGAACCGGCCGATAAACATACCCAACGATAAGCTGGACCCGGCGCGAAACCTGCAGTCCAATGAGCTGGAATCTGCCGTCCATACCCTCTCGCTTGAGCAATGTTTCTGGGCCCGCGCAGATTCGGTCCCCGCAGGCTCCGCCGAGAGGATAGCCTGGCGAGGCAGGACCGGAGACGATCTGAAGCCTCACTATTTTCGGCGCGTATTCAGCTCGGCTCTCTCCCGGCGCAACGGAATAGCTCTTCTCATCCCTTCGAAGCAAGGGGTGCGATGGAATCCACGGCTACCACCTGTGCAAACCGCCTCCGGCGGCCGATGTGCCCAATATGGTGCCAATGCATTCGAGTAATTCGAGATTCGCCCCAATGCTGGTATCCAATGCCAGGCTCTTTGTCTTTCAGACTCAGTGTCACTACGCAGCTGGTGGACAGGCGCAGTCGCTGCGAGTGAGGCTGAAGGCAGCCATAGGGTTGGATACCAGCCGCGCCGCAATTCCCGTCTGCCGGAACGCTGTAGCGCAGGCACCATCCCGATTTGGTCTTTCCGCTACTCAACTGCGCTTCGGCTCCGGTTGTGAGTTTCTTGGTGCAAGATTGCATTGGTCGTTGATCCGGGCGCATCGGGATCCTGCGGGGCCATAACCCTCCGAGGCCCGCTCGGTACAAAAGGATCTCGCCCGGGAAATCCCTCCTCCTCTGCCTGGTGATCGCTGCCCTTTGCTCTTTTTCTTTCCTCGCTGGTCACCGGACCAGTGCAGAGGAACATTTCGCGCACATGTGTGCCACGAGACGAACGAACTTGCTCATCTGCAGCTGGACGTAGCAGGTCAGAAGTAGAAATGGCCGTGACAGAGGACGGGAATCGCGAGAACATCAGGAAAGCGCTGGTGCGCACGATCGTCGTAGTTTCCGGCGAAGAGGCGAAAGAAGCGCATCGCCGAGCAAAGGTGAGCTGCGCATCGCCGCGCCGCTCGAATTTCCTCACAATCCAGGGTGGCTGTCCGCGACCCGGAGCGAGCCGCATACTCAAATCCGCCGAGGCATGGATGACCTATCCAAGACCGAGTGAGTGTGCCCACCAGTGTTTCAAAATATGCAGCTTCAGAAGCTTGCGGCGAACACAAATGTGATCCGAGTTTCGGTAACGGGAGCACAGACAACAGTGGAATCATTCGGAAGCACCACGTTGCAGATGAATAAGCTGGTTATCTGCGGCAGCCGCAGTGGTAGAGGTTGGTATTGTGTCGGAGCCCGTGGCAACCGGCAGCTTTTCTCCGAGCTTGAGATCAGCTTTTGACCGTCCAGAGCACGCAAACGTGGATTCTGCAGAATGTGCGTGTCGGAATCTGTCAGGAGAAACTCTGCGGCGGCTTGCCCGATGGTGATGCTGTAGGCAGAGGTATGACCGATCTGCTCAAGCGTCTGCGAAGCTCCGGAATTGACCGTGATCGAAGTGGGCGGCACAGGCCGGTCTCACGCATCTTATTCAACCTGTCTTCCCCGTCCAACGTCAGCGTGTAAGTACCTGTGGGTACATCATTTGCCGTGGATCCCGAGTTGGAGCCGCCACCACCGCTGCCGGGCATCCCTAGTAGCCCGATCGGCCCCCTGACCCAGAACGCCGAGCCGAAGGCACTCTTCATAGATGGTCAGGGGTGGTGCTTTTTGCAGTGATGGGCTTCGCCAGTGACAGCGTTTGGGCATTTGACAGCGTTTGGGCATCGACGGCAGCATCCGCCGCCCGATGGCTGCGACGCGACGGCACCCTCTCCCGCAATCAGCCCTACGTCGCAGGAACGGCATACCTGAGTCTCGGCATAGCAGTTGCAGCAAACGGTTTCCCGCGTCGACGAGACCTGGTGAACGGTGTCTTCGAGCCAAATTTATCTAAGGGTATTTACGGCGGCCCGCGAAGGGACTCGCGGATTCGGCGAGTCCAGATAGATCCAGGAGGTCTTTTCTGTCATGAGCCTTTGGACCCCATCAGGAAATCCATATCTGCGAGCGGGAGTAACTATTCAGTTGATTCAGCTATGCACAAGTCGAATCGTCCTTCGCGGCTACTCCTCGGACCGTGAATTTACTTTCGTATATCAAAGTAGCCTCGCTCCAGCGCGATCATCACCGCATGCGTCCGGTCATTTGCATGTAACTTCACTAATGCGTTGCGAACATGGCCCTTGACGGTATCCTCAGAAATTCCAAGGTTGCTGGCCACAGCCTTGTTCGAGTTGCCGCCTGCGATGGATCGAGGTACCTCCAGTTCGCGAGTCGAAAGATCGTCGGTATTGATGTGTGCCGCGCTCGCCGGAAGTCCGGTGAACTGTTCCCACTGAGGATTGACAAAATCCACCGTACCGTCACGTAGCGCAGACCATATGTAAACGGGGATGGCATTCATGACTTCGCGGCACTTGTCATCCGGCAGCCTTTTCGACGCGGTCATGGAATCCGGGGAGCCTCGTCCTTCAGCGTACAACAGCGGCAGCGCCGCGTGACATCGATACGCGGATCTACCGGCGCACCAACTCTCCCTCTTATGCTGCTCTCAGACCGTGCCGAACATCGAGTCCATTCGCAGGTGTCGGAGAACGCGCTCGAAGTCGAGCAGGGCTCCGCTGATCCGCGGAATGTTCCCCGGATTGATGCCGATCAGCACCCGCACCCCGAAGAACCCGAGCATCAGCCCCGGCACTTCGCCCCCCAGCGATGGGCATGCGCATGGCGCTGGGCGCGCAGGCCGGAAATCTGCGCAACATGGTGATCGGCCAGGGCATGGGGCCGGCGTTGCTGGGCATCGCGGCGGGGCTGGGCGGAGCGTTCTGGCTGACGCGGTTTCTGGCGAGCTTTTTGTTTGGAGTGAAGGCGTGGGACCCGGTGGCGTTTGTCGCGACGCCGCTGTTGCTGTGCGGGGTGGCTTTGCTGGCGGTGTGGTTCCTGCGAGGCGGGCGACGCGGGTGGATCCGATGACGGCGCTGCGGCTGGAATGATCGCACACCAGAGGTGGATGCAGGTCGCGCGGGATCGCGAGGCGACTGGCCGCGGCCGGTTCTGTGGCCGTGGCTGGGTAACGGTCAGGCAGTCGGGGCGACGGGTTCGAGGAAGCGACCGCTTCTCCGATACCTGACCTCGTCTGAACTGCCGGTGCGGCCCCGGGCGACGGCCCAGGGCAGTCAGCCGAGGATGCTCAGCAACTCGGTCATTCGGCACGGAGGGTCTGCATGGGGTCGAGGACTGCCGCGCGGCGAGCGGGAAGAAAGCTGGCGGCAAGCGCAATCACCGCGATCAGGAGCGCAACCGAAGCCATGGTGAGGGGATCGTCAGGACGGACACCATAGAGGAAGCCGGCGAGGAGCCGTCCGCTGAGGAGGGCAGCGATTACGCCGAGAAGAATACCGGCGAGCGCAAGTCGGAGGCCATCGCCGAGGACCATGCGCAGTATGGCGCCGCGCTGTGCGCCCAAGGCGATACGGATGCCGATCTCGCGGGAGCGCTGGCCGGCGGTGTAGGCCATGACGCCATACAGGCCTATGGCAGCGAGCAGCAGAGCGGTGACTCCGAAGAAGCCGACGAGGAGCATGGAAAAGCGGTCGGCAGCCATGGCGTCGCGCGTAAGAGTGGTCAGCGTGGTGATGTTGGCGAGAGGCACGGCGGGATCGACCCCGCGGATGGTCTCTCGCGCCGCGGCGATGACGCTGTCGGGCGCAGCTTTGGTGCGCAGGACGACCTGCATGAGCGACATGGAGGGCCAGACGTTCTGGGTGTAAGGCTCGAACATCTCCGGAGCGGGCGCTTCGCGGAGCGACGAGTGCTTCATATCGGCAACAATGCCAACGATGGTGGCGGGAACCTTCTGCGAGGGAACGAGGAGTTGCCTGCCGAGGGGGTCCTGGCCGGGCCAGTAGCGGCGGGCCATGGCGCGATTGATGATGGTGACGGGCGGCGCTGAAAGGATGTCGGCTTCGCGGAAATCGCGACCTTCGAGGAGGGGCGTTCCGAGCGCCGAGAACAGGTGGGGGGAAACGATGGTGTAGTTGACGATCGGAGGCTGCTCACCTTTGGCGAGCAGGCGGCCAACGATGCGGGCGACACCGGCTTCCGTGGCTCCGCCCATGGGCACGGCTTCGGTAATACCGGCGGCTTCGACCCCGGGCAGGGCCCGGAGACGAGGCAGAGCCTGCCCATAGAAACGGGCGATGGTGTCGCGGCCGGGATACTGCGTGCTCGGCAACGAAATCTGGAAGGTGAGGACGTGGTCGGGGCGGAAGCCGCCGTCGGAGGCGAGCAGCTGACGGAAGCTGCGGACGAGCAACGCTGAGGTCATGACCAGTGCGAGGGCAAGAGCGATCTGAGAAACGACGAGAGCGGCGCGCAGGCGGGGATGCGCTGCGGCGGAGCCGGATTTCTGGCCGCCGTCACGGAGCGAGTCGGCGCAGTTGACGCGGGTAGCGCCGAGAGCGGGCGCGAATCCGAAGAGCACGCCGGAAAGCAGGGTGATGGCGGCAACGAAGGCGAAGACACGGAGGTCCGGAGCCGCTTCCTGGAGGCGTGGCAGGGTGGGGGGGCCAAAGGCGCGGACCAGCGACACGCCGGCGATGGCGACGCCCATGCCGAGCAGGCCGCCGGCGACGGCGAGCAGCAGGCCCTCGGTGAGGACCTGCCGGAACATGCGTGCTGCTCCGGCGCCGAGCGCGGAGCGGAGGGTGAATTCGCGCTGGCGGGTGATGGCGCGGGTGAGCAGGAGCCCGGCAACGTTCAGGCAGGCAATGAGCAACACCGCAGCGACGGCGGCGAGGAGGAGCAAGAGGGGACGGCGAGTATCGCCGGCCACCTGTCGTTGCACCGGCGTAACGATGGAGCGGGACCAGCCTTTCCACGCGGGGTGCTCGCGGTCCATGCGCTCGGCGAAGAGATCCATGGATGCCTGGGCCTGCGCGACGGTGACGCCGGGCTGGAGACGACCGACCGCGGCCAGCTCCGATGGCGTGAAGCGTGGGGTGATCGCGGGCAGTGCGACAGGAACCCACAGCCCAGTTGCGGCGGCGAAGGTGAAGTCGCCGGGCATTTCGTTGGCGCGCGGAAAGGCAAAGCCGCGCGGCATGATGCCAATAACGGTGTAGGGGAGGCCGTTCAGATGGATCACCCGATTGAGGATGCCGGGATCGGCGTGAAAGCGGCTGCGCCAGAGAGCGTCACTGAGAACGACTTCGTGTTCATGGCCGGGCGTGTCTTCTTCGCGAGTGAAAATCCGGCCTAGCTCAGGAGAGATGCCGAGAGCGGGGAAGAATCCCGAGGAGACCTCGGCGCCCTGAAGAAGTGCGGGGTCCCCAACGCCGGTGAGATTGAAGTCGGCACCCTGGAACGCGCCCAGGTGGCGAAATGTGGCCGTCTCGTGTTCGAGGGCCCGGAAGCGGAGGGGATCCCAGGGAAACTTGTCGAAGCCGGGGATACCAGCGCCCGCGGGCGCTACGTTCCAGGGGATGACGAGGCTGGCTGGATCGGGATAGGGGACGGGCCTGAGCAGAATGGTGTCGACGAGGGAGAAGACGGCGGTGGTGGCGCCGATGCCGAGGCCGAGCAGCAGGACGACGGCGAGAGAAAAGCCGGGGAACTTGCGAGCCTGACGGAGCGCGAAGCAAATGTCGGCGGCGACGGATTCGAGCGCGGGGAACTGCCAGGTTTCACGGCTGCGCTGCTCGATGAGGGTGACATTGCCGAAGGCGCGGCGCGCGGCCTGCTCGGCTTCCGGGCGAGAAAGATTTTCCATGCGCATGAGTTGCTCAGTGCGCTCCTCGATGT
Source organism: Acidobacteriaceae bacterium (assembly GCA_036269135.1). Classification (GTDB taxonomy): domain Bacteria; phylum Acidobacteriota; class Terriglobia; order Terriglobales; family Acidobacteriaceae; genus Palsa-343. Next base: position 30,736 of record DATASQ010000030.1, read on the forward strand.
GCTGGCGGAGTTCCTCGGAGAGATTATCGTAGAGACGGCGGCGAAAGATGCGATCGAGCCAGCTCATGGCTGGAACCTCCCTGGGGGCTGAGTTCACCGGCGATTCACGACTGAGCCGAACGCCGCGCTGGGCCGAGCACCATCTGGATGCCTTCGAGCATGCGGTCAAAGCTGGAGAGCTCGTGTTCGAGGTGGCGCAGGCCGGCGCGGGTGATGGTGTAGGTGCGGATGCGCCGGTTGGTTGAGGTGGACGTGGTCCAGGACGCAGTGACGAGTTTTGCTTTGAGCAGACGCTGGAGCGCCGGGTAGAGGGAGCCTTCTTCGACCTGGAGCAGATTGCCGGAACGCTGCTGGATGTGCTGGACAAGCGCGTATCCGTGGGAGGGCCGACGGCGGAGCGACTCGAGGATCATGATCTCAAGGGCGCCGGGAAAGAGGTCGCGGGATGGGTCCTGGGATTTCGGCATAAGGCCTGGTGGATCGATGCCTAGACTAAACATGCCTGTAGCGGCATGTCAAGCACCCAGCCAGGATGGCATAGTCTGCTCGCCGTCAGCCACCATGGCTAATCGAAGAGGAAGCCAGTCCTTTTAGAAATGGGTTAGCCGGCAAACATCGGCCCCCACCCCGCCGATGTACAGGCGGAGCCGAACTACCTCAGCCGTCTGAAAACACAGGAACAAAGCGAATAACACGCTTTGGCCCTGCTCGTTATTTCGTGAAGATACCGTGGTCGGCGTCGTAATCCTGTTCTTCTCTTGCTGCTTTACCTGCGGCTTCGTCGGCAATCTGGTCCAGTTCCTTCTGAACCTGCTTGGCCGGGTCGCTGGGGCGATCGTCGTCCTTCGGTGTCTTCGGGGCAATCGTCTTAATTTCAGGCATGTTTCCTCCATAGATTCATAATCGAAATGGCGTGACGGGCTGTCCACGCACAATACCAGCCCACCATTTGGCCCGATCCGGCCAATCGCCCAGGGCGAGAAGCCGGCGTGTGAGTTCATCGTACCCACCCTCCGATATCTCGCCATTATCGCTTTGTATAGGGCGCCGCCCGGGATCAGGAGCAGCAGCCCGGAACGGCATTGCGCGGGAGCACGATGCCCACCTGCAGATTCCTTGGCATCATCCGGGCGAACGCATCGAGTCCTGCGTGGCGCGCCGCCCGAGTATGCTCCGACAGCGGTGACTAGTTAGCGCAGCCATCATATCAACCGATAATTGTGTGATAGCTGCCTGCCTTATAGCGTTACCTTTGTAACGCGAGGTCCCCGCGGCTTAGTTCCGTCGGGGAAACTGGCCCAACATCTAAGTGGGGATACACACGCTGTGAGTGCACGGCGTATGTGTCCTATATGTAGGACCTGTGCCTGGGGTGCCGGGACCACTTCCGAAGCCATTGGTCACCGCATAGGTGCCTTGTCATCGGCTCGGGGGAGGCGTCTGCGTCCTTTGGCGAGTACGCGCGATGTCTCCCGGATGGAATGTACTTAGGCGGCAGTCACCGGGGTACTCCCGCCACGCCCGGCAATCCGCAACCTGCCCTCCCCGGCCCTATATCTGAAGGAGAATGACATGCCATTTGATCAAAGTAAGCAGTGGTTCCTGGCATTCGCGTGCATTAGCCTATTGTCCACGACTGTATCTGTGTCGGCACAGCGGTGGTCAGGAGGGCCGCCGGAGCATGACCAATGGCCGATTGCGGGAAGCGATCTGGCGAACTCGTGGAATCAACGTGGTGAACATCTCATCAGTCCTGAGAACGTCCACAGACTGAAAGCGAAGTGGGTATTCACAACCGGCGGCGACGTCTCGGCCACGCCTACGGTGGATGACGACGCGGTCTACTTTCCCGATTGGGCCGGAAACCTGTTCGCAGTCGGGAAACAGAGTGGCCGCCTGATCTGGTCCCGCCAGATTTCCGACTACGATGGCTTCCCCGGAGCAGTATCGCGCGTAAGTCCCGCGGTCGATGGCGATTTGATCATCACCGGCGACCTCGAAAGCTATTCGCAGAATCACGACGGCGCGAACGTGATCGCCCTGGACAAGCGTACAGGCGAGCTCAGGTGGATTACCAGCGTGGAGAAGCATCCGGCCGCGATCATTACCGGGTCGCCAGTCGTCTTCCGTGGAGTCGTTTACGTCGGCGTTTCTTCGGTTGAGGAAACTCTGGGCGAGGACCCGACCTATCTCTGTTGCAGCTTCCGCGGCAGCATCGTGGCTCTGGATGAAAGGACCGGTGCGATTCTCTGGAAGACCTATGACATGCCGGACAATGGCGGGCGCACGGACCTCTATAGCGGTGGCGCGGTGTGGCAGCCGCCAGCGATTGATCCGGAACGGGGTGTGCTCTATATCGGCACCGGCAATAACTATACGGCACCTGCCGCGGTGGAAGCATGCCAGAACGCCAATCCAACCGCGAATTGCGCGGCGGCTGACGATTACTTTGATACGGCGCTGGCGCTGGATCTGAAGACGGGAGCGATCAGGTGGGCGAACCGGTTGCAGGGCTCCGATACGTGGACGATTGCCTGCCTGCTTCCAGGAGGCGCCACCAACCCAAACTGTCCGGTGCCCAGCAGTCCCGACTTCGATCTGGGAGGATCCGGGCCCAACCTGATGGGAAAAATCGTCGGCTTCGGTCAGAAAAGTGGAGTCTACTGGGGACTGGATGCCGATAGTGGGAAAATCCTGTGGAGCACGCCGGTTGGCCCCGGCGGTGATCTGGGAGGAATCGAGTGGGGAACGGCAACGGACGGCAAACGGGTTTATGTCGCCATCTCTAACAGCAACAGCCTTCCCTATACTCTGGCGCCGTCCGGGGAACAGATCACCTGGGGAGCGTGGAGCGCTGTCGATGTCGCCACGGGAAAAATTCTTTGGCAGACGCCGGACCCAACGGGTGCAAGCGACCGGAGCTCAGTTAGCGTCGCGAACGGCGTAATGTATGCCGGGTCCTATGCGGGGCAGATGTACGCGCTCGATGCAAAAACCGGGGAAATCCTGTGGAGCTTTGCAAGCGGGGGCTCTGTGCTCGATGCACCTTCGATTGTGGACGGGACTCTTTATTGGGGATCTGGTTATCAGGAGATCGCGCCCGGGATTGGCAACAACAAGGTGTACGCGTTCAGCCTGACTGAAAAGCAAGACAGAGGCGGAGATCCTGACGATGACCATGATCGCTGACAGGTCGTAGCCACAAAGGCAGATAACTTAAATCCTGTCGTCGGCTGTCAAGCACCCGGGCCACAGTGACAATTGATTTCTCTTTGAGATGGGCGCGAAGGCGGCGCCATCTGAGGCGATTCGGGCTCTCACCCGGATCGCCCGCTTTGATCTAAAGCCGCTCCTGCCACGCCAGGAACAGTCGGCTGGATTCGGGCAGCGCCTATTGGGACACGGCGATGACTGCGATATGACCCTCTCAAAAGGGGAACCCTATACAAATGTATAATCGACACCCCCTTGCGCTCCTTCTACGATGACGATGGTTTTGTTATTCGGGATCCGCAACATTGCAGTTGCTTCCCACCGCCAACCCATTCTCGTCACATGAGGAGGTCACGTTCCATATGCGACCCATTGAAAAGGCGAATACATCTGAGCGAAAGGTAAACGAGACCACGGGTATTTCGCGCCGGAAAATCCTAATAGGCGGCGCAGTCATGGCAGCGGGAGTTACTCTGCCTTCGGCTCTCTCGGCTCTATCGGCCGCCGCTGTCCCCCGATCGCAAAGCTCATCCGACTCCGAACTCGCAAAGGGAGAAATCATGTCTCATCATCTCGACTCACCGATTGCTCGCCAGGACGTTCGTCTTGACATCACCGACCTCTACGTATTCCGCGGCCAGACCGGCACGGTATTCGTGATCGACGTCTGCCATTCCATCGCCCAGCCAAAAATTCCCGGCTACCATCCGGAAGGCATGTACGAATTCAAGGTCGATTTCAATGGCGATGCGGTCGAAGAAGTCACCTACCGTTTCACCTTCGATGAACGCGATGCACAGGGGAACCAGCGCTACACGCTGCGCTCCATCCGCGGGCCGGAAGCCACCGACCCGCATGCGGCAGGGACGGTGCTCGCACGGGGAACCACGGATCAAACCGTAACCGGCCTATCCGGCGTGCGCTGCTGGGCGGGCAAAGCGGGCGACCCTTTCTGGATCGAGCCAACCGTACTTCACGCCGTGGGCCACGCTTTCCAGGACGGCACCGTTGTGAATCTGGGAGACTGGGATGCCGGGAAGGCCACGAACCTCTTCGCCGGAGGTACGCTGTATGCGATTGTGCTGGAACTACCCGACAGCGAGCTGCTCGCGGGCCAGGGCGACAATCGTCAGATCGGCGCATGGGCCGTGGCCTCGCTCGCCACAGATGCCGGGGGATGGCGCTCGATCAACCGCGTCGGTCATCAAATGATCCATCCCCTCTTTGCGCAGTACAACGAGGACCTCGGCAATCGTCTCAACGCCGGACATCCGGCGGAGGATCGCGCAACCTACGGAGCGGCGGTCACCCGGTCTGTCGCAAGCGTAGTTGCGGCATATGGAACGGCCGATGATCCGCAGAGCTATGCAGAGAAGTTCACGGACCGCATATTCCCCAACATTCTGCGTTACAAGGTCGGTACGCCGGCACTGTACGGCTTCACCGAATGGAATGGTCGCTCGCTGACGGACAACGCACCCGACGTCATGTTCTCCATCGCAGCGAACACTCCAATCCGCCTTGGGATCGGCAAGGGATCGGTCACCTCGAAACCATCGAAGAGCTTCCCGTATGTTCCGCCGGCAGTTTAAGGGCAGAGCGACTTAGCCGAATACGCACGCGCGACGTTCGGTAGCGGCGGTGCTGCCTTTGCGCTTCAGCGGTGGCGTTATCGCGAAAGCGAAATGAATCGTATCGATTAATCGCGGGTGACCGGGCGACTTCCGGATTGAAGGCCACCCGAAGTAGTGCGACGGCTCCGGCAGAGCGTATGCTTCGCGGGCTCCAGGCGGAACACCGTGTGGATTCAGCCGGTCTTCCGCCCGGGAGGCAACAATAGCCGGACCGGTGACAGGGGCTGCCGCGGACGGCTCGATCGTCCTCCGTCCCGGAGGAGTTAGATGTGACCAATCGCGAATTATTCGATCGTCTGCACTTCGCTTTTACAATCAGTTATCACTATTTATACCCTCAGCTCACGATGGGGCTGGCGCTTCTCATTGTCGTGCTGAAGAGCCTGGGCCTGCGCCGCGATGACAGCCGCTACGACGATGCAGCCCGCTTCTGGGCACGCATCTTCGGAATCAACTTTGTTATGGGGGTGGTAACCGGCATACCCATGGAATTCCAGTTCGGGACTAACTGGTCGGAGTTCTCGCGCCTGACCGGCAGCGTGATTGGACAGCCGCTCGCTATGGAGGGTGCCTTCTCCTTCTTTCTGGAATCCGCGTTCCTGGGGCTCTTTCTCTTTCGCGAGCGGCGGCTGTCGCGCTGGGCGCACTGGGGCACGGCTGTGGCCGTCATGGCTGGCTCCTGGCTCTCCGGCTACTTCATCATTGTGACTGACGCCTGGATGCAGCACCCGGTGGGCTTTCGCATGGGCCCGGGAGGGTCATTCGATGTGAGCAGTTTCTTGCAACTGCTCGGTAACCCATGGGCTCTCATCCAGTATGCGCACACCATGTGTGGCGCCGTCGTGACAGCCTCGTTTGTCGTGAGTGGTGTGGGGGCGCTGTACATGCTGCTTCGCCGTCATCAGGAGTATGCGCAGATCTTTCTGCGCGTGGGGGTCACGGTGGGAACGATCGCCTCGATTCTCCAGGTCTTTCCCACCGGGGACCTGCACGGCAAGTACATGGCGCGCCACCAGCCCGTGACGACGGCGGCGATGGAAGGTCTCTTCCAAACCGAGAAGGGTGCGCCCATCGTTTTGGTCGGACAGCCTGACGTCCAGCAGCAACGCATCGACAATCCCGTGGCGATCAACGATCTGCTGAGCTTCCTGGCCTACGGCACGCCGCGCGCGACGGTCCAGGGCCTCGATGCATATTCGCGCGACCAGTGGCCAACTAACATTTCTATCGTGTACTACGCGTATCACATCATGGTTGGCCTGGGAACCTGGTTCGTCGCCATCATGTTGGCTGCGGCGGTCTTCCTCTGGCGGGGCAGGCTGTTCGTCACGCGATGGCTGCTCTGGCCGTTGATGCTCAGCGTTCCGTTACCCTATATCGCCAACATTGCGGGATGGGTTACGGCGGAAACAGGCCGGCAACCCTGGATCGTGTATGGCTTACTGCGCACCGCCGCCGGATATTCGCCGCATATCTCAACGGGAAATGTCCTTTTCACGCTGCTCGGCTTTATGGGAATGTATGCGGTGCTCTCAATCCTGTTCCTCCTGCTGGTCTGGAATGTCATCTCGGCCGGCCCCGAGAACGAGCAACCGTGCATAGGGAGCACCGGCGCGCCCGTCGCAGCTTCATGACAACGGAGGACACAGGGATGGCAACCATCTGGTTCTGGCTGGTGGCGCTCATGCTCACCGTTTACGTGGTTCTTGACGGATTCGATCTCGGCGTTGGCGCCCTTCATTTCATCGTGGGCCGCTCTCGACCGGAGCGGAACACGCTGCTGCGAACGATTGGACCGGTGTGGGATGGCAACGAGGTCTGGCTGATTGCCGCTGGCGGGACTCTGTATTTTGCCTTCCCGCTGCTCTATGCCGCGGCCTTCAGCGGTTTCTATCTCCCCCTGATGATCGTTCTCTGGCTGCTGATCCTGCGTGGGATTGGCATTGAGCTTCGCGAGCATTTCGAAAGCGACCTGTGGCAGGATTTCTTTGACGGGTTGTTTTTCATCGGCAGCGGGTTGCTGGCCTTTTTTCTCGGCGTCGCCCTGGCCAATGTGATCCGAGGCGTCCCCATCGGTCCCGATCTCTCCTTCTTTCTGCCCCTCTGGACGAACTTCCGCACCGGCGCTCACCCCGGGATTCTGGATTGGTACACGGTTCTTGGGGGACTGCTGGCCCTGGTGGCTCTCGCCGAGCACGGAGCTCTCTACCTTCTCATGAAAACGGATGGCTTGCTGCGGCAGCGCGTGCGCAGGGTTGCGCAGCGACTGTCCGGACCGCTCGCCGGGCTGACAGCGGCGAGTCTCCTGGCGACGATCTGGATCCGTCCCGAGTCGGTCGCGAACTATCTGCGCCATCCCATCGGCTTTGTCTTTCCCGCGGGAGTTACTGCCGCGTTGATCCTGATGCGGCTGTTCATGCGCCGGGGAAACGATGCGATGATCTTCGCTGCCAGTACAGCCTATCTGGCGGCCATGCTGCTGGGAGCCGCCTTTGGCCTCGATCCGGTGCTCATGCCCTCGACACTCAATGCCGCGCAGGACATCACCATCGCGAACGCGCAGGCCGCGCCCTATGGACTTACTGTGGGGCTCGTCTGGTGGGGATTTGGAATCGCCATGGCCGTCGCGTACTTTCTGTTTGTCTACCGCATGTTCCGAGGGCGCGTGCAGGCCAGCCCATCCCACTAACGGAACACGCGCCCGGCCCGAATCGCTCTGCGCGTAACCCCTCAGGCGTTTCCGCTTCGGACCCGGGCGGCGATGTGAACCTTCACTGTTTCCTGTAAGAGTATCGGCGCGGCGGCTTGCCCGATCGCTGCAGTGCCGCCGAACCTGCCAATACCGCTTTGTCTCCAAATCGTTCTGACGCTTGGATTCGCCGCTTCCGCAGGGACTGTCCGGGACCGCTCGATGTTGCCGCTCAAAGCCCCAGGGCGCTCAACCCGGGGTGATCATCGGGGCGCCGTCCCAGCGGCCAGTGGAACAGCCGTTCTTCCGGCGTGATCCGCATGTCGTTGATCGATGCATATCGGAATTGATTGATTCCCTCCGCGTTGAAGTCCCAGTTTTCATTGCCGTAGGCGCGGTACCACTGACCGGAACCGTTTTGAAACTCATAGGCGAAGCGAACTGCGATTCGGTTATCGGTGAACGCCCACAATTCTTTGATCAACCGATAATCAAGCTCCTGGCTCCATTTGCGACTCAGGAACTCGATGATCTGTTGTCTCCCGGTTGGGAACTCAGCCCGATTGCGCCAGTGGCAATCGACCGTATATCCGAGCGCAGCCTTCTGAGGGTCGCGCGTATTCCAGCTGTCCTCGGCCTTACGAACCTTTGCTATGGCTGTTTCACGGGTGAACGGTGGCACCAGGGGTGATGGCGTCTTCTCAGCGGTCATAGTGTGTTTCTCCTGTCGGGCTCCTGGCTCCTGAAAAGCCAGTGCTTCAGGTCTGTGTGGAGCACTTCGAGGACCAGGACAGGAAGAGACGGTCGGGCGTGAGAACAACCTGCATTGCACCATGAAGCGAGACGAACTCCTCGAGCCTGAAGAGCTGGTTGCCGGCGCGGATCGTCGGGACTGCTCGCGGCGGATCGACACCCGATGACGACGCTTCGTCAGACTGGCCGGGCGCGCTGGAGCTTTGTGCAGACAAGTGCCGAACTGTTGCACTTAGGTGTGGACCTCTGGTTGCAGGCAGTGACCGTGGAGGCTGCCTGTATGAAGCACGAGCGCCACGCGTCGAACAGAGCTGCCCGGTTCCTTCATATTCCGGTGCCGGAAGGACCGCCATGGCGAGGAGGCCAGCCACGAGGGTGGCCGGTGGGGCTTGCACCAGAGTGACCGGACCTGCCAGCACAAGACGGCCAAGATGGTGCTCACCATACCGAGCTGTCAATCCAGCGCGATTGGTAAAAATCTACGACAAGCCGAGAGCGAAAGATGTCGAGACGAATGGCAATTCGTACAATACGACCGAATAACGAGGGCCGGATGGAGAAGTCCTCGCGCGAGGAAGAGCGGGACCTGATTTCTCAGGCGCAAGGAGGGTCGAGAGCTGCCTTCGATCACCTGATGAATCTCTACCAGAACAGAATCTTTCGCACTGCAAAAAGGCTCACCGGCAACCCGGAGGACGCGAGAGATGTGCTGCAGAAGGCGTTCATGAAGGCTTTCGTCCACCTGCCGGAATTCAGAGGCGAGTCGCAGTTCTATACCTGGCTGACCACAATCACCCTCAATGAGGCACGAATGACGATGCGTCGCCGCCGTGCACGGGAGATTCCTCTCGAGGAGCCTCGAGGAAGTTCTGATTACAACGCATCCTGGGAACCATCCGACCCCCGCCTTACTCCAGAGGAACAGTGTCTCAGCAGCCAACTGTGCCAGATTCTCTCCAGACATCTCACCGCAATGCCGCAGGGCATTCAGAAGATCATTCATCTCCGCTACTATCAGGAACTGACCATCACGGAAATCGCACTCCTTATTGGTATCTCGAATACAGCTGCCAAATCGCAACTCTATCGAGGGATGCTCCTGCTTCGTAAGTCATTCCAGCGGCAGTTGGGTGCGGCGACCGCACCCCGGAACAGCAGACGCCTGTCACCGGAAAATTGAAAGGGATAAGTCATGGATCTCAAGGCTTTCGAGCACGATTTGGCATCTGACGCAGAACATCCTTGCGCGGATGCCCGGAATCTTTTCACGACGTTTGTACCCGATGCGAGGGCGGAAGCCGAACATCGGGTCGATTCGACTCAACGTGAGTCAATGATCGAGCGGCATCTCGGATTCCTGCTCGCCGTTATGGCGATCTTCATGATTATCTACTTTGGTGGGATCGTGTTCATCCTGCGTCTGCCCGCGCAGCGTTAGGGTCCGCCGGGCGAAGGGCTGTGGGCTATCGGGGGCTGCGGAGAACCAGGAGAGTGGCTTGCTTATGGTGAGAAAAGCGCCACATGCCGGGCCGGGGGGATGATGAAGACCATCGAATGCACGATCCCGGATGCTCTGGCAATAGAGTTATATCGCGTTCTCAATCGCCACCGCCTGACTCTGAATGAGCTCGTCGCAAATGCCCTTTCTGCATATCTGCGTCCGCCCGGTCACACTCTGTTTCAAGTATCCGCCTCAGGCGTCCCGATGGCCGGTACCGGTCAGGGTGCGGTGTCTATCCACGAACTTCTGCGCCACGGAGACTTTGGCCTTGGGACGTTCCCGGAGCCTGGAGGTGAAGTTATCGTCCTCGATGGCGCGGCTTATCGGGTCCGCAGCGACGGTACCGCGCAGCCCGTTGAAAACGACTTTCTCATTCCTTTTGCCGCTGTCCTGCCCTTCCGTCCGGAAAAGACCACCTCTATCACTAATTCCTGCTCACTTCGCGATCTGCAGATCATTTGCGACGGCCATCGTCAATCGACCAATCTCTTCTATGCCTTTCGCGTCGATGGCCTTTTCACCGCAGTACGCACGGGAGCGATGCGATCCATTCCGGGGCATCCACCGCCGCCGGGAGCGGCGAGCCGTCAGGGCGCGTGTCATTTCCAGGACCTCTGCGGAACCGTTGTGGGCTTCTGGTCGCCCGATCATGCTGCTGCGCTGAATGTGCCTGGCTATCACTTTTATTTTATTTCGGAAGATCGTACGAAGGGGGGACGCCTGCTGGATTTCACAAGTTTCCAGCTGGAGTTCCAGGTCGACGCCGTCCCAGGCTAGTCGATCGCCTGCCCAAGCCGGGTATTCTCCCGCGGGCCACTCTGCCTCCCGATCCGACGGCTTGTCCTCAGGCAAAGAGCTACGCGCCACCTTCGTTACGTTCCCTGTGGCCTCAAGTTCGCATCACTGCGGACGCGGAGGACGCGCATTCGCGGCTGCGACCCGACGTCCCCAGGAGATAAGATCCGGCGAACAGTCATCGCGGCTGATCACGCACTCGATCAGCGTCGGGCCGTCGTGATTCGCCCTGGCTGTAGCAACGGCCCGGGCCAGCTCTCCGGCATTGGTTGCGCGGATCCCGCGGCCTTGTCCGTCCTCAGCGTTGAAGATGCCGATCAGGCCGGCATAGTCCCAGTTCTTAATGTTGTTGTACGGACCATCATGGATTTCGACCTCAATCGTATAGCCGTGATTGTTGATGAGGAAGATGATCACTGGCAGCTTCCGCCGGATCATCTGGGATACTTCCTGTGCCGTTAGCTGGAACGATCCATCGCCGATCATGGCGATCACACGGCGTTGGGGCGCACCCACCGCATAGCCAAACGTCGCGGGCACCGACCACCCGATTGAGCCCCACTGCATCTCGATTTCAAAACCGGCCCCGTCGGGAAGCGTCAGCTTCATGCCGTTGAACCATGAATCGCCGGTCTCCGCAATGATCGTGCTCGTCGCATCCACCAAAGTCTGAACCTGTCGGACAATCTCCACTCGCGTCAGCTTCGCTTCCGGTTGGGCAGCGCGGCTGGTTTCTGGTGCGCTGCGAATGCGCCCGTATTCAATCAGGCTGGCATCGCGCTTCTCCACCCTGCGAGCCACGCCGGCGAGAAAGTCCGCCAACCGCACACGAGCGAAGGCGTGGTCCTGATGCTGGACACGATCCGGGTCCGCGAGCAGGACATTCGGTCCGCTGGGCATGGCCGTCCAGCCAACGGTGGAATAGTCGTTGAAGACGGCGCCCACGCAGAGAATACCGTCAGCCCAGTCAACCATCTCCCGGGCGCCGGGCGAGCTTACTTCCCCCCAGTAGATACCGGCGAACTGCGGATGGCTCTCCGGGAAAAATCCTTTGGCGGCAGCCATCACGGTCACCGCACAGCCAAGCGCTTCTGCCAGCGCAATTGCCTGTTTCTCCGCGCCGGCCGCCCGCACCTTGCTGCCGATCAGAAGTACAGGCTTCTTCTTACTGTTCAAAAACCGGATTGCCGCGGCGACCGCCGTTTCCAGGGTCTCAGGGTCGCTCGGCTCCTGGTAGAGAATTGCGCTCACGGGTCCAGGGGCGGCGCAGGGTGCATCCGCAATGTTACACGCAATCTCGATATAGGCCGGTTTCTTCTCCCGAAGCGCGGATCGGATCGCCGCGTCGATCTGATAAGGTGCATCTTTCGGAGAAGTAACTGCAACCGCGCAGCATGTGACCTTCCGTGCCATCTCCAGTTGGTAGGTGAAATCGTGGGTCGCCATCGTGTGATGGATCAGGTGTTCTGTCGCACGATCGTTAGTGTTGGGTGCGCCCGAGATCAAAATGACGGAAAGATTCTCTGCATAGGCGCCGGCGATCGCGTTGATCGCCGAAAGCCCGCCCACGCTGAAGGTCACGACCGCGGCCGCCGCCCCGCAGGCCCGGGCATAGCCCTCCGCGCTAAATCCGCAATTCAGCTCGTTACAGCAATAGACCTGTTCGAGCTTCTGGTTGGTCAGCAGTTCATCCAGCAAAACCAGATTAAAATCGCCCGCTACCGCGAAATGATGCTTCAAGCCGATTTGAGAGAGCCGGGCCGCGAGGTAAGTACCTACCGTGTATCGCTTACCTTGCTGCTCCGTATCAGAGTTTCTGCCATGCCTGGCGTTCATAGGCCCTTTCTGCGCGTGGCCCGCTTAACAGGTCAGGCGGCTCTGGGCTCGACGCCCACGCATCCAGCAGCAATCGCATATCCAAAAATGACTGGCTGCGACAGGCCGATCCAGATCAGATCCTGCCGCGTGTTGTTACCAGGGGATCCATCGTGAATGCGCATCGGCGTGTCGACCGATCGACAATCGATGCCGACGGCGGGTCAATGCGGTGAGCTTTGGAACTGGCACGCCGGGGGAGATTAGCGGAAGGACGAATCGGCAGGGCGACGTCGAGGAGACCTCTTTGCACAATCATGGAGAGCATGTCCGGGAAACGGGAAGATGACGATTACGACTCGGAACGGATTTGGCAATGAGCGTGCAATCAGCAGCCATAGGAATCAGGGATCGATTCGGCGATGGCGCGGGCAACGGAGAACGAAAGGGCGTAGCCACGAGTGCAGAATACGTGAACTTCATTCCTGCACTTGCCCCGGGGCGTTGCCGTAGCGGAACGCAGCCCGCGTGACTCTCACTCAAACTGACGTTGAAAGGAAAACCGCGATGGTTATCAGAAGCGAGCTGATCGTCCGCGAGAAAGCTCCCCTTACTACTCCCTCCGACATTGATCCAGCGGCAGCGGAAGACATCAGTGGCGCTCTGAATGCTCTTCTCGCTGATGTATTCGCGCTCTATCTCAAGACCAAGAACTTCCACTGGCATATGAGCGGCCGGCACTTCCGTGATTATCACCTGCTCCTTGACGACCACGGAGACCAGATTTTCGCCATGACCGATGCCATTGCGGAGCGGGTCCGTAAGCTCGGGGGCACCACACTGCGCTCCATCGGCCACATCGCGCGCCTGCAGCGTATCGCCGACAACGACGCGGATTACGTAACCGCTGCCGATATGCTCAGCGAATTACGCGAAGATGAGAAGAGTCTTGTCCTGAGGATGCGGGCTGTGCATGTGCTGTGCGACGACACTGGAGACGTGGCGACCGCCAGCCTGCTGGAGAACTGGATCGATCAGACACAGCGCCGGAGCTGGTTCCTGTTTGAGGCTACGCGCTCTTAGCGGCGCTCTCTGCGGGCGTGTGTCAGCAATCTCTGTGGAGCCTCAGGGAAAATCTGATCAATGGGGCCGGGATCGAGCTCGATTGGATTGCGGGCCTCTGCCTTTCAATCCGTGAAACAGCGCCGAAACCATGGTATCGACAGCGTCCCCGTCCAGGGGAGCGTGGCGAATCAACATGCGGTAGAAGCCGGGGCCATAAATCATATCCAGAACGATCTCCCGATCCAGACCACGCCTGATCTGCCCCCGCTCCACAGCACGATCGAAGATCACGCCGATCAATTCTCTCCTGGGCTTTATGAAACAATCGCGAAACAAAGAGGCGAATTCCTCGTCGATCTGACCTTCCGCCAGAAAATGGCGGAGGACTTTTCCCGCCGGGGTTTCGAAGAACGCAAATAAAGCGCGGAGTTGCTCTTTGAAGTCCCGCTCAGCCGATCCGGTGTCGCGGATGGTCACCATCTGTGCGAGCTTTCGGGAAAACGCGTCGAGAGCCACGTAGGCCTTGCTCGGCCACCACTTATAAATCGTCGCTTTGCCGACTCCGGCCTTTCGGGCGATCTCTTCAATGGAGATGTCACGAAGCGCCTTGTCTTTGAGCAATTCAATAACGGCGCACAGAATGGCCTCTTCCGATTCTCCGCTCCGTTGCCGTCCGCGATGCCTGTCCCGGGAGGGTTCCGATCCCTCGGATTGCCTCCGGTCCGGCTTCATGATGTCGTGACCGGCCGCCGGTCTCCGGGTCGCTTCGCCCCGAGACGCCCCCTGCCGGTTTCGCGAAAACCGATTTGCTGTCAATTCGATACGTATCCCGCCTAACAGCATATTCGATTTGCCGTGGCCGGAACGATTCGCGTGGCCGCGCAGGATTTTGAAACTTCGCGTCGGCAGCCGAATCGAACCTTCAGTCATTCCTGTACGGTCCGTATAGGAATACGGCCTCAAGCGATAACGCCGGCGCCCGGGACGACAATCGGGGAGAAACTCAATGTGGATCGTCAGGATCGCGCTCACGCGGCCTTATACGTTTATTGTCCTCGCGCTGATCATCATGATCCTCAGCCCGGTCGTGATTCTGCGGACGCCCACCGACATTTTGCCGGCGATCGACATTCCGGTGGTCGCGGTGTCCTGGACATACGCCGGGCTCAACCCTGAGGAGATGGAGGGGCGCGTCACGACCGTGTTTGAGCGGGTACTGACGACAACTGTCGACAACATCGAGCATATCGAGTCCACTACGCTCAACGGAACGGCCGTGGTGAAGATCTACATGCAGCCCGGAGCCAGCATCGACCGCGCCAATGCTCAGGTGACAGCGGTCTCGCAGACCATCCTGCGTCAGCTGCCGGCGGGGTCGCTGCCGCCGCTGATTATCGACTACAACGCATCGACGGTGCCGATTCTGCAGCTCGGCCTTTCGGGAAAAGGGCTGACTGAGCCACAGCTGAACGACATTGCGCTGAACTTCCTGCGCACGCAGCTGGTCACCGTGCCCGGAGCTTCGGTCCCGTTTCCTTATGGTGGCAAGCAGCGCCAGGTGATGGTGAACCTGAATCCCCGGCTGATGCAGGCGAAGGGACTTTCGCCGAACGACGTGTTGACGGCGCTGGGTAATCAGAATCTGATTCTGCCCGGGGGCACGGCCAAGATCGGGCAGTTTGAGTACGACGTCGATCTGAACTCCGATCTGCGGACGGTGCAGGCGTTCAACGATCTCCCCATCCGGCAGGTGGGGAACGCGATTATTGAACTGCGCGATGTGGCTACGGTCAGCGATGGCTTCGCGCCGCAGACGAACATTGTCCGCCAGGACGGGAAACGCGGCGCCCTGGTCAGCGTCCTCAAGGCCGGCGACGCCTCGACCATCGACGTAGTGAAGGGGATTCGGCAGCTGTTGCCGCGCGTGGAACAGACGCTGCCGCCGGAGCTGAAAATCCAGCCGCTGTCCGACCAGTCGATCTTCGTGCAAGGCTCCATCAATGGGGTCATTCGCGAGGCGGTAATCGCGGCCGGGTTGACCGGGCTGATGATTCTGATCTTCCTCGGCAGCTGGCGCAGCACTCTGATCATTGCCGTGTCGATCCCGTTGTCGATCCTGACTTCGGTGATCATTCTGAGCTTCCTGCATCAGACGATCAACATTATGACGCTGGGCGGGCTCGCGCTGGCAGTGGGAATCCTGGTCGACGACGCCACCGTCACTATCGAGAATATCGAGCGGCACCTGGAAGAAGGCGCGGATCTGCATGAAGGGATCCTGCAGGGCGCGGCGCAGATCGCCATCCCCGCGTTCGTCTCCACGCTGTGTATCTGCATCGTCTTTCTTCCTATGTTCTTCCTGAGCGGCGTGGCGCGATTCCTGTTTGTGCCGCTGGCCGAGGCGGTCATCTTTGCGATGCTCGCCTCCTATATCTTCTCGCGAACGCTCGTGCCGACGCTTGCCATGTATCTGCTTCGGGCCCACGGGCCCGCACGATCGGCCCCACGGAACGTGTTCGGACGCTTCCAGTCAGGATTCGAGAGGACCTTCGGGGGGGTGCGCTCCTCATATTCGACGCTCCTCGCGCGCCTGATCGCGCGCCGCGCGTACTTCATTCCCGGATTTCTGGTCGTCTGCCTGCTGGCGTTTGCGCTCATTCCCTTTCTCGGGCAGGATTTCTTTCCCGCCACCGACAGCGGCCAGTTCACGCTGCACGTAAGGGCCAAGACCGGAACCCGCATCGAAGAGACGGCGCGGCTTGCTGATGAAGTGGAGAACAGCATCCGCGCGACGATACCGTCCAGCGAGATGGATAACATCCTGGACAATATCGGGCTGCCTTACAGCTCCCTGAACTACATCTATAACAGCTCCGGAGTTACCGGCGCGGCGGACGCCGACATTCTGGTTTCGCTGAAGGCGAAGCATCATCTTACGGCGGACTACGTGCGTGAGCTGCGCGCCCAGCTGCCCGGTGAGTTTCCCGGCGTGACGTTTTATTTCCTGCCGGCGGATATCGTGACGCAGACGCTCAACTTCGGTCTGCCGGCTCCCATCGATGTCCAGATCGACGGCACGGACATTATCGACAATCAGCGAGTAGCCGAGAAGATGCTGAGCGAGATGCGACACGTCCGCGGCATCACGGACCTGCGCATCCAGCAGCAATCCGATTACCCGAAGCTACACATCAACGTCGATCGCACTCGGGCGTTGCAGGCCGGATATACGGAGCGCGATGTGGCAAACAGCATGCTGATCTCGCTGAGCGGCAGTTTTCAGGTGACGCCGATGTTCTACCTGGATCCAAAGAATGGCGTCTCCTACAACCTTGTCACGCAAACGCCTCAGTACGACATTCAATCCGCCCAGGACCTCGCGAACATTCCCCTCAGCGGCGCCGGCCCCGGAGGAAACGGCATCCTGGCCGATGTGAGCAGCATTCAGCGGACGAGCGAACCGGTCTCGATCAACCACTACAACATCCGCCGCGTTGTAGACCTCTACGGTGCGGTGCAGGATCGCGATCTGGGTGGAGCGGGCCGGGACGTGACGCGGATCGTCGATGCAAATCGCAAATTGCTGCCCCGTGGAAGCTTCGTTTCCGTGCGCGGCCAGTACGGCACCATGCGTAACTCGTATATCGAGCTGCTTGGAGGACTTACTTTTGCCATCGTTCTTGTATACCTGCTCATCGTTGTGAACTTTCAGTCGTGGCTGGATCCCTTCATTATCATCACGGCGCTGCCGGCGGCGCTGGCCGGAATTGTCCTGTTTCTGTTCTTCACCCACACCACACTGAGCGTGCCCGCACTGATGGGGGCCATCATGTGCATGGGCGTAGCTACGGCTAACAGCATTCTGGTGGTGTCCTTTGCCAGGGAGCGCCTGCTGCACCACGGCGACGCGATGACAGCGGCCCTGGAATCGGGCGCGACACGTTTCCGGCCGGTGATCATGACCGCGCTGGCGATGATTCTCGGAATGATCCCGATGGCGCTGGGCCTGGGCGACGGCGGCGAGCAAAATGCGCCCCTGGGCCGCGCCGTGATCGGCGGGCTGCTGTGCGCCACCATGGCTACGCTGGTATTTGTTCCTTCCGTTTTTGCGATGCTGCATGGCCGGCTCGCGTCAGCCGACGCGGAGCAGAGCCAAACCCGCGACCAATCCGTTTCTGCGGCGTGACCGCCTGATCTGAACAGGAGAGACACTTGGGCACCATCGATATCAATCCGAGCCAGAGTCAGCCCGATGAGGCGCAGCCTGCCCCCCCTCCCGCTCCCGACGCGCAGCGATCGACTTGGTTATCGATCGTCGCGGTTATGGTCGCGGTCGTGCTGGGAGTCGCGATCTACTCAGGCATCCATCAGCGCGCCGCCGCGCAAACGCGGCTGGGTATCGCTACCGAGCGCGCGGCAATTATGGCGGTTAGTGTTGTGCATCCGATGCCCCGCGCAAAGGCCCAGGAGATCGTTCTGCCGGGCTACACGCAGGCGTTCAGCGATACCCCCATATATGCTCGAACCAGCGGCTATCTGAAGCGCTGGTATTTCGACATTGGAGCGCATGTTGAGAAGGGCCAGCTCCTGGCCGAAATCGATACGCCGGAGGTAGATCAGCAGCTGGATCAGGGTCGCGCGGATCTTAAGACCGCGCAGGCGAACGAGCAGCTGGCCGCCATCACCGCGACCCGCTGGCAGAATCTGCTGAAGACCAACAGCGTTTCCAGGCAGGAAACCGATCAGGCGGTCGGCAATCTGAATGCGCGCCAGGCAACCGTCGACTCGATGCTGGCGAACGTGCACCGGCTGGAGCAGCTGCAGTCGTTCGAGAAGGTCTACGCGCCGTTCTCGGGCGTGATCATAGCGAGAAATACGGATATCGGCGCGCTGATCAACGCCGGGGCGGGCGGCGCGCCTCGGGAGCTGTTTCATATGGCGGCGGTGAACAGGCTGCGTGTCTATGTTGCCCTGCCGGAAGTCGATCTCAGGGCCGCACAGGACGGAGCGAAAGCAACTTTGACCCTGGATGAATTCCCCGGGGAGATATTTCAGGGCGTCCTCGTGCGCAACTCCGATGCGATCGATCTCGCTTCGCGCACGCTGGATGTCGAGGTCGACGTAGACAACCCGGGCGATCGCATCAAGACCGGCGCGTATGCCTTTGTTCATCTGACTCTACCCGGCAAAGAGTCGGCCCGGGCGGAGTCACTCATCGTTCCCGCCAATACTCTGCTCTTTCGATCGGAAGGGCTGCGGGTAGGCGTTGTACGCAACCATCAGGCGCAGCTGGTTCCGATCACCATTGGACGCGATTACGGATCGACGGTTGAGGTGATCGCCGGCCTCAGCCCGGGGGACGATGTGATCGTCAATCCCTCGGACTCTTTGACCAGCGGAACAGCGGTTCATGTCAGCGAATCGAACAGTGCGGGCTCCCAATGAGGATACGGTGGCGTTCGCTTCTGTTGAGCTGGGCGGTGCTGTCGCTCTCCGGCTGCATGGTTGGTCCCAGGTACTCAAGGCCTTCCACGCCGACGGCGCCGGCGTTCAAAGAGCAGGGACCCGTCTCGATGCGGCAGAGTGACGGCTGGAAAACCGCGCAGCCACGAGACCAGACGATGCGCGCAGACTGGTGGCGGATCTTTGGCGACCCGAAACTCAATAGCCTCGAGGACCAGGTGACGTCTGCTAACCAGGATCTCAGGGTAGCCGAGGCGCGGCTCAGCGAATCGCGCGCTATGATTCGCTTCAACCGGTCAGGCTTGTTCCCAACCATCTCCGCATCGCCCAGCGTCGCCAACGAGCGACTCTCGGCCAACGAGCCTTATTTTCCGGCTGCGCAGGCGAACAATGGCACCGGTAATTACACCCTGCCCCTCGACTTGTCTTATGAGGTCGATTTGTGGGGACGCGTGCGTCGCACCGTGAATGCATCGCGCGAGGAGACCCAGGCCACAGGCGCCGATCTGGAAACGGCCCGGCTGAGCCTGCACGCCGAACTGGCGATCGACTACATCGAGTTATGCAGCGCCGACGCGCAGAAACAATTACTCGACGACACGGTAAAGGACTACACGGCCGCCCTCCGGCTGACGCGGAATCGCTATGAAGGAGGAGCCTCGCCGAAATCGGACGTGGCCCAGGCACAAACCCAGCTGGATCAGGCGAGGGTTCAGGATACCGACATCACAGTAGCCCGGGCCGAATTCGAACATGCCATCGCCACCCTGATTGGAAAGCCGCCCGCTCAGTTCACTCTGGCGCCGTCGCCGCAGCTCAGGTTGAATCTGCCGGTGATCCCGGTCGGACTCCCTTCTGGTTTGCTGGAGCGCCGCCCGGACATCGCAGCCGGCGAGCGACGCATGGCCGAGGCCAACGACCAGATCGGCATCGCCCTTGCGGCCTATTTCCCCACACTCACCATCGCGGCCACCGGCGGTTTTCAGGGAACGACGGTGACCAACTGGCTGAACTGGCCAAGCCGTTTCTGGGCCGTGGGACCGGAATTGTCGGAGACTCTGTTTGACGCCGGTCGCCGGCATGCCGTCTCCGATGCAGCCCGCGCGAACTACGACGGAACCGTCGCAGCCTATCGGCAAACCGCGCTGAACGCCTTTCAGGAAGTCGAAGACAACCTGAGTTCTCTGCGCATTCTCGAAACCGAAGCCGGAGAACAACAGGAGGCTACCGCTTCCGCCGCAGACACGCTGCAGCTGTTCACGAATCGGTATGTTGGAGGCGTGGACAACTATCTGCAGGTGATCACTGCGCAAACCGTGCTTCTGGCCGACCAGCGCAATGATATCGACATCGAACGGCGGCGTATGGATGCCAGCGTCCTGCTGGTCAAGGCTGTTGGTGGAGGATGGGATCGTTCGCAATTGCCAAAATACTGACCGGGGTCGCCGCCGTGGTCGAAGGCTCGCGGCCCTCGAGATCGTGGTTCATACAGCGGACTAACACCGGTATTTCGGCGCCTCTCTGCACTGGGCGACTTCTGATCGTCCAGACCGACGCACGTCTCCTGCAGCATCTCGACGGCTGCACTGTCCAGCTTGAGTACTGGCGCCCTGCCATCGCCGGCTCCTCGTAACTGCGCGTTAGCATAGTCCGATTCAACGAACCCCACAGGCAACGGACCGTCGATGCAGTATCCCCCCCGGATGGGGCATCGAAAATTGCCTAAAGTCTGTGCTGCATTCGGTCGCGTAATCAGCAATAGTGGACCCCTGGGCTGGATAGTCCATTCGGAGAGGCGCAATGAATCAATTGCCAGATGATTGGCACAAGAGCTCCGGGGATGCACAAGCTTTGTTTCCGGGCTCGCTCGCAACCTGCCTGCACCCCACTATGGATGCGTCTTTGCTCGAAGCACTGCAGACGGAACTCACAGCGGCGCGGCGCTGCTGCGTGGCTGCGGATATGGCAGCGGCCATCGTTCATGAAATCGTGCAGCCGCTGACAGCTATGGTTACCAATGCGGACGCGGCCCTGCTCCACCTCTCGACCGACCGAGCGAACCTGGCGGTGCTAAGAACAATCCTCCAGCAGATTCAGCACGACGGTCAGGATGCATCGCGGACGATTCGTGGACTTCGAGCCCTTTTTAAGAGGCAGAGCCTGGACCCGGAACAGGTTGATCTTCCGTCGGTGGTCAGGGACGTGCTTCTGCGCCTGACTCCACAGATCAGCCGGCATGCGGTTCACACCCATGTGTCTATGGACGCGAAGGTGCCCCCGGTGGCCGGTGACAACCTTCAGCTGCGCCAGGTTCTGACCAATCTGATCGCAAATGCCGTCGAGTCGATGCAGGAGAACGCGGAATGGCCGCGCGAACTGAGCGTCAGAGTTTCTAAAGAGAAAAGGATGGTGTTGACTGAGATCGCCGATCGCGGTCACGGCATCACCGACTGTGAGGCCGTTTTCGACGCGGGCGTGACTACCAAAGAAATGGGGATGGGGATGGGCCTGCGCATCTGCCGAGCGATCATCGAAGCCCACAAAGGAAGGCTGTGGGCCCGACGTCGCCGCGACCACGGCACTGTTTTCACATTTTCGCTGCCGCTGGCAGAAAGGGCCGCGTGATGGAGACCGGCGGTATGGTCTTTGTGGTGGACGACGATCTGCGAATTCGGGAGTCTCTGCAGAACCTGTTTCTGGCTGCCGGACACCAGGTCAGGACCTACGAGGATCCTGAAATATTTCTTGCTGCTCGCAAGCCGGATATGCCCTGCTGCGCACTCCTCGATCTGAACCTCGGAGCCGTCAACGGCCTGGATGTGCAGGCACGCCTGGGCCGCGATACGGCACTGCCGGTGATCTTCCTTACAGGATTCGCCGAGGTTCCGGCAGCGGTGCAGGCGATGCGAGCCGGCGCCTGTCATTTTCTTACGAAGCCAGTAATGCAGGACGAGCTGTTGCTCGCCGTCAACAGCGCCTTACAGCAGGCGGGCCGCGAACAGCAGCGGCGCCGCACCGAAGCGCAGACTCGCGGCAACTACCTTACTCTGACTCCCCGCGAGCGGGATGTCCTGCCCTATATCGTGCGCGGCTTTCTCAATAAGCAGACCGCTTATGAACTGGGGACCAGTGAGATCACGATCCGAATTCACCGGGGTCGCATCATGCACAAGATGAGAGCTGACTCGTTAGCACATCTGGTGCGCCTTGCCGCGCAGGTGGGAATTCCCCAGGACTGATCCTGTAATCCATTCAACAACCAATCCTTTGCCAGACGAGTGTGCGCTTTTCCGATGCAGAAGACGCCGCAATGTGCAATGCTTCTGATGACGGGACCCGCGTTGCTCTTATTCGGTCGAAGTTCCCGAGACGATGCTGAATCAGCAACCCCAGTGCGGCACAAGGCTCGGCGCGGATTCTCCCTGAATTAACCAAGCAGGCTGCTTCCTGGATCACCGAGTTATGACGCTCGCGCACGACCGGCAGAGTCGTAAATCCCGTCTTGTTCGCATTGCGGGACAATTCTGCGTGGCCCCGGCAGCCGTGATTTATCTTGCTGCATTGCTGTCGCTGACCAGCGCTGCACAAACAGTCGGCTCCGCCCCGCTCGCCGATCAATATATCCGCACTGATTTTACGGTCGACGACGGCCTGCCTGATAACGTGGTGAACGCGGTGGTTCAAACCGCGAACGGCCTGCTGTGGGTGGGAACCGGGGGAGGGCTCGCGAGTTTCGACGGACGTGAATTCACCCGCGTCGATCTGAGCACCGCGGGATCCATGCCGCAGGGAGCGGTGCGTGCGCTGCTTGAGTCCAGCGACGGCGATCTGTGGGTCGGAACGGATGCCGGTATCGTATTGATCCCCAAAATGGCTCTGGACCGATTCAATCCAAAATTGCTGACCTTCTATCAGATCGGGCCTGAGAGCAACGAGGTTTACGAACTTGCCCAGACGCACCGGGGCGGCATATGGGCTGGGACCAGCCACGGTCTGTACAAGTTCGAAGGCGGCCGGTTCGTCCAGGTGATCGCGCTCGACGGAGTCTATCGCATAAGCGAAGCCCTGAACGGCAGCCTGTTGCTGATCGGCGGTGATGAATTTCTGGAATGGGATGGCCATCGCGTCATTCATCATCCGGGACTGGCCGCCAGTCTCGGTATCCGCGACTCAGACATTTACCAGGTCTTCCAGGATCCCAGCGGAACAATGTGGTACGGAACTGACTTCGGACTGGTCCGTCGCGGAGCCCGGGTTCTGCCTCCGCTTGAACCATCGAGCTTTGCCAAAGCCAGCATTTTTCGGATTCGCCAGGACCGCACCGGTCAGATGTGGGTCACCAGCCGAGTGGGGCTTCTGCGCGTCGATGGAGATCGGCTGGAATCTCCCGCGCCGGGCCTCGGTGCGCGCGCGTTCTACGTAGGCCGCGACGGCGAGTTATGGCTGGGGACTAACGGGTCCGGTTTGGTCCATCTGCGACGACGGTTGTTTCGCATGTACACCACCGCCGACGGTCTGCCTACCAATAATGTAATGGCCCTTCTGCTGACTCATGATAAAAAGCTTTGGATCGGCAGCAACTGTGGGTTCTCGTCCTTTAACGGATATAGTTTCAAAGATTACCGCGAAAAAGATGGGCTCCTCAACACCTGCGTTTGGGCTCTGGCCGAGGACCACAACCATGATTTGTGGATCGGAACCTACGGCGGCGGCGCGTTCCGCATGCACGACGGGCAGTTTGTTCAGTACTCGAAGAAACAGGGGTTGGCGGACCGCATTGTGGTTCAAATCCTGGCTGCGCAGGACGGCACAATGTGGTTTGCCACGCCCGAGGGCCTGAGCCATCTGGAACACGGCCACTTTAGGAATTACACCGTTGCCGACGGGCTGTCGAGCAACCAGGTGTTGAGTATCCATCAGGATCGCGGCGGCAATTTGTGGGTAGCAACAAGGACTGGACTCGACCGCTTTGTCGACGGACATTTTCAGACCTTCCCCCGAGCCAGGGCAGCCAGCGGGCACTTTCCAACCTCCCTCTTCGAGGACTCACTCGGGAACCTCTATGCTGCGGAATCTCTGAGCGGAATTGGTCGGATCGAAGGAGATCAGCTTATCGACGCGAACGATGATCTGAATGTTCTGGATGTAATTGAGGCTCCCCAGCATGATCTCTGGTTTGCAAGTAAGAACGGGATCGTGCGCATACGGCGTGACAATCTGATGCATAGCGTGCAAAATCGCGACGAACCGCTTGATTATCAAATCTTCGACCGGTCGGATGGGCTGGCTTCGACCCAATGCAGTGACGGCATGCCCAACATAGCACTGACTCCGGACGGTAAACTTTGGGTCGCTACGGTCAAGGGCCTCGCGATGGTCGAACTCACCCAGGTGCCGCTGGCAACGCGGCCCCCTAAGGTGTTTGTCGGCGGAATCACCGTGGGAAACAGGAAACAGTCTGCCGGCGACGAGCTGACCCTGCCTGCCGGAACTCATCACTTTGAGTTGTCTTTGGAAGCAGTGGATCTGGCCTCGCCCGAAAAGGTTCGCATTCAGTATCGGTTGGACGGGGTGGATCCGTTCTGGCTGGATGCCGGACCTTCTCGAACGGCAGTCTATTCGAATCTGCCCCCGGGGACGCATAATTTTCACGTTCGTGCCTGCGCAAGTAGTGGCGTATGGGACCGTACCGGCATCATCTACAAGGTCACGCAGCAACCTTATTTTTACCAGACGACCTGGTTTCTGCTGGTGACGACAGCGATCGCCCTACTTCTTCTTTCCGGTATTTACCTTCTGCGTTTACGGCACGTCCTGCGTCTGGCGCAGATGCGGATGGACGAGCGCATGGTGGAACGTGAAAGAATTGCGCAGGATCTACACGATACGCTCCTGCAGGGTGTCTTAATGGCTTCCATGCAACTGGATCTGGCCGAAGATCGTATCTCAGAGGAGTCGGCTGCCAAGCCGCTGGTTCAGCGCGTGCTGCAAATGTTGCGGAAGTTAACAGAAGAGGGACGAATTGCATTGCGCGGATTGCGCACGCAGGATAGCGCCAGCGGAGATCTGGCGATTGCTCTGTTGCGTGTCCACCAGGAAGTTCCGGCAGATGAGAAGGTTGGTTTTTCCGTCATTGCCCCGAACGTCCCCTGTATCCTTCGCCAGACGATTCGCGACGAGGTGTACCGCATCGGCCGCGAGGCGTTGCTGAACGCCTTTCACCACGCGAAAGCCAAAAGTATCGAGGTGGAGATCGAATATAGCCCCTCCATTCTCCGCCTGGTGGTTCGCGACGACGGAGAGGGTATCGATCCTCGGGTACTACAATCCGGCCGTGAAGGACACTGGGGTCTGCAGGGAATGCAGGAACGCGCCGAACGCATCGGCGCTCATCTGCGGCTCAGGAGCCGCCTCGGGGCGGGCACCGAGTTCGAGCTGACGGTGCCCGCCGCTGTCGCGTTTGAAAATGTGGGCCGGCGTCGGCTTTCAAGATGGCCTTTCTGGCCCAGGCGCCCGCCCCCGGGAAAAACCACCTACACGAGGGAACCATGAAAGACGAGGGAAATGCCCGATCGCAAATCCGCGTTCTCTGCGTTGACGATCACCCCCTGGTGCGCGAGG
This sequence comes from Acidobacteriaceae bacterium, assembly GCA_036269135.1. Taxonomy (GTDB): domain Bacteria; phylum Acidobacteriota; class Terriglobia; order Terriglobales; family Acidobacteriaceae; genus Palsa-343. Next base: position 56,285 of record DATASQ010000030.1, read on the forward strand.
GGATTGGTTCTGTCATTTGTAACGAGCCCGGCATGCTCCTTATCGCCGAGGCCTCCAGTGGGCGCGAGGCTATCGAAGCCTTTCGTCTGCACCGGCCCGATATCACGCTGATGGACCTTAGGCTGCCCGATATCAATGGCATCGATGCAATGATAGCGATTCGCACCGAGTTTCCGAATGCGCGCGTTATTATCCTCACCACCTTCGAGGGCGACGCGGAGATTCAGAGAGCGCTACAGGCCGGCGCCCAGGGCTACATGCTGAAAAGCGTGGCCCGCAAACAGCTGCTCGATGTTATACGTAAGGTGCACGGTGGAAAGATGCATATACCACCGGAGGTAGCCATGTACCTGGCGGAGCACATGGGAGAGGAGTCCCTGAGCAAACGCGAGGTCGAGGTTCTGCAGAAGCTGGCCGCAGGTAAACGAAACAGCGAAATCGCCGCCCTTCTGTTCATTTCGGACGAGACTGTCAAAGGGCACGTCAAGCATATTATGGACAAGCTGGGTGCGAGTGACCGAACCGAGGCAGTGGCGATTGGCGTCCGGCGGGGCATCATTCATCTTTAGAGTTGCGGGAAATAGCCCGTTTGGGGGGTTACGGGCGCGGCGATTGTGCGTATCGTCTCTGCAGGTCTGTTGGGCTCACGGAGGGTAGGCTGCAGAAACTCTTTTCCGCATTCCCGGACAAGTGGGCCGGGGCCGGTCTGATCCTGCTGAGAGTGACTGTAGGCATCAGCACGATGTTTTTTATCGCGGGCGGGCTCAGTGCTTCCGACGCCCCAGGGGTCTGGGTCCTGGGACTGGGATCGATGCTCATAGGAGCCTCTCTGCTGATCGGCTTCATGACACCGATTAGTGGCGGACTGGCAACCCTGGGTTATCTGGCGACGGCTCTGTATCGGCAAGTGACAGCAACCGGGAGTTGGAACATCGTCGCCTTGCCGGCGCTGCTTCTGGCAGCGATGTCTGCCGCGCTGGTGCTGCTGGGTCCTGGCTCCGTTTCGCTCGATGCCCGTCTCTTCGGTCGTCGCGATATCCTGATTCCTTCCGGACAGGCGCCGGCAGGTCGTCCGGAGGACGCGCGTCGGCAACCCGAATAGTCGTCTTGCCAAAGATGGCCGCCCAGCTGTCCGGCCGTGTTCCGCCTGGATCAGACGTTCCCGGGAATAGTACTTGTTCCGCAAGGGTGAGTCGGGCATATCGGCTGACTCCACGTCTGACCCTGTCAGAGTAAACATACATATAATAGAAATCCCATTCCCCTCCACCTAACATTCAGTCGCGGATATCGATTCATCCGCTGCGTCGCCGTCGCGCGGCATCGATTGCGGCCCACGAACTTTAAGGGGGGAAGGTAAGCATGTCTCATCACCTGGACTTACCGATCGCCCGTCGGGCTATCGGCCCCGATATCGCGGATCTCGCCCCGGAAAGACTGAGTCCGGATCGGATCTACCACTTCGGCACGTTTTGCGCCCTCTACCGTGTTAGCTCAACTCTCTGAAGGAGACATTCCATGAACACGTTCACCACAACGGACGGGACCACCCTCTTTTATAAGGATTGGGGAAGGGTCCGGTTGTAACTTTCTCGCATGGCTGGCCGCTCGCCTCCGATGCGTGGGACGCCCAGATGCTCTTTCTGGGCAAACGAGGTTACCGTGTTATCGCCCATGATCGCCGCGGGCACGGACGCTCCGGGCAGACCTGGGAGGGGAACGACATGGATCGTTATGCGGATGATCTCGCCGAGCTTCTCAATCACCTCGACGTGAAGCAGGCGACCATGGTCGGACATTCCACTGGCGGAGGCGAGGTGGTGCGCTATATCGCCCGGCATGGTCAGAAGCGGGTGGCGAAGGTCATCCTGATCTCTGCCGTCCCCCCGCTCATGCTCAGAACCGACCAGAATCCAGGCGGCCTTCCGATTTCTGTATTCGACCAGATCCGCGCCGGAGTCGCTGGCGATCGCTCCCAGTACTTCCGGGATCTGAGCCTGCCGTTTTACGGATATAACGACCCGCAGGCGAAAATCTCTGAAGGCGTCCGCGATGAGTTTTGGTTTCTGGGAATGCAGTCGTCCATCATCGCGGCCTACGACTGCATCAAGGCGTTCTCCGAAACGGATCAAACGGAAGATTTAAAGAAAATCGATGTGCCGGCGCTGGTCATTCAGGGAGATGCCGATCAGATCGTTCCCATTGATGACTCGGGGCGGTTGAGCGTGAAGCTTATGAAGAATGCCGAGCTCAAAGTGGTTCCCGGCGCGCCCCATGGACTTTGCACCACACATGCGGATGTCGTCAACGCCGAGTTGCTCGCATTCCTCCAGAAATAACAGCCGCTCGTTCCTTCGCCGGTGGCATCGAGGGCATGCTTTCCAACACGCCGCTGTCCCAGGCAGCGGGCTGGAGGCGGACGGCGGCGCCACCGGGTTAAACAGTTCACTCGCTCCCCGACCTGTGCAGGATCCGATTCTTATCTCAGGGTTGTAACGGCCCTCGTGGATTGTGGAATGGCGTATCCCCGGTTTCACTATGTATACGCGAATGTTTCGAATTGCTCTTCTGGCTTGCGCCGGATTGTGCGCGCTGGCAATTCCGGTCCGCACGCCTGGCCAACAGGAGGAAACCCTCGGCGGTCCCGATAGCCATGAGACGGGACAGGGGCCACACGGCCACCTTTTTGGCGAATGGGCTGGAGAAAGGACGCGGTTGGAAGAGCATGGTGTCCGTTTCGATTTCCAGTACATCAGCGATTCTCTCCGGAACATCGGCAGCGAGCAAAAGGAACGGCTTGCGAGTTGGAATCGCTTTCGAGGCACAGTGGACATGGATTTCGGTGCGTTGATGGGAGAGCCTGGATTGTATTTCCACGCGACGGCGCTATGGCAGGGCGGGGGCGATCTCGGGGCTTACCTCGGACTGCTGACCAGTCCGAGCGGCATGTCCAGTATGAATACCTGCCGTCTCGATTCCTGGTGGCTGGAGAAGCGATGGGCGAGCGAACGCCTCACGGCACGCGTGGGCCAGTTCGCGGGGCAGGATTTTTATGGAGCGCAATATTACGCGGCGTCCTTCATCTTTGAGCCAATGGGCTACGCCCTGGATAACTTGTTTACTGACTACGAGTCCTTCGACCCTCCCTCTACTCCTGCAGCGGAGGTTCGCGTGGTTCCGGCTCGCAGTCTGTACGTGAAATCGATGGTTGAGGCCGAGGATCGCCAGCCGTTCACTCATAATCCGACCGGGTTGGTTCCGCAGTTTCGCGGTGTACCGATCAGCATTTCGGAAATTGGCTTTACTCCGGGAAGAGAAGCGACCGGGGTACGCGCCTTCGACAGCGTCGAGAGTCGAAAAGGATATTCGGGGCTCTATCAGTTTGGCGCTTCTTACAATCCCGGTAAGTTCACCACGGCCTCCGGCGCAACCCATTCGAGCGACGTTCTTTTGTACTGGATGGCGAACCAGGCGATTTGGCGTATTGATCCGCAGCACGCAAGGGGATTGGACGGGACGATCTCGTACGACTGGAGCCCGCCGAGCGTAAACCGCAACAATACGATGCTCACCGCGGGGTTCCGTTTCAACGAACCCCTGCCTCTGTCCATTCACAACACAATGTCCCTTGGCTACGTGCAGAACCGGCTGAGTCAACAGTTCGTGCTGAAGGGCGCGCCGCCATGGAAGCCGGAGCGGGCAGTCGAATTCAACACGCTCCTGGACCCCTTGCCCATGCTTCTTCTGCAGCCGGTACTACAGTATTACGCGAATGCAGGCGGGACTATGGGCCGCGCTATTGTTTTTGGATTCAGAACGAAGATTGAGTTCTAGGTCGGAAGCACGCAGAGCAAAGAAAAGATCCACACGGCGCACCGCGTGCCAAAGGAGAAGCGAGATGACAGATATTCGCAAGGAAACCGATAGTCTTGGCGAGGTCGACGTGTCCGCCGACAAACTATGGGGAGCCCAAACGCAGCGTTCGCTTGAACATTTCGCGATCGGGATAGACCTGATCCCACGTGAAATGATTACTGCCTACGCGATCCTGAAAAAGGGAGCTGCCAATGCGAATTGTGCCGGTACACGCCTCGAGCAAAAGCTCCGCGATCTGATTGTTCAGGTCTGCGATGAGATCCTGGCCGGACAACATCACGACATGTTCCCGCTGCATGTGTGGATGACCGGCAGCGGCACGCAGTTCAACATGAACGTGAATGAAGTGATCTCGAACCGTTGCTGCCAAATCGCGGGTACACCGCTCGGCAGCAAAACGCCCGTTCACCCGAACGACCATGTCAACATGTCCCAGTCGTCGAACGACTCGTTTCCCTCCGCAATGAACATTGCCGCAGCCGTCAACGTGAAGCAGTGGCTGGCGCCGGCGGTCCGGCAGCTGCACGATGCGATCGCTGAAAAGGCGGGTAAGTGGGATGACATCGTCAAGATCGGCCGCACCCATATGCAGGACGCTACCCCCCTCACTCTCGGCCAGGAGTGGTCCGGCTACGCAGGCGTGCTTGCCGACGATCTCGATCGCATTGAAGATGCGTTGAAGGGGGTCTATCGCCTTGCGCTCGGCGGTACCGCCGTCGGTACCGGCATCAATTCAGCACCTGGTTTCGCCGAGGCTGTTGCATCGGAGATCGCTGCGCTCACAAGTCTGCCCTTTGTCACGGCGCCCAACAAGTTTGCTGTCCAGGGCGCTCACGATGCGATGGTGCAGCTTTCCGGCACGATGCGCACTCTGGCCGTCTCGCTCTACAAAATTGCCAATGACATCCGCCTTATGTCCTGCGGTCCGCGCGCAGGTTTTGCCGAGCTGTTAATTCCAGAGAATGAACCAGGCTCCTCGATCATGCCTGGGAAGGTGAATCCAACCCAGGCCGAAGCGCTCGCAATGGTCGCTGTCCAGGTAATGGCGAACGATACGGCGGTTGGCTTTGGCGGCGCAGGCGGCTACCTCGAGATGAACGTCTACAAGCCCCTCATCATCTTTAATGTGACCCACTCCATCACGATCATGACCGATGCCTGCACGAACTTCCGGAGATTTCTGGTTGAGGGAACCACGCCCAATCTAAAGAAAATCAATCAATATGTTGAGGAGTCGCTCATGCTGGTGACTGCCCTTTCACCGGTGATCGGCTACGACAAGGCTTCGAAGATTGCTCACTACGCGATGGACAGCGACCTCACGCTCAAGGCGGCAGCGCTCAAGCTTGGCTTCGTGATGGAGGCCGAGTTCGATCGCGTTGTCGATCCGAAGAAGATGGTCAGGCCCTATGTAGCATCGCCCGTGCTTTCGATGGGTGCCGGCACCGATCCCGAGTCGGTACGCCAGGGGTGAGTGCAGGAGGTCCAGGAAGGAATATTTGTATGAATCTCAGCGGAATTGTAGCCGCTTTGCTGCCAGTATTCTTTGTCCTCGTTCTCGGCTAGGGAGCCGGCAAACGCAATGCATTCGATGCCGATCAGGCAGCCGGGTTGAGCAAGCTTGCTATCTCGTTCGCATTGCCGGCGTCGCTGTTCGTCGGCATGACTGAAATCCCGAGGAATCTGCTTCTGCAGCAAGGCCGTCTTGTTCTGGCCCTCATTCTGGCGCATGTCGGCCTTTTTTTCTTCGCCTGGGCCGCACTGGGGTTCATACAAAGCTTGCGCGGAACACCGGCGATTCTTTACGCCCTGATGCTGTCGACCTCCGCCACCCCGGTCTTCGGCTTAGCCGTTCTCCAGCCGATCCTCGGTTCTACGGCTACGGGAGCCGTGGGACTTGTCGCCCTGTCGATTAACCTCGTGGTTCCCGCGACGGTTGTTCTATTAGAGGTGGACGCAGCCAAACATCAGGAGATCGCCGCGGACCGCTCGAGGTCGAATCCTATTCTGAGAGGACTGGGTTCAGGCCTGAAATCACCGCTGCTCTGGGCGCCCATTGTTGGAATCGCCATCGTCATTGCCAGGTTACCTTTGCCGCGAGTGATCGCCACATGCTTTGAGCTGATTGGTTCCACGACTTCCGGGGTTGCGGTCTTCGCTGTCGGTCTCGTCCTCGCCGCGCACGCGTTTCAGTTTTCCCGTGCCGTGGTTCTCGGCACGCTCGGCCGCATCACCCTGCAGAATGTAGTCCTGCTCGCTGTCCTGCGCTTGCTGCACGTCAACAGTCCATTTGCGCGCGAGGCATTAATATGCTGCAGCTTTCCCCTGGCCACGGTGGTCGTGCTTTTCGCTGCGCGATATAAGTCTTCGGAGTCGGAGACGGCATCCATGCTCCTGCTTTCGACGCTCTCGTTGGCGGTTACGGTTCCAATCATCCTCTGGCTCACGCATCAATGGCCTGTCTAGGCAGTCGTGCCGGTTACTTTTATTGACCATCAGTCGCTTTGCAAAAAGGAGAAATTCCTATGGCACCAGTTATCACGAAAGCTCAGCCCGACATCGTTCTGGTCGGCGCGGGCATCATGAGCGCCACCCTGGCTGTCCTGCTCAAGGAGCTTGACCCGAACCTGACAGTCGAACTCCACGAAGTGCTGGGCAGCGCCGCCCGGGAAAGTTCGAACGCTTGGAACAATGCGGGCACGGGTCACGCCGCGCTCTGCGAGTTGAACTATACGCCCCAACTACCGAACGGCAGCATCGACATCTCAAAAGCTCTGCAGGTGAATACCGAGTTCGATCTTTCCCGCCAGTTCTGGGCCTACCTGGTCAGGAAAGGGGCGATTCAGAATCCACAGTCATTCCTTCATTCTGTACCCCACATGAGCCTCGTGCGCGGGAGCGAGAATCGTGCCTTCCTCAGGAAGCGCTTCGAGGCTCTTTCCGCCCATCCGCTCTATTACGGCATGGAATTCTCCGAAGACCGAAACCAGATTGCAGAGTGGATTCCGCTGGTCATGGAAGGGCGCGATGCTGACGACATTGTTGCGGCGACGCGTATGGTGACAGGGACCGACGTAGATTACGGCGCCCTCACTGAGGAGTTGATCGCTTCGCTCGATGGCAGGGAAGGGTTCGCTGTTAACTATCAAAGTCGCGTGCAGGGCCTCCGCCGCGATGGAGAGCTTTGGACCGTCCAGATTCGCGATGAAAAAACCGGACAGCAGCGAGAGGTCCAGACCAGATTCGTTTTCATCGGGGCCGGCGGAGGGACGTTGCCTCTTCTGGAGAAATCCGGGATTCCAGAGGCGCGCGGCTACGCCGGGTTTCCAGTAAGCGGAGTCTGGCTTCGCTGCGACCGGCCGGAGGTCTCTTCCCGCCACAACGCCAAGGTATACGGCAAGGCCGGGTCGGGCTCGCCGCCGATGTCCGTCCCTCATCTCGATACCCGGCACGTCAGGGGAGACGTCTCCCTGCTCTTCGGGCCTTATGCCGGGTTTTCCACCAGGTTTCTCAAGCACGGATCGTATCTCGATCTCTTCGGTTCGATCGATCCCGGAAATCTTCTGCCCCTGATGGCCGTCGGCAGAGACAACATCGCCCTCGAAAGGTACCTGGTCGGTCAGGTCCTGGAGTCGGACAAGCAGCGGTTCGCCGCGCTTCGCGAGTTCTTTCCGAATGCCAAAGAGGAAGACTGGAAGGTTGAGGTGGCGGGGCAGCGTGTGCAGATCATCAAAAAAGACGCAGCTCGCGGCGGGATTCTGGAATTCGGCACAGAGTTGGTCACCGCTGCCGACCATTCACTTATTGCCATGCTGGGCGCCTCACCCGGCGCCTCGACTGCTGCGTGGATCATGGTGCACGTCATCGAACAAGCCTTCGCCGTAAAGATGAGCCGTGAAGGATGGTCTTCACAACTGAAGCAAATGATTCCCTCATACGGCGAATCTCTCGCCGAGAACGCGGCCTTGTGCCGTCGCGTGCGGGCGGAAACGGCCGCCGTGCTGAACCTGACGAATGTCGACTACCTGACGCCGCAGGCAATTTCCACCATCGCCTGACTCATCGATGGATTAGAACGGAAGGAGACTGAGACATGATGCGAGCGTACCGTTTGTATACGGGCCCGGATGGAAACTCCCACGTCGTGCGCGGAGGCGTCGGTGAAAGTAAGCTGGTTGAAGCGCAAAGCATCCTCTTCAAAGAAACACCCGCCCATTCATCCCTCGACTGGCACAACGATCCAATTCCTCAGTACGTGATTACGCTGGCGGGTGTGCTCGAGTTTACGACTTTGGGCGGCGAGACTTTCACGATCCATCCCGGCGATGTTCTCGTGGCAGAAGATCACACGGGCTCAGGACACAAATGGCGGCTGATCAACGATGAGCCGTGGAAGCGCGCATACGTCGTCTTTAAGCAGGGTGTTGACACTCAATTTGTGCCAGATCCCACATGAAGCCGCGCCACAGCGACTTCATGCGGGATGTCGTGATATTGTCCGGCCTCTGCAGTGTCGCGGTCTCAGCGGTCTGGACCGCTCACATGGATGTTGACGCCTGCCGATGCTCTCTCCTGCTGATCGCTGAGCCTGCCTAACTGATGGATGTCGACGGGGGCGCGCGTCTGTATACAAAGTGATGATTGGAATTCGTTCGACGGATCGATAGGATAGCGTTCCAGAGAGGCAAGTTACCCGTTGGCTCGGAATAGAGTCCAACAGCATCAAATGGCAACGCTGGGCGATAATCAGGCGCATTCTCAAACGCGCGTTATCTCGACAGGCCACTTATCCCGAGTGAAAGGATGAACACGATGGTCTCAAACGGCTTGATCGGATCCAGCCCGGCGTTCCGAGCTATCCTTGACGACATTGCCATGGTCGCCCCACTCGATTCCGTGGTGTTGGTGCAGGGCGAGACAGGGAGCGGCAAGGAGGTGGTGGCACGCGCGATTCACGACTGCAGCCCTCGTCGCGGTCGGCCCTTCGTGGCGGTGAACTGCGCAGCCATTCCAGCGGCTCTGCTCGAGAGCCAGCTATTCGGGCATGAGAAAGGTGCTTTTACCGGAGCCATTGCGCAAACGCTCGGACGATTTCACGCCGCGGATCGTGGCACGCTCTTTCTCGACGAAATAGGGGACCTTCCTTTGGAGTTGCAGCCAAAACTTCTGCGCGTTCTTCAGGATCGGCGGATTGAACGAATCGGCAGCAACCGATCTATTCCGGTGGATGCGCGAATCATTGCGGCGACCAATCTCGATCTCCAGCAAATGGTTCACGAGAGGACCTTTCGCGCCGATCTCTATTATCGCCTGAATGTGTTTCCGATGGCGCTGCCGGCGTTGCGCGAGCGGCGCGAAGATATCCCACTCCTGGTGAGATATTTTGTCGCACAACTGAACGTGCGCATCGGAAGGCGCGTCGAACAAATTCCGGAGTATCTGCTCGCCAGGTTGATGGAGTACTCGTGGCCGGGAAACATCCGCGAACTGCAAAACTTTGTGGAACGCGCTTTGATAACATCCCCTGGTACGATACTGACTCCGCGGCCATGTGAGATGCATTCGCTGACCTCGCGGTCGCAATCTGCGAACCCCGTGACGCTTGCTGATGCGCAGAGACGGCATATCGAGCAAACTCTCGCCGAAACGAACTGGACGGTCAGCGGACGTCACGGCGCCGCGACGCGACTCGGCCTGCCACGGACCACGCTGATATCACGCATGGAAAAGCTGGGCATTAGCAGGCCGGATCGAGCGGCATCGGCGCATAGTGTTCCCGGCGAGGACCAGGCCGTTGCCGGATCCGGAATGCCTGACTTCGAAACGCTGGCGGAGCACGAGTACCGGTCGCAGCAAGCGCATCGATCGAAGGACGTGTTCCTCGGGCTTCCGGATGTTCTTGCCCCGCGCCAGCAGATATGCCTGGAGCGGACATCGAACTGAACGTTCGCACACGGCGCACCGACTCTTGTGACATCGCCCGGAATTCCCTATTGAAGGCGTTCAGCAGCTCAAGGCAAGCTCGGCGGCTCTCCAACTCCGCTGGGTTGAATCGCTGATAGATGAAGTTCATTGCAGTGCGGGACCCGGGAGTTAGGTGTAACTACGTCGCGCGTGTTGGAGAGGGTGAGGTGTCTGATGAAGAAGTATCGTGCCATCCGACGGCCGCGCGTTCTTGTGATCGACGACGATCTTGTCATTGCCGCAACACTAATGATCATTCTGGAGCGGGCGGGCTTCGAAGCTATCAGTGCGAAGGGAAGCTTTCCGGGGCTGCACCTGGCGTGGTCGTGGCGCCCGGATATCCTTCTCACCGATTTCGATATGCCCGGTCTCAACGGTATCGATGTTACAAGGCGGATTTGCGCAATTGTTCCCGGTTGCCGACTATTCCTCTTGTCTGGCCATTCCGAGGCGGGAAGAATGGCCGCGGAGGCTCGGCGAGAAGGATACGAGGTCGAGCTTCTCAACAAGCCTATTCATCCGGCTGACCTTCTTGCCCGTCTGAGAAGGATCGTCGATATGGAGCCCCTTCATTCGCCGCAGGAATGGCGGCAGGGCGACCCATGGAGCTGACATGGTTGCGTCCATCTTCAGGCTGGTCCCTCGCGGGCGCAGCAATGTATGGGCGATCACGTGCCACGGTTGTGTCCTCGGCCGGCACGGAAGCTGCTTTGTGCCGGCGCGCTGGTTTGATCGGATGATGATGGCGCCGCAGCAGGGAGGAGCGTTATGCTCGAGTTCTTGTCATTCGTGCTGACCGTCTTCCAGGGAGTTGCCCTGGTCTGCCTGGGCGGTTTGAGGCTGTCTTCGGACTACGACCTGAGATCCTCCGAGACAGAGGGCGATTGGCTGCAGCTCACTGAGTATCCGGATAGCTATACAAAACACCTCCGCAGGGGCGTGTGGGACGGCGACTAACGCGGATAGCTGCTGTGGCTGCCCCGTGAATTACGGTGGGGCCGATCTGCAGATTCCGGTGCCGGGACATCTCGGATCCAGGTCCCAGAGTGCGAATCTATCTCAGAATTCCTGGTTTTCCTCATTCGCCGGCTGGCCAGGGTGCTGGAGACCCCTTGCTTCGGGGAAGGCCCATAAGGGCGTGCCGATCTAATCGCCGACACCCGGAATCAGTCGCTTCAGCCACCCTAACCCACGGCGGGAATAGGCAATACGGCCCCGCACGACGATCTCCAGAACTGTGCCATGGGGCTTGTTGTTTCGCAGACTCAGTCGCGCATGCAGGTTCTCTGCACGTTCTCTCAGTCCGACCAGTCCCCAATGTCCTTCCACCAACCCGGTCTTCAGAACCTCCGCGGGTAGACCGATTCCGTCGTCGGAACAGCGGAGCGAGAAGCAGGCCTGTGTGAAACTCAACTCGATGAGGATTCTGATGGCGTCTGAGTGCCGGAATGCATTGGTAAGCGCCTCGCGAGCCATTGCGAAAATCTCTTCATGCACGGTCGGTCTGAGCGCTCGCTCCTGTCCGTTCAGACGCACTCCACAGGCGATCAAGTTCTGTTGCTGCAGGTCAGCAATAACTCCATTCAGTTGCTCGGCCAGCCCCATCTCAGTGCTTGCATCGGACCGCAGATGGAGGAGATTGCGCCGCCCCTCGACGAGAACCTGATCGGCGCGGTCCATGGTGCTTTCCAGAGCGAGTCTGGGGGGAGACGAGTCCGGCATCATTCCTGCAATCCCCTGCAGCCGCAGGATAATTCCATGGAAGCCCTGCAGAAGGGTGTCGTGCAGCTCGCGCGCTATGCGGTCCCGCTCCAGCAGCCTCTCGTTCATCCGGCTTTCCAATAGTCGGGTCGAAACGCGCAGACGCACGATGAAGATGCCGTAGATCAGGGCAAGAACCGCGATGACGATGCAGGCCATGAACCAGTTCGTCTGGTAGAAGCGGGGCGGAATCGCGAAACTCAGCGTATCGCCGGCTGAATTCCAGACGCCATCGTTGTTACACGCGATGACCTGGAATTTGTAGCTTCTCGGTCCCAGGTTCGTGTAGAGAGCCTCTCGTCGTGGCCCAACGTCCTGCCATCCCCGATCGAATCCGAATAGCCGGTATCGAAAGCGAACTTTCTGTGGCGCGACAAAACTCAGCGCCGCGTAATCTATTTCGAGGTCGCGCGTCAGAGGCGGTAGCCGCAGTTGACTGTCCAAAGCCTGGCCTCGATAATCCGCCCGCATCGCCTCAATGTGTACCGGAGGGGGCATTTCATTCAGAAATAAGTGGGCGGGATCGATGACCATCAGCGAACGGAGCGCGTTGAACCAGAGTCGTCCGTTCGCCGATCGAGCTGCGCTTTCAAAGGGAGGGGCATAGCTGATGAATCCGTCGGAGGAATCGAAGACGCGGAATTGAACCAGCACAGCAGGATTCTGCTGCCATCTTCTGAACTGCGCCTGGTCGATTGCGACGAGGCCGCACAGGGCATAAAGCCACAGGTTGCCCGTCCGATCGAAGACGAGGCTGTTGATATTGGCGCAGGGCAGGCCATTGCGAACACCGAGAACATCGACCTGTCCGTGGTGCAGCCAGGCCAAGCCCTCCGCGCCTGCGGCCAGGACTCCGCCGTTGTCCATCACCAGGAGTTGCGCAATTCTGGCATTCGTCCCATGCGGTATGCGAACCGTCGTTATGGTTTCGTTCGAGTCATGCAGAACGTCTCCGGTATTCAGACCGATCCACAGACCACCGTGCGCGTCCGCTGCAATCTTGCTGGCGTTCACGGTGGGCAGCTCCGGCGCCGCTCGCATGGCGTGCGCGTCAATCGACAGGATGGTTCGGGGAGGTCCGCCGGTCAGCGCCCAAAGCGCTCCGTTGGCTCCTTCCGCCATCGACAGGATGAACCCGACAGGATGCCCATCCTGCATGTGGACCGGAAGGAACCTGCCATGGCTGAAGAGATTCAGAGCGTTATCCATCCCAACCCAGACTCGTCCCTCCCGATCCCCGAAGATCGTCGTCACTTGCTTCCCGGCAACAGCCTTCCCTCCCTGCGGGATAAATGTCGTGCTTTCTTTGGATAGCGAATAGAGCCTGCTGTATCCACCGATCCACAGACTCCCATCGGGCAGAGTAACGATGTTGTCGAACTCGTCCGCCTTCGGATAGACGGCCCTGGAAAAATTCTGTACCGCAAGATCGCGAAACTGATCGATCCCTCCTTCCGTGCCGACCCACAGCGAGCCCTCGCGATCCTCGTAGATGCTGGTGATGCGGTTTCCCGATAGGCTGCCGCTGACGCTCAAATGGTCTACCTCCCCGTGGTACAGGCGGTACAGGCCTTCAGAGGTAGTCCCGATCCACAGCGCGTGATGCGCATCCATCAGCAGGTAGCTGATGAGATGAGCGCTTCCATCAAACCCGGGCGCCGTCACCGCCGTCCAGGTTCCGTTCCGATACCGCTCCAGCCCCAGGCCCGGGCCCGACTTAGTGATGCCGGCCAGCAGGGAACCGTCGGCATCCACCGCGAGCGCCAGTATTCCTTCCTGCGAGGTGTTATTGCGCAGCGAATCGGGTCGATACGCCGTAACGGAGCCGTCTTTCCAGCTGACCAGGCCCTCGTTCCGCCCCATCCATATTTTTCCGGAGGGGTCGCTCGTCATGAAGATAGTGGGTGGCGGAGGAAGTCCGCCGCCCTGGTTGCCGTAGCATTGCATTACGGAATGCGCGATCCTGCATAGCAAAGCGTTGTTGTCGGCATTGCTCCCAAAGTTATACGGCGTAAACCAAATCGCTCCCTCTTTGTCCTCTAACAGGTTCTGCACAAGGGTCCCCGGATGATTTTGGTATACCGAGAGCCGGTGATGATCCCAGTGGTATACCCCATCGGTCGTGCCCATCCACAAGCTGCCGTCGCGCCCGGCAAGCAGGGACAGAATGACATCGGGCAAATGGCTGCCGGAGGGCGGCTTCCAGGCTGTGAAACGAAATCCGTCGAAGCGAAACAGGCCATCGGCTGTTGCCGCCCATAAGTAGCCCTCCCCATCCTGCGCAATCGCCAGTACATCTCCGCCCGGGAAGGCTTCTCCGCTCTTCCAGGTGCGATGCCCGTACTGATAAATTTTCCAGTTGGGATTAAGAGCGAACGATTGGGCGCACGCGAAAACACTGAGCAGAACGCAGCACCACGCGGCATTCCCTGCTCGTCGGAGTCCTGATCGCCTGGGGACAACGCGGACCAGCACCGTCAGCTCCTGAACTTTCTATCGACAGGCGGCTAGGTTAACATGCACAGTTCGTTCCTGGGAGCAATTCCGGGGAATTCCGAACGCCCTGTCTAAGAGCGCGACCTGTCAATTGGATCTCAATTGAGCGGCGTGGGCCAGAGCTTCTGAGAGACCGATACTGATCGGATTCTTAAGTGCGCCGCGGGCCAGCGCGACCGTCTGGTTCAACCCAAATGCGATACGTACCCGGGATGTCTGTTCAGCGGGCCTTCCGGCTGTGCGGTTCGAAACCAGGACAGCGGGCCTTCGTGGCGGAAACCCGACTCTACCGAGGCGCCGCGGCCTTAACCGGGGCCGATTCCGGGCAAATCCCCGCTGACACGGGACACGAACTCGGCCGTCCACGGAGCACCGGGCGCCGCTGCTTTCGCCAGGCCTGACCCACTCCCTGAGGGGGCCGCTCAAGCATTTTCCCAATCCGTCGATAAGACGCTCGTAGGCAATGTGGCTCTCAGGAGGTATGCCTGCCTGAGACGAGATTGCGGAAGCAGTTGCCGATTCCAGGAGTCCCGATGAGTGAAGCCTTGAAAAAGCGGCCCAGGAAACAGACGGCGGATGCCCGCGGCAGCGGCAGCGGACTTCCGGTGCATCCGGAAAACAACGAGTCGGGCAAGCCCACAAACTCCGGGATCACTCTTCAGGTTGCGCGCTCCGGCCAGTGGATGGAACCAGCGGAGATGCTGCTGGCAGCAAGGATGCACCTGAACGACGGCCCTGGCACAGTCCGGGGAGAACTCGCTCTGGACCTGAGCGGACTCGAACATCTGGACGCCAGTGCCCTGCAGGTGCTGCTGGCGATACGAGCCGAGCAGCACCGCCGCGACGGAACGCTGAGGCTGACGAATGCGTCGGGCAATCTGCGGAAGTGGTTTGAGTACGCCGGAGCTGCGGAACTTCTCACCGGCACTTATATCGGAAAAGTAACGGCGGGTATGGAGGAGTCTGACCCTTGCGCAAGGTTCTGATTGTCGACGATTCCGTTTCTATGCGGCAGATGGTGAGCTTTACCCTGCGCAGCGGGGGCTTCGAGGTGATCGAAGCGGGGCATGGCCAGGAGGCCCTCGACAAGCTGAAGAGCGTGGCTGTCGACCTTGTGGTCACCGATTTAAATATGCCGGTCATGGACGGCATTACGCTCATTCAGCACCTGCGCCAGCAACCCGCCATGAAGAGCAAACCCATCCTGATGCTGACGACCGAAGGGCTGGCGGCGAAAAAAGAACAGGGCAAAGCCGCGGGCGCCACCGGCTGGATCATCAAGCCGTTCGATCCGGAGAAGCTGCTGGCGACGATTGCAAGAGTATTGCCGTGACCCTATGAAGATCGATCTGACTCAGTTTCGAGAGACGTTTCTGCTGGAGAGCGCGGAGCACATTGCCGCCATCGAGTCCGGTTTGCTGGAACTGCGTTCCCGTCCGGGCGATGCGGAGCTGCTGAACGCCATCTTTCGTTCCGCACATTCGATCAAAGGGGGCGCGGGCTCTTTCGGACTGGAGAACCTGGCACACTTCACGCACAAACTCGAAAGCCTGCTCGATCGCATGCGCGCGATGGAAATCGGGGTCAGCGAGGAGATCATTGCCCTTCTGCTGGAGTCGACCGACGTTCTCCGGGCCCTGCTCGATTCGGATGCCGACAGCGCCATGCTGGAAACCGCGCGGCGCCTGGCTCTGCGCATCACGGCGTACAGCGGCATCGAGTCGGCAGAACCGGCTGACGAGCCTGCCGTCGCGGAAGAAGAGCATGAAGCCGCCGGGGGAAGCGATGGGCTTTCGCTCTATCGCATCGAATTCCGGCCGGACCGGGAGCTCTTTTCCAGCGGGACCAATCCCATCGTCCTGCTGCGCAATCTTGCCGCGCTCGGCGATGTCAGCGTCACGCACCTCAACGCGGAGGAACTTCCGCCGCTTTCCGAGCTCGATCCGGAACAGTGCTACCTGAGCTGGACCCTGGAGGTGGCCAGCAGCCGCGGCGAGGAGGATCTGCACGCAGTCTTCGAATTCGTGGAGCATCTTGCGGAGGTCTCTATCCGGCGGCTGGACGCAGATCCTGCGGAAAGCGCCGCGTCCGCCCCGCCTCACCGGACCGGCGCTGCGGCGCCCGATCAGGGAGTTCGATCCCCTGCGCGTGCCGCTGCGCATCCTCGCCAGGACCGGGAGAGCCGCACGGCGCGGTCGTCCTCGGGGGGCGAGTCCAGTTCGATCCGGGTGGCGACCGAGAAGGTGGACCGGCTGATCGATCTGGTCGGCGAGCTGGTGATTGCGCATGTAATGACGGCGCAGATGGTGGAAGGCTTCACCCCCGACTGCCTGCCCAAGCTGCGCGAATCGGTCGCGGCCATGGAGCGGAACACGCGCGAACTGCATGAGCGGGTGATGGGCATTCGCATGTTGCCTGTAGGCACACTGTTTCAGCGTTACGCGCGCACCGTCTACGACATCGCGCAGGCCACGGGCAAACAGATCGAGCTGGAGCTTTCCGGCGAAGAAACCGAGATCGACAAGAGCATGCTGGAGCTGCTCGGCGATCCGCTGACCCACCTGGTCCGCAACGCGGCGGACCATGGCATTGAGACGCCGGAGCAGCGGGTGGCGGCCGGGAAGCCGGCTCAGGGCGCCATCAGCCTGCGCGCCTTCCATCGCTCCGGGCGTGTCGTGATCGAAGTCGCGGACGACGGCGCGGGGATCGATCCCCGGCGCGTGCGCGCCAAGGCGATCGAGCGCGGACTGATTCCGGCCACGGCGCAGATGGATGACGATCAGCTGCGCATGCTGATCTTCGAGCCGGGATTCTCGACGCGCGACGAGGTCAGCGATCTTTCCGGACGCGGCGTGGGCATGGATGTGGTCCGCCAGAACGTACAGCAGCTGAACGGCACGGTCACGCTGAGCAGCGAGATCGGCCGCGGATCGACCGTGTTGATCGAGCTGCCGCTGACGCTGGCCATTCTCGAGGGACTGCTGGTGCGGGTAGCGGACCGCACGCTGGTGTTGCCTCTGCTCACGGTGGTGGAGACGGTTTCGCCGCGTTCGGGGCAGATCCAGCGCGTCGCCGAACAGGGGGAAGTGGTGGTTATCCGCGAGGAGACCATTCCTCTGCTGCGCCTGCGCCGCTTTCTGCGCCTGGCTTCCGCCGCTGACGACGGCGCGCTGCGCAGCCTGGTAGTCGTGGTCGAAGCCGGGCGCAAAAAGATCGGACTCGTGATCGACGAACTGCTGGGCCAGCAGCAGGTGGTGGTCAAGAGCCTGGAGCGGCACCTGCGCAAAGTGGATGGCCTGATGGGCGCCACGATTCTGGGCGACGGGTGCGTAGCGCCCATCGTCGATGTTGCCTGTCTGGCAGGCATGAACCTGTTCGGCCTCGAGGCCATGGCGAGAGGCGAATCCGTAACTCCTATCAGTCAGAATTCACCCGGTTCCGGGGAAAGAGGGGAAACCACCCATGCAATGGTTTAAGAATCTCAACGCCATGCCGCGGCTGCTGTCGAGCTTCGGTGTGCTGATCGTGCTCATCGGAGCGATGAGTTATCTGGCCATCTCGAAGCTGGCCACTGCCCACGAGAATATGTCCGCTATGTATCAGGAGGACATGCTGGGGGCGCTCCACACCGACAAAATGGAGATCCTGCGCTTCTCCCTGGGACGCACTCTCCGCGACGCCCTGCTGCACCCCGGGGACGCGGCTCGCGTGAGCTCGGATGGAAGAGAAGTGCAGGCCGGTTTCGAAAAGTTCCGCAGTGAACTCGAGAGCGCGGATCAAGCCTTCTACAGCGCGGACGGCAAGGCGGCCATCCAGGACCTTCGGAATGCTCTGCCGGCGTATGAGAAGGCCTCAGTGAGCGTCATTGAGCGTCTGCAGGCCAGCGATGTTACCGGCGCGATGGCCGCCCTCGATCAGGCGAACGCGGCTGGCGTGCCCATGGTTACCGCCGGCGATCGCGCCAAGGAGGTCAAGGAAACGACCGCCCGGAAGAGATTCGAGGAGAATACATCGAACTATGATTCGACGCGCACAGTAATGATCGCGGCGGCGCTGGTATCGATCGGGCTCGGATTCTTCATGGCTCTGGTCATCGCGCGCGGCTTCTCCGTGCCGCTGGGTCAGGCTGTGGGAGCGCTCGAAAAGATGGCCGAGGGCGATATGACCGTCTCTCTCGACATCGACACGAAGGACGAAGTCGGCCGGATGGCCGCGGCGCTGAACCAGGCGATCGAAAAGCTGCGCTCGACTCTCGAAGAGGTCACGCAGGGGGCAATGCATGCCAGTTCTGCCTCCCAGCAGCTGGCCTCAGCCTCGCAGGCCATCGCCTCGGGTGCGCAGGAACAGGCAGCCAGCCTCGAAGAAACATCGGCCAGCCTCGAAGAGATTACCGCCACCGTACGCCAGAGCGCCGACAACGCTCGTCAGGCCAGCCAGCTGGCTTCCGGTTCGAGGGATGCCGCCGAGCAGGGGCAGGGCGTGGTTTCGAACGCGGTGACCGCGATGGCGGAGATCAACGCCGCCTCGGCCAAGATCGCCGACATCATCGGCACCATCGATGAGATCGCCTTCCAGACCAACCTGCTGGCCGTCAACGCGGCCGTCGAAGCCGCACGCGCGGGCGAAGAAGGACGCGGATTCGCGGTGGTCGCCGCCGAAGTGCGGAGCCTCGCGCAACGCAGCGCCGAAGCCGCCAAACAAATCAAGGCTCTCATTCAGGACTCGCTGCGCAAAGTGGAGCGCGGCACCGATCTGGTGAACAAATCCGGCGAGACCCTGCACGGCATCGTCAGTTCCGTGAAGCGGGTCACCGATATCGTTGGAGAAATCGCCGCGGCTGCCGGTGAACAGAGCACCGGCATCGAGCAGGTGAATACCGCGATGACCCAGATGGATCAGGTCACACAGTCGAACTCCGCGCAAACCGAAGAGCTTTCTTCCACGGCGGAATCGCTTTCCGACCAGGCCCACGGCCTGATGGAACTGGTGAAGACCTTCACCCTGAGCAAAGGCGGCAAAACGGTGCATGGCTCGGCAGCGGTGCGTCGCAGCCCTGTGTCCGCGACGCCGGCGCCGGCGAAGGGCGCCGCTCGCCTGGCTCATGCGGTTGCCGGGAGGTTCGTCGCGAAGAAGGATGCGCCCGCTCCCCGGCAGCCCGCTTCCGCACTGCAGCCCGCTTCCGCACTGCAGCCCGCAATGGCCATGGCGGTGAGCAACGGCAACGGCAAGCACGAAGACGCCAGCTTCGAGGAATTCTGAAGAGGAATCTGAACAGGAGCTCGGAACAGGAGTTCTGAACCCAGGCTGGTTCGCGGCCATCGCGCCGTGGAACCTGAGTGGAAAGGAGAGATATGGCCAGTAAAGTTGCAGAGCAGCTGCAGTCGTCCCATCAGTTCCTCACGTTTCTGCTGGAAGAACGGGAGTACGGGCTGGAACTGTTCAGGATCCAGGAGATTTGCGGGTACGCGCCCATCACGCCGATTCCGAATCTGCCGCCGCATGTGCGGGGAGTCATGAATCTGCGGGGTACGGTACTGCCGGTGATCGACCTGCGTATGAAATTCCGCCTGCCGGAGGTGGAATACAGCAAATTCACGGTGATCGTGATCGCAATGATCGAAAAGAAGACAGTCGGCCTGCTGGTGGATGCGGTCTCCGACGTTCTGCAGGTGAAGGAGGAGGAAATGCGCTCTCCCCCCGACTTCGGGGCAGCCGTCGATACCGGCTTCATCAACGGCGTCTTTCAGACCCGGGATCATCTGGCGGTCGCGCTCAACCTTGAGAAGCTGCTCACCGAGAACGAAGTGACATTGCCGGAGATCGCAACCGCCTGAGGCCTGCCCCTCCGGAAGCGCGCACCGGTAAGATCGCCGCGGCGCGGATGAAGGGGCACCGGCCGGGGAACTCTTGTCGGTGAGAAAGGACCGTGTTTCATGGCCGATGCCCTGATGGATCGATCCCTGCTGAGCATGGGACCGGCGGAGTTCCGGCTTTTTCGCGACCTCGTCCACCGGCACACCGGCATCTGGCTGCGCGACGGCAAGGAGGTCATGCTGGCCTCGCGTCTCTCGAAAAGGCTGCGCCACCATCGCATCCCCAGCTTTGCCGACTACTACGATTTCGTCCGGAACAGCGAGGATGGCGGGGAGGAACTGGGCGAGCTCATCAACTGCGTCACCACGAATAAGACCGCGTTTTTCCGCGAAGGGCATCATTTCGACTTCCTGGCGCAGACCGTGGTTCCGGAAATCCTGGCGCATTCCCGCCGCGCCACCGACCCACGCGTCCTGCGCATCTGGAGCGCAGCCTGCTCCACCGGTGAAGAACCCTGGTCCATCGCCATTACCCTGCTCGAAGCCCAGACCCGCACTCCCGCTCTGCGCGGCTGGAATCTGCAGGTCCTCGCTTCCGACATCGACACCCACGTCCTCGAAACTGCCCGCCGCAGTGTCTATCCCGAGGACGAGCTCGACGACGTGAGCCCGGCGATACGCAGGAGTTACTTCCTTCGCGGGCGTGACGAGATGACGGGCACGGTGAAAGTCAAAAACCACCTGGCCGCCCTCGTGGAGTTCCAGCGCATCAATCTGATCGAACGCGGCTGGCCTCTGCGAACCGTCTTCGACGCGGTTTTCTTTCGCAATGCCCTGATCTATTTCCGCCAGGAAACCCAGGACCAGGTTCTGCGCGGAATCGTTCGCCACCTGAAGCCGGGCGGTTATCTTTTTCTCGGCCACTCGGAGCATATTCCGTGGCTGCACGACATCCTCGAGCCGCTGCAGAAGACGATCTATCGCGTGCGGAGCCCGAAGGGATGACCCGCCACTCCCATGCCGCGCATCACGCCAGGACGGCGGCCGCGCCGCCATCCTCCCTGGGGCTTCGTCATCCGGCGCTGCAGCCGCATCACGAACCGGGGAAGAGAGTGGACATCGGTGCCGTCGAGGTTAGCCGCCAATCTCTCCGCCTGCACACGCTGCTGGGCTCATGCGTGGCCGTCTGTCTTTACGATCCGGTCGCGCGCGTGGGCGGCATGAACCATATCCTCGTCCCCAGCTCCGCCTCCAGCTGCCGTTGCGGCTCGCGCTGCGGGGTTCATGCCATGGAGCTGCTTATCAACGCGCTCATGAACGCAGGCGCCGATCGCCCCAGGCTCGTGGCCAAGGCATTCGGCGGCGCCAACGTGCTGCCCGTCTTCCGCACGCCGACGGTCGGCGAACTGAATGCGAAGTTCGTGCGCGGGTTTCTCCGGACCGAAAAGATTCCACTGCTGGCCGAGCGCCTGGGAGGCGATCGGGCCGTGCGCGTCACCTTTCACACCCACACCGGCAAAGTGACCGTCCACACGGTGGATGGCTCCAGTCTGCCAAAGCTGATTCGCGAGGAGGCGTCCTGGTACAGGACCGATCCTGCCCGGCGATTCCCGGTGGAGGAGCCGATCCTCTTCTAGTCGTTACAGGAATTCCTATGCCCGAGCCGATTAAAGTTCTCGTCGTCGATGATTCCGCGCTGATGCGCCAGCTGCTGGCGAAGATCCTCGGCAGCGACCCTCACATTCAGGTGGTCGGCGTCGCGGCCGACCCTTTCGTGGCGCGCGACAAGATCAAGGCGCTCCGCCCGGACGTTCTCACCCTTGACATCGAAATGCCGCGTATGGATGGCCTCACGTTTCTCGAGAAGCTGATGCGCGGGCATCCCATGCCCGTCGTTATGATTTCCTCGCTGACCGAACGAGGCGCGGACACCACCCTGCGCGCGCTCAGCCTGGGGGCTGTCGATTACGTCTCCAAGCCGAAGCTCGACGTCTGTGACGGAACGGTTGAGCAGGCCGACGAGATCATTGCCAAAGTGAAAGCTGCTGCCGGCGCCAAAGTGCGAACCGGCTCCTCTCCCGCGCCCCCGGAGACCGCGGCGCGCCCCTACCACTTCTCGGCCACGCACAAAGTCGTCGCCATCGGCGCCTCCACCGGTGGCACTGAGGCGCTGAAGGATGTACTGACCTGCCTGCCCGCCGATTTTCCCGGCATCGTGATGGTGCAGCATATGCCGGAGGCCTTTACCGCGCCTTTTGCGAACCGTCTCGATTCGCTTTGCCGTATCCACATCCAGGAAGCGCGCGACGGCGATCACATCCTTCCCGGCCATGCTTTGCTGGCGCCCGGAGGACACCAGATGGCCGTGGTTCGCCGTGGCGCCGAATATACGGTGCGGGTCTATCGCGGTGAGCGCGTCAATCGCCACCTGCCTTCCGTTGACGTGCTCTTCAACTCCTGCGCGCAGCATCTCGGCAAAAACGCGCTGGGCGTGATTCTCACCGGAATGGGCAACGACGGCGCTCAGGGCATGCTGCGCATGAAACAGGCCGAGAGCCGCACCATCGCGCAGGACGAGGCGACCTCGGTCGTGTTTGGCATGCCCAAAGAAGCGATACGTCTGGGGGCCGTCGATGATGTCCTTCCGCTGGACGGCATCGGACCTTTCCTGCTCGATCTCCTGGGACGGACAGCCGCCTCATGACCGGACGTTCCCCGAAGGCCGTCGTCCAGTTCTTATCTGCGCCCAGGATCAGCGCTTCGGATCAGCGCCCAGGATCAGCGCTTAGGATCGGCGCCCAGGATCGGCGCCCAGGATCAACGCCCGGTTCCGCAGCCTGTGGAAGCTCACACGCCAACCTCTTCCCTGGGGGCCTGGCCGAGTCTTCCGCGCCGCAACTGCCTGCGCTTCATCAGCATGAAAAAGACCGGGACCAGGATCAGGACGTGGATGGTCGACGTAATCATGCCGCCGACGATGGGCGCGGCGATCGGCTTCATCACGTCCGACCCGATACCCGACTCCCACAGAATAGGTGCGAGGCTCAGAATCACCGCTGTGACCGTCATGAGCTTGGGACGCAGGCGCTGCACCGCACCCTCGATGGTGGCCTCTTCAATGTCGCCGTCGCTGAGAGGAACGTCCTGCGCCAGCCGGTGCTCCAGCGCTTCGTGCAAATAGACAACCATCACCACCCCCGTCTCCACGGCAATGCCAAACAGCGCAATATAGCCGACCCAGACCGCGACGCTGAAGTTATAGCCGAGCATCCACTGCAGCAGCAGGCCCCCGGACATGGCGTAAAGCGTGGGAAAGATCAGAACCGCCGCCTCGGCCGCCGACTTGAAGACGAGATACAGCAGGAGAAAGATGACGAAAAAGACGATGGGCAGGATGATCGCCAAACGCTGCCGTGCGCGTAGCTGAAATTCGTACTCGCCCGCCCACCTCCACGTGTAACCCGCGGGCAGGACCAGCTTTTGCTGGAGCAGCCGAGTGGCGCGGCTGACGAATTCGCCATAGTTACTCGTCTTCAGCGTCAGATACACATAACCGGTCAGCGCCCCGTCTTCGTCTCGGATCATCGCCGGTCCGCGGGAGAAGAAAATGCGCGCCACCTCGCCGATGGGGATCTGCTCCCCGGAAGGTGTTGGGATCAGCACCTGCGCAATGGCACCGGGGTTGTCGCGAAAATCCCGCTGGTAGCGAACGGCGATCGGGAAGCGCTCCCGGCCCTCGATGTTCTGAGCGATAGCGGCCCCTCCAATCTCCGAGATGATAGTTCGCTGTACGTCCGCTACGGTGAGTCCGTAGCGTGAGGCCACCACTCGATTCACATCCACATTGAGATAGAAGCCCTGGGAGACGCGCTCCGCGAAGACGGAGCTGGCTTCGGGCATGGTCGAAAGCAGCCGCTCCACCTGGGAACCGATGTTCTGCACCTGCGCCAGGTCCGGGCCCTGAATCTTGATGCCGACCGGCGTCTTGATGCCGGTGAGTTCCATGTCGAGGCGGCTTTGCACCGGCATCGTCCACGTGTTGGTGAGGCCGGGGAATTGCAGCCGCTGATCCATGGCGCTAATCAGCTTGTCGTACGTCATGCCCGGACGCCACGCGGAACGCGGCTTGAGCATGATGGTGGTGTCGAACATGTCGACCGGCGCATTGTCCGTAGCGCTGTCGGAGCGGCCGACCGTCCCGAAGACCGTCGCCACTTCCGGAAACGCCTGGAGAATGCGGTCCTGCTGTTGCATCAGCGACACGGCCTGGGACACCGAAATGCCGGGCAGCGCGCTCGGCATGTAGAGCGCCGACCCTTCATAGAGCGCGGGCATGAACTGGCTGCCGAGGCGGAAATAAAGCGGAATCGTCGCTGCCAGAAAGGCCAGATTCAGCGCGATCACCAGCTTCCAGTGCTCCAGGCACCAGCGCAGAATGGGCAGATAAAGCGTCTGGGTGATGCGCGCGGCCGGGTTGTGCGACTCGGGTCGCAGCTTACCGCGCAGACACAGAGGCATGAGCGCCGGCACCAGAGTGATGGACAGCAGCGAGGAGAAGATCAGGGCGAGCGTTTTGGTCCACGCCAGCGGCCGGAACATGCGTCCTTCCTGCGCTTCCAGCAGAAACACCGGCAGGAACGAGACCACGATGATGATGAGCGAGTAGAACAGCGCGGGGCCGACCTGCTGTGCCGACTGGACCAGGATGCGGCGGCGTTCGCCCTCGCTCTGCGCCTGCTTTTCGGTCAGATGACGATAGCCGTTCTCCACCATCACAATGGCCGCGTCCACCAGCACCCCGATGGCCAGCGCCAGGCCGCCCAGCGACATGATGTTGGAGCTGACGTGCAGGTAATACATGGTGATGAACGCTGCCAGAACCGCGATGGGCAGCGTGAGAATCGGCACCAGCGCCGAGCGAAAGTGAAACAGAAACGCAATGCTGACAAAACTCACGATGATCGCTTCCAGAATCAGATCGCGTTTGAGCGTGTGAATCGACTGGTTGATCAGCCAGGAGCGGTCGTAGCCGGTAACGATCTCGACTCCCGGAGGCAGCGAGGGCGCAATCTCCCGCAGCTTCGCTTTCACCCCGTCGATGACGTTCAGCGCGTTGCTTCCATAGCGCATCACCACGATGCCGCCGACCGTTTCTCCTTTTCCTTCCCAGTCCGCCGCGCCGCGCCGCTCATCGGGCCCGAAAGAGACAGTGCCCAGGTCGCGGATGAGCACCGGCGTTCCGTTCTTTGTGGCAACCGGGACATTCTCCAGATCGGACAGCGAGTGCAGATAACCAAGGCCGCGGACCATGTATTCGGCGCCGCTCATGTCGAGCACGTCGCCGCCGACCTCGTTGGTGCTCTGGCGGACGCGGTCGATCACCGTGGACGCGGAGATCCCGTAGGAGAACAGCTTTTGCGGATCGAGATTCACCTGGTACTGGCGCACGAAGCCGCCGATGCTGGCCACTTCCGCCACGCCGGGCACCGTTTCCAGCTGGTAGCGCAGATACCAGTCCTGGAGCGCGCGCAGGTCGGCCAGGCTCCTGCTATGGCTGCGATCGAGGATGGCATATTCATAGACCCATCCCGCTCCGGTTGCGTCCGGGCCGATCGCCGGATGCACCGCCGCCGGCAGCCTGCCTGCGATCTGCTGCAGATATTCCGTCACCCGCGAGCGCGCCCAGTAGAGATCCGTCCCGTCTTCGAAAACCACGAAGACATAGGAATCCCCAAACATGGTCTGAGCGCGGACGCCCTTCACATGGGGCGCGGAGAGCAGGGCCGACACGATCGGATACGTCACCTGATCCTCGATCACGTTCGGCGGTTCGCCCGGCCAGGACGTATGAATGATCACCTGCACATCGCTGATGTCCGGCAGCGCGTCCAGCGGCACCCGCTGCATGGACCAGACACCGGCGGCCGCCAGCAGGAGGGCGCCGGTGAAAACGATGAATGGGTTCCGGCTGCACCACTCGATGATTCTGCCGATCATCACATCCCTCCCGCGGCGTTCACGCTCATCTGCTTCGTCGCGACGGTCTGCCCTTTGCGGCTGACCGCGATGGTCACCTGCCAGGTCCCTCCCGAAGCGAGTTGGACCGAGCCGGAATAGAGACCCGGTCCCTTTTCGACAAGGCTGGCCATGGTATGCGCAGCCGGCATGCCCATTCCCGGCATGGCCGGCATCAGGTAGGTCGCCGTCACCTGCGCCCCGCTCACCGGCTTGCCATCCGCTCCCGTCAGCCGCACCTGCACGACGTTGGCCCCTTTACGAGCCGGCGAGGGATCGGTGGTGCATTCGATTTGCAGGGTCGGCTGGGTCGGGGACTGCGCGGGTCCGCTCTGCTGGGCCAGCGGCGAAAAGGAACCGAGCGCCGATTGCAGCTGCGCTTCCGAGTCCACTAAAAAGTTGGCCGAACTCACTACGCGATCGCCCGGCTGAAGCCCTTTGAGGACGACCACGGAGTCGTTGACCTGCGGGCCGGTCTCAATGGCCCGCGGTTCGAGGTTGCCCTGGCCGTGGTCGATGAACGCGATCTCCCGCGTCCCTCCCTGCAGCACCGCGGAAGCCGGAATTACAAGCTGCCGTCCCAGCGGAATGCCCATGTTCACGTTGACGTACATCCCCGGCTTGAGAACAAGGCCGGGATTGCTGAAGACCAGCCGCACCCGCACCGTGCGCGTCGCAGGATCGACTTCCGGGAGGATCTGATCGATGCGCCCGCGGAACGTCCGTCCCGGATAGGAATCGACCGTCACCAGAGCGGAGTCGCCCGGTTTCAACTGCCCCACATCGGTCTGAAAAACGTTGGCATACACCCATACAGTGGAGAGATCGGCGATGGTGTAGAGTTTTGTGTCCGGCTGCACGTAGGCATTCGGGAGCGCGTTCCGTTCCGTGATGTATCCGGAAGCCGGCGACTCGACGACCATGGCCCGTTGCACTTTACCGTTCTGTTCGAGCGCGGCGATCGCCGCGGCCGGAACGTCGAATTGCCGCAGCCGCTCTTCCGCCGCCTGCACCAGCCAGCCGCTCTCCTGGCTCGCCATTCCCTGCAGGCCCGTCGAGAAAGCCTGTTGGTTCTGCTTCGCCAGCAGATATTCCTCCTCGGTGCTCACCAGATCCGGACTGTAAATGGTGAACAGCCGCTGTCCTCTGCGTACGTACTGCCACGTCGCGTTGGCGAAGACCGTCTGAATCCATCCGGGAAACCGTGTCTGCACATACGAGAGGCGCTCCTCGTCGATGTCTACGTTGCCCGGGGCCTGCAGCTGATCCTCCACGTCTTCAAGCTGGGCAACGGCGGTGGTAACGCCGATCTCCTGCAGGCGCTGCGGCGCAATCTGCAGCTGTGCGAGTGCCGGGTCGCTGCTTCCCGTCGCAGGTGGATCGGCGGCGGCGTTGGGAGCTCCGGCAGCGGGTCCCAGCGCCACTACCGGATCGGACTCGTCCCGAACCGCCTCTGCGCTCCTCCGATGCAGCAGCTCGAATCCCAGCGTGCCGCCCAGCAAGATGCAAAGGACGACCGTGATCAGGAATGCGTTGCGGTAAGTGCGTGCGTTCATGGCTTTCCCTCCTGTGCTGCCGGCGGCAGGGTCAGATCGACAGGCTCTCCCACGGCCAGCTCCAGATCCGCCAGCCGCATATTGAAATCGGCCAGCGCCTGCAGCCGCGCCAGCTCGATGTCGATCACCGTCATCTGGCTGTCGAGCAGATTCAGAAAATCCGTCTGCTTGTTTTCGTAGGCAATCACCGCGGCATGCAGTGTCGCTTCGGCCTGCGGAGTCAGCGAGTCCTGATAGAGCGCGGCAAACTTCTGCGCCGCCTCCGCCTCCGCCAGCGATTCTTCGATCTGCCCAAATGCCTCGGTGCGCAGCGCGGATAACTCCGCATCCTGCTCCGTCACCGTCGCGCTGGCTTCGGCGATCTCCGCGTCGTGCCTGCGGTGGTCGAGCCAGGGCAGCGTCATCGAGCCTTCCACCATATAGTTGTTGCGGACGTTATTGGTTGGCGGCATCAGCATGTACCCTGCCGATATCGTGAAGTCCGGCACATACGCCTTCTTTGCCAGACTTTGCTGCTGGCGGCTTTTCGCGGCCGCCGTTTCGGCCTCCAGAAGATCCGGCCGCGCCTGCAGCGCTTCCTGCTCCAGCCGCGCCTCGGTGGGCAACGAGGCCGTGACGCCGTAGTCTCCCTGCACCCGCAGTGCCGTCGCTGGATCGCGGCCGAGCAGCGTGTTCAGTTGCGCGCGCGCCACCTCGGTATCCCGGTCGAAGCGAATCATGTGCTCGCCCAGGCGCGTGAGTTCCAGCTGCGCTTTCAGCACGTCCTGCTGCGGCACCTGGCCGGTGGTGTAGCGAACGCGCGCCGCTTCGATGGCCTGGCGCGCAATGTCCACGTGTTCCCCATGGATGCGGAGCTCATCCTGCGCCAGCAGCATGTTGTAAAAAGCCTTCCGTACCTGCACACGCACCCGCAGGCGAGTCCCCGCCAGCCGGTCCCTCGCTTCTGTCACTTCGGAATCCGCGACGCGGGTGCGGAGCCCGCGCTTGCCTGGTCCGGGCAGCGCCTGCGAAACCATGAACATGTTCTGCGCGGCGTTATAGTCCCAGGGCTGGCTCAGCGGGACGCCCCAGCCTCGATACATGGCCTCGGGATCGTCCAGCGCTCCGGCCGCCGGCACATTCGCCTCGGCCATCGCCACCCGGCGCGCCTCTACCCTGATTTCCGGGTTCCGCGCCAGCGCCATCCGCTCCGCCTCGTCCAGAGTCAGAGCGGGTCCGGACGCTTCCGGTGGAGGCGTGCCTCCAAACAGCGCCTCGAAATCCGGCAGGATCTCGCCGCGGTTGTGCACCTGCGCGCGAACACCGGTCCCGGAGGCGCACAACGCCAACAGACAAAAAAGTAAAGCAACCGCTTTCATGATTCCCTCGCGTGAATGAGGAAGAGACCACGCGATCATGCATCCGCATGCGGACGCACGACGCCTGACGATGCAGGGAAGGGAAGACTAAAGGCGAAGAATGGAACCGCCCGGAGAGAGACCCCCGGGGGAAGTATCGTCGAACACAGCAGCGGCCTGAATGGTTGCAGCCGGGAGAGGCACTGCATCCAGGGTGGCGGGAATCGCGGCAAGGCCCAGCGCAGCCTCGGTCGTCGTCGCGCTGCCCGGCTGCGCTGGATCGCGGGAGGGCTGGATAACACAGCAGTTGCGGCCATGCATCATTGCCGAGGAACCACAATCCTGCACCATTCCGCGGCAGCACGCCCGTTGCCCATCCGGCATAAGGCAGGCTAACGTCGGAACCGCAGTCCACAGGACCACGATCGCAATCATCGCCAACGCGCCTTTTCTGCCCACCGGCATATTCTATATTTTCCTCGGCTCATTTCCAGAATGCGTCCGGCGGCCTGGGGCCGCTGTGATCCAGGTCACACGGTCCTGAAGCCGCCTGGACTGATGCCAATGGCCATTCAAATCGATAACCGCTGCCTTCATCTTCGTCTGCGCGGCCGGGTTGTCTGGAATCCGGAGGACCGTCTCATCTATATAATGCAGGTAAGCCTCCGTGGAACTAGTCTCCAATCTCACCTGGATCGCCGTCGCGCTTGCCCTCTGGGGTATCTGGCTCGCTCAGCGGCGCAGTCCGCGCGCGGCCTCTCTGTCTTTGGGAATCCGCGGGCAACTGGTTGCGCTCACGGTCCTGACGCTGATCCTGCTCCCGGTGATTTCCGTTTCCGACGACCTGCAGGCGTCCCATAATCCAGCAGAAGCAGAGCGCGCCTGCCTCAGGAACGATCAGCATTTGCTCCGCCCCGAGGCCGTGCCCCCCGCGCCCGCCGCATTGGTGGTGGTCATCAGTTGTCTTCTGCTGGCTTCTCCGCGGACGATCGCGTTTCTGTGCCCCCCTTCCGTTTCCGGCAGCGAGCCAACCCCATACGTTCGCGGATATGCCTCCAGGCCTCCTCCCGCCGCCTAGACCTTCGTACGTCCCTTTCCTTTTCGTTTTCAAATCATGATCGCCCCGTGGCGATAGATGGACATGCATCATGAGATTCCGCCTCTTCGGGCCCGGGCTCACCTTCGGCCTGCTTCTCGCGAGTGTGCCTGTGCCCGCGCAAAACCCGGCGCCGATGACCCTGCAGCAGGTATTGACGGTTGCCCGCGCCAGAAATCCCGGCCTGCTTTCCGCCGAGCAGCATGTGTTCGCGACGAAAGCTTCCGAGATCACTGCAGGCCTGCGGCTGAACCCCACCTTCACCGTCTCCGGGGCGAACACCACGCTGCCTGCCGACAATCCCAGCAGCCCCTACACCTATATCGGGAATGTCTCGCGCCTGTTTGAGCGCGGACAGAAGCGCCGCTGGCGCCTGGACGTTGCCACGGCGACGACTTCCGTCACGCGCAGCCAGTACGACGACCAGCAGCGGCAGCTGGTTCTGCAGGTCAAGGATGCCTTCACCAATATGCTGGCCGCCCAAGCCGCTCTGCAGGTGGCCCAGGATAACCTCGACAGCTACCGCAAGACCGTCGACCTGAGCCAGGTGCGCCTGAATGCCGGCGATATCAGCAGGACCGATTTCGAACGCATCGACCTGCAGCTGGCGGAGTTTGAATCGGACGACGACAACGCGAAGCTCGACCTGGTGCAGGCCAGCGATTCACTTCAGCTGTTGATGGGGATCGAGAAGCCTTCGCCCGGGTTCGATATCGCGGGTTCGCTGGAACCGCCCAGTCTTAGCCCGAGCCTTCCCCAGATCGAACAGGAGGCGCTGGCCGCCCGGCCCGATTACCAGGCGGCGCGCGAGTCCGTCACCCTCGCCGATGCCAGCGTGAAGCTGGCCGATGCCGAGGCAACCACGGACCCTGTGATCGGGGCTGAATACGAGCGTCTGGGCGTATACAACAGTGCCGGATTTCAGATCTCCATCCCGGTACGCATCTTCGATCGCAATCAGGGAGAAAAGGAACGGACGCGCGACGAGGCGCAGTCGTCACGATTTGCTGTGACCGAAGCGCGCAACCAGGTATTGAACGACGTCGATCAGTCCTGGGCAGCCTACCTGGCGGCCCTCAATGTGGCCCAGCGGTACAACAACCACTACGTCGCCGAGTCGGAGCGCGTTCGAGCCAATCTCGAATTCAGTTATCGCCACGGGGGCGCCACTTTGCTGGATTACCTCGACGCCCTGCGCGACTACCGCCAGGTTCATCTCGATGCTCTGGCGGCCAACCAGCAGGTCTGGATGAGCCTGCACCAGCTCAGCTTTGCCGCTGCTACGGAGATTGTTCCATGAACAGGAATGCGTTTATCGCCGCCACCCTCGTTGCCGCTGTCTGGCTTGCCGGCTGTCACGGCAACGAGCCGCCGGCGCAAGCCACGACGCCGAAGCAGCATGTCGTCGAAACGGTTACCGCTCACCGCCGCCAGGTGGCCAGCCAGCTCGTGCTTCCCGCGCGCGTCGCCGCCAATCCGACGGATATGGTGCATATCTATCCCCTCATCAGCGGACGCGTGCTCTCGCTGCGTATCCTGCCCGGGCAGGAGGTACACAAGGGGGAAAGCATCGGCACCCTGCAGAGCAGCGATGCAGCCCAGGCACGATCCGACTTCGAGAAAGCAAGGATCGAGGCCGACCGTGCCGACCTGCAGCTGAACCGGGCGAAGGAGCTGCTGGCCCACGATGTAATGGCGCAGCGCGACTACGACGACCTGAAGGCGCTCGATGCCGCCGATCACTCCGAACTGGAGCGTGCCCGGCAGACGCTGCACATGCTCGGGTTCAGCGAAAGCGACACCAGCGATATCGTGCCCATTACCGCGCCCATCTCTGGTGTCGTTCTCGATGTCGGCACCGGACCCGGCGAGCTGCAGCGTTCGCTGGATAACGCAACCGCCATCGCCACCATCGCCGATATCAATTCCATCTGGGTGGTCGGGGACCTCTACCCGCGCGACCAGGGTGAGGTGCACGCCGGCCAGGCCGCCGCCATCACGGTGAACGGCTATCCCGGCATGACGCTGCACGGCACGGTAAACAACATCTCCGACGCCGTCGACCCCGTCTCGCTCACGCTGAAGGTCCGAGTCGTGCTGCCCAATCCGCAGCACCGCCTCAAGCCCGACATGTTCGCCAACATGACGCTCACCGGCACCCAGACGAACGTGATCGAAGTGCCCGCTGCGTCGGTCATCCAGAATGGCCGGGAAACTTTTGTCTTCATCCAAACCGCACCTGGCAAATACGAGCGGCGCAATGTGACGCTGGCGCATACCGGAACAGAAACCGACGATGTCGCGCAGGGCATCCATGACGGCGATTCGGTGGTGAGCCAGGGAGCGGAACTGCTGCGCGAGGCGGAGGATCAATAGCCATGCAGGCGCTCATTCGCACGCTGCTCCGTTATCGCAACGTTGTGCTCATTGCTTTCCTGGCGGCGCTGGTGATCGGCGGCTACGCCTTCACCCAGCTTGATATCGAGGCATATCCCGACCCGTCCCCGCCCATGGTCGAGTTCATCACCCAGAACCCCTCGTGGTCGGCCGAGGAAATGGAACAACAGGTTACGATTCCCCTCGAAACCGGGTTGAACGGCACGCCGGAACTCGATCAGATCCGCTCCATCAGCATCTTCGGCCTGAGCGACGTCAAGATGTACTTCGCCTTCGACAGCAACTACTTCGTCGATCGCCAGGAAGCGCTGAACCGCATCGCCCAGGTCACGCTTCCGAATAATCTGCAGCCGCAGCTTTCGCCGGAATCGCCGGTTGGGGAAATCTATCGCTACCAGCTCACCGGCCCCGGGTATTCGCTGAACGAGCTCAAGGCTACCCAGGACTGGCTTCTGGTCCGCGAGATCAAGCAGGTGCCGGGCATCATCGACGTCGCCACGTTCGGCGGAACCACCCGCCAGTATCAGGCGGAGGTCGATCCGAACAAGCTGTTGACCTATGGCGTGTCCATGACTCAGGTGCTGAATGCGGTGCAGAACAGCAACGCCAACGCCGGCGGCAACTACCTCACCATTGGCAGCCAGAGCGTGAATGTCCGCGGCATCGGGCTGCTGCACTCGCTCGACGACATGCGGCACATTGTGGTGGCCGAGCGCAGCGGCGTTCCGGTGCTGCTCAGCGACGTGGCCGATGTGCGCGAGGGCTCGCAGCCGCGCCTGGGCAAAGTCGGCCGCGACGTTAAAGGACATGACGATCCGGACATCGTGGAAGGGATCGTGCTCCTGCAGAAAGGGGCGAAATCCCTGCCCGCGCTGGCCGCGCTTCGCCAGAAGATCCACAACCTGAATGACGGCAACCTGCTGCCGCCCGGCATGCACATCAGCACGATCTACGATCGTACCCGGCTGATCGATATCACGACCGAGACCGTGCGCCATATCGTCATCCTGGGCCTGACTCTAGTGACGCTGGTGCTCCTGAGCATGCTGGGCGACTGGCGGATCACCCTCATCGCCGCTGCCACGATTCCCTTTGCCGTGCTGTTTGCCTTCAGCCTGATGGTTCTCACCAATCAGTCGGCCAATCTGATTTCCATCGGAGCCATCGATTTCGGGATCCTCGTCGATGCCTCGATCGTCGTCCTCGAAAGTGTCTACCGTCGCGTTTCGCGGCGCGTCGAAGGCGAAGAAATCGCCGAGCTGATCCTCGCCGGCGTCGCCGATTCCGCCAAGCCCGTCCTCTTCGCCACGCTCATCATTCTCGTCGCCTTTATCCCGCTCTTCACCATGCAGGGCGTGCCGGGCAAGATCTTCGCACCCATGTCCGTCACCTATGGCTTCGCGCTGACGGGCGCGCTCATCTTTGCGCTGGTCTTCGCTCCGGTGCTGGGATCGCTCGCGGTTCCCAAAGAGATTCGCCACGATGCCAAAGAAACCTGGCTCAGCGGATTCTTCCAGCGGCACTACGACGTCGGACTCCGCCGCGCTCTGCGCTTCCGCGGCCTGACCTGGATCATCGCCTTCGCTGCGCTCATCGGCGCCGGCGTCATCTTCCACTTTGTCGGCGGCGAATTCATGCCCGCCCTCGAGGAGGGCAATCTCTGGATCCGCGCCGATATGCAGCAGGACATTTCCTTTCCCGCTTCAGCCAGAATGGCCGATGACATCCGCGCGACGCTGCGCAGCAATCCCGAAATCACGCAGATCGTCTCCCAGATGGGACGCCCCGACGACGGAACCGACGTCAGCACCTTCAACAACATCGAGTTTCTCGCCGACCTGAAACCCACCTCGCAATGGCGTCCGCAGTTTCACGGGAGCAAGGACAAGCTCATCGCCGCCATCTCCAAAAGCTTCCAGCAGTATCCCGGCGTCGATTTCAACTTTTCCCAGAACATCCAGGACAACGTGGAAGAGGCCATGTCGGGCGTCAAGGGCGAGAACTCGCTCAAGCTGTTCGGCAATGACTTCGACGAGCTGACGCGCATCGCCGACCATATTGCCGGGATCATGAAGCAGGTTCCGGGTATCACCGACGTCGGCGTGTTCGACGTCACCGGCCAGCCCAGCCTGATGGTGTCTATCGATCGGCTCAAGGCCGCGCGCTATGGCCTGCAGCCCCAGGACATCAACAATGTGGTGCAGGCTGCTGTTGGGGGCGCACCCGTTACTCAGATCATCGATAACGACCGGCGCTTCGACTTCTCCGTTCGCTACGCGCCGCAGTTCCGCAGCACGCCCCGGCAGATCTCTCAGATCCTGCTGCCCACCCCCGACGGCAACCAGGTGCCGCTCGGCTCCGTTGCCGACGTCAGTATCCGCAATGGCGCGTTCATGATTTACCACGAAGGCGGACGCCGCTATATTCCCATCAAATTCAGCGTGCGCGGCCGCGACCTGGCCAGCGCCATTCAGGATCTGCAGGGCCGGCTGGCCGACCAGGTTCACCTGCCCAGCGGCTATGAATATACCTGGGCGGGGGAATTCGACAGCCTGCGCAAAGAGCAGCAGCGGCTCGCCGTTATCATTCCCGTCAGCCTGGCCGTCATCCTCATGCTGCTGTATATCCAGTTCCGCACCTGGCGCGACGCGCTCATCGTGCTGGGCACCCTGCCCTTCGCCGCCATCGGCGGCATCCTGTCGCTGTTTATTACCCGGACGCCTTTCAGCATCTCTGCCGCGGTGGGCTTCACCTCGCTCACGGGCGTCGCCACCCTGGGCGCCGTTGTCTTTCTCTCCGGCATCCGCCGAGCCCAGCGCGAGGAAGGCTTCGACTCCGGCCTCGAAAAAGGCTGCCTGGATGAGATGCGCCCTGTCGTTATGGCCTGTATGGCCGCGGGTCTCGGCCTGCTGCCCGCCGCCATTGCCACCAGTATCGGCGCTCAGGCGCAGCAGCCGCTGGCCCGCGTGGTGGTGGGGGGGATGGTCACCACCGTTTTCGCGATCCTCTTCGTCATGCCGCTGCTCATCCGCAGTTTTCCGCCGCAGGCTGGATCGCCGCGCGATTTCCGCGAGAATGATCCGGACCTGGGTGTTTAGAAGGGAAGTAGCCTGACTGCGGAACCGGCGGCGACGATCTCCGGCCAGCTCAGTTGGACGGGGCGGACCGGTTCATCTCCTGGGCCTGCTTTTTCGCGAGTTTTGCGGCCTTCCTTTTCGCCAGACGCTGTCCGATATCCGGCCAGAACTCGGCAATCTCCGCGCCGACGATGCCCTCGTAGGTCACGCTCGCGCCACGCCCAAATGTGAGCCCCACACCGCGCTGGTTCGCCGGATAGTAAAGGTTGGAGATCGTCCCGCCGATGAAGTTGCCCGCGACATTGGCGTAGTTCGGCCCCCATTTTCCGCTGTCCCGCCTGCACCAAACCGTGGTCGCAGCCGAATACGCCATTCGCTTGAGAAACGGTCCGTGCCCCATGCGGAAGTAGCGCGGATCCTCGTGCCACCATGACGTCAGAACCGCATTGCCCCAGAAATTTCCGTCGAACGTATCGGCATAGGCTGCGCCCCAATATTTCGCGAACCCCTCGACTCCCTGTCCATAGGAGGGATATTCGTCGCCCGCCATGCTGATGCCGCCATCGACCGCGGTCAGCGCAAACTGGTACCAGTCGGTCTCGCTCTTGAAGAAGAGCTGGAATTTCTGCCCTGGCGTCAGCGGAGCGGCGTCGGCCTTCGAAGTGACGTTGAACATGGGAACAACGCCCAGCATGCGTTGCTTTTCCTGATCTTCCAGCTCGCGCCGCGCCCGCTCCTTGCGCTCCTCCTCGGTTTCGCGGTGCGTCCCATCCTGAGCGGCGGGTGCATTCTGACCCGATGCGGCGGGCGGGCTGCCTTGCTGTGAGGAGGTGTTTTGCGGTTGCGGTGCGCTCGGCAGATCGTCGGCGCCGAACCCTGCCAGGGGGTGCAATACAGCGACGGCCAGCAGCACGCAGACTGTCCTGGATATTGCAGAGAAGCGTGCCTGAACCAAACAAATCCCTTTCAGGAGAGCATCGGAGAAGAAAGACAAGCTGTTCCCGCGTCGATACCACAATCTACCACCTGCTCGTGCCAGGGACTCCGGTTTCGCTCCGAATGGGAGCACTTTGGTCTTTAGTTTCTCGCCGCATTTTCCGGAGTCCGATACCAATCTCGACTGAGGCGCGAGCCAGTTCCGTCGGCGGATGCCGAAGGGTATCTGCCTGCCTTCTCTGTGCTTTTCGCCGCCGGTCCGAGACTCGCGGCGCTCATTTCTTCCGCCAAGTGATCATTTTTATTGACCGTATCGCCACAATTTATGGTTCAATGGTGACCGGAAATCGGTTTGAGGCCGAACCGCGCGCTTCCGCCCGGTCTGCCTCGAAACGAAACTTCCTCGGGATTAGACAAAAGCAACAGAGGGAGAACCCGATGATGGCGAATTTGAGGCAGCTGATCTGGGCATGTGCAGCGAGTCTGTTGTTGTTCGTTCCCGCGTCCATGGCGCAAACCGTGACCGGTGCGATTACCGGTGAAGTGACGGACCCGACCGGGGCCGTCGTGGTGGGAGCGCAGGTGAACGCCCATAATCTCGACACCGGCGTGGACTCGACCGCCCGATCCGATTCGGCGGGTGTCTTCCGCATTTCCTATCTGCCGATCGGCAATTATCGGGTCGCGATCCAGGCGGCTGGCTTTGGCGAAAAGACCATACCAGCCTTTCATCTTGAGGCGCTGCAGACGGCTGACTTTAATGTGACGCTGTCGCCGGGCGGTGTATCGACCACGGTGAACATCTCGGCCTCCGCTCCAATATTGGACACAACGGATGCGACGCTGGGCGGCACCATTACCGCCAATACCATCCGGAATTTTCCGCTCAATGGCCTGGACTTTTCCGCTCTTACCCTCTATATCCCCGGCTCGGTGAGCACCGCCGGCACCTCGGGAACCACCAGCATCGAGCGCAGCACCTACTTTACCGACACGGTCAACATCGATGGCAACCGCGCGCAGGCGAACAACTTTACGCTTGACGGCATCGACATGAACGAAACCTTCAACAACCTCATCTCCTACAGCCCTGCGCCCCAGGCTCTGCAGGAAGTGAAGGTGGTGACGGCCAATTCTCCTGTCGGCTTTGGCAACGTCAACGGCGGCGGCGTGGCCTCGATTCTGAAGAGCGGGACGAACCAGTTCCACGGATCTGTTTACGGATATGTCCAGGACTACCGTATGAACGCCGACTCGTGGTCCAACGACCACCAGACCCCGATCATTGCGGTCAACCCCTATTCGCAGGCACAATTTGGCGGCGCCCTCGGTGGGCCCATCATCCGCAACAAGCTGTTTTTCTTCGTGGATTATCTCGGCTCGCGCTATCACAAAGGCGGCACCGGCTCGGCCAGCGTATTTACGCAGGCCATGCGCAGCGGTAACTTCTCCGCGCTCCTCGCGGGCAGCAATTCCATCCAGTTATATAACTCCCAGAATGGCTACGCTCCCTACGCAGGTGACAAGGGCATTCCGATTGTGAATCCGGTCGCTAAATTCCTCTTCGCTAATCCAGCCGTCTACCCGCTGCCGAATGCGACTCCTTCCGACGGCATTGCGGCCAGCGACTATCAGGGGCCCACGCGCAGCTATAAGGCAAATAACCAGGGCGACATCAAAATTGAGTACGACATGAGGGCCTCCGACAAGATCACCGGGTTCTACTCCATGTCCACCGCCTACGATGGCAATACGCCGGTGCTTGCCATTTCATTCCCCGGTCCCAATCTTTATCCCACCAGGCTTAGCGGCGCCAACTGGGTGCACATTTTCTCGCCCACCCTGATCAACTCTCTGCATGTAGGATTCACCCGCACCGTCTGGGCACAAAACTTCTCCACGGATTCGACGGGAGTGTTCGGCACTTCGGGCGATCAGAAGATCGGAATCCCGTTCCCCACTCAGGCGTATGCCGGTTACACCTATCAAAACATCAGCGGCGGTATCACCGCCGGGGGCAACCCGGTCTACGGGGGCGGCCTGATCGACAATACCTATAGCTATATGGACGACGTCAGCTGGCAGCACGGCAAGCATGCGTTTACCTTCGGTACCCAGTCGCTGCGCTACCAGAACAACTACCCGACCGCTAACAATTACGGATATATGGGGAGCCTGAACTATTCCGGCGAGTTCACCAGCAACCCATCACTCGCGAACGCAGGCGGCTACGGCGGCGCAGACTTCCTGCTCGATTACGTCAGCGGTGCTGCCACGACGCTCTCCAGTGTCAACGTCGGTCAGCGGCAGTGGCGCGCCGCCTTCTACGCGGACGACAGTTACAAGGTCCTGCCCCGACTCACGCTGAACTTCGGCCTGCGGTACGAGTTCGATGAGCCGTGGGTCGAAGAGAACAACAAGACCGGCAACATCGATCTTGCTACCGGGCAGGTCCTTTATGCGCATTCCATTCCCGCGGGTGCGCCTCCCGGATCGGGCCTGTGCATCAACGGCGGCTGCTATAACGCCCAGAACGATTTTATGCCCCGCGTGGGGTTCGCCTATCAGGCGGAGAACCGATTCGTAATTCGCGGCGGGTATGGAGCCACGAGCTTTTACGAGGGCAACTCCTCCAACCAGCGCCTGACTTCGATTACTCCCTTTATTCAGGCGATTCAGACTCCAACCTATTCGCCGACCAGTGCGGCTCCCTACAACGTTCCCAGAACCGCGCAGCAGGGCTTTACCGGAGGATCGGTGAGCTATGGCGGCACGTTCAACGTCTACCCCAAAGACATTAAGCCAGCTTACGTGCAGGAGTGGAACCTGACCGCGGAGTATGCCGTGAGTCCGACCATGTCGCTGCAAGTGGGTTATTTGGGCGAGCAGGGCCAGCACATTGAGGATTACGGCAACGTCAACCAATGGCGAGTGAACGGCGATCCCACTTCCGCGCCCTATTACAGCAACCAGTATCTGGGCGTGAATGCTAATCCCGCTACCAGCATTGGATCCAATCCGCTGCTCATCACCGAATCGCGCGCGGCTATGAACTATCAGGCGCTGCAGACAGTACTGCGTGAGCGCTTGTATCACGGGCTGGAATTCACGGTCAATTACACCTACGGTAAATCCCTCACCAACAGCCTTGGCAACTACGCACTGCAGGTCAACGGATTCAGCGGCGCATTTCAGAATTATTATGACAGTGCGGCTGACTGGGGCCCGGCCGGTTACGATGTGCGGCATAACCTTAGCTGGACCATGGTCTACGCCCTGCCGTTCGGCTCCGGGCAGCAACTGCTCTCGGGAGCCAACCACTGGCTGAACGAGGCGGTGGGCGGCTGGCAGTTCTCGGCTGTCGGTGTTGCCTATACGGGCTTCCCCCAGACACTCACCGGCCCGGGCAATAATTCCAACAGTTACGGTAACTCGCGCCCCAACCATTATCGCAAGCTGAAAATTGTCGATCGGACCGTCGATAACTGGTTCGGCACAGACCCTTCGGCCACTCCCTGCACGACGCCGGGAGTCGACAATGGGGTCTGCGCCTATGGCGTGCCCGCTCCGAATACCTTTGGGACGGCGCGGAACGGAAGTGTCCGTGGCCCCGGTTTCCTCAATGCCGATCTTTCCATGGCAAAGAACTTCTTCACTTACCGCGAGCAATCCATCGGCTTCCGCTTCGACGCATTTAACGCATTCAACATTGCAAGTTACGGGAATCCGGATACCGGCGTCACCGATCCTACTTTTGGAAATATTTCCAATCAG
This sequence comes from Acidobacteriaceae bacterium, assembly GCA_036269135.1. Lineage (GTDB taxonomy): Bacteria > Acidobacteriota > Terriglobia > Terriglobales > Acidobacteriaceae > Palsa-343. The sequence continues at coordinate 96,383 of DATASQ010000030.1, forward strand.
AACCCCCCGGTGAGGTCTGAGGAGCGCCACCTGCAGTTTTCCGCGCACTATGATTTCTGAGCGGACGTGGCTGCCCCCGGCGGCCACGCTGCTTCCCGCCCTGCGGGGGAGTCGAATGTGCCTGAGTGCAATGCCGCCGGCCGCGAAACCATGAACGACAGAGGCTCGGGCACGAGGCAACTCGAAATCTGCGTCGATTCCGTGGAGTCGGCCGTGGCGGCGGAACGCGGCGGGGCACAGCGTGTTGAGCTCTGCAGCGATTTGCTGGAAGGCGGCGTCACGCCTTCGCATGGGCTCATCGCACAAGTGCGGCGGCACATTGCCATCGACCTGTTCGTGATCCTCCGTCCCCGCGGAGGAGACTTTTGCTACTCGGGCCTGGAACTGGAGCAGATGGAAGACGACATCGCGCATGTCCGCGATCTGGGCGTCAATGGCATCACCCTGGGTGTGCTCGATGAGCAGGCTCGGGTGGATGTGGAGCAAACACGCCGTCTGGTGCAAAAGGCCGAGCCCCTGCCGGTGACGTTCCATCGAGCGATCGACATGACGGCCGACCCCTGTGCCGCGCTCGGCTTTGTCATCGAGAGCGGCGCACAGCGCGTCCTTACCTCCGGAGGCGCCGCGAAAGCCATCCATGCTCTGCCCGTGATTTGCCAGATGCAGAGCCTGGCGGGGGATCGCATTCGGGTCATGGCGGGGGGCGGCATCACCGCACAAAACGTCGCTTGTATCGCAGGCGCAACCGGCGCAACAGAATTCCACGCCAGCCTCAGAGCGCATTGGCACAGCCCCGTGCTTTACCGGCGGCCGGATATCCTGCTGGGCGAGATCGGTGACCGCGAATATCTTCGTTATGGTGTGCGTGAAGAGGCGGTTCGCGCTCTGGCCGCGGAGTTACAGCGGCTTGACGAGCAGCACGCCTCTGCGCCGGCCGGCCGAGTGATCCGCCGATGATAGAGGAAGAAACGGGAGGTACAGGTCGTCTGATACAGATGAGCGCTGCGCAATCTTTCCGGCATAAGGGTTCGTCGCTTCTATGGCATTAAAAACCGAACAGCGGGCAAAGAAAATCCTGCAGGTGCTGCTGCGCCATGGCAACGCCTCGGTCGAGGATCTGGTCAGCATGACGGGCGTCTCCGCGCCCAGTATCCGCCGTGATCTTGTCCGGCTGGAGCAACGCAATCTGGTCCACCGTACCCATGGGGGCGCGCGTCTCGCGGCGCAAATGGAGTACCAGGCTTTTCGCTTCGACTCCTCCTTTCAGGTGCGGGAATCCCGCTTCGCCGAGGAAAAGCGGCGGATCGGCATGGCCGCGGCAGAGCTCATCCGCGAGCATGACACAGTCGGGTTTACCGCCGGAACCACGACCACCCAGGTGGCCCGCTGCATTCGCCATCGCAGTTCGATTCACGTAATCACGAATGCGGTGAATATTGCCATGGAGCTCAGCAACCAGCCCGCCCTGAACGTCACACTCACCGGCGGTACCATGCGCTGGGCGGGCGCATTCTCGCTCACCGGTCCCATCTCCATTGAGATGCTGAACGGTGTATTCCTGGATAAAGTCTTCATCGGCGCATGCGGCGTCGACCCGAAACGCGGCGTGACCACCATCGAACCGGACGAAGCCGCGGTCTTCCGCGCGATGGTGCGCCAGGCAAAGCAGGTGGTGGTGGTTGCCGATTCGAGCAAGATCAGCATGATCAGCCCCGCACTCATCTGCCGCCCCGAGGAAATCGACATTCTCGTGACCGACGGCGGCATCACCGCCGAGGCGCTCGAGGCTTTTTGCACTCGCGACGTCGAGGTTAAGGCCGTATAAGGATCCCCGCCCGCGCGACAGCCAGGATCATCAATTCCTGACCAGGGCTCATGCGCATCGGGATCAACTCCACCAGTCAAGCGCTAATGGCGAGCCGTCTGCTTGGCCTTCTTCCTGGATTCGGGTGCAAAGCCGCACGACGCATCGGTGAGCTTCGTGGGTGCGAGCGCGAGTTCGTGCAGTTGGTTCTTGACCAGCATCGCGTTAAAGTCGGTGATCTGCCGGTGCAGACTCTTCCATGCGGCGACGGTCCGGTTGTAGCTAGCGCAGTCGCTCTCGAGGGTGGCAACCTGGCTCGGGGTGGGCGCCATATCGAAGCCGACCTGCACCATGCTCACCAGCGTGTTGTAGTCGTTGTTCAGGTCCGCGAAGGATTGCAGCGCGTTGGGATCGCGAACCGGGCGGCGACCGAAGAAGCCGGGGGCCGGCACCACGCCGCCAACTTTAGTCAGCCCGGCATCGAGTGTCCTGGCCTGCGCGGTCAGGTCGGCGGGCAGCTTATCTTTCGTCAGGGATGCAAGCTGCTCCCTGACGGCATCGACTTCCTCGTGGCCTGCGTAGCTCTGCTCCATGCCATGAACTGCCAGCATGGACAGCCTGTTCTGGGACTGCAGCGCCGCCATCAGTTCGGCGCTCTGCCCGACGCGCGGATCGTTCACCACCGTGACCTTGCGGGTGTAAACCTGGCCATCCACAGTCAGCTTCAGCGTATATACCCCCGGAATTACCTGCGGTCCGTGGGGACCGGGATTGGTAGAGCCGGCCACCATGTTCATCTGGTTCTCCAGATCGTGCCGCAGTGCGGGCGGGTCGTCATACTGCAGGTTCCAGTTGATGCGGTTGAGTCCTGCATGCGTGCTGAGGGCGCGCGACTCGGGCGCGGCCAGCCAATAGCGCGGATAGTCTGCGCCTTCGATCGGTGGCGGCAACGTGCCGGTCATGGTCCGCACCAGGCTGCCGCGGTCATCGAAGACCTGCAGCTGAATAGGTCCGCTGGGTTCGTGGCTGAGGTAATAATCCACAATCGCGCCATAGGGCACGTTCGCAGCATGGGGCACTTCGACGGAGAAGGGCTGATCCCAGTTGCTGTTGATGCGGGCGCGAATCGCGTCCTCGGGTTCGAACAGATACACCGGCGAGGAGCCGATCGTCTGAGCCTCGGCGGCGATCTGGCGCAGCGGCGCGATGTCGTCCAGCACCCAGAAACCGCGGCCATACGTGCCGATCACCAGGTCGTTCTCGTGGTGATCGGTGTGAACGTCGAGATCCCGGACGGACGTGCTGGGCAGGTTCTGGCGCAGCGACTGCCAGTGATCGCCGTTATCGAAGCTGACATAAACCGTCGTCTCGGTCCCGGCGAACAGCAGGCCGGGCTGCTTTGGATCCACGCGCACGCTGTTCACCCAACTTCCCGTGCGCTCGTCTTTGGGCAGACCAGCGACGATGCTGGTCCAGGTTGTACCGCCGTCGCGGGTGCGCCAGATGAGCGGAACATCTTCGTCTTCACTGGGGGGCAGGGTGGCGCCGCGCTCCGCGCCAATGCGGGCGGCGACATAGGCCGTGTCGACCGTATCGCCGGCATCGATGGTGTTGAAGATGGTGTGGGGCGGCACGTCCGCTATGTTGCTGACGTTACTCCACAGCTTGCCATGGTCCACGGTCTTGTAAATCTGGCCGTTGCTGCTCACGGTCCAGATCACGCCAGGCTTCGCTGTCGAGATGGAGAAATCACTGATGGAAGGCGGAGGCGGTGGAGGCGGACCGCCCGCAGACGCGGGCTCAGCCTTGCCCGCGCTCGCTGCCGCTGATTTGGGTGAGGTACCGGCTGCAGTCCCAGACGCAGGTTTGGACGCTGTTGCTGCTGCGGGGGTCGGTTTCGGTTCCGGACGCGGCTTGCCGCAGGCGATCTGCGCTGCGCCTTTGGCCGTGGTCAGGTCGGGGCTGACCGCCGTCCAGGAATGGGCGCCGTCGCGGGAGACGAGCAGGCACTGGTAAGCAACGTAAAGAGCGCCGGGCTCGAAGGCAATGTCGAACTTCTTCTGGAAATCCCGGCCGGCGGTGTACCTGCGCTCATCCGTGCCGAAGTTCGGTGCGACGTTCTGCCACTGTCCCGTGGCCATGTCAATTTTGATCAGGCCGCTGCCACCGCCGCCCGGGCCGTAGCCCACGCCGTAGATGATGTTGGGATTCCTGGGGTCGGGCGTGATGATTCCAAATTCGGAGGAAGGCACCGGGCTCCAGTCCGTGAAGTTGATCTGGCCCCAGTTGCCCCGGCTGCTGATCATCACCGCGCCCGTATCCTGCTGCGCGGCCATGATCCGGTATGGATACTGGTCGTCGGTAGTGACGTGATAGACTTGGGAGATGGGCTCGGTGTACCAGAGGCTCCAGGTCCTGCCGTCATCCAGGGTCACGCTGGCGCCCTGGTCGGTGCCGACCAGCATGCGCTTCCCATTCGTGGGATCGATCCACAGCTTGTGGTAATCCTCGCCCCCCGGTGCGCCTTTGAACGGTTCGAAAGTGACGCCGCCATCCGTGGAGCGGTACATGGCGGTGCTGACCGTATAAACGATGTCGGGATTCTGCGAGTCCACGAAAACGCCGCTGCTGTACGAGCCCTGGCCGTTGCTGATGCGGAGATCCTTTCCCGCCATATGCTGCCAGGTGGCCCCGCCGTCGTCCGAACGGTACAGGCCGGAGCCGTGTTCGATGTTGTTGCCGACGATGTACATCCGCTTGCCCTCGGTGTGCATGGCGATCGCTGTCGCGACGCGGCCCGGGAACGGCGGAATCTTGATTTGAGTCCAGGTCTTGCCTTCGTCCGTGGATTTGAAGACCAGCGGCGGCTTCTTCTTAGCCTGACTGGTGGCGCCGAAGCCAAAGCCGCCTGTGCCCTGGGTGGCCGCCAGCATCACGCTGGGGTCGTCGTATGCGTATTCCAGATCGCGTGTGCCGTCGTAGTCCGCCGGCTTCAGCACGCTGGTCCAGGTCTGGCCGCCGTCGGTGGAACGGTACACGCCGCCGCCATGATGATGGCTGTCGCCCAGCGCCGACACCAGCACCAGGCTGGGATCGGTGGGATCCACAAGGATGCTGTCGATCTTTACCGTGTCCTCGAGGCCGATGTGCTGCCAGCTCTTGCCCGCATCGGTTGACTTCCACATGCCGTTGCCCAGGCTGCCGAGAATCGGGTCGCCGGCGCCGGCATAAACCATCTCGGGATTGGAAGGAGCGACCTCGATCGCACCGATGCTGTCCACGCTCTTTTCCTGATCGAAGATCGGGAACCAGGTCACCCCTGCGCTGGTGGTCTTCCAGATGCCGCCCAGCGGCGTGCCCATGTAGAACGTGCCCGCCTCGCCGACGACACCACTCACCGAGGCGATGCGTCCGCCATGGAAAGGCCCGACGTTCCGCCACTGCAGGCCGGTATAGAGGTTGGGGCTCACCTGGGCCCGCGCGCTCAGCGCGAGCATCAGAAGAATGGAGAACATCAGCGCGCTATAAGCTGCGCACAACCTTCGCGGCATGCCGGGAGGACCTCTCGAAATGGGGTTTGACGGGTTGGCGCGTAGTATACAGGAACGCTGCCCGCCGAGGTTGGCCCTCGCGCAGGGAAGCACCCTCGAATCAACTCCATCTGAGGATGGAGCGTCGCACCCCACCCGCCGGCTGCGGCTTTTTATGCGCGCTCCAGCAGCGCCGCCCGATGTCCACCGCGAATCTTTCAGCCATTGCCTGAGCCGCCTTCCGGCGCACAGGCTATTCCCTCTCTGTCATGATCGCTGATACTCTAGTCTTATAGAAGACTGCTTGACAGCATCGCCCGCCCTCTGTATAAAGGCCAGTCAGTGAGGAGGCTCCTACTGTGACAACCAGCTATACAAAAAAATACCGTGCTGGACGATGTCTGTGGATTGCCCTGTTGGCGGCTGCCACCACGTGCATGGCATTCGGCCAGGCCGGCAACGGAAGCATCAGCGGAATTGTGAGCGATTCATCCGGCGCGACCATCGTCGGAGCCAGCGTAACCGTCAAAAGTGACGTCACCGGCGTTGCGCTTACCCGAGCGACGAATACTACCGGGGCGTATTCGATCGTGTCGCTGCCTCCAGCCACTTACGAGGTGACCTTCTCCCAAAAGGGATTTGCGACTTCGGTTCACCGCAACGTGACCATCACCGTCGATCAAAACACCATCGTCAACGGGACTCTCTCGGTCGGTTCCGTGAGCCAGGTGGTCACGGTCGCGGGCACCTCCTCGCCCATCGAAACCGCCAATTCAACCGTGGGCCAGCTGATCGATGAATCGACGATCAACCGCGTGCCCCTGCTCACGCGCGATGTGTATCAGCTGGTGCAGCTGAGCGCGGGGGTGATCCCCACGAATGGCGTTCCGAATGCGTCCGACACAACGGCGGTTTTCAATGCCCGTCCCGGCGCGGACGTGGCGGGATACACCATCAACGGCGCGACCCCGGGTTCCGTCCAGTTCCTGGTCGATGGAAGCCCAATCGGTATTGGCGAAAACAATCTGGGCGCCGAAATTCCCGCCATGCAGATACCGCTCGACGATGTGCAGGAATATCGAGTGGAAACGCAGAATACCCCGGCGAATTATCAAAGCGGCGGGGCAGGCGCGATCAGCTTAGTCACCAAATCCGGGACCAACCATTTTCACGGCGATGCCTTCGTCTACATCCGGCCCAATACCTTATCGGCCAACGATTACTTTGAAAAACAGATCGAGGCGACGAACGGCACACCGAACCAGGCGCCCGATTTTCACCGCTATCAGGAGGGTGGGTCGATTGGGGGGCCCCTCTTGCACGACAAATTGTTCCTCTTCGCCGATTATGAAGCGACCCAGCAGGATTCGCTCCAGACCGCCTTCTACACCGTACCCACGACGGCCGAACGCGGTGGAGATTTTTCCGCTGATTCCTTCACGATCTATAACCCGCTGGTTCCTGATCTGCCCGGCGGGCAGCGACAGGCGTTCTCCGGCAATAAAATTCCGCAGGGCGACCTGAATCAGATAGCACTGAATTACGGCCCGCAGCTTCCAGCTCCCAACGCCGTCGGCATCGGACCCTATCATCTCAATAACTATTCCGGTTCGGGACTGGATCCGAATGACGCTCAGAAATTCGATATCCGCCTCGACGGGTATCAGGGGCAAAAGCAACACATCTACGGGCGATTCTCGTTCGCTCGCCTTCTCCTCGCGAATGCGGACCTCTACGGAGGCTCGGATATTTACGATCCCTACTACTACCACATCGTGACCAACGCGCGGAATGTCCTGCTCGCGGACGACTTCACGCTGACTCAAAACACGCTGCTCCAGTTCCGCTATTCCTTCACTCGTCATTATGAAAACCAGACCGGCGATCCTCGCCAGGTCGGCTTCGATATGACCACGCTCGGCTTTCCCTCATCGCTGGCTGCCCAGCAGGTATACAAGGACATTCCCATGGTGTCCTTCGCCACCACCGCCGGGATGGGCTCCAATCCGTGGACGACCTTTCAGTATGTCAGCGAGAATCCATACGACTTCATCGCAGCGCTCTCGACGAACAAGGGCAAGCATGTACTGAGCGCTGGTGTTGAACTCGAAAAGCAGTTTATGAACGAAGGCCAGCCAATTGCACCCAGCGGCTGGTATCAGTTCGACAATACCGCGACCAGTTCCACAACCTTTGCCGGCAACGGAAGCGATTATGCCTCCTTCCTCATCGGAATGGGCTCGGCTCCGGGCTACGAGTATGACAACTTCACCAAGGACATCTTCGGAGCCGAGGCGAATCCTTACTATGCCGCTTACGTGCAGGACGCATGGCAGGTCACAAAGCATCTGACCGTGGACATGGGCCTGCGATGGGACATCTTCGGAGGCCGGACCGAACGCCACAACCGGTTGGAATATTTCGATCCCAACGTGCAGTACTCAGCCAACGGCGTGCCTTTGACGGGAGGCGAGGAGTTTGCGGGCGTTGACGGACACGGTCGCAGCTCGTTTACCACGAACATGAAGAATTTCGGTCCCAGAGTCAGTTTCGCCTGGCAGGCGGCGAAAGACTTCGTCCTGCGCGGCGGCTCGGGCATCTACTACGGTCCGAGCAGCCAGATGGTTGCTAACTCGGCACTCAATAGCGACGGGTTCTTCGCTGCAACCTTCTGGAATTCCACAGCCTATAACGCCGATGGCAATACCACGCTGGTCGCCCCGCTGGACAACGCCTTCCCGAGCGGAGTGGTCCAGCCTACAGGTTCGTCCCTCGGCCCGCAGACCAACCTGGGTAATGAGCTGGCCACGGAACTGCACTCGCAGCGGACGCCAACTACGTACAACTTCAATCTGGGCACCGAGAGCCAGCTTCCGCATGGCGTGATTCTTGCCCTGGCCTATGTGGGCAGCAGGGGTCGTTTCCTTCCACTGGCCGGAGTGGACCTGAACGAACTTCCGCTTAGCGTCATTGGCCAGTATCAGGCGGGACTGATGAGCAACAGTATTCCTAATAAGTGGGAAGGAGCTTATCCGGCAGGTACGCCCTTCTCCGGGCAGTCGACCGTTCCTGAATTTTTGGGGCTGGAGGCTTATCCTCAGTTCACCTGCGGCGCCATCAATTGTGGTGTCGAAGTCTACGGCTATCCCGCAGGCAGTTCTAACTATGACTCCTTGCAGGCGAAAGTGGAGAAACGGCTGACCAGCCACTTCACTACGCTGGCCACCTTTACCTGGGGCAAGCTCATGACCGACGACTTCGGTCCGCCCCTCTCCATCGTGGGATATTCGGGCGGTTCTGCCCAGGACTGGCGCGATATGAATCTCGAACATTCACTGAGCGCCCAGGATGTCGCCGATCAGTTCAACCTGCAGGCTTCCTATGACTTGCCTCTCGGCGAGGGCCGATATGTCAACCTGCACGGGTGGCAGAACCAGGCTTTTGGAGGCTGGACGGTGAACGGCATCACTTATCTGAGCAGCGGCGTTCCGGTCGAGGCGCCGGCCGGCACCGGCGATCCATACTTCAACCAGCGCGTGGATCAGGCCTGCAAACCGGGAAGCGGGGCTTCCCATACCGCAACGCAGTGGTTCAACTGGACATGTTTCGCGGAGCCGGCCAGCCAGTTCGTCGCCGGCACCAGTTCACGCATGCTCAGCGATGTTCGAACGAACGGCGGTCACGACCTGGACCTCTCGCTGTACAAGAATTTCCGCCTGGGCGAAGGAAGGAACCTGCGTCTGGAGGTATCCTCCTATAACCTGACAAACTCCGTTCAGTTCGGGTACCCGAGCGTATTCTGGAATCCCTCGCCGACTCCTGCCAATATGTCTGGATTCGGACAGATCACCAGCGATGTTAATATGCCGCGACAGTTCCAGTTTGCGGCTCGGTATATGTTCTGACCCATCCGGCACACCGGCTGCGCGATGACTCGGCGGCGCAGCCGATGGGCCGGATGCTGTACCGCCCCTGTTTGGCGATACAGGATGAAAGCTTGAGAGGTTCCTATGTTCAGTCCCACACGGCGCGAAATGATCAGGATGAGCAGTGCTGCCGTAGCGGCCCTTTCGACCGGAGGGTCACCATTGGCTGCGGCCCAGCTCCCGGGCCAGGCTGGAGCCCCATCCACTCAGCCGGGAGCCTCCGGCACCATGGCGATTGCAGCTCATCCCGGCGACGCATTCTTCGCCATGGGCGCTCCCGTCGCCATGTCCACCCACCAGGGCGGAAAAGGCTTTTTTCTCAGCCTTACCCTGGGTGAACGCGGGTCGGCCGCCATTCCGCCGGCGCAATACGCGGGCATACAGCGCAAGGCTGCCGTCAAAGCGGCAGGCATTCTTGGCGCCGAGGCCTTGTTTCTTCAATATCCCGACGGACAGCTCCCGGACAATGATGAGGTCACTCTCGCCGTGTGCGATCTTATCCGCCAGCACAAACCGGACACGGTAGTGACCCACTGGAAAGGCAGCTGGCATAAAGATCACCGCGCCTGTTACGACATCGTGCAGAATGCCGTCTTCTATGCGGCTCTCCCTACGGTCGTCCGGGACGCGCCGGCTCACGGGGTAAAGCAGATATTCTTCGCCGACAACTGGGAAGATGCCGATGGCTTTACCGCAGATACCTTTCTCGATATCTCACCCATTTTCGAACTCTATTCCAATGCGTGCAGCGCGTTCCCCATGTGGCGCGGAGAGACTGGATTTCGCTACAACGAGTATTATTCGAGCCGTGCTGTCGAATGCGGATGTCTGAGCCACTGCCGGTATGCCGTCGGCCTGATGTCGCCGCCCAGCCAGCGGGTCCGGATCCTCCGGTCCCTGCAGGCGGAATCTCATCCTCGTTGAATGTATTCCCGCCCCGAGCGTCACATGAAGGATACAGAGCATGAAGAAGCTTCAGCAGCTTGATCGGAACAGCGTCGTTCCTCTCTACTATCAGATTCAGGAACAGCTTCTGGAACGTATTCGGTCGGGAGAGTTTGCCGCGGGCCAGCCGCTGCCGCCGCTGCAGGAGATTGCCGCAACCCTCGGGGTTAGTCCCATGACGGCACGCCAGGCGATCAAATCTCTCTGCGACCTGGGAGTGCTCTACAGCCGCCAGGGCACAGGAACCTTTATCTCGGGAATGAAACTGGAGAAGGACTTTCGCCAGGTCCTGTCCTTCACTGAGGAGATGAAAGCGCGCGGATCCCGCCCTCGATCGCGCGTCCTGTCGTTCGAGACTCGCACCGCCAGCCGGGAAATTCAGGAAGCTCTGCGCCTCCGCACCGGCGATCAGGTTATCGAACTGCGTCGGGTTCGTCAGGCCAACGCATTGCCCATGGGTGTTGAGTGCAGTTCTCTGCCTTTGCAGCTTTGTCCGGGGCTTCTTGATACCTTCGACCCACGAACCTCTCTCTACAAGACGCTGGCTGAGCGCTACGGGCTGCATATGGCCATTGCCGACGAGGTAGTCGAGGTCGGCCTCGCGAATCGCGAGGAGGCTCGTCTGCTGCGCGTCAGTGAGAAAAGCCCTGTCTTCATTTTCACCCGGACCTCATACGTCCAGAGCGGTCAGCCGGTAGAGTATGTGAAAGCCACCTATCGCGGGGACCGATACAAGATAGTCAATCGCCTGACGCGCCTCAACCGCGCGCTGCTAGCCTCCGCCCGGCCGATGTAACATCGGTCAGCTTTGTTACTACAACTGAAGGGGACTTGTTTATGCCTGAATTAGAGTATTTGACGCGCGTCACCGAGATCCTTGCCAAAATCCGTGATACCCAGAAAGGCCGGATTGACGAGGCCGCCGCCCAGTTTGCCGGATCCATCGCATCGGGAGGGCGCGTCTACATGTTCGGCAGCGGACACTCGGTTATCCCGGTTCTGGATATCTTCCCGCGCTATGGGAGTTTTGTCGGGTTTTACCCTATCTACGATCCCCGGCTCATGTGGTCCAATGTGGTTGGACCGGGCGGCGCGCGGGAGCTGTTGTGGCTCGAACAACGTGAAGGTTATGTCAAGATTGTTCTCTCCAGTTACTCGCTTACCCCCAAGGATTCGATTCTGGTCTTTTCCCACGGAGGACTGAACGCCGCCGCGATTGAGGTTGGCATCGAGGCCCGCGAAAAGGGTGTTAAGGTCGTCTCCGTTTCCTCGCACGAGAATTACCATCAGGCTGCGGCCCGACATTCGACGGGAAAGAAGCTTGCCGACGTGTCGGACATTGCCATCGACAATTGCGTTCCCCCGGAAGACGCGTTGATCGCCGCCGACGGCATTCCCGAGAAGTTCGCCGCAGGATCTACCGTGGCCTCCGTATCCATCGCCATGACGCTGGTTGCCGAAACCGGCCGTCGTCTGGTTAAGGAAGGACGTCGTCCATCCACCTTCGTCTCGCCCAACGTTGGGCTGTCCCCCGATCACAATCAGCAGGTTTTTGGGGAATTTATGCGCAACGTCCAGCGCGAACGATAACGATCGGGGCGATGCGGACTGGCGTCTGTACGACCACCCACCTAAGGGGAGAGTTTCATGTCTGAAGCAGTCGTTCAAGCGAACAAGTTAGTCCCGGCGAGGGCTCGGGCGTGAGAAACTCCCACAGGTACATACTGTTTCTCCTCGGCGCAGTTCTGGCAGGCGCCTCTCTGGCTGCTGGCCAGGCCGCGCCGCAGGACAGTAATTCGTTCTATCCCGCAGCCGTATGGTATAGCGGAGGCAAGGCTCGCGCTCCCATGCTCGAGCCGGTGGATGCGACCAGCGGGCAGCGATGGGGCGCGGATCTGAACCAGATCAAGGCCGACGGCTTCAACACGGTGAAAACCTGGATTGACTGGCAAACCGGGGAACCAAGTCGCGGCCAATTCAATTTCGCCAATCTCGACCTGCTCATGCGCCTGGCCCATCAGCGGGGCCTGCGTGTGATTGTTCAGATCTATATGGATTCGGCGCCGGACTGGATTGGGCGTCTCTACCCGGAGGGCCGATTCGTCGACAGCAGCGGCGCCGTGATCACCTCACAATCCGCGCCGGGATACAGCCTCGATGATCCGGGCGTTCAGAAAGAAGCTATTGCTTTTCTCGAAGCTCTGGCTCGGGAGGCTAACCGCTCTCCCGCTCTGTACGGCTGGGATGTCTGGAGCGAGCCGCACGTCATCAACTGGGCGGAATTCCCCTATCTCAGCAATCCCGAATTCGGATTCAATCCGTCCACCCAGGCCCGGTTTCGCGCCTGGTTGAAGAACAGATATCACACGCTGGCTGCGCTGAATAGCGCCTGGTATCGAACCTATACCAGCTGGGATGAGGTGGAAGCCCCGCGTTTCCCCACCATCCTCTCCTATACGGATTACATCGACTGGCGCATGTTTATCGACGACAAGCTCGCCGGCGATCTCGCCATGCGCACCCGCGCCATTCGCAGCGCGGATCCCACGCATCCCATCGCCAGCCACTCCGATGCGCCGAGCCTCTTTACATCGCCCACGGATGGCTACGGCGAGCCGGACGATTTCAAAATGTCGGCCAGCACCGACTATTACGGCACCTCGATGTATCCCAAGCACTCCGAGTCCACGAAGCCCTGGTCCAACGCCTTTCTTGACACCGCGCTCGACTTCTCCCGTTCGGCAGGACACAGCCTGAACAAGGGCTTCTGGATCGGCGAGCTGCAGGCCGGCCAGGGAGCTACCGGGATGCGGATTGCCGTTCCGGTGACTCCCGAGGACGAAACCTTCTGGATCTGGCAGGCGGTTGCGCATGGGGCGCGCGAGTTTGCCGTGTACTCCTGGTACCCGATGAGTTCCGGTTTCGAATCCAACGGCTACGGGCTCATTAACCTCGATGGCACCATCACCCCGCGCGCGCGTGCCGCCGGTAAAGCTGCGGCCATTGTCGCCCGCCATGCATCGAGCCTGCTGAACGCGACTCCCGCGTCCGCTCAGGTCGCTATCCTCTATAACCGGCTGTCTTACATGGTGGGCGGATCCCAGCCTTCAATGTCCAAACTCGGCCGCGCTCCCATTAACTCGGCGCTCGGTCTTCACGAGGCTTTTGCGGAAAAGCAGATACCGGTTGATTTCGTCTCTACAGAAAGCGTCGCGGCCGGAAAGCTGGGCCAGTATAAGATCCTCTTCGTCCCCTTTCCGGTGATGTTATCCGGCGATGTGGCGCAGGGAATCCGCCGCTATGTCGAAAACGGTGGCGTCGTGGTCGGCGAGGCACGTTTCGCCTGGAATAACGAACGAGGATTTGCCAGCGATGTGATTCCCGGGCTCGGGCTCGATAAGGTGTTTGGCGGACGAGAGAAAGTCATTGCCCCTGAGGATCATGTCCATATCACCATGGATTCCTCCGCCGATCTGCCCGGCCTCAATGCAGCCACAACCATCGAAGGCGGCGCTTTTCAGGAGGCTCTCGATCCCTATCCGGGTTCGCGTGTCTTAGGGCGCTTTCAGGACGGCCAGCCAGCGATCCTCGAGAATTCCTTTGGCAAGGGGAAAGCTATCCTTATAGGATCCTTCACCGCCCTTGGTTACGATGAAGATCCTGATCCGGCCACGCAGAAATTTCTCGTCGCTCTCACCCGGCTTGCCGGTGTGTCGGCGCCCGTCACCGTTACCGGAGCGCCCGGCTCAGTCATGGAAGTCCGTCTGCTCGAGGGCCAGGGTGAGCAGATCGTCTTCGCGTTCAACGAATCCGAGCGCCCGGTGGATGCCTCTTTCTCCGTGAATGCCGGCGTGCCCGTGCAGCACGCAGTGGACTGGACCGACGACCAGCCAGTGCCGATCCAGCAGAATCAGGGCGTGGTCACGCTGCACAAGGCATTTACCCCGCGAGAGGTCTGGGTTGTCGATCTTCAGACCCGGTAGTCACCGTACACGGTCCGTGCCGGCCAACTTCGCCGGCACACTTCCCGCAGGAAGGACTCCTCATGCCTGAGTACGTTCTGGCCGCCGACCTCGGTGCTACGAATATCCGAGTGGCCAGGGTGAGCCACACGGGTCGCATCAGCCATCTGAAGCACGCGCCCACGCCTTCGTCGGGTGGCGCGGCTGTGGTCGAGGCGCTGGCGGCCCTGCTGCGTGAGCTTCCCGGCGAGAATGCGCAGGCGATCGGCGTGGATGTTCCCGGCCTCGCCTACGACAACGGCGATGTGTGGGCCCCGAATATCCGGGGATGGAAACGGATGCCCCTCCGCGACCTCCTGCGCAGAAAACTGCGCCTGCCCGTGGTCGTGGACAGCGACCGCAACGCATTTGTAGTGGGAGAGGCCTGGAAGGGTGCCGCCCGCAACTGTAAGAACGTGGTCTTCCTCGCCATCGGGACCGGCATCGGCGCCGGCATCCTCGCCGACGGCCGCCTGCTGCGCGGAAGCGGAGAGCTGGCCGGCTGCCTTGGCTGGATGGCCGTTCGCGATCAATATCTCCCTCAATACCGCAGCGTTGGATGCTTCGAAACGCATGCCGCCGGACCTGGTATTGGTATCGCCGCCAGCCGCAAACTGCGGCGGCGCATCTCTGCCCAGGAAACAACTCGTCTGGCTGGGGAAGGGAATCCGCGAGCTCGCGAGGTTTTGCGCGAGGCCGGCGTCTACATCGGCCTCGCGCTGGCCAATCTCGTCAGCACTCTCAACCCGGAGATCATCGTTCTCGGAGGGGGTGTGGCGGACGCGGGAGATCTTATTCTGAAAACCGCGCGGCAAACCATGATCCGCTGGGGTCAGCCCATCGCTGTTCGCCAGGTCCGCCTGGAGCTCAGTCAGCTGGGCAATGCGGCGAGTCTGCTGGGAGCAGCCAGGCTCGCTTTCGATGGGATTCGGCATAGCTGAGCTTCCTGCCGTTGCCCGTAACCGATATCGCAGCCTGAAATCACGGAGGCGCGCCGATTGAACGCACGAACCACGACCCTCCCCGCCACCGCCAATGGCTCGCGCACCAGCCTGATCTTCACGATCTATGGCTGCATGTTTGTCTTCGGCCTTGTCCTGTTTCTCGCAGGCACTCTGCTGCCCACGCTGCATATCAGTTATGAGCACGCTGGCAGGCTCGGCTCGCTGCCTCTTATCGGCATCCTGGCCGCCAGCGTGGTGGTCGGCCCCGTTCTCGACATTCACGGCGCAAAGCAGATGCTGATTGCGGCGCTGGTTCTCATCGCCGCTTCCCTGGCTTTGATCCCGGCTCTGGGGTCGTACTGGGAATTCGAGATCTGCTGTCTCGCCTATGGCTTCGGCGGCGGAATCCTCAACACCGCCACGAATGTCCTCATCTCCGACCTGCACGCCGAGAGCCGCACCCGCGCCCTCAATCTGCTGGGGTTCTTTTTCAGTGGAGGGGCGATCCTCGGGCCCCTGCTCATGTCCAATGTCGCGGGAGCGCTTTCCCCCGCGGTGGTGCTGCGTCTGCTCGCCGGGCTCACGGCCTTGCTGCTGATTCCGGTCCTCTTCTTCCGTTTTCCCCCGCCTCTGCAGGCCGGAGTGCGCGTGCGCAATCTGCTCGCCGTCCTTCATCAGCCGCTGGTATGGCTCTTCGGGCTCATCCTCATTTTCGAGTCGGGCAGCGAGAACTGCATGTTTGTCTGGAGCGGCAAATTCGTCAGCGATGCCATGCATGCTCCGGCAGCCCAGGGCAGTCTGGCGCTGGCCTGCCTCGCTGCGGCTCTTGGATTCGGCCGCCTGGGCACGGTGCTCTGGCTGCGCTGGCTCGGCAATCGCGGCATGATCGCGCTGTCGGTCGCGTTGGTCCTCGCCGGCGTGCTGATCGCGGTCGGTGCGCGCAGCACGCCTCTCATGATCGTCGCCGTGACCGTCATCGGCCTGGGCATCTCCGCCATCTATCCCACGGTTCTGGGACTGGCCGGAGAACATTTTCCCGGAGAAACGGGAACCGCCTTCGGCGCCATCATCGCCCTCAGCCTCCTGGGCGGCACAGCCGGACCGCTGCTGGGCGGCTACGCCATCAGCCACAGCCCGCTCAGCCTGCTCTGGGTTCCCGCTGTAGCGGCCGCCGCGGTTGGGCTCCTCACCGCTGTCACCGGCAGGGACCGGAGCCCTGCATAACGGAATTCCGCGACGATCTCTTCCGCGCCGGCCCGCTGTGCCTCCCAGGTTGGGCCGGGCAGCGGGTCGCGGCCCGACCGGAACGCAGGCGCGCTCCGGCTCGGGCCAGGGTGCGAAGCGGAACTACGGAAGCGGTCCGCCGCTGACTGAGATCTTCGGTTGGGTGGCCTTAGTGTCGCAGGGTGTGGAGCCGTCGGAATAGGTAACGTTCAGCGTGTATTCCCCGGGCTGCGCGTCCGCGGGAATCTTCACCTCAACCCAGTCTCCCGGCGCGACATCGTAATCCGTTTGAGCAAGCGGCCAGTTATTGGCATTCCCCGTTGACGGTGCGATGGTCGCGCTGAGCGAGGTGGTGTTGTGCCAGATGAAGTGATCGCCGGCAACGACCTGCACATCACTGCAGAAATTGGTGACATACTGGCGGGCGATGATGAGGGTCTGCGTCGTGACATCGGGATCGGCCGGCGTGCAGGTGAACGTGTACGCATTGGGAGCCGCCGCGCTGCCCGGCACCGACGCCGGGCAAGTGGGATTGCTGCTGGTGAGTTGATAGGGTGTTGTTGTCGAAAGCGGCCAGCTGCTCGACTGGATTGAGACGGCCCCGTTTTGCACTTCAGCGGTAGTGGCAAACCAGTTGAATGTTTCACCCGCGTAAACGACGACTTTTTCGCTGTAGGCGTTAAATTGACGCGTAGGCATGCGCAGTTCCTTTCAGGGATGTGGTGGGATTGCACAGAGTGCGGGAAACTACTTCGAAAGGGCCCTGTTCAGCAACTGCTGGAACTGAGGATCGTTCCGCAGGTTATCGAATTCCGGCGAATCGCGGACGATGGACGCCGAGTACCCTGCTGTAAACGCCTTTTGCAGCCATTCAAGCGCGTCGCCTTTTTCACCCAGATCGTTATATACCACGGCGGCATTAAAGATCAGGTCCTTGTTGCCCCGACCGAGATTCAGGGACTGGGCGAGGTGGCCGAGCGCGTCACTCTTGTCGCCGAGCGCTGCATAGATACCGGCGGCGTCGCTCTGGCGCTCGGCGTCCCGGGGATTCACCTGAAGCTGCCGGTTCACGAGGGTGAGCTGCCTGCGGAATGCATCCTGCGCTTTGGACTTCTGACCGCTGCGCTGGTACGCATCGGCCAGATCGCCCCACAGGTCGGGATCGCCTGAATCGTTTTGCACCGCTTCCTGATAGTCACGCGCAGCGTCGGCAAAGCGGCGCGCCTGATAGTAAGCAGTGCCGAGATTGGCGTATGCGCCTCCGGTGGGATGCAGCCGGACAGAGTCTTCTAACGCCCGGATCGCCTCGGGGTATTTGCCCATGTACAGATAGGTCCCGCCAAGGTTCGAGTAGTTGTTGTAGCTCTCCGGGGCCAGTTGCACGGCCTGCTGGAACATCTGCGCCGCCCGCCCGTAGTCAGCCTGCTGAAGGTAGAAGATGCCGAGCTGCTCGCGAACGTAGCTGGAGTTGGGATTCGCGGCAACGGCCTGTTTGTAGACGTTCTCGGCGTCGGCCAGCCGGTTGAGCCTGGCATAGGACGAGGCGAGACCCACCACGGCGCGCGCGTTCGTGGGATCGAGTTCGATGGCCTTCTGGTATTCCCCGGCCGCCTCCTGGTAGTTGCCGGTGCCCGCATCCACCAGGCCGAGGCACATATGCCCGTCGGCCCCGGCATTCCCGAGGGCGATCGCCTGGTTGCAGTCCGCCTTCGCTTTCCTCACCCAGTCCGTCTGATGGGTGCCGATGTAGTCGTACCATTCGGCCTCGCCGCGCTCGGCGAAAGCCCGTCCAAAGCTCGGATCGAGCTGCAGGGCGCGGTCGACCACCTGAAGAGCGTTGGGGATATTGCCCGGCCGCTTGATGTCGCTGAGATATCCCTTGCCTTCCAGGTAGTAGTCATACGCCGCCGGCTGTGTGGTTCCATGCACCGACAGTGCCGCCGCTTCTTCGGGAAGCAGAGTGATCCTGAGCGACTGAATCACCCCATCGGCGACGCGGTCCTGTAGGGTGAACGGGTCGTCGACGGGCGCGGTGAGGGTCTGCTCGCTCATCACCTGCGCGTTTTTCGCGCTGGCCAGCGTGTAGGTCACGCGGTTCATCGCCTGCGACTGCTGGACGACGAATTGCAGTGTCATGTTCGCGCCAAGTTCCTTCAGCGCCTGATCGGGAGCGGCGTTCCGGGCCCGCTCGACGCGAGAAGAGTCGATGACCTGGATGTCGTGGTTCTGGGTCAGGGTCGAGAGTTTGGCGGCGACGGCGGCGGAAAGCCCATCGGCGAAGGCCGTCAGCTCAGGACTGCTGCCGGCAATCTGCGGCGGAAGCACGGCGAGCCGCGGCGCCGGGCCTCGAGTCGCCCCTGGACGGCGGCTCTGCCACCACGCCAGCCCTTTCGAGCGAACGCCGGGGATGGTGGCGAGCGCGACGATGAGAATCAGCGCGGCGAGGCCGGCCGCAATCCCGATGCGGGCTCCCGCGGCGTGCGGCGTTCGACTGACTTTCGCTGGGCGGCCGCCGTCGCGCACCGCTTCCAGATCGCTCTTTAGCTCCTGCGCCGAGGCATAGCGGCGCGCCGGATTCTTGGCCAGTGCCCGCGCAATGATCGATGAAAGACGCGGCGGAACTTTGACCTTGTTCTGGTCCAGAACCACAGCTTCCTGATCGCTGAGGATCTGGGCCGTGGTCACCGTGATGTTGGCGCCCTTGAACGGATGCCGGCTGCCCAGCATTTCGTAGAAGACAATGCCCAGCGCGAAGATGTCGGCGCCCAGCCCCGGAGTTTCACCCCGGAGAACTTCAGGCGCCATATACACCGGGGTGCCGGCGAGGACGCCGGGGCCGAGCAGGGTGCGGACCGTCGCCGTCGCGCTGAAAGCATCGCCGCCCCCCAGCTGCCGCGCCACCCCGAAATCCAGCAGCTTCACCTGGCCGTCCGGCTTCAGCATGATGTTTTCCGGCTTCACGTCGCCATGCAGAATGCCGCGGGCGTGCGCGGCAATCAGCGCATCCGCACACTGAATGGCGATGGGAAAGAAGCGGTCGAGGGGCATGGGCGCGCCCAGCTCCGCGCGCAGGGTCGAGCCCTCGACGTACTCCATGACCAGCAGAACGTCGCCCTGATCCTCAATCACGTCGTAGATCGCCGCGATATTGGCATGATTAAGGGCCGAAGCCCGCCGGCCCTCGCGCAGAAACAGTTCCCGGGCCGCCGGCGTGATGCCCTCGCGCCACGCCATGCGCTTCAGAGCGATCGTGCGCTCCAGTTTTGTGTCCTGCGCGCGATACACCTCGCCCATGCCGCCGGCGCCCAGCCGCGCCAGAACCCGAAAACGATCGGCGACCATCCCGGTCAGCTCGACCTGGGTGGGCGGCGGTGTTTTCACCTGATCAGAGAAATCCGGCATAGGGAGGCGAGTCCGTTCCAGCCTGTTGCGCTCATCCTACATGGATTAGACGACAGCGGGCACCCGTGTAACCAGCCCTCTTGCGCCGCGCCCGCAGCCGCCATCGTCGGCGGACAGCACTTCTGGCCGTCCAGAACCGGCGCAGTTTAGATTCCCAGCCAAAAGGCAGCGGCGCCGAGGATCGCAAAGCCCACGGTCAGCCACGCCACATAATCCCCGGGATGCCCGCTCTGCAGCGACCGCACCGGATCCATCGAGCCCTCGAGATGGGACGGCCACCGCAACCGCCGCGGAACCTTCAGGTGCTGCACCGCCCAAACCGCCAGCCCCGCAGCCAGTCCGGCCCGCAGCAGTCCGAAGAGCAAATCCGGTTCGAGCGGCTCCTTCGCAGCGGTCAGCATCTTCATCGCCGTCGCCGACGCGTACACCGCATGCGCGTAGCTGCGGAAGTCGAGAAACCGCACCGCCGACGAATACGCAGCGTTCGTAAACGCAGGCCAAAACGTCAGGGCGACCGCGGTTCCAATGCAAAGCAGCGGCGGGAAAAAGAGAAACCACGGGATGCGCTGGCTGTCCGCGTCCGTCTCCGGTGTCTCGTCCACTTCGGCCGATTTGTCGGTGGGGCCCCGATCGCCGATGCCATAGAACACCCGCAGTCCCACGCGGATGACCGCCCCTCCGGTCAATACGCCGGCGATAAGAAAGATGCCTTCCGTCCACGGCGCCCGGCTCGTCACTCTCGCTTCTCCCGCATATAGCGCGAATCCCGGCGCGGCGGCCAGTCCCAGTCCGCCCAGCATCCACAGCACCGCGGTCCAGGGCAGCGCTTTTCCCCGCCCGAAGAGCGCCGGCTCGCTGATCGTCCGGAAGCGGTGCAGCAGGATTCCTGCCGTAAAGAACAGCGCCGCCTTGATCAGCCCGTGCGCCACCAGATACAGAAACAATCCCGTCAAAGCATCCTTGCTCCACAGCCCGAACGCCAGCGTCATCAGGCCCGTGTGGCTGATGGTGGAAAATGCCAGCATCCGCTTCACGTGATGCTCGGCAAAACACATCATGCCGCCCCACAGCGCCGTAACAGCGCCGCTCCCCACAAACAGCCAGTGCACCTGCGTAGGAGCGAAGCTTCCCTGAAAGACCGTGGCGTAGACCCGCATCGCCCCAAACAGGCCAAAAGGCACCATAATTCCGGAGAAGAGAACGCAAACAGAGGTGGGCGCAACCGCATGCGCATCCGGCAGCCAGAAGTGGAACGGCACGGCAGCCGCCTTCACCAGAAAGCCGGTCATCAGAAACACAAATGCCGCCAGCACCAGGCGGTCATGGCGCCCTGTCAGCAGCAAGCCGATCTGCGCCAGGTTCAGCGCGCCGGTCGTCGAGTACAGCATCCCGATGCCGGTCAGCATCATGAAAGCCGCCACCGTATTCGTCACGGCGAAGTTAAATGCGCCCGCCAGCGGCGCCGGTTCCTGGGTTTTCAGGCCGCACAGAGCAAACGCTGCCGTGCTCATCAGCTCGAAAAAGACAAACATGTTGAACAGATCGCCCGTCACCGCGAAGCCGCTCATGGCCCCAAGGAAAACCAGCATCAGCGGGTGGTAATGCCCGCCTCCGTGCTCGGCATATTTCCACGAATAGAGCAGCGACAGGGTCGCCAGCAGACCGGTCAGCGCGGCCACCGCGCATCCCGCTCCATCCATGACAAAGCCGATTCCCAATGCCATGTGCCCCCGCGGATACCAGTCGCCGAACCAGTACACCTGCGTCCGCGCCAGCGCATGAATCGTCCAGGCCGATGCCAGAACGAAGTTATTCAGCCCGGTCAGAACGGAAACCAGATCGGCGAGCCAGCGCGGAATCAGCTTGCGAAAGCCCTCCAGAAAACCAGCGACGATCAGGGGAATCACAATGAGCAGGGCCGGAGAAGGCATTCGCGGTTACCCTCGCATAAAGCGCAGATCGTCAGGGCTGGTGGTGCCGCCTTTTTCGAAGGCCTTCACCACCATCGCCAGCAGCAGGGCCACCACCGTCGTTTCCACAACGATATCGGTCAGCATCAGCGACTGCACCACAGGGTCCACCGTCACCACCCCGGGAGAAATCCCGGCGAACACCGGCGCATAGCCGCCCGCCCGGAATCCGATCGCCAGCAGCAGCACATAAGTCGAGCTCTGCAGAATAGTGAGGCAGATGACGGTGTGTACCAGATGACGGCTGCGCACAATACCGTAAAGGCCGCACAGGAAAATCCACGCCGCAATGTAATAAGGAAAGTCCGCCAGCACAGGTCAGTCCTCCTCATTCCTGCTGCGAGAAAGGATCTCGCGCAGATATTCATAAGTAAGTCCCATGAAAGCCGCTGCTACCTCCAGCCCCACGCACGCGCTGATCAGAGCGATCGTCCCCGACGAGAAAATGTCGCCGGTCGTTCCCAGTGGCAGCATGTTCGTCAGAAAAGGCAGCCCCAGAGCCAGCGCGCCGACGCCGATGAGCGCATACGCCGAAGCGCCCACCGATTCCAGAAAGTCCGCAATCGGATGAGAGATAATTCGCTCGAACGCCTCCGTGTTTTCCGCGACGTAGAGCAGCATGGGCGCCGCCGCCACAATCAACCCTCCCTGAAAGCCGCCCCCCGGCGTCAATTGTCCGTGCGTCCCAATGTAGATCCCGAAAAGAACGGAAAATCCGAACATCGCCGTGGTGAACACCTGCACCGTCTCGCTCAGCGCCGCCCGGTCCTGGAAGGAAGCTGGATTTTCTCCCTCTTCGAATTTCTTTTTCTTTTCCTCCGATTCCGGCCGCAGCAGAAGGGTCACGCCGGTCACCGCGCTGAACAGGATGAACTCCTCGCCCAGCGTATCGAACCCGCGATAGTCGTAAGTTATTGCGTTCACCACGTCCGTCGCATGTCTCTGGAACACCACCAGCCCCGCGATCACGTCGCCATAGGGGCCGCGATAAGTGCCCCACGCCGGCATGTTGAGAATCCCAGCGGTATAGATAGCCGCCAGACCCACGGCCCCGGCAAGAAACAACAGCAATCGCCGTTTCTCACTCATGGGATTTTTCTTTCTCCCCCTTGCCCAAAGCCGCCCGGTGCTTCATGCGCGTCAGCGCCAGCATCACCATCAGCGGCAGAGCCATCGCTCCCACGGTGATCTGCGAGAGCGCCACATCCGGGGCCTGGAAGATGAAGAACATCAGCCCCAGCAGCAGCCCGTAAAACGAGAGCGCCAGCACCTGATTCCGCACGTCGTCGGTCCGCACAATCGCGAATGCGCTCGCGGCAATGAGAATCAGCAGTCCTGCGCCCCAGAATCTCATCGTGCCGGCTTACCTCCCAGGAACTCCACATCCGCATCCTGCGGACACGGCTCCCAGTGCCCCTTTTCGCGCTCGCGGAAGGCCCGTGCCGCCGCATGGGTTCCCACTGCATTCGAGGCCACCAGCACGATAAAAATGATGACGCATTTCCAGCTCGCCTCCGAAGAGCCCGTCTGCACGAAAACCGCCGCCGTGAGCATTCCCATCCCGACAATTGCCGGCGGACCCAGATAGTGCAGGGCCTGGTAAGGATCGCGCATCCGCACCATCCCCAGCACTCCCACCCAGCACGCCAGCACGGTCAGCGCCAGCAGCACATCCACCGCAATTGCCTGCGCGCTCACAGATGCTTCTCCAGAAAACGCGCAAATACCACGCCGGCTCCGAATGTGAGCATGGCCAGCGCGAGCGGCAGGTCCATAAAGGGGGGCCGGCCATAGCCGATGGTCAGCAGCACCAGTTCCACGACAATGATGATGCCCGTCATCTCCAGCCCCACCAGCCGTCGCTCCGGCGTTCCGCGCAGGCACGACCAGGCGCACGGAATCAGACAGAATCCGGTCGCCACTGCGCTCGCCAGCCAGGGAGTCACTGCGCCCCTC
Organism: Acidobacteriaceae bacterium; assembly: GCA_036269135.1. Classification (GTDB taxonomy): domain Bacteria; phylum Acidobacteriota; class Terriglobia; order Terriglobales; family Acidobacteriaceae; genus Palsa-343. The sequence goes on from DATASQ010000030.1 coordinate 120,085, forward strand.
CCGCTCCCAGGCGCTGGATGATCCGCGGCACCGAGTCCGCCTGGATCTGGTGGAACAGCATCTGACCTCGCTCCCGGTCGACGCCGATCACAAGGAGGTTAGGAGAAACCGTCGCATACGCCGTCGCAAGAACACGCCGAGCGGTTCCGCGTCCGGTATCGGCATTTTGCAGCCATGGCGTTGACCGGAAAAGCGAAGGCGCGCGCTTTCCTGCCAGATCCTGCAGCAGAACCCAGGTGACCAGGGCAACGTCGACGGTCGCGTTGAACGGCAGACGCCAGATCTCCGCCATTTCGGAGAGCGTGGGCCGAAACTTCAGCGGCAGCTTGCGTACCGTGAAGAGACAAAAAGCCACCGAGAGCAAGGTGGCCGCGAGGCCGACCATCAACTCATGCGAGTGAAAGCCGGCGACACACACAATCCAGAAAGCATCCAGCACAACAGCAAGCAGAATTGCCTGAAAGGCATACCGGCCATACCTTTTCATGCCCCATTGGAGAGGACAGAGCCGCAGGGGGATGCCCGTCCTCGGAAGCCAATGAATGACTTCCGGCGGGGTCCCCCTCTTTTCCGATTCAGCCGCGATCAGGCATGGGCCCGATCGCGGCTCTCGTGCTCAGAACTCCAGACGCACATCCACCTGGCCGGTGCGTGCTCCTCCGAAATCCGCTCCGATGGTGTTGGTGATCTGGCCGAAGCTGGGCGAGCTGATGTTCATATTCGGATCGCCCAGGTTGGTATGGTTCAGGATGTTGGTGAAAGTCCCCTCGGCGCGCAGCTGAATGCCTTCGGCGATGGCGAAGCTCTTGCTGAGCCCCGTGGAGAGGTTGAACAGGCCAGGTCCCGGAGCCGGACCCGCCTGCGCATTCCCGAAGCGGCCGATCGGCAGCGGCACCGGGCCCGATCCGCTGCCCGTGGTGCACGGCGTGCCCGGCTGCCAGCCGGTATAGCCCGGGCAGGTGAAGACCTGCCGGTTGTACCAGCCCAGCCGCGTGCGCCCGCGGCTCATGCTCTCGCCGGCCGCCTTGTCGGGCGGCTGCGAGCGATGGCCGGGATCGAAGCCGGCCGCGCTGCTGTTCAGCCCGGAGCCCGTGCCGGAAGGATCGCCTTCCCCACTGGGGAAGTAAGGCGATTCAAACGGGCCGGATTGCACGGTGAGGATGTTGGAGAGCTGCCATCCCCCCACCGCGAGATCGGCCAACCGATTGATGCCCGACCCGAACATCCGCCCGCGCCCGAAGGGCAGCGCGTACAGCATGGTGGTGTTCCACTTAAGCCGCCGCGAGCCGTAGACGTTGCCGAAGTCCGCATGACGGTCGAGGATGGAGGTGGCGCGATTACCGCCGCCTTCCCCCGCGAATCCCAGGTTGCCCGGTCCCTGGTTATCCGCCAGCGACTTAGCCCAGGTAAACAGCGAGTCGAATTCGAGGCCGTTCTGCAGCCGATGCTTGCCTTCTGCCTGGAAGGAGTTATAGCTGGCGTTGGAGCTGGTCATGCGGTTGTTAATGCGGCCCCAGTTGGGAAACTTCCGATCCGTGATGGGCGCATCGTAGGCAGAGAGCGTGGTGGAGAAGGGCAGGGTATTTTCGTCCGGAGCCCAGACTTCATGGTGCGTCTCCGAGCCGATGTAGGACACGCGGCCGGCATAACCTGAGCCGAAGTCGCGCTCCACGCTGCCGACCCACTGGACCGTGTAGGGATCCTGCCAGTTGATGCTGTTGGCTGTCCCGAAATAATCCGTCCCATAGCAGTTAGCGCAGCCAGAACTACCCGCTCCCGCATAAATTTGCGGCCACTGGTAGCCAATGGCATGGGTGGTGGGATTGTAGGTGTTTACAAACTGCTGCGTCTGCGCCTGTACGGTGCCGGTAAGGGAATAGAAGCTGGAACCGAGCATGTTGATGTTATAGAGCCCGGCGCCCCCGCTGACGACCCAGCGATCGCTTGCCGATGGCCGAAAGGCAAAGCCGAGGCGAGGCAGGAAGCGGAGGTGAGGATACTTCTTAAGCCCGTCGGGATATCCGGCGGTGTCGTTCCCCTCCACCGGCATGCAGCTGGCGCCGTTGATGGTGGCGCTGTTGGTCTGCGTAACGCCGTCGGGATCGCACGCGTTGGCGCTGGCCAGATAGGACTGTGCCAGCAGCGCCTGTTTGCCCTGCGGATAAATGACCCGGCCCGACAGTCCGTAGGTCGAGTCGAAGTTGCCGATATCGCCGTACCGGTCGTAATAGCCGGGATGCAGCTCGTAGCGCAGGCCGTAGGTGAGAGTCAGCCGCGGCGTGGCGCGCCACTCATCCTGCGCGAATGCCGCGTAGTGATGGGAGAGGCCGTCGTTGTCCTGGCGGACGACGTCGTAAAAGGTCTGGTCGGGCGTACCAATGAGAAAGTCGGCGAAATCCACGCCGGTAAAGAGACCGGTGCTGCCGCTGGTGTTGAAGGTATAGGTTCCGTAGTTATCGGAGCCGTTGAATCCCAGCGGCGTGATCGCTTCGAGCGTCTGGACATCGGCGCCAAACTTAAAGATGTGCTTCCCGCGCGTCCAGATGAAGGTGTCCGTGTAATCCCACGTCTTCGACTGGCTCAGGCCGGTAAGACGATCGGCATTGAGGTTCTGGATGAAGTTGAAGTCCATTTCCGGGATGCCGTTGTAGAAGAGGTTCTGCAGCCCCTGCCAACCCTGCGCATTCGTCCACGCCAGCCCGTTAAAGCTGTTCTGCGACCCGGAGGTATAGAACGTGAAGCCGACGGCGGCTTCGTTGACCATGCGCGAATTGAGCGTCCAGTTCGTGTCGATGCGCATGCGCCGGTCGTTGCTCGTGTCCACGCTGGACGGCAGATTCAGGATCTGGGTGCTGTTCGTGGGGAAATCCTTCCAGGTAAAGCTGCCCCATACGAGAAACTTCTGGTTGGCGCCGATGTACTGGTCGCCGCGGACGTCGAACTGGTCGGAATGCCCGCTGGAGTCGGCGTTGTGCTCATAGTTCGCGGTGTTGTCGTCGGTGTAGAGGGAGGGATCGCCGATGTTTGGATCCGGATAAAACTGCTTCAGCACATTCTGCGCGATCTGGCTGATCCTGGCCGAGGGAATCTGCGTCCCCCAGCTGCTGCCGTCGTAAGGATCGCTCAGTCCGGTGAACGTAGATGACGCGTATTTAGAGAAGTTGCCCTGCTTCATCAGCGTGCTGGGAACCTTCTCGAGAATAGTAGTCTGCGCGGGATGGCGCCAGCCTTCGTAAGCGCCGAAGAAGAAGGTGCGTTTGCGGCCGTTGTAGAGATGCGGGAAGACAACCGGGCCGCCGGCGCTGGCCCCGAAGGTCTTGCCCTGCAGGCTGGGCTTGGTGGTGGTAATGGGATAGGTGTACGGAATAGCGTCGAAGTTAGAACTCTGATAGTAGAAGTAACCCGTGCCGTGCAGGCTGTTAGTGCCGCTGCGGGTGGTGACGACTACCTGGGCGGGATCGCCGTATTCGGCATTGGCCAGCACGCCATCGGCCCGAATTTCGGAGATGGACTCCGAAGAGGGAAAGGCATCGCCGATAACGCTGCTGCCCGACGGGTTCTTGAGGGTCATGCCATCCACAGTCACCTCAAGCTGGTAAGGCAAAGAGCCCTGCAGAGAAAAGCCGCCGGTGTAACTCTGGTCGCCCTGCATGCCGGGCAGCACCCCAAGGATGTTATAGGCGCTGGTGCCGCCGAAGCTGGCGCGCGTGTTCACCGGCAGCTCAATGGCATCCTGGGAGGTGAAGGTGGAGCTGATAGTCGCGGTGTCGGTATCGATGGCGGCGGCCTGGGTGCCGTTGACCACGACTTCCTGCTGCACCGTGCCCACCGCCAGCGTGGCATCGACGCGCAGCACCTGGCGGACGGTGAGAACTACGCCATCGGCCACCCACTTATCGAAGCCGTGCGCTTCGACCCTGAGACTATAGTGGCCGGCCTTGATATCGACGAAGCGATAGTCGCCGGCGCCGTTCGAAACCGCGGTGCGGACATTGCCCTCGTCAAGGCTGGTGAGCGTGATCCCTGCGTTGGGCACCACGGCTCCGGCGGAATCGCGGATCGATCCGATGATGGTTCCCTGGGTGGCCTGGCCGTGAGCCAGGCTTCCTGCAAGCGTGATGAGAAGGGCGGCCGCGATCACGGCCAGCGTCCTGAGACAGAGATAGCGTTGCATTTGTTGGATCATCCTGCGCCTCCGAAAAAGGCGAGCCGGTAGCTCGCGTGGGTGTTTTATGACAACGAAATAGAGCTCCGGTGGGGGGTACCGGTCAGCGTGGGCCCGGGATGGGCCCGGAATGAAGTGAGTTGCAGCTACAGCATGGGGCGCGCCTGTTAGGAAATCGCGACAGCGATGTAAATTTCAGGCAAATCCGGCAGGTGTGGACGCAGACTTCCGGCGCTCGGCTGGAAAAAGCCACCATAGAGTGCACAGAAGACGCCGGTTCTTAGTCCTGCGGACGACGCAGCGTGTCGGCCGCGTGCTGCATTTCTTTGCGAATCTCGACGGGATCGTCCATGTCCAGAAGCTCCGCGGCTTCCTTCCGCGACTTCGGGCGCGCGAAGCGTGCCTGGGCCGGGGCGAAGACGCGCGGGTCCGCCGGCCGGACTTTGAAGGCGCCGAGATGGGGCTGGTCGTCCCAGATGCCGGTGATCTGGCCGGCGAGAGCGTCTTCAAGATTCAGCGAGCCGAGGTCCAGCAGCTCGTCGATGGTGCGGATGATGGAGCCCATGCTGGTGTGCTGGTGCGAAACCGAACCCGGCCGGACCCACGGACTGGCAATAAGCAGCAGGCTGCGATGCGCGTCCACGTGATCGACGCCTCCCTGAGCATCATCCTCGGTAACAAAAACAGCCGAGTCTTTCCAGATCGACGTCGTGCTGAGGTAGGCGACGATCCGGCCCAGGGCAAGGTCGTTATCGGCCACGTACGAAGCGCGGTAGGGATAGCCGTCGCCGGGCCGAGGGCTGGCAGTGTGATCGTCGGGCAGGCGAATGACGACGAGAGCGGGGATGGGCCCTGCGGCCAGGCGGCGGCGGAAATCGCGCTCGAACTCGCCCGCGCGGAACTGGTCCGGGATGCCGAGATTGAAAGTGGGATAGCGGCGATCGCTGTGCTCGAACACCGGCAGCGGCAGCGGGGCATTCAGCAGCAGGCGCTGGCCCTCGGGCGCCGCGCCGTCCATTTCGTCGGAGCCTTCAATCTCCAGGCCCTCGCCATAATTCAGCACGCCGCGGCCGGCATTGGCGATGTGCTCCCACAGTGAGCCGAACTGCGGCAGGTCCTCGGGCATCGGAGCGTCGGCGCCGCCAAACATCGCGCGTCGCCCCGGCTGCGACGCGCCGGCGTTCTCCGTCCGATGTCCGCCGTAGTTGGAGGCCCACGCTGCATTGAAGAATGCAGTCGGATTGATGCCGACGACCCAGCGGTGTCCGTCCGCGGAAACATCGCTGTCGACGAAGTAGTTGTCGCTGATGGCGAACTGCTGCGCCAGCGCATGCAGGTCGGGGGTCACGCGCAGATGGCGCGCGGCGGCGTTTTCTTCCGCCCATCCGTCGAGGCCGTAGCGTGCCAGCGATGGGTCGCCGTTGACGGTGGGCAGATCGCCAAGCAACTCGTCAAACGTGCGATTCTCGCGGATGATGAGAAAACAGTGGCGCAGATGCGGCAAAGGCGTCTGGCCGGCGATATCCGCGAGGTTGCCGTCGACGACCGTCCGCGTGAGCGCATCGGCAGCCGGCAGATCGGCGAGGTGAATCGCGCTGAGGCTTCCATATTCCAGGGCGCCGACATACGTGGGCGCGCTGGCAGCATGGCCGCTGCCCGCATTAGGCCCGGTTCCGCGACCCTTGGTATTCACCACGTAGAGAATGCTCCCATCCGGCGAGAGCGCCACGGCCGTGGGATTCCATCCCACCGGGATGTGCTCGATCACCTGCATCGAGGCGGCATCCACCACCGCGACCGCATCGATACCGGACTCCGCGACGTAGACGCGCCCATCGCGAACGGCGGCACCGCTGGGCATCACGCCACGCAGAGGACGGCCGCGGGCATCGCGGAAGCGCGAACCGAATTGCGGCACGTCGAAAGGGGAGAGCGCGGTCTGGGCCAGCAACCGCGTGCCGTCGGGGCTCGCTTTGGCCAGAGCATCGTCATGCGCGAGGGTGACGTACACCGCGTCGTCGGCAGCCGCAACGCCGGTTGGCGCCGATCCCCCCACGGTGGCCCCCTCCGTCTCGGAGACAAGCGTTCCCAGATGGAGCCGAGCAGTGAGCACGGGATGGCCGGGGTCGTGAATGTCGTAGGTCCAGAGCGAGCTCCCGCTCACCGAGTTTTCATCGCCGAGGCCGGGAATCGTGCGGCCGTGAGTGCTGACGCCCTGGCGCGCCGCAGCCGAAGGATAGCCAAAGGGAGGAAAGCGCAGCCCGGTGTGGAGTGGGTCCCGTTCATCCACGCCCGGCAGCGTGGTGTATTCGAAGAGGCCGGTGTTAGTGAGGTAAAGCCGCTGCCCGTCCGGAGAGAGCGCCATCATCAGGGGGTAGCGTCCGGTGGGAATCGAGGCGAGCCGCGTCCGCGTGGCGACGTCAATGACCACGATGCGCCAGTTCCCCTGGTCGAGCGCATACATTGTTTTGCCGTCGCTCGAAACGAGGACCATCGCGGCGAAGCTGTCGCTGAAATTATGGCCGGCGGTGGGCCCGTCGAGAGCGATCTCGTAGCCAGGAGAAAGCGGGGGTCCCTGCGGCGTGGTCGCTGTCCGGTATGCGAGGACTTTGCCGGAGTTGCCGCTGGCCACCCACAGCATCGAGCCGTCGGGCGCATACGCCGCGCCGGTGTGAACGTCGAAGCTCTCGTCGCGCTTGGCAGCAGCGGCAGGGAATCGCTGCACCCGGGGATGATCGGAGTCAGGATCGTCAATAAGGTTCAGCGCGAAAGGGAATCCGATGGAAGGGATCGCCATGTGCCGTCCGTCGCGGGAAAGCGCGAGAGCGAAGGGATACGGTGCCAGCGGAATCCAGTTGCCCACCGGATCGATCCCGCGCCCGTTCGGGAGAATTGTCCGGGCGGGGTTCTCCGCCGCACAGGTGAGCCCGGTTGCGCCAATCGACAAGACCATGCAGAGGAACAATCGCCAGCGGTGCATGGCTGCTACCATGCGCGTTTCGCATGAATTCCTCAACAACAGTTTTGCGTCCCGGACATTACTGCGGTTGTCCGACCACGTAGCTGCGGGTGCCGCCATGGTTGAGGAGCGGCTAATAGACCAGCTTCAGCGAGAACTGAATCTGCCGTGACGTTCCGGCGGTCTTGCTGATGATGCCGAAACCGGAACCCTTAATTGTGTTGGCCGGCAGCCCCATATTCACGATGTTGAACAGGTTGAAGAGCTCGGCGCGGAACTGGAGGTCGGTGCGCTCCACTCCGCTGGCCCGGTGGCCGAAAGGCGTGCTCTTGATCAGCGCGTAGTCGAAGTCGTAGTAAGCGGGGCCGCGGAAGGTGTTGCGGCCGAGCGTCCCAAAACGGCCGGAGTTCGGCCCGCTGCCTCCGGGGATATCGATCGGAATGGAAAAGAAAGAAGCATTGTCGGCGGCGCGGCCGAAATAGTCGTCGCGGGCCCGCGTCGCACTGTGGGCGGTGGAAAGCTGCGGTTTCGCGACCGGGTCCGGGCGGTCCGCGCCATTGGCCCCGGCGCCCGTCTGCTGGATCCCCGAATAAACGGTAAACGGCGAGCCGGTGGTGAGCGTGGAGATGCTGAGCAGCTCCCATCCGCGGCTGAACGCGGGCGCATCGCTGAGCAGCGGCACGCGCTGCAGGTGCAGATCCTGCGCGGCGCTCAGCGTGAACGCGTCGGTCACGTCGAAGTTCGACGGGCCCCGCTCGGGGTGGTTGTTGAACGGGTTCTGGGAAGAGGCCAGCGCAACCGCGCCGGTTGAGCCCGTGCCCCCGCCCAGACCGCTGACATCGTCGATCGATTTCGACCAGGTATATCCGGCCTGAACCCCCGGGCCTCCGTGGCGAATGGTCCCCGCGAGCGAGGTTTGCAGCGCGTTATAGGAGGAGTGGGCGGTATCCGTGATGACCGTCTCGAAGCCGAACCCTCCCGTCACGTTCCCGTTGCTGTCGAACTGCGTGTAGGGGGCAAACCCCGGGCCCGCGCCCGCGTAGCCGTTGGGGTAAGAGGCGCGTGGCAGGTGGTAGGATTCGGTGCCGACATAGGCGGCGTCGGCGGTCAGTCCGGAGAACTGTCGTTCCAACCCCAGCGTCCACGTCTGGAGGAACCCGTCGCCGAACCGCGGATCGATGGCCGCGAGATTGAGCAGCGAAAGCTGACCGCCGGGCGAGAGCGCCGCCAGATCGCGCTGGTATCGGTTCACGTCCATCACCGTATTAACGGGGACCTTCTTCGGGTCATCGCCGGCGGTGGCAAAGATGTCCTGGCCCGCCGTGTTATAGGCGCGGGGCAATTCGCTGGGAGTGATCTTGAAACCGTACGGGATTTCGGCGTTGCGCGCCGCATTCACGCGCGGATAGACGGCAAACGGCGTCGAGCCCGTAAGGAAATTGTCCTGCCAGATGTTGGGCGGAATGACGGTGATGCCGCCGCCGGCGTGGACCAGCACTTCCTTCGGGGCGCGCCAGCTCAGCTGAATGCGCGGTCCCCACCCATTCCAGCCCGAGCGATAGCCGGGCTGAGGATTGATCAGGTACTGCTGCTCCTGGCCGGCCGCGGGATAGACCTGGCGGAAGCTCGAGGTGCGGTGGGCGCGCTCGGTAATGGGTGAGTAGTACTCGAAGCGCAGCCCGTAATCGAGCGAGAGCCGCGGCGTCATCTTCCAGGTGTCCTGGAAGTAGAAATTGAAATCGTTGCGGTTGATGGCGGCCGGGCCGATATGCGGTCCATTGGAGAAGTAGGGTGGAGCGACCCCGACCGTGTAGTCGTAGGGATAGCCGATCAGGAAGCTGGAGAGAGTGTCGGGCAGCGGGTCGCCGGGATTGATATTGTGCTGGCCGCTCTGCGAGGGGATGTAGATGGGCGAGTAAACCGTGCCGCCGCCAAAGTCGTATTCGCCGTTCGGGCTGATCCCGAAGTACGTGGTGTCGCGATTCAGGCGGGCTTCCACGCCGAATTTGAACGCGTGCTCCCCGTGAATCCAGGTGAAGCTCTGCTGCCCCTGGAAGAGATTGCCGTAAGCCTGCATGACGGTGCCGGCTGCGGTATTAAAGCCCTCGAAGAGCCCATCGACGAACTTCACCGCGGGATCGGTGTGGTTGGGCGTGGGAAAGCCCGGCGTGGTGCGAATAATGCTGAAGGTTGACGTCCACGTGAGGTGGGCCGACGCCGTGCGCGTGTAGCGGAAGTCAACGTTGCGCTGCCGGTCGACGTACTGAACGCCGAAAGTGGGATCGATGGTGGTTTGGTCGGGATTGGTCGTCGGGCCCGTCAAATTGTCCTCGGTGAGGCGAGCGAGGAACTGGCCTTTCTTGCCGAGTTGCTGATCGATCCGGATGGAGAACTGGTCTGCGTTGGTGGCGACGTTGCTGTGCGTCGCGTAAGTGCGCGTCCCGTAAGCCCCGCTGGGATGGTTCGGAACCGGGTAGCGAGCCAGGACCGCGGCGATCTGCGGATTGACGGGAACGTCCAGAGTGTCGGTCGATCCGTCCGGGAAGGTTAGAGTGTCCAGTCCCTGGCGCTCCGCGGCCGTGGGCATCGGCAGCACCTGGGTGGTGCCCAGAACCTGCCGGAATCCCTGGTACTGGCCGAAGTAGTACGTGCGTCCGCGCCCGTCGTAAACATGCGGGATGTAGACCGGGCCGCCATTCGTGAAGCCGAACTCGTTGCGATGGAAGGGCGGGATGCGCTCGGTGCTGCCCGGCGGCGGAAAGTCGAAATAGTTGCGGGCGTCCAGCGCCGAGTTACGGATGAATTCAAAGAAGGAACCGTGGAAGCCGTCCTTCCCGGAGCGGGTCACGATGTTGGTGAAGCCCGCGGCCCCGCGGCCGATTTCGGCCGGCATCCAGCCCGAGGAAGACTGGATCTCCTCGATGGCATCGACGTTGAAGTTGGGGAACGCCGCCCCGCCCATCTCGGGATCGGTGATGTCCGCGCCGTCCATGGCGAACACCGCCTCAACCCCGCGCTGCCCGTTGATCGCGAACTGCTGAGTGAAGTTGGTGGCGCCGTTGGCATCCGTCATGGTGCCGGCCGCCAGCAGCAGGAGCGTGCTGAAGTCGCGCCCGTTGAGCGGCAGCTGGCTCACCGACTTGCTGGAGAGCTGTTCGCCTCCGGTGGCGCCCCGGGCGGCTTCATCCGCTGTGGCGCCGCCCTTCAGCGAGACGGCATTGGCGGGGAGGGGTACCGCGGCGAGGGAGAGAATGTTGGCGCGTGTCAGGGTGAGCACGGCGCTGGGTCCTGGAATCTCCACGGCAACAGCGGCGCTGGCCGCTCGATGCGACCGGCGGACGGCGAGAGAGTAGCTGCCCGGTGCGGCTTGAAGGAAGCGGAAGCTTCCGTCGGCCAAGGTGCGGGTGCTGAGCGTGGACGGCCCCGTAAGCGTGACCGTGGCTCCCGCGATAGCTTCTCCCGCGCCATCGCGGAGGACTCCGCCCCACCCCGGAACCGCCGGTGCATTCGAGGATTGCGCCGACAGCGATGCTCCGGCGAGGAACAGCAACATACCCGCGAGAAGAAGCAGGACCGTCAGGGAGCCGCCGCCGCACCGGCAGGAAAGGAGCCGAAAGGGGAATTGCATGCCGTTCCAAACGATATCATGGCGGCTAATGGCCTGATAAAACGTTTGAGCATTTATACAAACGCGGGTACCGCGGCCTGGAAACCGGCTCTGCCGCACAACAAACCACAGTCACCAGGTTACGAAAGGCGTAGCGCCATCGGGCAACGGTGATGCCGCTGCCGAGGAATCGAATTTCATCTCCAAACATGGGTATGTTGGAGCGGGGGAGCACGATGTGATCCCCACTACAAGGCGCGCGGTTGATCCAGAACGGTACGAGGGGATCGGAGCGCTGGAGAACGTACCCATGTTTCTGCGAATCATCGCGGGTGTCCTGATCGCGCTGGCCCTGGCGCTGCTGATGAAGCAGTACCGGCGCAGGCGCAGCCTTTGGCAATAGTCATCGACTGGCATTGATCTGAATGGCCGTCCGCGCAGCCCCCGATGAGAGGGAAGCGCCCCGGCGGCGGCGTGGCCGCCTTGATTAGGATAAGGACGGCCATGAGATCGAGTCATCGGTTGTCTCTCTTCCTTCTGATTGCGGGGCTGGGGCTCGGGCCTGCCGTGGCGCAGGCGCAGACCGTCCCCCCGCCGCAGGCCTGGATCGAAACCTGGGCCGCCTCCCAGCAGATTCCCGAACCGCAGAATGCTTTGCCCGCCGCGGACCTGCAGGACGTCACGGTCCGGCAGATCTTTCACATTTCCATCGCCGGCTCGATGATCCGGGTGCGCCTGTCAAACGCATTTGGAACCGAGCCGCTGACAGTGACCGCGGTCCACGTCGCCCGGCCCATCGGCGCCTCCGCGGCAATTGTGCCCGGATCGGATACACCGGTGACGTTCTTCGGAGCGCCGTCCGTAACGGTTCCCGCCGGCGCCGAGTACGCGTCGGATCCGGTGCCGTTTCCAGTAACGGCCCTGTCCAACGTCGCGGTGAGCTTCCACCTGGCCACCGCGCCCGCGCGGCAGACCGGACATCCGGGCTCGCGGCAGACGACCTATTTCGTGCACGGCGATCAGGTGGCGGCGGATTTCCCCGGCGCTCAGCAAGTCGATCACTGGTATCAGGTGTCAGGCATCGAAGTGCCGGCCCCGCCCGATGGCGCCGACGTGATCGCGCTGGGCGACTCGATCACCGACGGCCACGCGACCACCACCAATGGCAACGATCGATGGACCGACGATCTCGCCCAGCGGCTCCAGGCCTCACCGGCAACGCGCGACATCGGCGTGCTGAATGAGGGCATCGGCGGAAACCGCCTGCTCAACGATGGACTGGGTCCCAACGCCCTGGCGCGCTTCGATCGCGACGTACTCGCCCAGGCCGGCGCCCGCTGGCTCATCGTGCTGGAGGGCATCAACGATCTGGGTACCCTCACGCGCGACGGCCCCGTGCCGCCGGCGGAGCACCAGGCGCTGGTCCGGCAGATTCTCGCCGCCTACCAGCAGATCGTGCTCCGCGCCCATGCCCACGGGCTGCAGGTCATCGGGGGAACGCTCACCCCATTCCTCGGGTCGGCGTACTACCATCCCGGCCCCGAGAGCGAAGCGGACCGCCAGGCGATCAATGCATGGATCCGCACCCCCGGCCATTTCGACGCCGTGGTCGATTTCGACCAGGTGATCCGCGACCCGGAGCATCCGCGGCGGATTCTGGCGAAGTACGACTCGGGCGATCATCTGCATCCCTCGGTGGCGGGCTACCGCGCCATGGCCGACGCGGTTCCCCTGGCGCTGTTTCGCTGATCCGGTGGCCGTTCCAATGCCGGCATTCCTTTCGACCCCTGCAATAAGGTCGAAAGAATTTGAAACTTAACAACCGCTCGCCCGTTAACTACAATGCAGGGTGTTTGCAGGCCACGAGCGTTTCACCCGCCGCCGGGCGACAGGCACGATCCGCCGCACCGGCCTCCGCGAGGAGCCGCTCAAAGGAGGTGCCGTCATGAGGCGCCACGTTGCTCCATTCTTCCTTCGCCATCCGGGAGCTCCCAGGCCCCTGGGCCGCCTGATCGTCCTTTCCACCGCTCTTGCCTTTGTTCTCTCGGCCGTCGTCGCCTTCTCGCAGGACACCACGCCGCCCGCTCCGCCCCCCGACGAGACCGCCGCCAATCCCGCCCTCGCCCCCGGCCAAAGCACCGTCCGGGCTGTCCGCATCAGCGATGTCGAGGGCAAGGTCCAGGTCTTTGAAAACGGCCAGGTTGCCTTCGAGCAGGCGCTCCCCAACATGCCCGCCGTCGAAGGCATGCGCTTCGTCACCGGCGACAATGGCCGGCTCGAAATTGAATTCGAGGACGGCAGCGTCGCCCGCGTCACCCCCGACAGCTCCATCCGCCTCGCCCAGCTCCGCCGCAACGCCGACGGCAGCACCGTCACCGCCATCGACGCCCTCACCGGCCTCAGCTACTACGAGCTCAACAGTCGCGGCACCCAGTACACCGTTCATTTCGGCGAGGATACCGCCACCCCGATCCAGGATGCCGTCTTCCGCGTCGCTCTCGACGCCGCCCCCTGGCAGCTCGCCGTCATGCACGGCTCCGCTCACGTCGACGATGGTGGCGGCCTCTCCGTTGATGTCAAAACCGATCAGACCTTTCAGACGGATCCGCAGCAGGGCGGCGAGTTTACCCTCGCCCAAAGCATCGCTGCCGACTCCTGGGACCAGTGGAACTCCTACCGCGACCAGTCGCTCTCCAACCTCGAAGCCAACCAGACCATGGCCCGCGCCAGCTCCGGCGACGTCAACAACCCCGCCTGGAATGACCTCGACTATTACGGCAGCTGGTACAACGTCCCCGGCTACGGCGAGGCCTGGGCTCCCTCCGGCGTCGGCGCCGCCTGGGATCCCTTCGGCAACGGCGCCTGGGGCTACTATCCCGGCTTCGGCTACACCTGGATCTCCGGCTATCCCTGGGGCTGGATGCCCTACCACTGCGGCGCCTGGGACTACATGAACTCCTTTGGCTGGATGTGGATGCCCGGCAACTGCGGCTACGGCCTCTACGGCGCCGGATGGTATCCCTATGCCACGGTCTGGAATGTCCCCAGAGGGTACGTCCCGCCTCAGCGCCCGCGCGGTCTGCCCGTTCGCCACATCGGATCCGGTCCCGTCGGGCCGCACCCGCTTGCCGCCGCTCCGCGCCTCGTCACCGTCAATCGCGGCGAAGAATTTTCCAGGCCTTTCCAGCCCGAGTCCGGCGTGCATCCGCAGCCGCGCCCGCTCACCCTCGACGGTAAGACCGTTGAGCCTCTGGAGGCCGGCATCCATCCCATTCAGCGCGGGCCCATCGGCGAGAGCTTCACCAGCGCCCTGGTGCGCACCCATCCGGAGCTCGGGCCCATCGATATCCATGGCGATGGAGCCCGCTCCGCCTTCATGCCCGAGCCGGGCCGCCCCTTTGGCGCTCCTGCCCGCTTTGGATCCACGCCCGTAGGCCGCGGCGGCTACGCCCCGGGCCTCGTCAACCACGGCAGCGGCGGATTCCATCCCGGCGCCACCGGCGCAGCAGGTGGCTTCCACGGCGGCGGCGGTGCCGGGGTCGGCGCCGGCGGTGGATTCCACGGTGGCGGCTCTGCCCCCGCAGCCTCCGGCGGTGGCGGTGCCCACCACTGATATTGCCGACGGGAGTTGCCGTTTCAGGGGGGTGGCGGGCGCTTGCCCGCCTGACGCCAAAAAGTCCGGCGCACCCGCAGGTGCGCCGGACTCTTCCCCGATCCTCGAAGCCCCTACAGCTTGACCGTCTTCAGATACTCCCGGAACTTCGTTCCCAGCTCCTCATGCTCCAGCGCGAATTCCACCGTCGCCTTCAGCATGCCCATCTTGTCGCCGGCGTCGTACCGTGTCCCTTCAAAGCTGTAGCCATACACCTTTTCATGCTGGAGAAGCAGCTTAATGCCATCGGTGAGCTGTAGTTCGCCGCCCGCGCCCAGCGGCGTCTGCTCCAGCAGATCGAAGACGCGCGGTGTGAGAATGTAGCGGCCGATAATCGCATTCTTCGACGGCGCATCCGCCAGCTTCGGCTTCTCCACCAGTCCCGACACCTCGAACAGCCGCGGATCCCCCGGCACGGCCGCTCCTTCCAGCACGCCATACGCTGAAATGGCCGGACCTTCCACCACCTGCGTCGCCAGAATCGTGGACTGCACCTTCTCGTAAACGTCCATCATCTGCTTCAGGCACGGAACCCGCGCGTCGATCACATCGTCGGGCAGGATCACCGCCACCGGCTCATCCCCGATCAGATCCCGCGCCATCAGCACCGCATGGCCCAGGCCCAGCGCTTCCTTCTGCCGCACGTACGAGATGCGCACCATGTGCGAAACCTGTTTGCTCACCGCCAGCAGATCCGTCTTGCCGCGCTTTTCCAGCGTGCATTCCAGTTCGTAACTTACGTCGAAATGATCTTCGATGGCTGACTTGCCGCGGCCCGTCACGATAATGATCTGGTCGCAGCCCGCCGCCAGCGCTTCTTCCACGCCATACTGGATCACCGGCTTATCCACCAGTGCCAGCATTTCTTTGGGAATTGATTTGGTGGCCGGCAAAAAACGGGTGCCGAAGCCGGCCGCCGGGAAAATGGCCTTGCGTACTTTGGTCTGCTTGGACATTGCTTTTTCTGGGAATCCTTCCTCGGTAGTTTCAGCGACTGCGTGAACGGGCGATTCTACAGGGAGACGGGAATGAGATGCGATCCCCCTTCCGGGCGTTGGCGCATCGTTACCCAGGGGGGATGCCCCCTGACACGTCCGGCCCGCTGCCGCCCGAACCTATACTGTCTGCATGTCCCGAGCCATGGATCGATCCGAGGCGCTCCGCCGCCGCGCCGAAAAATTGTTTCCCGGCGGCGTCAATTCGCCCGTCCGCGCCTTCCGTGCCGTCGGCGGCGCGCCGCCCTTTGTGGTTCGCGGCGAAGGCGCCTGTTTGTGGGACGCCGACGGCCATCGCTACATCGATTATTTCGGTTCCTGGGGGCCCATGCTCCTCGGCCACGCATTTCCCCCCGTCGTTGCCGCGATCCAGCAAGCAGCCGCGCGCAGCGCCAGTTTCGGCGCGTCGACCCAGTCGGAAGGCGATCTCGCCGAGCGCGTGATTACCGCTGTTCCTTCGATCGAGAAGCTCCGCTTCGTCAGCTCCGGCACCGAAGCGACGATGTCGGCGATCCGCCTCGCCCGCGCCTTGACCGGACGGAAATATATCGTCAAGTTTGAGGGCTGTTACCACGGTCACGCTGATGGCCTCCTCGTCAAAGCCGGCTCCGGCGTCGCCACCTTCGGCATTCCTGGCTCCGCCGGCGTCCCCGAAGAAACCGCCCACTTCACGCTCGCGCTGCCCTACAACGACGTCGCCGCCCTCGCTGCCGCCTTCGCCAGCCACAAGGACGCAATCGCCTGCATCATCGTCGAACCGGTCGTCGGCAACGCCGGCTGCATTCCCCCCGCGGCCGGATATCTGGAATCGCTCCGCCGCCTGACCGCCGAAAACGGCGCCCTGCTCATCTTCGACGAAGTCATGACCGGCTTTCGTGTCTCGCTCGGTGGCGCGCAGGAGCTCTACGGCATCCGCCCCGATCTGACCACGCTGGGCAAGATCCTCGGCGGCGGCCTTCCCTGCGGAGCCTTCGGCGGTCGTGCCGACATCATGGACCAGCTCGCCCCGCTCGGTCCCGTCTATCAGGCCGGAACGCTCAGCGGCAATCCGCTCGCCATGGCCGCCGGCATCGCCATGCTCCAGTACCTCCAGGAACATCGCGCCGAAGTGTACCGCACCCTCGAGCAGCGCAGCGCCGCCGTCGCCGACGGCGTTGCCGCGGTGGCCTCAAGCCTCGAAATCCCGCTCACCACCAATCGCGTCGGCGCCATGTTCACCTGGTTCTTCACCGCCGAGCCGGTCACGGACTTTGCCGGCGCCGCCCGCTCCAGCACGCAGCGCTTCGCCGCGTTTCATCAGGCCATGCTCGAAGCCGGCGTCTGGCTCCCGCCCTCGCAGTTCGAGGCAGCCTTCCTCAGCACCGCGCACACCGAATCCGACGTTCAGGCCACGGTGGAAGCCGCGCGTCGCGCCCTGGCCTCCATCGTGGCGAACTCCGAATAAAAGACTCAGTGCGGGTTCTGGTCATGGTCCTGCTTCTGCTTCTGATCATGACCTTTGTCGTTCTTGTTGCGCCAGTCCCAGTACGCTTTCTGATCGTCTTTACTGCGCTTGTTGAAGTCCTCGTGATTGCGGTGCGTCTGGCTTTCCCAGTCCCGGTAATGAGGGTTTTCTTCCGCATACGGATACTGCTGGTTCGTGTACGAATCGTAATAGACGTGCCGGTGTTCGGCGCATCCGGTCGTGAGGAGCGGCGCGCAAAAAACCGCCGCGATCAAAAGAAGCATGAATTTGCGAGGCATGGATCTTTCTCCTGGACAAAGCCGCTGGAATCCGGGCCAGTCGAACGCCTGGATGCGCCGCGACCGGGGCCGGTTGCCGGCAACCGACAGCCTTACCAGACGTGCAGCGTCACGCCCGTGCTGAGCATCACGGGCGACACGTTGGATCCGGCGTAAATCCGGCCGTACGATCCCTCCAGAATGCGCCATTCCACTCGCGGCAGAAGCGTGTGCGCGAACCCCAGATTCACCTGCCACGCCGGTCCCCAGCTCGATGCCGGATTCCCCGTTGCGTCGTAGGATCCGCAGTGGCCCATACCGCCCCCGGCTTCCGCGAAGAGGCGCACAAAGGGCAGGGAAACCGCGAACCGCGGACCCAAAACGGCGTCGTAGAGGCGAATTCCGGAGTTGCTGGGCAGAGCCGTGCCGCGGACGACCAGCCCGAGGAGACGTCCCTGCAGGTAGCTACCGGCGCTGCCGCCCCAGACCACCCCTTCCCCCTGGCCGGTGCGGCCCGCGGAGAATTCGGCGAAGACGTTGGCGCCATGATGGCCGAGACCGATGCCGGAATCCTGCGCCCAGGCCGGAAGGCAAAGCAAAGCAGGGAGCAAAACCAGCGCAGAGCTGCGAATGAGCCGTTTCACTGGCTACCTCCTTCGGGTGGAGCGACCAGCGTGGCCCATTAGATGCCGAAAAACAAGCAGCGCGTTACTTCGGAATGTGGATGGGATCAAAACCGGTCTTCGGCGACACGCGCAGGCGGAGAATGCAAGGCGGGAGGTGGATCTATGAGTAACGCTCCCAGCGCGATCGGCATTATCCTCGGCTTTTTAGCGGTTTTTGCCAGCTGCATTCTGTGGGCTACGCACGGGCATCCATCCGATGCCGACAACGAAGATCTGGGCGTGGTGGCGAAGGATCATTGAAGGCGGAGGTCGGCCCGCGACGAGTACGTCTCACTTGTCATGACTGCGATCCTTTGACGCTGTTCGCGTGGCATCCCCCGCCGCCCGGTTGCCCGGGCAACGGAGAAGCCCTGTCGCAGGCTCTCTGTTAAAAGGAGAGCAAACCATGGTCCTGACGCCGAATACTGTTGGTGTGTTGTTGCTGTTTCTGGCGGTTTTCCTGGGCTGCATCTTGTGGGCCACCCACGGTACGCCAGCCACGCACAGCGCCGAGCGCGACAAAATCGATTACCACCGCGGCATCGGCAAAATCTCCTGAGCTCGTTCCGATCCATCCCTACTCGGCGGGGGCCGGCGTGCGCGGAAGCAGCGCGCGCGTCACCAGCGACAATCCAAAGGTGACAAGCAGGCAGCGGATCAGCAGCCGGGGATTGTACTGCCACGCGAGCACCGCCAGGCACAGCCCATAGAGAACCGGGAAAGCCTCCGCGGCGAGGCTGGTGAGCCATTGCGGTCGCGCGCCCGCGGAAGGAATGCGCGGGCGCAGGCTCGGCAGCAGACGCGGCACGGCACGCCGGTATTCGAGATACGACTCACCCTGCTGCGCGGCAAGGAACGCCTCCTCCCCGAGAATCAGCCGGAAATAGAAGAAGCCTTCGAGGATGAGGAAGACCAGCGCGCCGCTCGGCGGCATCAGGAAGGCGATGCCCAGGGAGAGAATCCACGAGCCGAGATAGAGCGGATTCCGCACATAGCGATAAGGGCCGGCAGCCATCACCTGGCCCGCCTGCATAGCGCCTGAGTGGACTACCGAAGCCCCAAGGAACGCGGTGCCGCAGACGCGCACAGCCGCTCCGGCAAGCGCGCAAAAGACGGCAAGGCCGGTGACCAGCAGGCTGGCCTGGTTGAGAGGCAGCCAGTGCCACAGCGCCAGCGTGGTGGAAAGGGCGAGCCAGGCCGTGGTCGGCGGAGCAACGGCGCCGAAGCGCAGCCACGGAGCGTAGAAGCCGACGAAATAAAGAGCGAGCAGGATGAGCAGACGGAGACGAAATTCGACCTGAGTGGCTTTCATGGAGAGGCAGGCTACAGGGGATAGGGTATAGGGTTTACCCGGCAGCGGATAGAGTGCGGAGCCCACACTTCGCGGACCAACCCCCATCTCCCGCCTCCCAGCCCCCAGCCCCCAGCTCCCGCCTCCCGGCTACTGGCGACTGGCTACCCGCTACCGGCTTCCCCGGTTTCCCCCAGCGCCTCGCGGAGGCGGCCCTGCGCGGTCGCCAGCCGGGCTTCCGCATCCCTGCGCGAGAGTCCCCGCTGGTGCATCAGCACGGCGGTTTTAACCGAGCCGGCCTGGGCGAGAAGATCGGCAGCCTGCACGCTGTCCACCCCCGTAATGCTGGCGATGATGCGCGTCGCGCGGTCCTGTAGCTTCACGTTCGTCGGCTGCACGTTGATCATGAGGTTGCCATACACGTATCCCAGGCGAACCAGCGTGGCCGTCGAGAGCATGTTGAGCACCAGCTTGGTCGCGGTGCCCGCCTTCATTCGCGTGGAGCCGGTGACGACTTCAGGGCCGGTGGCCGGCGAGAGCGCGAGCTCGACCGCCTGGGCGATGGGCGACCCAGGCACGCAGGTGAGTCCGATGGTAAAAGCGCCCAGCGCGCGGACGTGTTCGATGCCGCCGAGAACATAAGGCGTGCGGCCGCTGGCGGCGATCCCCACCAGCACGTCCCGGGCGGTGAATCCGTGATCGACGAGATCCAGCGCGCCCTGTTCCGGGTCGTCCTCGGCGCGCTCTACCGAGTTGCGCAGGGCGCGGTCGCCTCCCGCGATGAGTCCCTGCACCAGCCCGGGGGCCACG
Source organism: Acidobacteriaceae bacterium (assembly GCA_036269135.1). GTDB lineage: Bacteria > Acidobacteriota > Terriglobia > Terriglobales > Acidobacteriaceae > Palsa-343. The sequence continues at coordinate 139,951 of DATASQ010000030.1, forward strand.
TTATACGTGGGCGGGCACTCCGAGGCGTCGAGAACGCCGAGCCGTCCCGAGGTGCCCGCTCCGAGATAAAAGAGACGTCCGCCGGCGGCGATGCGGGCCACGATCGCGTCGACGGCGGCGGCGATCCGGGGCAGCTCCCGCTCGACCGCGGCCACGGCTTCGCGATCGCCCTGGTGGATGACCTCGAGCATCGCGAGGGTGGGCAGCTCGTCAAGCTGCTCGGAGGCGGGATTGCGGGCTTCGGTGGGGAGATGGGCGAGGTCAGACATCTCCATGATGCTAAATGACGCGCGATCGCAGCCCGTCTCACCCGCCGATGCGCAGCTTCTGCACCCGGGCGAGCGCGGCAGCCGGGGTGCGGACCTCGCACTCCCACAGGGTGAGGACGCGCCACCCCAGCCTGCGCAGAGCCGCGGCGTTGCGGCGGTCGCGCGCGACATTGCCGCCCCGCTTGGCCGCCCAGAAATCCGCCCGGGTGGCGGGCACCACCGATCCATATTTGCAACGGTGACAGTGCCAGAAACAGCCGTGCACGAAAATCGCGGTGCGGTATTTGGGCAGCACAATATCCGGGCGCCCCGGCAGATCTTTGCGCTGCAGCCGGAACCGGTAGCCAAGCGCGTGCAGCGCGGACCGCACGCGGACCTCAGGCTTGGTATTCGCCGACCGGATGGCCGCCATGTTGCGGCTGCGCTGTTCGCGAGTGTGCACATCCATGGCAGGTTTACCGGTGACTGGTGACAGGGGACAGATGCGGCCGCATCGAGGCGGCCACGGCCGCGATCACCGGCACGGCGACGCTGTTGCCGAATTGCTTGTAGGCCTGGGTATCGGAGACAGGGATGCGGAAGGTGTCAGGGAAACCCATCAGCCGGGCGCACTCGCGCGGCGTGAGGCGGCGCGGAGCACGGCGCGGACCGCGGGAGACGAGAATCTCGGAGCCATCCTTGTAATAGCGAGCCGAAAGAGTCCGCGCGACCGAGTCGCCATCGACCAGTCCGTAGCCGAAGCCGTTGCCGGCGGCACGATGTTTCGCGGCGTACTTCTGCAGATAACCCCAGAGGTGATCGGTCAGCGTGTATTTAGGATTCACCGCGGCGTTGGGGGGGAGCGTGAAGGGCTCTTCGGGAGACTCCGACCCGTTTTCAGGGTGGAGGATTGCGCGGAGTTTCGCTCCGGCGGCGGTTAGCGGCAGAGTGTCGAGGGAGAACGGCGTCCCTTCGCGGAAGCCGGCGATGAGGATGCGCTCGCGATGCTGCGGGAGAAAGTACGCGGCGTCGACGACGCGGAATGAAACCTGATAGCCGAGCTCTTCTTCCAGCGTCTGCCGGATGATGCGGAAGGTCTGCCCGCGATCGTGGCTGATCAGGTTCTTGACGTTCTCGAGAAGGAAGGCGCGCGGGCGCTTGGCGGCGAGAATCCGCGCAACATCGAAGAACAGCGTGCCCTGCGTGGCGCAGGCGAATCCATGCGGGCGGCCGAGCGCGTTTTTCTTGCTGACGCCCGCAATGGAGAAAGGCTGGCAGGGAAATCCGGCGAGGAGCAGGTCATGGTCAGGAATTTCATCTTCCTGAACCTGACGAATGTCGCCGGCAATCGGGTGAGCATGCCCGTTTTCAGCGGCGAAGTTGGCGGCATAGGTCTTTTGGGCGAAAGGATTCCACTCGCTGGTGAAGACGCAGCGCCCTCCGGCGGATGCAAAGGCGAGGCGCATGCCGCCAATGCCGGCGAAGAGATCGATAAAGGTAAAGGGGGCCGCGCGCACGGATTTATTGTCCGCTTTTTGCGGAGGACTTCTTCACCCTTTTTGCCGCTTTCTTCGCCGCGGGTTGGGCCGCCGTCTTTTTCGCCGGGGCCTTCGTCGCGACGCGCTTCGCCGGAGCTTTCTTGCGGGCGGCGAGCGTTCTCTCCGTCAGCGCCGCGGTCAGCTCGGCCAGCGCAATGGGCCGGGCGGATTTGCGCAGCCGCTCGATGTCGTAGAACGCCCGCTTGTCGCGCAGAAAAATGTGGACGACGAAATCGACGTAGTCCATCAGGATCCATTCGCCAACCCGCCGGCCTTCGACGGAGTTGGGATACGTCCGGAAGTCGCGCTTGAGGCGCGCCTCGATTTCGTCGGCGACAGCCTGCGACTGCCGGTCGTTGGCCGTGCTGGTGATCAGGAAGTAGTCGGTGAAGGCGGAGTCAGCGGGATCGAGCTCGAGGATCCGGGTCTCTTCGCCTTTTTTCTCGTCGCAGGCCGCGGCGGCGGCGAGGACCATCTTGCGAGTTTCCTTGGAAGCCATGCGTGGGGTAAGCGCTCCTGGGGCGCGACCGGAGATTGGGCAGGTCATGCTCCTGGTCGATGATACGGCGAACAGGGCAGGATTGGGGAGAAGAAGGCGGCGAGGCGAGAATTGGCCGGAGGTCCCCGCATCAGGATGCAGGTTCGGCCTGATAAAGGTGGTGCTCGCGAATGTAGTCGGCCACCGCAGGCGAGAGCAGCTGGCCGGGAAGTTCCCCCTGTTCGAGCGCCGAGCGAATCCCGCTGGCCGAGACCGGCTCTTCCAGCTCGGGCAGCAGGTACAGGCGCGATTCGCGGCGCCCGCCGCCGTGCAAACAGAGCACCAGCTGTTCGGGTTGCGTGGATGCGCACGAGGCGACCGAGATGCTCGCCGGCAGAGCGGCCGTGACCCGGCCAAGGTCGAAGCCCGGCCGGGCGGCGACGGCAAAGTCGCACGCCAGCAGCAGATCGGCGGCGCGGTACCACTTGCCGATGCTGAGAAAGGAGTCGGCCCCGAGCAGGCAGATAAGGGGGTCCTCCGGCCGAAGCGTGGCGCGCAAACCGCGGATCGTATCGATGGTGTAGTTCGGGCGGTGATCCGAACGGGGCGCGTCGATAAGAGAGACTTCAAGGCCGGGCTGGCCGTCGATGGCCAGGCGCGTCATGGCCACGCGGTCGTCGTAGCCGGCCTGGGGGCGATCCCGCTTCAGGGGCTGGACGCCGACCGGCGCGAGCAGCACCCGGTCCAGGGCGAGGCGTTGCATCGCCAGCCGGGCCAGGGCGATGTGCGCGCGGTGGGGCGGGTCGAAACTGCCTCCGAAGAAACCGATGTTCATCGCTTCCTGAGCATAGCGCGTCGAGAAAATCGGGTACTGTGACAGTGTGCGGCATGTGGCGGCCATCGGCATCGGTGCGAATCTGCCCTCCAGGGTGGGCGGCCCGGTGGAGACTGTACTGGCGGCGATGGACGACCTCGCCACGGTGGGGCGCGTGCTCGCGCGATCGTCGCTCTATCGCACCGAACCGGTGGGCAACGCCGAGCAGCCGGCGTTTGTGAATGCCGCGGCCATCCTCGAGACCGGCCTCGATCCCGAGGGGCTGCTGGAATTTCTCCTCGCGACGGAGCGCTGCTATGGCCGCGACCGCGAACGCGATCCACCCAAAGGGCCGCGCGCGCTGGATCTCGACGTGCTCCTGATTGCTGACCGCGTCATCCGGTCGGAGCGGCTCACGGTGCCGCATCCCGCGCTGGCGAAACGCCGTTTTGTCCTGGCGCCGCTGGCCGAAATTGCGCCCCAGTGGGTGCATCCGGAGCTAAAAAAATCAGTGGCTGAGCTGCAGGCGGCCCTGCCCGACGAAGGCGTGAACCGCCCGGCGGCGGTACAGAAAATCCAGCAGGGGCAACCCGTTCCGTGAAATGCTCGTCCCTTCCATTCTTGAAAGTCTGCACGCTGATCGTGTTGGCGCTGGCGGTTCTGGCCGAGGCAAATCTTGCCTCGGCGCAGACGCACGGCACAGTGCGCAATGCGCAGGGCGGTCCTGTAGCCGGAGCGGCGGTCAGCGATCTTTCCGGAAAAACCCTGGCCGCCACGGATGCGGAAGGCGCATTCACCCTGGAGCACGCGCCGCGGCAGATAGAAGTGACCGCGGCGCATTATCTGACCGCGGTGGTGAATGTGCGCGCCGGTCAGCCTCTGCGCGTGGTCCTCGCGCGGCCGCTGGAGACGGTGACGGTCACCGCCTACCGTTCCCCTCTGGGCGAAGAGGACAGTCCGGCGAGCACGCGCATGATGGATCGCCGCCAGCTGGAGCAGGCCGCGCCCCCCGCCCTCGACGGTAAGCTGCGCGAAGTGCCGGGCTTTGAGCTCTACCGCCGGTCGAGTTCGCTGGTGGCCAATCCAACCACCGAAGGCGTGTCGCTGCGCGGCCTGGGCTCGACGGCGGCCAGCCGCTCCCTGGTCGTCCTCGATGACGTGCCGCTCAACGATCCCTACGGTGGATGGATTCACTGGGAAGAGCTGCCGGAGCTGGCCGTGCAGTCGGTGGAAGTGGTCCGCGGCGGCGCATCCGATCTCTACGGATCGAGCGCGATCGGCGGCGTCATCAGCGTGGTCCCGGTGCGTCCCCAGGGCAACGGCGTCGTGGTCTCCGCCAGCGGAGGTTCCGAGAGCACTCTGGATGATAGTGTGCTGGCGACCGGCAAGCGCGGGCCGTGGGCCGGACTGGCAAGCGCCGGGTTGATTGCCACCGACGGCTACACGCTCATCGCGCCGGACCAGCGAGGGCCGATCGATCGGCCGTCCAATGTCCACGCGCAGAACGCGCTGGTGGAAGGCCAGCGCGCGTTGCCGGAGAATGGGCGCGCATTTGTGCGGGCCAACGCGCTGAATGAGAGCCGGCATAACGGCACGCCCGATCAGTACAACCTCACGCGTCTGTGGCGCGCGGCGGGCGGCGCGGACTGGCGCGACTGGTCGCTGCGTCTCTATGGGAGCAACGAACATTTCCGGCAGACGTTTTCCAGCGTGAATGCGCCGCGGACATCCGAGAAGCTGACCAAGTTTCAGTTCGATCCCGCCGATGAGTTAGGCGCGGCCGCCCGCTGGCGGCATGCCGTCGGATCCCACGCGCTGCTTCTGGCCGGTGCGGACACGCACGATGTCCGTGCCACCGACAATGAGACGCTGCTGGTAGGCGCGGGCGGAACCACCGCCATTGCGGCGCGGCAGCGGCTTACCGGCGCATGGGGCGAAGCGCTCTATACGCCGGCCGCGTGGACGCTGAGCGCCTCGGCGCGCGTCGATCACTTCGCGAACTTCAACGTGCGCCAAACCTCCATTCCGCCCAAAACCTCGGCGCCGGCAACCACTCTGCCCTCCTGGTCCCAAACGGTTTTCGATCCGCGTCTCGGCGTGGTGCGGCGGCTCACTCCCTGGCTGCGCTGGAGTGCCTCGGGATTTCGTGCCTTCCGCACGCCGACCGAGAACGAGCTCTATCGCTCGTTCCAGGTAGGAAGTGAGGTCACGGAGGCCAATCCCAATCTGCGCTCGGAGCGGGCGACCGGTTGGGAAACCGGCGCCCAGGCGGATCTGCGCCGGTGGGGTTCGAGCGCGCGGGCAAGTTATTTCTGGACGCAGGTCAATCGCCCGATTGCTTCATTGACCCTCAGCGTGACCCCGACCAGCGTGCTGCTCAAGCGGGAGAATCTTGGACAAATTGAGAGCCGCGGCGTGTCCCTCGACTACGCCATGCGGCCGGCCGAGTGGATCGCCATCGAAGGCGGCTATCGATACGCCGATGCGACGGTGACGAAGAATGCTCCGGAGCCCCAGCTTATCGGGAACTGGATTCCCGAGGTGCCGCGTAACATGGCCACGGCGCAGGTGCGTTTTACGCGAGCGCGCTGGGGTTTGCTGAGCCTGCAGGGGAGATACGGCGGCCGCGCGTACGACGACGACGCCAATCTGTTTCTGCTGCACTCGTATTTCCAGCTCGACGCCTACGGACAGCACGCGCTCGGCCGGCACTGGCTGGTCTTTGCCGATGGAGAGAATCTGTTCGACCGTGCGATTGAAGCAGGGAAGACCCCTCAGACGACCCTGGGGACGCCGCGCCTGGCGCGGCTGGGGCTAAGGGTACGATTCGGCGAGTAGCTTTGGCTGCTCGAGCCACCGCCTCAACATAGTTCAGAATTCTTTCTTGACATCCCCGCGAAGTGTCGCCATCATTAGTCACCTGCGGATTGGCCTTCCAGGTCTGAAGCGCCGATTTTCCGCGACCCTTCCTCGTCGAAGACCCCCAAAAGTGAACTAAGCCGAGTAACGACGTAACGCAGCGCCCGTCCGCTGCGCGCATACGCATCGCTGCACGCAGCCTGTCGCCACGAAGGCCCCTTACTTTCCGGAGGTCGTCCAACATGAGACTAATGACTCGAAGCGGTTCCGGCGCGGTGTTTGTGCTGGCTATAGGCGCAACCCTGTGCGCGCAGACCTTCCGCGGCGGCATCAACGGGACCGTCACCGACGGCTCCGGGGCCGCCCTGAACGGCTCCAAAGTTGTGGCCGTCGAAAACGCCACTAACATGGCCCATGAGACGGTTACATCGAGCGCGGGCGACTATAGCTTCGCCGACCTGCCGCTCGGTATGTATACCGTGACCGTGAGTGCACCCGGATTTCAGAGCGTAAGAACAAACAGCGTGAGCGTGGCTGCCGGCAGCATCTACAGCCTCTCGGTCAAACTGCCCGTCGCCGCCGCCGCCACAACCATCCAGGTCTCCGCCGCCGCGCTGGCCCTCGATACCACCACCCCCACCCAGACCACCGTCGTAGCGGAAAAAGCCGTTCAGGATATGCCTCTCAACGGCCGCGACTTTACCCAGATGATCGGGGTCGTGCCGGGCTATGCCGGATATACCGGTGGCGGCTATGGGTCGTTGAACGGCACGCGCGCCAATCAGATGAACTGGCAAATCGACGGAGTTGACAACAACGATTTGTGGCATAACATTCCCGCCGTGAACCAGGGCGGCGTCTCCGGCATCGCGGGCATCGTGCTCCCCATTGACGCGGTCTCGGAGTTCTCCGCGCAGACCCAGGCCGCGCCGGAATCGGGACGCAATCCCGGCGGCACCGTCAACCTCTCGCTCAAATCCGGCAGCAACGCGATGCACGGCAGCCTCTACTACTACAACCGCAATGAAGCGCTCGGGGCCGGCTCCCCCTTCCTGACCCCGGGCGAGAAGAAGCAGGAAGTTCGTAACTATAACTACGGCTTCTCGGCGGGCGGTCCGGTGGTCCGCGATCACCTGTTCTGGTTCACCACCTACGAACATCAGCGTTTCATCATCGGCTTGCCCGGCTTGGGGACAGAACCTTCCGCGGCCTACCAGGCTGAGGCCGACCAGTTACTGGCGCAGAGCAACACCCCCGTCAACCCGGTATCCGCCGCGCTGTTGAAGATGTACTGGCCCTCCTACGCCCTCACCGGTCCGGCAACCAAGGATAACTACCACAGCCCCGATCCTGAATTCGGCTACAGCTACAACGGCCTGGTCAAGCTCGACTGGACCATCAACGACCGCAATACGCTTTCAGCACACGCATTCGGCGGACAGGGCAATCAGGTGGCGCCGGTTGGCTCCCAGCTGCTGCCCTATTACGAGGTCGCGCCGCTGCATGTATTTAATTACGCGCTGGTCTTCAACCACGTGTTCAGCGCGAACCTTGCCAACCAGACGCTGGCCGGGGTGAACTACTTTAACCAGGTGTTCAGCGACGACGAAACGAATTTTGATCTCGCCTCCACCGGCCTGGTCACCGGCTCGCCCTTCCCCCAGGCCCCCAACATCGCCATCACCGGCTTTGATCCTGTCGGTCTCACTCCACCTCAGGGCCGCAACGACATCACCGGCCACCTCACGGATGACCTTTCCTGGACGCTGGGCCGCCACCAGCTGAAATTCGGCGGTGAGTACCGTCAGGCGCAGCTCGACGAGTTCTACCACCGCCACACGCAGGGCGTCTTCAACTTCGACGGCTCGCAGGGCGAAGGCATGGGTCTGTGGAACTACACCGGTACCGATGCCGGCGTTCCTGCTTTGGCCGACTTCCTCGCCGGTTACTCCGAATCGTCTTCGATCTCCCAGGGCGACCCCGATCGCCAGGTCTTCGTGGATACCTTCGATCTCTTCGCGCAGGATGCCTGGGAGCTAACTCCGAAGCTCACGGTGAATTACGGCGTTCGCTATGATTACATCGGTCCTTTCCACGACGGCTATCAGAATCTGTCGGTCTTTCGCCCGGACATGGGCGGCAGCGGCATCGCTTTCCAGGGCGCGCAGCTCGGCTCCCTGTTTAAACAGACCTGGACGAACCTCAGTCCCCGTCTCGGCTTCGCCTGGCAGGCTATCCCGGCGACGGTTGTCCGCGGCGGCGCGGGCCTGTTCTTCGACAGTTACAATCTCAACCCCTTCCTCGACAATCGCCCCGGCAATCTCGCTCCCAACGGAGTGGAAGCCAATCCCGCGGGGAGCAGCCCGGTATTCACCGTCGAGCAGGGCCCGAAGACCTTTGCCTCTGGCGCCGGCTTCTTTCCCTCAGCGCAGTCGAACCTGGTTTGCCTCCAGAACGGCAATCCAAACGATCCCACCTGCGGCAGTTTCGTCACCGGAGTATTCTCGGTGGATAAGAACTTCCGCCCCTCTTACAACCTGAATTACAACCTCAACATCGAGCGCAGCCTTGGGTCGCGCGCCGTCTTCACCGTCGGCTATGTCGGCTCGGAAGCCCGGCATCTGCTTTCGATTCTCGACATCAACCAGGCCGCCCTGAGCGCGACCGGTCTCAACCAGACCACGCGGCCTTATTACTCCGATACCCGGATCGCCCCGTACGGCATGCATTACGGCAATATCAATCAAATCGAAAGTATCGGCACCTCTAACTACAGTTCGCTGCAAACCACCTTCCGTACCAACGCGTGGCACGGACTTACTTCGCAGGTTGCCTACACCTGGAGCCACAACCTCGACGAAGTAACTGCCTATCGCGGAGCCCTCCCCCAAAACAGCCTCCCCACCGGACCGGGCTGCGGTCCTGTTTCCAACGCCGGCTTTATGTGCGACTACGGCAACAGCGATTTCGATACCCGCAACACAGGTATCTTCCAGGCCGCCTGGGAAGTGCCCGGTTCGCAGAACTGGAGAAAGCTGACCCAGGGCTGGGAGGTCAGCAGCCTGATGAATTTCCACGGCGGTCAGCCATTCAACATCAACAGCGACAACGACAGCACGGGAACGGACGAATACACCCAGCGTACGAATCTAACCGGAGATCCCTTCACCGGCGCCCACGTCGAAAAGCCAAATGCCAGCTGGCTGAATCCGGCGGCCTTTACCGATCCCGGGCCCGGCACGTTCGGAACTCTGCGCCGCAACCAGTTCTACGGTCCCGGCTACAGTGACGTGGATCTCGCAGTCTTTAAGAACACCACCATCCACGAACGCGTTACGGCCCAGTTACGCGCCGAGATGTTCAATCTGTTCAACCGTGCTAACTTCGCTCCTCCGGATATCAAAGCCAACGACTTCGCTCTCTATGACACAATCGGTGACTACAACGGCGCTCCCGGCATTGGAGCCGGCGAACCGTTCAACACACAGCTGGCTTTGAAGATTTTGTTTTAGCCTCCCTGAAGCCCGTGGCTCGGTCTTCAGCCACGGGCAGCCTTTTGAGGACTCAACGAAGACCGGGACAGGATCTCCCGTAAAAGCAGGTAAGGACACGAATGAGTTTGACACGGCGTGAATTTCTGATGCGCGTTGGACAGGCAGGCGGCTATAGTGCCGCCTTTGTGCTGATGCAGTCGCTGGGACTGATGGCGATTCCTGAAGCGGAGGCAGAGGCCAACCAGCTCCGTCTGGTCGACGGTAAGGGAACGCGGGTGGTGATCCTGGGAGCCGGCATCGCCGGCCTCGTCGCCGCATGGGAGCTGCGCAAAGCGGGATGGTCCTGCACGGTTCTGGAAGCGCGGCAGCGCGCCGGCGGCCGCAACTGGACCCTCCGCAGCGGATGCGACGTCGAATTCACCACCGGGCTGCGTCAGTCCTGCAGCTTCGACGAAGGAAATTACTTCAACGCGGGACCCGCGCGTCTGCCCTCCATTCACAGGACGATGCTCGGTTATTGCAGCGAGCTCGGGGTGCCGCTGGAAGTCGAAGTGAACTCCTCGCGCGGCGCGCTCATGCAGGCGGACCGGCTCAACGGCGGCAAGGCAGTTACTGAGCGGCGCGCCGTCAACGACACACGGGGACATGTCTCGGAGCTGCTGGCGAAATCCATCCGCCAGGGAGCGCTGGACGAGGAAATCACGCCGGAGGATCGCGAGCGCATGCTGGCCTTCCTGCGACAGTATGGGGATCTGAACCCCGCCCTGCTCTATAAGGGAAGCGAGCGCTCGGGTTACAAAGTGCCTCCCGGCGCCGGCCGCGCGATGCCGGAGCCCATCGATCCGCTGCCCATGCACGCGTTGCTCGATGCGAACCTGTGGCAGGGCATGATGGCCGAGGAAGTGATCGACTGGCAGCCCACCATGTTCCAGCCGATCGGCGGGATGGACCGGATTCCGGCGGCGTTCGACAAGCGTCTCGGCAGCGTCATTCGCTACGGTGCGGAGGTGCGCAGCATTCGCCAGTCGGCGGCAGGGGTAACTGTGACTTATCGCGATACTCGCACTGGCACAGACACGAGCATCGCCGCCGACTACTGTATCTGCGCGATGCCGCTGACCATTGTGAAGACACTCAACGCGGACTTCAGCCCGGCGGTCCGGCAAATCATCGATACCACCAGTTATGACTCGGCTTACAAGATCGCCTGGGAAGCGCCGCGCTTCTGGGAAAAGAATTACGGGATTTACGGCGGCCTCTCCTACCTGCAGCAGACCGTGAATGTTGTCTGGTACCCGAGCGGAGGGCTCTTTTCTGAGCGAGGCGTGCTGGTCGGCGGATATTCCATCGAGAACGGAACCGCCTTCGGCAAACTTCCGAATGTGGAAGCGAAGCTGGAGGCGTCTCGCCAGGCAATTGAGTTACTCCACCCAGGGCACGGTAAGGATCTCTCCAAGCCGGTCTACATTAGCTGGGGGCACATCCCCTATAACCTTGGGTCCTGGATTCACGGGTTCGGTCACGCTGGCTCCGGCGCGATGGATGCTCTCCTGGTTCCTGACCGGCGTGTCTACTTCGCCGGCGATCACACCAGCCATCTGGTCGGCTGGCAGGAAGGTGCGGCGCTTTCCGCCTATCGCGTGATCAATCAGCTCGGAGCCCGTATCCAGAACGGAGGCAACCTTGCTGCGTAAGCGGATCGGTCCGGCTTTCCTGGTTGTTCTTGTGATTCTGACGGCAGTGGTGCCGCTGCTGGCGCACGCGCAGTCCGCCGTGCGCCGCATTCCGTTACCGAATAACTCCACCTTTCCGATTTCGGAGGGTGTTTGGGTCGGAGATACCCTCTATCTCAGCGGCATGCTCGATTCCTCTGTGATGAAGGGGACGCCGGGCGATACCGAAACCCAGACAGTCAACGCCCTGAAGGCCATTCAGCACGCGCTGGAGGAACAGCACCTCGCCCTGGGCAACGTCGTCCTGATGCACGCCTATCTCGCAGCCGACCCAGCCAAAGGCAAGATGGATTTCGCCGGCTTCATGGCGGGTTACTCGCAGTTCTTCGGGACGAAGGACCAACCCAATAAGCCGGCGCGCAGTGCGATGCAGGTGGCTGCGCTGGCCGCACCCGGCGCGCTGATCGAAATCGAGGTCGTCGCCGTCGCGACCCGGTAGCTCCACGCAGACAGACCCGCCGCCCCCTCCACGGGATGCCCTTTTCCCGCTGGGGAGCCAGTCCGTTAGTATAGAAACCCATGCTGCGGTTCTCTGCTGGTGCTGGTCCGCGTGTGCGGCGGGCGTTTGGTGTGTCTGCCATGCTGGCCGGCTGCGCGGCGTGCTGCGCGCAAAGCTCATCGCCCAGCCTCAGGCAGGCCGATAGCGATTATCGCGCCGGCGTGGCGGCAATGTCGCGCAACGATCTGAAGACGGCCAGGCACGAATTCGAAGAAGTGGTTCGCCTTGCCCCCAACATCGAGCAGGGACACAGCGCCCTGGGTGCCGTGCTGGTGCGGAGCGGCGATCTGGCTGCCGGCATTCGTGAGTTGCAGAAGGCCGTGGCCCTGAGCGCGAAGGACACCAGCGCCGAAGAGAATCTCGCCATGGCTCTGGAGGAAAACGGTAAGCCCGAGCAGGCTCTGCCGTGTTTTGCGCGTCTGGAGGAAGCCGCGCGCGCGAATCGCCATCCGTTGCCGCTGGATCTTCTCACCGCGTATGCAAGAGCCCTGGTAGCTGCGCATCAACCGGAAGCAGCCCAGGCGCGGTTGAAAGAGGCAGTGCAGTTAGCCCCCGGGAATGCCCAGTTATGGGATGAGTTAGGCACGCTGCAGGCGCAGCAGCGCGAGTGGCACGCGGCCGACCAGTCTTTCTCCCGCGCTGTGCAGCTCAACCCTGGCCTGGCGATGGCCCACCTTCATCTGGGTCTCACGCTGCAGGCGGAACAGAAGCCCGGCGCCCTTGAAGAGGTGCGCAAGGCCAATGCCCTGGCGCCGCGCAATCCTGTGATTCTGGCGCAGCTGGCGCAACTGCTGGTGGCGAATGGCGACGATCGCGAGGCGATCCCGCTGCTGCGCGAGGCGGTGGCCGCGAACCCGGAATCGGCCGCCGACGACTACCAGCTCGGCTTGGCGCTGCAGCGAACCGGTGAAGTGAACCAGGCGATTCCTCTGCTGGAGAAAGCCGCCGCCGCCGAACGAACCGATGGGAAGGTTCTTACGAATCTGGGCATGGCGCTCTGCCAGGCTCAGCGCGCGAAGGAGGCGGTGCCGCTGCTGCAGAAAGCGGTGGCGCTGTCCCCGCGCAATCCCACCTCGCGCGAAAATCTGGCGGCCGCGTACATCCAGCTCAGCCAGTTTGACGATGCGGTGGCGCAGCTGCGGCAGGCTCTGCAACTGGACCCGCAGGCGCCGCAGCTGCACTACGACCTCGGCCTGGCCCTCAAAATGAAGGATGATGAAGCCGACGCGATTCCGGAATTTGAAGCGGCGGAGAAACAGAATCCCTCTGCGCCGGAACCGCCCTATGCGCTGGGGCTCCTCTATCTGCAGGCGGGACGCTATGCCGACGCGGAACGCGAGTTACAGACCACTCTGAGGCTGCAGCCGCAGAATGGCAACGGATGGGCCACTCTGGGAAGCATCGAGAATCATCTCAACAAGCTCCCCGCGGCGGCCAGTGCGCTGCAGGAGGCGATCCGGCAGCGGCCCAATCAGCCGGATCCTTACCTGATCCTCGCGGAAGTACTGGTCAAGGAAAAGCAGCCCGAACAGGCCGCGGCCGACCGGCACAAGGCTGCGGATCTGATGCGGGCCAACATGAACCGGCAGCGCGCCGAGGTCTCCTCCAACTCCGGCAACGATCTGCTCAAACAGGGCAAGCTGGCCGACGCCGAGTCCGCGTTCCGCGATGCGCTGAGCTTCGATCCCACCGATGCGCAGGCTCATCTTGGCCTGGCCAGCGTGCTGCAGCAGGAAGGAAAGACGGCAGAAGCCGCGGCTGAGAGAGAGAAGGCGCAAAGTGCGCAGGCCCGATCCTCAGCCCAGCCACAGCCCTGATGGAAAAAATTTGACTGGCTGCCGAGCCCGTATTCAGCAGCGGTTCGCGTTTGTTATAGTGTGAATGCTTCCCCTGTTATCTATCCGCCGTCTTGCGCGGATGCGTACCAAAAGCGGCGGCCTCAGCCGTCCTGCGTGTTATGAATTTTCGAGGCCGGATCGTTGTTCTGGCCGGGCTGTCGGTGATGGCGCTCGGCGTTCCGCGTCTGATGGCCAGCGGGCCGACAGCGGGCGCAAAGCCAGCGCCCGTGAGTCCCGTCGCCGCTTACGACGCAAAGATCCTTTCCTCCTATCAATTGCCGTTTGGCCCGGGCATCGCCATGCCGGGCAACGCCGCGGTCGTGGGCGGCAAATTCCTCCCGGCGAGCGCCTTCCCTGACGCAGCCTATTGCGGGCACTGCCATCAGGAGGCCTATCACCAGTGGCGTCAGGCCCTGCATGCAAATTCCTTCCGCACGCCGTTCTATCGGGCCAGCGTCAATCTGCTCATCCATAGCAAGGGCATCGCCTTTGCCCGCCACTGCGACAGCTGTCATAACCCGATTGCCGTGTTGTCCGGCGCTCTGAACCCGAACTCTTCGCTGGACCGCTCCTTCGATCGCGACGGCGTGACCTGTACGGTGTGCCACTCCATCCAGAGCGTGTCGAGCAAGCTGGGCAACGGCAGCTATGTTATGGGTGTGCCCGCGGTCATGGTCGATGCGCGTGGTCGGCGCATTCCCGGAATCGTCCCGGATACCGAGATTCTGGCGCATCTCGATCGTCACTCGAAAGCGGTGATGCAGGACTTTTACCGGACTCCGGTCTTCTGCTCGGCTTGCCATAAGGCAAATCTGCCGCCGGAACTCAATCACTATAAGTGGATTCGCGCCTTCACCACTTACGATGAATGGCAGACCTCGAAGTTTTCGCAGCAGAACCCCCTGACCTTCTATACAGCCGATTACAAGAGCTGCCAGGACTGCCACATGAAGCGCGTGCGGGCCGTCCTGCCCGACTACGGCTCCAGCCAGGGCATGATCGCCTCGCACCGCTGGCTGGCCGGCAATACCGCCGTGCCCTTCTACTATGGCTATAACGAGCAACTCAAACAGACGATTGCTTTCCTGCAGAGCGGCGACTATCTGAATCTGGACTTGTTCGCGCTGCGTCCCACCAACGGGTCCATGGTGGCGCCCCTGGGAACCACGGCCTTCGACGTGAAGCCGGATACGAACCTGGAAGTGTGGGTCGTGGTGCAGAACAGGAATATTGGCCATTCTTTGCTGCCCGAAGTCCGCGATCTGTATCAGGCATGGATCCAGTTCACCGTGATGGATGCAGCCGGCGCGAAGATCTATGAAAGCGGGTTTCTCAACCCGGACGGCACGCTCGACCAGCGCGCGCATAAGTTCGACAACCGCCCCGTGGATGGAAACGGGGAGTTCGTCGATAGCCATAAGGTCTGGACGATTCACTCCGTCGCCTATGACAACACCATTCAGGCGGGTCGCTCAACCCTGGTGCGCTATGCGTTCCACATCCCTGCACAGGCGCATTTTCCGCTGACCATCACAGCAAGCGTGAACTACCGGCACCTGCGCCAGACTTATCTGGACAATGTGTTCGGCAGGAACCACCCGGCCTATCCGGTGGTCGAGTTGGCATCGAGAAGCAGGACCCTGCGGCTGGGAAAGAACGCTCCCACAGACCCGCTGCCCCAGGATAATCCGGAGTGGATGCGCTGGAACAACGCCGGAATCGGCCTTCTCGACGCGCAACAGTACGCGGATGCGCTGCATGCCTTTGAGCAGGTGGTGCGCCTGATGCCCGATTACAAGGACGGCTATATCAACGTCGGCATCGCCTATCTGGGCTGGGAGAAATACACCGAGGCACGAGCCCCCCTGGAGAAAGCGCTCGTGCTCCGTCCCGACGACCCGCGCGCCCTGTACTATCTCGCCTTAGTGGAGCGACGGGAACGGCATTCCCAGGCGGAAGTCGCCGATCTGGAGAAGGTAGTCGCGCGCTATCCCGACTGTCGCGACGCCCGGCGCGAGCTGGGTATCTCGTATTACCAGCAGCACCGCAGCGCGGACGCCATTCAGCAGTTCCAGGCGCTCCAGGCCATCGATCCCGACGACCTCGCGGCGCACTATAACCTCGCCATCCTGTACCGGCGCACGGGGATGGAACAGAAATCCGAGCAGCAGGCCAGGTTATATACGATCAAACGAGTCGATCCCGCGGCTCCGACCTATTCGCTGGACTACTTGCGCCGGCATCCCGAGATTTCCATTGAAAGCGATCCCTGGCACGTTCACACTAATCTCCCCGACGCCTCCGGCACCGGGGCAGGACAGCCGTAAAGGCTCCTGGAGGCAGGCATTTTGAATCGCCGCACCTTTCTTCAATCGTTGAGCCGGACGGCTCTGGTTTTGCCCTTCGCCGATATCGTCGCGCTCGCCCAGCAGCAGTCCCCACCCGCCCCCGCGCCCATGAAGATTGGCCCGCACGATCGGAGTTACGACGCCAAACCGGCTCCCCCGCCGCCCGGGCCTAAGTCGCCCATCGAGGGCACGCCGCTGGGCATCCAGTATGTCGATGTCGTTCAGCAGGCAGGCCTCAACGTCGAAACGATCTACGGCGGCGTCGGATCCAATAAGTATCTTCTGGAAACCACCGGTTGCGGCCTGGCCTTCTACGACTACGACAATGACGGCTGGCTCGATCTCTTCCTGGTCAATGGCTGGCGTCTCCAGGGCTTCCCCGCCGGCCAGGAGCCGCACTGCCATCTGTTCAAAAACAATCGCGACGGCACGTTTACCGATGTGACCAACGGGTCCGGTCTGGAACATAAGACAGGCTGGGGCCAGGCCTGCTGCGTCGGCGATTATGACAATGACGGCCACGACGATCTGTTCGTCACTTACTACGGCCAGCCGGTCCTCTATCGCAATCACGGCGACGGCACCTTCACCAATATCACGGAGCAGGCGGGCCTGATCCAGCCCGGACCGAAGAAACGCTGGAACACCGGCTGTACCTTCGTGGATTACGATCGCGATGGCCATCTCGATCTCTTTGTGGCTAACTATGTCGATCTGGACCTTGAAACCGCCCCACGGCCCCAGGACGGACCCTGCACTTACAAAGGAATGCTGGTCGCGTGCGGCCCTCCAGGGCTGCCCGGCGGCAGAAACATCCTGTACCACAACAACGGCAACGGGACCTTCACCGACGTCAGCGAGAAGTCCGGGATGTGGACGGCCGTCGGCACCTATGGGCTCAGCGTTGCGGCGTCCGATCTGACCAACGACGGCTGGCCCGATATCTATGTGGCCAACGATTCGGCCCCGGCCACGTTGTATCTCAACCAGAAAGACGGTACCTTTCGGGATATTGCCATCGAAGCGGGCGCCGCTCTCTCCGCTGAGGCCAAACCGCAGGCCGGCATGGGCGTCTCCATTGGCGACTACAACCGCGATGGCAATCTCGACATTGTGAAGACCAATTTCGCCGGAGATACAGACTCGCTCTACACCAATCTTGGCGACGCCAATTTCGAAGATCACACTTATCCGAGCGGACTAGGCGTAAACACGCGGCTGTTGGGCTGGGGAGTGGGTTTCTTCGACATGGATAACGATGGCTGGCTCGATATCCTCATGTCGAATGGCCACGTCTATCCCGAAGTGAATAAGTCCGACGCCGACCTGAAGTACGCGGAGCATAAATACCTCTACCGCAACCTGCGCAACGGGCGGTTTGAGGATGTCACCAATCAGGGCGGTCCAGGCATCATGGAGAATGCCCCGGCGCGAGGCACCGCGTTCGGCGATTACAACAATGATGGTTGGATCGATGTTGCCGTGAATTGCGTGAATGCCGGTCCACAGCTCCTGGAGTGCCAGCCGATACTGAAGCGCAACTGGATCAAAATCAAGCTGGTCGGAGTCAGGACAAATCGCTCGGGAATTGGCAGCCGGATTACGGTGACTGCGACCACCGTTCCCGGCGCCGGCAAACCTCTGGTGCAGATGGACGAGCTGCGCAGCGGAGGCAGCTACTTTTCTCAGAACGATCTGCGCATGCACTTTGGCCTGGAACAGGCTACGCAGGTGGACCTTCTGGAAATTCGCTGGCTGAGCGGTCAGGTGGACCATCTGCGCAACCTCGCCGTGAATCAGTTGTACGTAGTGGAGGAAGGCGGCCGCGTTCTCCATGCCGGGCCGCTCACACCGGCAAGGAGAAAGACCTAACCTGCCGCGGAGAAGCATGTCCGTCATGCTGTTTGGTCTGCTGGCCTGCACGGCTGCGGCGGCCGGACAAGCCATGCCCACCAACCCCGGCGCGGAAGCTATGAAGGAAACAGCCTGCCCCTGGCTCACCCAGGGAACAGCCGCCGATCTCCTCGGCGGAGAGGTCACCGCGACGGTTACAGAAAGCAACAGCGCCGAAGGAACCTGCCGCTTTGTGCGCGACGGTGCGGAGATGAATTTCATTGAGATACAGGTGAGTGCCGCGCCCCTGCACGCTTGTCCCGTCGGGAGCACCCCTCTTACCGGCGTCGGGAACGAAGCGGAACGGTGCAGGGTTGCGCAGGTTCGCGGCATCACGGAGGAGATGGCCGGCGGAAATGTGCGCTCGCTGCACTTTACGGTTGTGATCTCCGGTCGCGGCAGCCGGCGAAGCGGGAAGCCTTCGGATGCCGACGATAACCTCGCCCGCCTCGCCGACGAAGTGGCCGGCAATCTCTACTGAGGATCGGCCCCGTCCGGTGACGCAGTCTCATTCGTTGCGGGCGCATCCCATCGGCGGCAGCCAGGAGCCTTATCCGTTCGGCAGGAACTCAAAAACTCGACAAGGTCGTTGACATCCCGCGCACTCAGCACCTGCCCAAACGGTGGCATCCCATGGCCGCCGTGCACGATCTGTCTGCGGATCTGAGGCGGACTGCGGCGCAGGCCCACTCTGCCCAGATCCGGCGCCCGCTTTCCGCCAACCCCGGTGATACTGTGGCACCGCGGGCAGCCGCTGTTTTGAAAGGTCTGGGCGCCTTGCTCCTGTGCTTTTGAGGTTACAGCCCAACCCGCCTGGGTCGCAGACAACAGCAGAAACGAGAGAAGCGCCAACCATCCATAGCCACGCGCAGCATGAATAAGAACTCTGAGCATCCGAATTGATTTTATCGGAGGCCGAGCCGAAGCATTGGTTCGTCTCTGAAATCGCTCAGCCGCAGCACCCAGGTTGCATGAAAGGGAAGATGGACCGCGGTCACTTCAGTTGCTGGAGATAGGCGACCAGCTGGCGTAACTGCCCGCCCGTAAACATGGTCAGGTTGGGCATCAGACATCCGGGCTTCAGAGACTGTGCGTGCGTAACCCACGCCGCCAGATAAGCCTTGTTGTTGGGAAACGAATCCGCACCGATGAACTGGCGTCCGGCCAGATGGGTAAGATCGGGCGCAACATGCCCCCCCGCAATTGTGCCCCGAACCGCATGGCACATCATGCACGGACCATTGAGAAAGACCTGTTCCCCGGCGATCGCCTCCGGAGTTGTCGGTTCGTGAGCTGGCTTAAGCTGCTGCTGCACCCAGGCCTGGTACTCCTCCGGAGTTTGCGCTATCAGCATCAGCCGCATATGCGCGTGCTGTTCTCCGCAATACACGGCGCACTGGCCCGTGTAAATCCCAGGCTGGGAGGCTTCGATGCGCATGAAGTTCGGGTGGCCGGGAATCATGTCAAGTTTGCCGTGCAGGCTTGGAATCCAGAAGGCATGGATGACGTCATCGGACTTTAGTTCGATGTTGAAGGGCTTGTTCACAGGGATGTGTATCTCGTCGGCCGCGGTGAAATGCTGATCCATCGGTCCATCGAGATAGCGCAGTTCCCACCACCACTGATGCCCGACGATGAGCAGGTCGGGTTTGAGAGGCTGCGTGTTCTCGGGCTTGTTAATGGGAAAATCAGAAAGCAGGACCAGCCCCGCAATGAAGAATCCGGAGAGAACGACAATCGGGATGAGAAGACCGCCCATCACGATCCAGCCCTGTCCGCCGCCGATATTCACCGGAGCATGTTCCTGCAGCGTCCCGCGGTGCCGTGCAGCCGCCCAGGCGATCAGGATCCACATCACCAGGGATGTAACCAGAAACGCAATTGTCAATGCCCAGGAGAGGGTAGCGATACTTGAAGCGGCCGGCCCGTGGGTATTGAAGATCGACTGCACGTCTTCGCATCCGCAGAGCGACGCCAGCACCGGAGCCATCAGGAGCAGCATTCCGCGGGAAGTCCGGATCCCCTCGCGCCGTGATCCGGCATCGGCAGCGGAACGACCGTGAAAAGGCCGCGGGCAGCTATGCCGTATCCACCGAGTTCCTCCGGAAAAGCCGTCTGGTTGCATCTCTCTCTCCCTTACTGCGGCCCGATCCCGATGTGATCGTTGTTTTCCGGATTGGGCACCTGCTCATTGGTGGGTTCCGTCGGCGGATCCGGCTCCTGGAGCGTGCGCATCGACTTAATGTAAGTCACTAACTGCCAGATCTGATCCTCGGGAATCTTTGTCCCCCATGCCGGCATGCCTTTGCCGCGGCCTTCGGCAATGGAACTGAAAATCTGATCGTCTCGGTTGCCGAAGATCTTGTTGGGTCGCCGCAGGCTCGGGCCCATCCCGCCCCCGCCGTGCCCGCCGTGGCAACCGGAGCAGTTATACCAGTTAAAAAGACGCCACCCATCCTGCATAGCCATTTGATTCCCCGCATAGGGATTGGTCCACGTTGCCGGCGGACTTACGGCGCCGGGCACCGGACCCACCGAGGTGGGAATGGCCGGCGTCGTGCTCACGGCAACCGGTGACGGTTCGCTGTTGCAACCCAGTGCCAGAGTCAGCAGGGCAGTGAAGGCAGCCAGCAGACAGATACGCATCTCGTTAATTCCCTCCGTGCAGTGCGGCAACCGCACCGGTCTGCGGGATGCCATAGGACACGAGCAGACGGTGGATCTCTGGTTCGCGGCGCACGAGTTCCGCATCGAGCTCCCGTCGCAGCTGCCTGTCCTGCGGCCGCACACCGATCGCAATGCGGAAGGACATGGGCAGCCCGGGGCTCCTCGGATCCTGCGCAATGGGTGTCAGTTCCAGCGGGACCGGGGAACGCCGCGCAAAGTAACCCGCCAGCGGCCCCCACACAATCGCCACATCGACCTTCCGATTCACCACCGCCTGAATCAGATCCGACGACGGATTCGCCTCGGCGAGATTCCCGAATATGCTGTAACCCACCAGGTTGTGGACGATGCCCCGGCGGATCAGCGCGTGGACCGGCGGCAGACTGTCATCCTCGTCACCGAGGATGTGCACACCAATCCGCAACCGGCGCAAACGAGGATCGTCCAGGGACCGCAGGTTGAGGTGACGGTCGCGCCGCGTGAGAAAGGCATAACTGGAAACATAGTAAGGCCGTGTCGTGCTGGTCCCTTCCATGCCGGACGGAACCCCCATAACTACGTCGCACACCCCCGCGTCCAGTGTCTTGCGGAAGAATGCTTCGCGCTGCGGGAACCATACATAGTGGAGGGTCATCCCCATGTCCGCAGCCATCAGGTCAGCGATGTGGTTTTCAAAGCCCTGCTGCTCCTGGTTGGAATAGGGCAGGTTATTGGGATCGGCGCAGACACGCAACGCCGCCGATGCCCACCCCGTGGCGCCACTCGCCAAAAGGAGCAGGAGCGCGCTCAGCTTATAAGCTGAAGACATAGAGTGTATCTCCTGGCTGGGTATAAGCCTTGATGTCGCGCATCGCGCCATTCGCTCCGAGTGTGGCGTAAGGATCATCGGCGGAAACGGATGCAAAATCGCTTGCGCCCATCCACCCGCCAATTCCCGAATAGATAGCCACATACTGCTTTCCGTCCGGCCCGGTAAAGGTGATCGGGTCGCCGATGATTCCCGAGGAAGTTTTGAATTGCCACAGGATCTTCCCCGTATGCGCATCCAGGGCCCGGAACCAGCCTTCCATGGTTCCGTAGAAAACGACATCGCCGCCCGTGGCGAGAACGCCGCTGTAGACCGGGAAGAGTAGGTCCTTGACCGTCCATACCTTCTTTGCCTTGGCCACGTCCCATGCGACCAGCTCGCCCTGATAGCCTCCCGGCCCGGGATACATTCGTACCTCGGCGCCCAGATAGGGCGTTCCCGCGATGTAATTCACTGATGTGCCTTCGTAGTCCATGCACGTGTTATGAGCCGGGATGTAAAGATACCCGGTCTGCGGCGAAAACGCTGAAGGAATAAAGTCTTTAGCCCCGGTAGACGAGGGACAGATATCCATCGCGTACTGATTCTCGTGGGGCATTTTGGTTTCATCGACACTCGGCTCGCCGGTTTGCAGGTTGTAACCGCTCGCCCAGTTCACCGGTTCGAATTTCTCCGCCGAGAGCAGCTGCCCCGTACCCCGATCGAAGACATACATGAATCCCGTGCGCCCCGGATGAAGAAGCAGCTTGCGCATTTGACCATGCCAGGGCATGTCGATGGCGATATTTTCCATGACCGCGTCGTAATCCCAGCCGTCGTGAGGATCGGTCTGGAACGCCCACTTGGCATAACCCGTGGCGGGATCGCGAGCAAAGATCGTGCAGGACCACTTGTTATCCCCCGGGCGCATATCTGGATTCCACACACCGGGATTGCCCGTCCCATAGAAGATCAAATTGAGCTCGGGATCGTAGGAAATCCAGCCCCAGATGGTTCCCCCGCCCATCTTCCACTGTCCGGGATTCCAGGTCTTGATCCCCAGATCCTTCCCCTGATCCTTTGCGTAATACGCGTGGAAGTCCGGGCCGAGGCGCACATCCTGATCGGTGCCGGTGCTCCAGGCCTTCCATGCAACGGCGCCTGTTTTGACATCGAGAGCGGTCAGGCGCCCGCGGACGCCCAGCTCTCCTCCGCTGATTCCGACATAAACGAGGTTCTTCACCACAAGGGGTGCATTGGTCACGGTCTCGCCGTAGCGATAGTTACCCACCGCCGTCTCCCACACCTTCTTCCCCGTCGTGGCGTCCACGGCAACGGTGTGATCGTCGAGCGTGTTGTAGATGATCTTTCCGTCCGCATAGGTCGCGCCCCGATTAACGACATCACAACAGGCCACGCCCTGCGAGGCCCGCTCCGGCATGGGTTGGAAAATCCATTTCTGGGGAAACCCCGGCTTGGTCAGATCGAGCGCAATCAGGTTATTCGGGAAAGGCGTCACGATATAAAGAGTGTTATCCACCACAAGTGGCTGACCCTCGTGCCCGTGCGGGATTCCCGTCGAATAGGTAGTCACGACATGCAGGTTCTGCACGTTCTTTGCGGTGATCTGGTCCAGTGGGCTGTAGCGCGTATTGGCATAGTCGCCGGCGGGCTGGGTCCACTGACCGTCTGCGACCGGAGAGACAAGATGGATGTCAGGCAAAGCGCCGGGAATATTGGTGGTCATTCCCTTAGGGGCAGAGTTGCCGGCATTGTTCTGCGCGCGAGCGAGAAAGTACCCGCAGCTCGCCAGAATCAACGCTGCGCCAAGGCTCAGCCACGCTCTCTTCTTTCGGTAGATCCGCATCCGTTTCATCTCCCTCTCACTGCAGGCTGTCGAGATAGGCCGCGATGTCTCGCGCCTGTTGCTGGTTCAGGCCGAGGTTCGGCATGGCTGTCCCTGGCTCCACGGCCGGCGGGTTGCGCAACCAGCGAATGAGGTTTTCAGTGGAGTTAGGCAGCTCGCCGGCAATGATCGTCCTGCGACCATAAAAATAGAGCGGCGGACCCACGAGGCCGCGCGCCGTATAAATCCCGGGAATGATATGGCAGGCCCCGCAGCCGTAATGGACAATCAGCGTTCGGCCGTTATGCGCGTCGCCACCCATGTTCGGCGTATACGAACTGGTGCCACCCGTGCACCCGGCAAGCATCAGACTGCCGGCCATGAGTCCGAGAGAAAGTATCCACCTTGCTTTCATCGCACCCTCGCGCACAGGCGAAGAAAGAAGAGAGGCAGAGATATCCACACCATGCCGGCGCCCAGTGTAATGCTGACAAAAACTCCGACCAGCGCCACAAATTCGTGGTGCCCGCGACCTTCGGCCTCCACCAGACTTCGCTGCGTCGAGAGTCGGCGCCACTCGTAGTAAGAAATAAAACCCGCGGCGGCCACCAGTCCGAGCAGTAAGAACGAGACTATAAACGAAGCCGCGGTCGCCGAGGGGTGAGAACTCGCGTTGCCGAACTGCTCATTGTGCATGCACGCGCGCCAGGTAATGAACATTTCGGCAATGCCCACCAGAAACCACGCGGCTCCGGAAACCACGACGCTGAGCCAAACTCGCGCGGGGCGGATTGAGACGGGGCGTGTTGTCGGTTCAGAAGCCATAAACGCGAAGATTCGGCATGACGTACAGGAGTCCCACGACAAACAGCCACACAACATCCACGAAATGCCAGTACAGCGTGACAACGTGGTAGGGCCGATACGGACTGCGCAGCGCCGGACTGTATCGGGGCAGAAACAGCGTGTAGAGCAACAGCAACAAACCTACAATCACATGTGCCGCATGAAAGGTGGTGATGGTGTAAAAGATCGAGCCATAGGAGTCGCTGTAGGGCGTCAGATCCTTCCAGTGGTCCATATATTCGAATGCCTGAATTGCCAGGAATCCCAGTCCCATCAGGATGGTAATCGCCATCATCAGGCGCGCCATCCCCACGCGTCCCTTCTTCAGCTGGCGCTCGCCAAAGTGCAGAACAATGCTGCTGCTCACCAGCACCGCCAGCATGACGAAGGCCAGCGGCAGTTTCGGAGGGTGGTCGATCGCCCATCGGTTCTTGTTGCTGTCCAGATAGAAATAGCTGGCGAACAGGCAAACAAACAGTGTCGCTTCAGTCGCGATCAGCAGCGTGATACCCCACGTGCCTCGATTGTCATCGAGCGCGTAACCAGTTCCCGGCTGCTTCGGAAAGCGCGGTTCGCGCGCCTGCGCCATTGTCGCCATCTAAGCGATCTCCTCTCCCTTTTCCCGCGGCCACAGCCAGTAACCGGTCAGCACGATCATCGCGATGAACGCTGCCAGCGCGTACCACATCTGCTGGAAGACCAGTGCCAGGAAGAACCCGAACAGCGCCAGCGCCAGCAGCAGCGGCGAAATCGTTTCTTCCGGCATTTTGGAGACTGCAAATGGTTCCGCATCGAGCCAGTCGCTCACCAGAGTCAGGCGTCCTTCCGCAAGAACCCGCTCGTTATCCGGGTCATATTCCTCGTCGTGGTCGTCCCACAGCGGGTGCCGCGTGGCTACCGTCGGCAGGTGCACGTGCGCGTAGGGCTCCGGCGGCGAGTCCGTCAGCCATTCCAGCGTGTCTGCGTTCCACGGATTTCGACCCGCCGGCCGCCCGAATCTCAGGCTGTGAATGAAGCCGATGATGCTCATCAGTATCCCAATGCCGAGCACGAAGGCCCCAATCGTCTCCAGCATGTTCAGCGGACCGAATCCCAGACCCGCCGGATAAGTGTAGATGCGCCGCGGCATGCCGACTAATCCAAGGATATGCATCGGGAAGAAGGCCACGTTGAAGCCGATGAACATCACCCAGAAGCTCCACTTACCCAGCGTCTCGTTCATCATGCGGCCTGTCATCTTAGGCAGCCAGTAATAGAACGCCGCGAACACAGGGAACAAATTCCCCCCAACCAGCACATAGTGAATGTGAGCAACCACGAAATAGGTGTTGTGCACCTGCCAGTCGACAGGAATGATTCCCGTGAAGGTTCCGCTCAGTCCCCCAATCACGAGCAGCGCCACCGACCCCACCGCAAAGTACATCGATGTGGTCATCACCAGCTTGCCCTTCCACATGGTCGCTACCCAGGCGAACACCTGAATGGTGGTGAAGATCGAGATCAGCATGCTGCCCGCGCTGAAAAAGCTCATAGCCATGTCCGACATGCCCACCGTGAACATGTGGTGCAGCCATACGCTGAATCCCACCGCGCCGGTCAGCATGGTGGCCGTCGCCACCCACGCATAACCCACGATGGGTCGCCGCGAGAAAACCGGGATGATCATCGACAACATCCCCGTCGCTGGCAGAAAAATGATGTACACCCAGGGATGAGCGAAAAACCAGAACAACTGCTGCCACAGCAGCGCATCGCCGCCCTGCGCTAAACCGTAGAAATGGGTTCCCCAGTGCCGGTCCAGCTCCATGAAGACGCAGGCAACCGTAAGCGACGGCATTGCGAAGACCGACAGACAGGAGATCGTCAGCGTGCTGTAGAGAAATAGCGGCATGCGGCTGATCGTCATGCCCGGAGCCCGCAGACGCAGGATCGTCACGATGAAGTTGATCGCGCCGCCTGTCATCGATATGGTGAAGAGAATTAATGAAAGGGCGTAGAAGTCCATCCCGTGGGTGGGCGAGTACTGGTAATTCGTGTAAGGCATGTACGAGAACCAGCCCGCGTGCGGCGCCTGACCCATGATCGGGGCGATATACAGGAAGATGCCCGAGAGTAAGAATACCCAGTAAGTAAAAGCATTCAGCCGCGGGAAAGCCATATCCCGCGCGCCGATCATCAGAGGGATGACGTAAATGGCGAACCCCGACAATATCGGCTGGGCATACCAGAAAATCATGGTGATGCCGTGCATCGAGAACAGCTGATCGTAAGTCTCCGGTCGCAGCAGGTTCTGGTCGGGCCGGGCCAGTTGCAGGCGCATAATCAGCGCTTCCACGCCGCCCACCACCATGAACATAAACGCCGTGAACAGATAGCGCATGCCGATCTCTTTGTGATCGACAGTGGCGAACCATCCCCAGACGCCCTTAGGGGTTTCCCAGTTCGATTTCAGCCGTTCGGCAACTGCGGTAGTACTCATGCACACTCCCGGAGCCGGTTGATTGAGTCCCGGAAATCCAGACGAGAGACAGCAACAATAATGGGAAGCAATACGGTGGACCTGCGCGGCTACGGAATGTACGAGATAGATGGCAGAAATTGAGAGCCGGTTAGCCGGCTGGATCAACAGCCCGGGTTGCTATGACAACGTGAGTTACCTGGAGCCGTGGCCTGCATCGGACGCGGATACTTTATGGCACAAGCTGGCGTCCATCCAGCCTGACTCCTCCCCGGGCTCCCGCACCGAATGCCCCCTCCGCGTTAGTTATTCAAGAGTCTCGAGGTATGCCGTCACATCCCGCGCCTGCTGCTGATTCAAACCCAGAACCGGCATCGCCGTCTTCGGTTTCATGGATGTGGGGGCCATCACCCATTGCGTCAGGTTCCGCGGAGTGTTGGCGAAATTCCCGGCAATGTAGCTGCGCCGCGCCATCATGTTCAGAGGCGGACCGAAAACACCATGGGCGCCCGGAATCCCCGGAATGGTGTGGCAGGAGCCACACTTATATTCGGCAATAATTCTTCGCCCGCTGTGAACGCTGCCTCCGGTGGCGGCCATATACGAATGTACGTCCGTTCCGCCCGTGCATCCGAGGAGACAGACGGCAGCGGCGAGACCGATAACGGCCATGAGGCGGCGCGGGAAGAAGCAGGTTGGCACCTCCACTGAGATACCTCTTCCGCCTGGCGCGTCGCCTGCGAGGGTTTTCATAGCAACAGCCTCGCCCGAAAGACAGACACAGCGATGCAACCACGGCCCTGCATCCAAATGCGCGTGAAAGCCAAACCGAAACGCAGAAGCGGCCTCGGGCCGATGTGTCCCGGTTGGATTGCTGGTCTTTCTCTCGTCCTCGTCGGTTTTTCCCCGATCTTTGCTCAGACCCCGCCGCCGGCCAGCCCCAATGGCGCCGCGCTCTTTACCCAGCACTGCGCCCAATGCCATGGGGACCAGGGCCAGGGCATCAGCGCCATCGTCAGCATAGCCGGCCCCGACATTCAGGCGGAACATGACGAAGGTCAGGTGCTCACTGCGGTCGAAGTGGGTCCCAGTCACATGCCCAGCTTTGCCCGCATCCTCTCCGTGCAGGAAATGCGCGCCGTCTCGAACTTTGTCGTGCAGCAGATCGCCGTCATTCCGCTTAGTGCCGGAGACGTGAGCCATGGAGGCATCCTCTATCGCACCTACTGCGCCGCCTGTCACCGAACCGCCGTCCGCGGGGGCGCCCTGGCTTTTGCCGGCACAAACGCACCCGACCTGTCGGAGAAATCCGCGGCCATCATCGCCGGAGCCATCCGCTCCGGGCCCGGCCCGATGCCCTCTTTCCCGCCCTCTGTCCTCGACGACAAGGAACTCTCTTCGGTCGTGGCCTACGTGCGCGCGGTCCAGCACCCGCCCAATCCCGGCGGCCACCCCATGAACTGGTATGGGCCGGTGCCCGAAGGCCTCGCCGCCTGGACCGCGGTCTTCGCGCTGTTGATCTTCACCATGTGGATTGAACGAGGGGGCAAGGGATGACGGATCGCGAAGAGCCGAATCCGGGCTCGCTGCTGCAGATCGTCGCGAATGCGTGGAAGCTGGTCCGCTCGCTTGCGGCGGTCGCGAAGCAGAGCAGCGCACCGGAAACCGCATCGCAGGCCGCGGCTGCCGAGAGTTCGGAGGGCAGGGAAGCGGCGCGCCTCAGGAAAGGCGCCTGGATCGTCATCGGCGCTTCGCTGGTCTGGAAGGGTGCCCGCGCGCTCTCCAGTCTCCGGCTCAAGCCCTCGGCGGAGCCGCGCACCGCCGCCGCGGAGCCGGCCCAGGAAGAACCCGCCGTCCGCAAAGAGAAGTGGCTCATGCTGGGCGCGCTCCTTAGCTGGAAGGCAGGCAAGTCGCTCGCCAGATCGACGGCAGCGACATTTCTCGAGCAGCCCGCCTCCGAGTCGGGAGCCGCATCGGCCGGCGCTGCCCGCCTCGCGGAATCGCCGGCCGCATCGACCACGCCTCCCGCCGAAACGGCATGGGCAGCGCTGCAAGCCTCCGCATCGGCCGTCGGGCAGGTAGTGAACAGGACGCTGGCGGATACGACTCCGGTCGAAGATCTCCCCGGCACCGGGCGCGGCGCGGATCGCAATCTGGACCGCGAGAACGAGGTCAATCTCGAGCGGCGGGAGCGCTGGGGAACTCTGCTCGCCATGTCCGCCGCGCTCGCCGGTGTCGCCGGGGGCATCGCCTTCGTCGTCACTTTCTGGACCGACGGCCGCAATGAATGGCTGGGAAGCAGCGCCGCGGTTTTCCTCGGAGGCTTCGGCCTCGCCATGGTGCTCTGGGCGCACTGGCTCACCGCCCACAAAGAGGCGGTGGAGCCGCGCGAACGCGTCTCCTCGCCCCCACCCGAACAGCAACAAGCCGCGCAGGAGTTCCTCACCGGCGCCGCTGATATCCGGCGCCGCCGCCTGCTGCAATGGATGGGCGTCGCCGGCCTGGGCGCGCTCGGCTCCATCGTCATCTCCCTCATCCGCTCTCTGGGCCTTCCTCCCTCGCCGGCTTTGGAAACGGACGTATGGAAGCGCGGCCAGCGTCTGATGACCGTCGATGGCGTGCCGGTCGGCGTGGATTCCCTGGCCCCCGGCGGAATGATCGTCGTCTTTCCCGAAAACGCCGTGGGCTCGGAGAAAACGCAAACCGTGCTGGTGCGCGTGCGTCAGGACCTGGTGCAGCTCCCGCCGCAGCGGTCCGACTGGGCGCCGGGCGGGAACCTCGCCTACTCGCGCATCTGTACGCACGCCGGCTGTTCCGTCGGCATGTATGAAGCCAATTCCCATTTGCTCATGTGTCCCTGCCACCAGTCCACCTTCAACGTGCTCACCGGCGCTCTGCCCACGGGCGGACCGGCCGCTCGCCCGCTCCCCCAGTTGCCGCTCTATGTCGACAGCAACGGCCACCTGCGCGCCGCCGACGGCTTCAGCGATTATCCCGGTCCCGGATTCTGGGGGATGCCTTCATGATCGGAGCCGGCATTGCCCGCTGGGTC
The DNA here is from genome assembly GCA_036269135.1 of Acidobacteriaceae bacterium. Lineage (GTDB taxonomy): Bacteria > Acidobacteriota > Terriglobia > Terriglobales > Acidobacteriaceae > Palsa-343. The sequence continues at coordinate 169,349 of DATASQ010000030.1, forward strand.
GATTCGCGCGTCCGCCTCGCGAAGTTCGTGCGCAAGGCCCTGAACCATGTCTTTCCCGACCACTGGTCCTTCATGCTGGGCGAGATCGCCCTCTACGCCTTCGTCATCCTGGTCATCACCGGTACCTTCATGGCCATGTTCTTCCATGGCAGCTCCGCGAAGGTCATCTATCACGGCAGCTATCGCCCTCTGGACGGCGTCCAGGTCTCCTCCGCCTATCAATCGGTGCTCCATCTCAGCTTCGACGTCCCCGCGGGCCTGCTGATTCGCCAGATGCATCACTGGGCCGCCGACATCTTCATCGGCGCTATTGTCGCGCATCTGCTGCGCATCTTCTTCACCGCTGCCTATCGCCGCCCCCGCGAGATCAACTGGCTGGTCGGCCTCACCCTTCTCGTTCTCGCCCTCGCCAACGGATACCTCGGCTATTCCATCTGCGGCGATCTGCTCTCCGGCGCCGGTCTCCGCATCGGCTACGCCATCATGTTGTCGATCCCCGTCATCGGTCCGTGGATCACCTTCCTCGCCCTCGGCGGCACCGTGCCCGTCGCCGCCACCGTCCCCCGCCTCTACGCCCTGCACATCTTCTTGGTGCCCGCTCTCATCACCCTGCTCATCGGCGTCCACCTCGCCATCATCTGGAGACAGCTGCATACCAATTACCCCGGTCCCAAACGAACCGACAAGACCATCGTGGGCGCGCGCCTCTGGCCTTCCTACACCCTCAAGTCTCTGGGATTGTTTCTGCTGCTCTTCGCCGTCGTCGCCGCCATGGGCGGCCTCCTGCAGATCGACCCCGTTTGGATCTACGGGCCCTATAACCCCGTTGCGATTCTGCCCGGCGCTCAGCCCGACTGGTATCTGGGCTGGGTCGAAGGAGCCATGCGCCTTTTTCCCGGCGTCAACCTCCGCCTCGGCCGCTATCTCGTTCCCGAGGTCTTCTTCCCCGGCTTCCTCTTTCCCGTCCTGGTCTTTATGGGACTCTATGCGTGGCCGTTCCTTGAAAAATTTCTGACCTTCGACTTCCGCACGCATCATGTGCTCCGCCTTCCCCGCCAACAGCCGTGGATCACCGCCTTCGGCTGCGCGGTCCTGTCCGGCATGTTGGTACTGCTCTTTGCCGGCGGCGACGACGTGGTCGCCCTCGCGGAGAACGGTTCCGTCACTCAGATCCGGACGCTGCTGCGCATCCTGGTTTTTGTCCTGCCCGCCGTCACCTTCGCGTTGGTCTATCTGCTCTGCCGCCTCGCCAACTGGAAATATCCCGTTGCATCGGCCGAGCAGACCCCCGAGGAAATCCTCCAGGAAGAAAGCACACCCCAGCCGCAATGACGCGCAGCCAGCCCCCGCCCTGTGGATCGCGCCCCTCAGCCCTGGATCCGAATGCCTCTTTATTCATGGGGCAAACACCCCAAATAGGGTATCTTTTGGGTAGTTACTGTCGTTACCCGGCCCCGCGGGATTGCTCTTGGCCCGCCCCTGTTCCTCTGGTTTCATGCCACCAGCGTTTTCAGCCAGCCATTAGAGCTGCGCCAATGCTGATCATTCTGACTCTGAGGTTTTCGGGCCGCCTTGCCCGCGCCCGCTTCGGCACTCGCTTCGATAGAAGAATCTGCCTCATCTTCGCAAACTTCGAGGGCGTTGATGGAAACAAAACGGTCGGGGCTGCTCCGGGCTCCCCTCGTTCACTGGCTGATCGCCTTAAGCCTCGCGTGCGGCCTTCCCTGGGTCATTCGCGCCTGGCTCGGTTACAAATCCGCCCAGTCGGCCCAGACCGCCACCCTCGCCTGGGATGCCGGCGCCGCCCGGCAAATCGACCCCGACCTGGCCGGCGCCGCCGACCCCGCCGTAGCCACCGCCCAGTCCATCCTGAGTGATCCGGTGGTCGCGCGCCTCGCGCAATCCGCCCCGCTTCCTTCTTCGTCCAGCACCACCCGCATTGGAGAATTTCGCTCCCGCCTGCAGCTCCGCCAGTCCTCGGCAAAGTTGCTCCAGGTGCGCTTCCTCGATGCCAGCCCCGAAAAAGCGGCGCGCACCGCCAACGCCGTCGCCGGCGCTCTGGTGGCCGGAACGCGGCCCCCCGCCAATGCGCCGCCCCCCAGCGCTCCCCCCGCCGTTGTCCCTCCCGCCATCGCAACCCCGCCCGCGTCGGCGCTGAAAACGCCCGTCGCCCGCCCATCCAGCGACGCCGACCACGCCCTGGCTCATTCCCTGGCTCAGCTCCAGGCGGAATTGTCCTCGACCCAGCACACCCTGGACAGCCTCAGCGCCGCAACCCGGCAGCGTCAGGAGCACAGTGGCGAATCTGCGTCCTATGCAGAAGCGAAGGAGCAACAGCTCCTGACCGCTGAGGTAGGCGCGGCGCTCAAAACGGTGGCCGATCTGCGCGCCGACCCCGCCAATGGCCCACCCGCCCAGGAGCCGCTCCGCCGCGTCCAGGATGCCCTCTTCTCCGTCTGGCCCGCCAGCCGAGCCGGCAAAGGCGTCTCCGCCCGCTTCATGGGATTCAATGCCGCCGGCGTCGATGCCGGCCGCCTGCGCGAAGAAGAGTCTGAGTTTGCCCGGGTCCTGGAAGTGGTCCGCAGGGAACAGCAGGCGATCCAGCGCCTGCAACCCGCCGAAGCGGCCAGCCCCGCGCCCGCCCCTGCCGCGCCGTCCCCTGCCGCGCCGTCCCCTGCCGCGCCGTCGGCTGGCGCATCGTCCGCGCCCGCGCCGTCTCCCTCTTCATCCACCATCGCGGAATCGGAAATCCCGGAGGCGCCCGCCGAACGGCCCTTCCGGCTTCTGCGCCCCGCCGGTCCTCCCGGACGCAATCCCCTCTGGCCCGCTCTCCTGGCCGGCCTCTGCTGCGGAACCCTCTATTTGGGTGCCGCCGGCTGGCGCTACCGGCGCGATGAGTATGACCGGGAAGCGGACTACACGGAGGAGATGGCCGAGGATGCCCATCGGATGATTACTCCGGCCAGGCCCCTGCGCGCGCCGGACTTCTTCGGCACTCCCGCTGCCCCGCCGCCCCCCGCCAGGCCATCAGCCCCTGCGCCGCCGGCCGACCCGCCGCCGGCTGCCGTGATCCTGCCTCCCCCCACCATCGAAACCGCCCATCCCTCCGTGGAATTTCAGGAGGAAAAAACCTCTGAGATTAGCTATTCTGGAACGCCCATGACCGGGGATGCCATGAAACGGCCCCTCCTCGAAGGGGTGGTTGAGGAAAAAGGTGAGGGAGATCCCTGGGTCGACAACATCATGAAGAGCCTGTCCGAAACTTCGATCGGCAGGATGTTCGAGAAGCCGGCTCCGCAGGATCCCGATGGGAATCCCGCGGAGCCGGCTCACCCCGATCGCCGCGCCGGCTGGCGCTGAGCTCCCGGACCGTTCCTCGCCGCCCTTCTACCAGCGGCTGACGCTCATGTGGTCGACGTACACCACGGCGGATCCGCTCGCTCCATGTCCGTCGATCTGGAAATTCGTGAGCAGCGACGCTGACCAGCCCAGCGCGAACGATGACGGCACCGTAACGCCAATGTCCTGCTCCTTGCCGTCGAGCCACACCGACTGGTACGTCACATTGCCCGAGTCGTCGCGGGAGTAGAGAACCTGGACGTGATGCCAGGTATCGGTCGCCCAGTCCCGCGGATTGCACGCCTGATCGGACTGAACCCAGTGTGCCTGCGACTTGGTCGGCGTGCCGCTGTTCATCGTGTAATCCCACGTGCCGTTCCAGCCATCGCACTGGAAGCCGAAGATGACCGTGTCCCCGTTGGCCATGGTCTGGTTCATATCCATTTCGAGATTGGCGACATCGGTGGACGGGCTCTTCACATAGACCTCGGCGTCATACAGGAAATGCGTCGCCGTCCGGTCGGTCCCAAACGAGGCATAGAAGCGCTCGCCGCCGTCGTTGGTGTATTGCATGTTCAGCTCGCGCGCGTTCCCGCTGAGAGAAGGACTATCCACCAGCATCGTGCTGCCCAGCGCGCTGCCGGTCGTCCCTGTGTCGTATACGTCGTTCCACCCGGACAGCGCCTGAATCTCGCTGACCGTAATCGCGGAAGAGGGAAGAACATAGCCGGAGCCCGAATCGGAGCCCGAACTGCTGGAACCCGAGCTGCTCGACCCCGAGCTGCTCGACCCCGAGCTGCTGGAGCCCGAGCTGCTCGATCCCGAGCTGCTGGAACCCGAGCTGCTCGACCCCGAACTGCTCGATCCCGAGCTGCTGGAACCCGAGCTACCCGATCCTGAGCTGCCCGATCCGGAGCTGCT
>DATASQ010000031.1:0-55635 GCA_036269135.1 Acidobacteriaceae bacterium
GAGCGCACCGAAGTCCCCATCCAGATCTTCGGCACCGATCTCAGCGAGACCGCCGTCCAGCGCGCCCGCTCTGCCGCTTACAAAGAGAGCATTGAAACCGACGTCAGCCCCGCCCGCCTGCGCCGCTTCTTCCACAAAACCGAAAGCGGCTATCAGATCAGCAAAACCATCCGTGACCTCTGCGTCTTCTCCACCCAGAACATCTTCAGCGATCCCCCCTTCTCCCGGATGGACCTGGTCAGTTGCCGCAACGTCATGATTTACCTCAGCCAGTCCCTCCAGAAACGGGTTATCCCCATCTTCCATTACGCCCTCAACCCTACCGGCTTCCTGATGATTGGCAATACGGAAGGCCTGCTGGGCGCGGGTTCGGATCTCTTCGAAATGGCCGACAAGAAACATAAGATCTATCGCAAGAAGCTGGTCGCTACCCCTGTCACCTTCGGCTTCTCCCTGGGGTCGGTGGACCATGAGATCATTCACGAAGCACCCGCGCCGCCCAGCCGTCCCCCGGACACCCTCCGGGTCCCTATCGAACTCCAGCGCGAGGCCGACCGCCTGCTCCTCGCCCGCTACGCTCCGCCCGCCATCGTCATCAACGAAAATCTGGAGATCGTCCAGACCCGCGGCCGCACCGGCGCCTATCTGGAGCTCGCCTCCGGCAAAGCCAGCCTCAATCTCCTCAAGATGGCCCGTCCCGGCCTCCTCTTCGAGCTGCAGAGTGCTGTCGACGAGGCCAAAGCCTCCGGCGTCGAAGCCCGGCGCTCCGGCCTTCACATCGAAGCCAACGGCAACAGCCATTCCGTCGACCTCCGCATCGTCCCCTTCCGCAGTCCCATCCAGGAGCAGCACAGCTATCTCGTGATCTTCGAGCCACTCACCCCGGCCGCCGAGGCCGCTCCCGCGCAGAACGTCCTGCCTCTCCCCGAAGCCGAGCGCGAGGATAAAGACAAGCTGATCGCTCACCTTCGCCAGGAGCTTGCCGCCACCCGCGAATACCTGCAGTCCATCATTGAAATGCAGGAAGCCACCAACGAAGAGCTGCAGTCCGCCAACGAGGAGATTCAGTCCGGCAACGAAGAGCTGCAGAGCACCAACGAGGAGCTGCAGACCTCCAAAGAAGAGCTCGAATCCGCCAATGAAGAGCTCCACACCGTCAATGAGGAGATGCAGCACCGCAACGATCTCCTCACCCAGCTCAACAACGACCTCACCAATCTCCTCAACAGCGTCAACCTGCCCATGGTCATGGTCAGCGCCGATCTCGTCGTCCGCCGCTTCACCTCCCAGGCCGCCGCCATCCTCGGCCTCGCCGCCAGCGACATCGGCCGCCCCATTCCGCGCCTCAATCTCAAAGTGGATGTGCGCGCCATCGAACAGGGCATGCTCGAAGTCATGCGCGAGATCCGGCCTCTCCACGTCCAGGTCCAGGGCGACGACAGCAACTGGTCCACTCTTCGCATGACCCCCTACCGCACCCTCGACAACCGCATCGACGGCGTCGTCCTCACCATGGTCGATCGCAGCGCCGAAGATGTTCACAACCGCGAGCTCGCCCAGTCCGCCCAGCCTGCGGTCCTCAAAATTCCCGCGAAGAAAAAATCCGCTCTCCCGAAAAAGCGCTAACCGCGGTTACATTTCGTCTGATCAATCCCTGGTGCCAGAGGGGCGAAGCCAAAACGCCCCAGGCTACCGGCCCCAGGCTACCGGCTCCCGCTGGGTGCCCCATCCTTCTCGCCCTCCGGGGCCCGCCCTGAGCGAGAGTCGCGCAAGCGGCCGCTTCGAATGGGGCGAGAGGGTGGGAAGCCGAGAAACGTCCCCGCCTCCCGGCTCCCACCCCCCCGCTCTCCCCGAGGCGACCGCCCGCCCCCTCCCGGCATCTCACGCCCGAGGCCCGAGAAATCTTGTCCAACGCCCAGCTAACCTCTGTCCTTTTTATCCTTCTGCTCCTGGTGGGCTGCGCGCAGCTCCTCGGATGGCTCTGCGTCCGCCTCCGCCAGCCCAAAGTCGTCGGAGAAATTCTCGCCGGCATCGTCCTCGGCCCCGCGCTGCTCGGCCGCTGGCCCGCCGCCGCGCACCTCGTCGCCGGCGCCCGTCACCAGGGCGACATCCTCGACTTCGTCTACTGGCTCGGCCTTCTCCTCCTCATGTTCCTCTCCGGCGCCGAAACGCAGCAGCTCTTCACCCGCGACGAACGCCGCGAGGTCGGCTGGCTCACCATCGTCGGCACCGGCCTGCCCTTCATTCTCGGACTCATCTTCGGCCCCCGCCTCATCGGCTCGCACCTCGGCCCCGCGCTCGCCGGACCCAACGGCAGCCGCATCTCGCTCATCATCATCCTCGCCGTCGGCGTCGCCGTCACCTCCGTCCCCGTGGTCAGCAAGATCTTCGCCGACCTCAAAATCCTCCACACCCGCTTCGCCCGCCTCGTCCTCGGCGTCGCCGTCATCGAAGACATCGTCCTCTGGCTCGCCCTGGCCATCGCCACCGCCACCGCCGGCAAAGCCGTTCTCCATCCCCGCGCCATGGCGTTGCACCTGCTCGCCACCGTCGCCTTCTTCGTCGCGGGACTCACCATCCTCCCCCGCGCCATCAAGCGCATCAACAAAGCCGAGTGGAACGTCGTCGCCCGCCACTCGCCCGCCGGCTACGCCATCGCCGTGCTCCTCGCCTATTGCGCACTCGCCGGAGCCCTCGACGTCAGCCTCGTCTTTGCCGCCTTCCTCGCCGGATTTGCCGTCGTCCACCGCAAACGCCGCCTCTTCGCCGACGCGCTCGACGCCATCGGCAAAGTAGCCTTCGCCTTCTTCATCCCCGTTTATTTTGCGATTGTCGGCCTCAAGCTCGATCTCGTCCGCGGCTTCTCTCTCTGGATGTGCCTCGCCTTCCTCGGCGGCACCTGCCTGGTCAAGATCCTCTCCGTCTCTCTCGCCGGCCGCTGCGCCGGATTCCGCGGCCGCGATCTCTTCAATCTCGCCATCACCACCAACGCCCGCGGCGGCCCCGGCATCGTCCTCGCCAGTGTCGCCTTCGATGCCGGCATCATCAGCGCGCAGTTCTACACCACGCTGGTCATCGCCGCGGTCATCACCTCGCAGATTGCCGGTGCCTGGCTTGAGTATGTATTACGCAAAGGGTGGCCCCTGCTCGCGCCCAAACCCTCTGCCGACTCCCTCGAAGTCAATCCGGAAGCCCCGCGCGCCGCGTAGTTGCGTAGCCCGGTTTCTTCACCCGGGTGCTTCAGCCCGTGGACACGCGATGGCATCGAAGAAGAGGGCCGCGCAGCCTCGGATGCTTAGTCGCCCCGCCCGGTCGCGGCCATCTTCCACCCGTTCCGGACCGCCTCTGCCAGCGTCTCCTCGGTGGTCTCGCGATCCAGCACCCGATGGAACAGGCATCGCTCTGCGCCCGCCGCCCGCTTCCACTCCACAAGAAACAGACGGCTCCCCGCGCTGTAGCGACGGATCGTGCACGCCAGAAACACCAGCGCGCCTTCTTCGACGCTTCCGCACATCGCCCACAGCCGCGGCTTCCCGTCGTGCGCGGGAAACTCCGCCTGCTCCGGCGACATCGGCTGCACCGCGATGCCGCGCCTCTCCATCACCGTCTGCCGGCTCTTCAGCAAAAGACGATCGCGCCCGACCAGGATCACCGGCCACGGGCTTCGACTTGGAATCACGGACTGGCGCGCGGACATAGGGCCCCTCAGCTCGGTCGTTTGCATTGACATAATCGCTTCTCGCTTCGGCGGTACTCAGTTTCTAAGCAAAAGACGGCTAGTTCTGGCGAACTGTTTCCACAGTAATCCCGCTCGCGAAACTCGGGTGACGCCACTCCACGCCAGTTCCGTGCCGAGTTTTCCACATGCTCTTCGCGGGATGCGGAATTCCGCCGCCGCCTACTGCGCCGTGTGCCCGATACGCGCGTCCGCCCACTGCAGAAAGTACGTCATGTTCGGCGCATCGGTATGCCCCCCGTCGTGTTGCCGCCACGCCAGATCGCCCTCCAGCAGTCCCGTGTTCACCGGCGGCATCGGCGCGGTGTGGTAATCCGCGCCCACCGTGAAGGCAGAACCGCGCAGCCCCTTCGCCCCCAGCAGTTCCCACACTCGATTCGCATCCACCGTCGCCATCCAGCTCCCCTCATGGTCCAGCCAGCGCGCGTCGCCCTTCGCCGGCACGCCGTAGCTGATGAACGTCAGCCGCGGCGCGCACAGCGCAATCAGCTCGTTCGAATCCACCGGAATCTCCCCCGCGTTCATGCTCTCGAACTGCGCCCCGACCTTGATCTTTGCCGCCCCGTACTTCATAAAGTTCCCGGCCATCCAGTAGGACTCGCCACCGGTCAGGCTCTCCACCGCCTCGCCATAATTCCGCCGCAGCAGCGTCGCCCCGCCCTTGCCCGACGACCCCACCAGCACCATCGCAAACCGTGGATCGAACGCCATCGTCACCAGAGCGGCTTTCCCAAATCGCGACACGCCCTCGATCCCCACCTGCTTCGCATCTACCGCGGGATCGGTCTCCAGATAATCGAGGCCCCTCCCCGCGCCCCACGCCCACGCCCGCAGCGCGCCCCACTGCGCCGGCGTGCGCGGCTGTCCGTGATTTACCAGCCCGATGATCCCCCGTGTCATCCCCGCCCCATCGTCCGCCTGCACGCTCGCCGGATCGAGCAGCGCAAACCCCCATCTATCGCCCACCAGCTGCCACGTATTCGGCAGGCCGCCATCGGCGTTCAGTTGCGGAAACGCAAACGGTGTCGCCTTGACCGGTTCCCATGCCGGATGCGCCTCGAACACCGCCGCCAGCGACGGATCCTTCTCGACCAGCAGCGCCTTCCACGCTTGGTTGATTCGCGCGAACTCCTCTTCCGTTGGCTCGTGCGGAGCAGGGAAGCCCGCCGGCCCAAACATCATCAGCACCGGCACCGGTCCCTCCGCCCGCTCCGGCGTCACCAGCGTCATGTGGATCTTCACCGTAATGGAGGGAGCCGCCGCGTTGTCCACCGTCCCGATCAGGTCCTTCGCGATCACCGGCGTAAACCCGATCCGCTCGTGATCGACGGCCCGGACCGTCCATGTGACTTTCGGGACACCCTTCGGCACAAAGCCGTAAACATACTGCGATTCCATCTCCACGATCTGCGGCCGCCGCTGCTTCCACCACATCTCCGGCGTCGCAACCTTCTGCCCATCCTTCATCGTCAGCGGATCGGGCAGGTTGGGATAAGGATTCGCCTTCGACTCGTCGTAGTTGGCGTGGTTGGGAGCCTTCTCGTCGCCGCTCGGCCCCGGCCGCAGCGCCACGATGCCCAGCTGTTCCATCATGTTCTGGTGATCCTGCTCCGCGGTGAAAGTCACCGGCGGCGCCGCCGAGGTTTGGGCGACTCCGTTGGCCCCCGCTGCCATGACCAGGATAAGGGCAACCCCATGCGAAAGATACCCAGCGTGCACGCGCCAGACCTCCACAAAATTGGAGCGATCGATTCGCGACTCATACTAAATCTTTCGATCAGTTCGCGGGTCAATCGATTGTCTTCCCCAGCGAAGCTTTGGCATTTCTTGACGCTTGGAGCCGGCACGACTCCGATTGAACATGGGTATGCCCTCGTCTCGCTTGCGCCCTTGGCGTATCGAACGGTTCGAGGGATGGGTCGGCAGGAAGACTCGCCCAGCGCGCAGTACTTCTTGGCAGAACGGGACCGGCGGAGCCCACGACCACGAGCCGGTCCCGTTCTGCAACCACACGCCCAAACGTTGTGTTCCGCAAGTGCTTTGCTGCTCACACATGCGCAAAGCGCGATCCTCTTTGATTCGCTCCGTGAACTGCGACCGACCGTTCGCCGTACTCTTTTCCGGAGAGCCCTGCCATGAAAACCTTGCTCGCCGTCACCCTCCTCGTTCTCTGCACCCTCGCGTCGGCGCAGGACCACCGCCCCTACATCCAGGAGCATTCGCTCGTCTCCGGAGGCACCGTCGTCCTCACCCTGAACGTCGGCGACCTCAAGATCCTGCCCTCCGGCTCCAGCCACCTCCGTCTTGAGATTCAAACCAAACGTCCGGTCGATCAGGAAACCATGGCCGGCTGGGTCCGGCGCTTTGAGGTCGCCGGCGACCACGCCACCGTTGATATCCATATTCCGAAATGGGAGGAGAACTGCGCCGACGACTGTGGCAGCAATGTCACTCTCTATGTCCCCCAGCCAAGTGACCTCAAGGCCGACCTCGGCGTCGGTGACCTGTCCATCCAGGGAGTCGAGGGCGACAAAGACCTCCATACCGCCGTCGGCGACCTGCGCATCACCGTCGCCGGTCCGGCCGAATATGGCCATGTCGAAACCCACACCCGCATCGGTGACGTTCACGACTCTCTGAATCAAAAGGGGGAGCCCGACGGCTTCCTCGGCAAGTCGGAAGACTTCACCCTCGGCGGCCGCTATCACCTCCGCGCCTCCACCGGCATCGGCGACGTCCATATCACCGAAGACGGCAAGCCCTGACGAAGGATCAGCGACTCGCCCGCATCACCTTCGGCGTCGCCGATCCGGGATTGCCCGGCTGGGTGGCCCATTCAAGCCCGCGGTCGGCTTCGAGTGGGAGGCACTCGAATGACCTCTGTACCCTCCGCCCTCCCGATTTTCCTTGCCTTCCAAAGCATCGATTCCTAAGCTGATGAAGAAGAAGCTCTGGCGCCGCGGGCGCTCAGAGCTTTTCTCCTTTTAAGGCGGGCCGGACTGGAGGAGCCCCCTCGCAAGTGATCCCGAATGAATCAATTGCGGGCCAGAGGTCTCCTCGGCCCCGTGCAACACGCTGAAAGCGCATGACTTGCAGAATCGTTGACCTCCGGAAATGAATCAAAGCACTGGATGGGCCCGCGACTTTGGCCAATCCGCCGTTTCAAGCTAAGATAAGAAGATCGCAGGAAAGGTTCTAAGAGAAGAGTCATGCCGAAGCAGGGAATTCATCCGAACTACCACGAAATTCGAGTGGTTTGCGCGTGCGGCAACAACTTCACCACGCGCTCCACGCACAAAAGCGACATCCACGCGGAAATCTGCTCCAACTGCCACCCGTTCTTTACCGGCAAGCAGAAGCTGATCGACACAGCAGGTCGCGTCGAGCGCTTCCGCCGCAAGTACGCCAAAGTGGAGCAGCCAACCGCAGCCGCGAAGTAATCCCGCAGCCCGGGAAAGACAAGGCCTCCGCCGTGGCGGGGGCCTTAGTTTTAGGGCAGGCTACCAGCTACAGGCAACAGGCTCTCGATGAAGAAACACTGGGACAATCCGATCGAGCACGCCATGCCCAGCGGCACCCGTGTGCCCGCCTCCGTGCAGATCGGCAGTGTCACCGTCGCGCCCGCCACCGCCCTCGCCCCCATGGCCGGCGTCACCGACACCGTCTTCCGCCGCTTCATCCGCAATGCCAGCGTCTTTTCGTCGGTGTCCGAGCACGCTTCCATTGAAGACCAAATCTCCAACCAGCAATCCGGCTGCGGCCTCATCATGACCGAGTTCACCTCCGCCGACGGCCTCTCCCGCATGCGCGAATCCAAGCGCAAGCGCTACCTCACTTTCTACGACGACGAGCACCCCATCGCCGCCCAACTCTTCGGCTCCAATCCCGCCACGCTCGCCGAAGCCGCCCGCATCGTCGAAGAAACCGGCTTCGACATGGTCGACCTCAACCTCGGCTGCCCCGCCAAGCGCGTCGTCTCCTGCAACGGAGGCAGTGGCCTCCTCCGCGACCTGCCCCTGATCGGCGAGATCTTCAAAGCGGTCCGTGCCGCGGTCACCATCCCCTTCACCGTCAAGTTCCGCCTCGGCTGGAACGACAACCACATCATCTGCGTGCCGCTGGCCAAACTCGCCGAAGACTGCGGCCTCAATGCCGTCTCTCTCCACGCCCGCACTCGGGAGCAGGGCTACTCCGGCCAGGCGCGCTGGCACCATATTGCCGAGCTCAAGGACACGGTCAAAATTCCCGTCATCGGTAACGGCGACGTGCGCACGCCCGAAGACGCCGCCGCCCTCATCGCCAAAACCGGCTGCGACGCCGTCATGATCGGCCGCGCCGCCCCGGCCAATCCCTGGATCTTCCGCCAGATCGCCCAGTACACCGCGACCGGCCGCTACGACACGCCCACCGCGGACGACCGCTACCGCATGATCCGAACCTACTTCGAGATGCTCCTCGCCGAGTCCAACCCGGAAGCGCCGGGCAAGATGAAGCAGTTCGCTTCCTGGTTCACCCACGGTGTCCCCGGCGGCGCCTCCCTGCGCAAGTCCATCTACGAAGCGAAATCCGGCAGCGCCATCCTCGACGCCGTCGACCGCTTCTTCAGCAGGGAAGAGAACGCTCCGGCAGCCGCGCAGATCGCTGACTCCAACCTGCAACCCGTAACCTGCACCCCGTAACCCGTAACCGGTCCCTACCGCACCACCGCATCCAGCCTTTTATCATGCGCCGGCACCTCGGTCCGCTCGCCCCAGGTCCGCTCCACCATCGCCAGTGCCTCTTCGGGATCCCGCGCCACCTGCACCAGCCCGCGATTCTCCGGCTGGATAAACCCCTCGCGCAACGTGTGATCCAGGAACGCCAGCAGCGGGTCAAAGAAGCCTCTCACATTCACCAGCACGCAAGGCTTCGAGTGGATCCGTAGCTGCGCCCACGTCACGATCTCGATAAATTCGTCCATCGTGCCGTAGCCGCCGGGCAGCGCAACAAACGCGTCGGCGCGCTCCGCCAGCATCGCCTTGCGTTCGTGCATGGTGCGGACGACATGCAGCTCCGTCAGCCCCCGGTGCTCGATTTCGCGATCCTTAATAATGTCCGGAATCACGCCGACCACCGCGCCGCCCGCCGCCAGAGCCCCATCCGCCACCGCCCCCATCGCTCCGACGATGGCGCCTCCGTAGACCAGACCGTAACCCCGCTCGGCGATCCGCCTGCCCAGCTCAGTCGCCGCTTCGAGGTACGAAGGAAAAGCGCCCGCCGCCGACGCGCAAAAAACGCAGACCCACTTTTTCTCAGAAGAATCCGACGCATCCATGAGCCGAGTCTATCCGAGGCCGCCCCGCTCCGAAGCCGGCAAGCAGCCACCCCTCACTTCGTCGCGATATTGTCCGCGATCCGGTCGTACTCCGCCTGCGACACCGCGCCCTTCCGCACCAGGTCGTGAGTCGTATCGTACGGACGATTCTCGGCAATCCGCCGCGCCGTCGTCGGCGTCACCCCGGGCAGCGATTCCAGATCGACTCGCGTCGCCGTGTTCACATTCACCAGGCTGGAGCCGTTCTTCCCGTTGTGCAGCCCCGCCCGCACCCCTTTGGCCACATCGTGCGCGTCGCGCTCGGCATTCGCCGCTGCAATCCGCGCCTCGTCAGCGGCCTCTTTCGCCGCTACCTTCGCCTGTTCCGTCGCCCGCTGCGCCTGTTGCTGAATCTGCTGGTCCGATTCGTGCCCGTTCCCGTTGCACGAAGCCACCCAGAACAGCGCCGTGCACAGCCCCAGCGTTGCCGCCACCCGAATGATCCATCCCCCCCGCACTCGTCCCCTCATGGTCGTGCCGCCTCCCGGCCTATGCATGGAAGGCTCTGAATCCCGGAGAGTTGCCAGAGAGTAACGGAAAGGCGCAAAAACGCGCTGTTCAAGCCTGCCGCGAAAGGGCTACTATTCTGTTCCGGACGGCCCCTCCTGCCCTCCGAGCCCGGATTCTGGGTTGCTTTCACCGGACCCGCCCGGCACCAGGAGCCGGCTCAACCGCTGGAGGTCTCGGCCTGTGCCGGCCCGCCTAAGGTTGCAGCCGGTCAGCGCGACGACCGGCCTCGTGCAACGGCCCGCCGGTGCTGCCGTGCCTCGATGCGGAATCCGTATCCCGAGGCGCCTTATGACTTCAATCATGGGCTATATGCCGGTTGTCTGGGTCGTGTGGGCCGGTGTCATCACCTTCCTGCTCGTCCTGATTGCTTACCGCTCCAACCTCACTCGCTATGAAGAGGACCAGATTTTCCTCGACGAATCCGGCAGCCACCAGAAGAAAGAGCAGGAAGAGCTGCTGGTCCGGGTCAACAAAGTCCAGCCTCTGATCCATGTGGTCACCGGCGTTACCTGTGTTCTCACGGCCGGCATCCTCGGCGTGTACGTGTGGGATGCTCTGCAACACCTGATGTAAGATCCAACCCGCCGCCCTCGCGCCGCGGCGATCGTTTGTGTTCCTCCCTGCAGGGGCCGGACCTCCTCCCAACGGAACCCTCCGGCCCTGCTCCGCATTGTCTGCGGCCTGCCTCCGCCATCATCCTTCGCAGTGCTTTCCGCTCACGGAATGTTTCTATGCCAGGACGCGGCCTCATGACGCCGAACCCCCGGCCAACCTCTTCGCGACTACCATACCTGTGGAGGAATTGGGATGCGGGCAGGCTGGGCAATCGTCGCGGTGTGGATGGCTCTTGGAAGCCTTGCCGCCGCCGCGCAGGCGCCAGTCGCGACCTCGCGCCCCGCGCCCGACGCCGCCCCTGCCGCGCCGGAATCCCCACAGTATCGCGCGCTCCAGCAGCGCCTCGCCCAGGGATGGAACACCTGGGACGTCCACAGCGTCACCACCCAGGTCCTCCTGCCCGAGGGCCTCGCCATCCACGTAGATCTGAAGCACAATACCACCGAGGGTGGCGACGCCTTTCTCGAGGATGCCCTCATCGGCCGCCTCACTCCCGGCGCCGAGCAGGTCACGCCCGGCCCGCATGCATGGGATGGCCGCTATACCGACCTCACCGTCGCGTGGCAAGGCCATCGCTGGCGGGTTCAGAGCGCCCACGCCGGTGCCGACCTCGTCCTGCTCGTCAGTCCGCTGCCCTCCGATACCCCCACCGCTCTGCCGCCGACCGCCATCTTTACGGTTAATTACCTGTGGAACCGCCCCGGCACCGTCGCCCGCCGCGCCGACTTCATCGAGGCGCAGTCTCCATCGGGAAATGTTCCCATCTACTGCACCTGCGCGCCTCCCGGATCGCATCCCTCGGTCGTGAACATGCCCCTCGGTTCGCCGTACTTTGCCGCCGACCTCACCGCTCCCATCGGCATCAGTACCGGCCTGCGCCGCAACCTGGCGGATATCCAGGCAGCCATCGCCAGCGCTCGAAACCAATACGAACAATCCGTCACCGCCGCCGGCACAAATGGCCCGATAGTCGATGCCATCCAGACCACCCTCGGCTGGGACACCATCGACGACCCCACCCACGACCGCGTCATCTCGCCCGTGAGCCGCGTATGGAGCGTCGCCTGGGGCGGCTACGTCCTCTTCGACTGGGATACCTTCTTCGCCGCCACGCTCGCCTCCATCGGCGACCGCGACCTGGCCTACGCCAATGCCCTCGAGATCCTGCGCGAAGAGACGCCTGAAGGATTCGTCCCCAACTACGCCCGCGCCGGCAACTGGAAAAGCTCCGACCGCTCCGAGCCGCCCGTCGGCTCCATCACCGTCCTCGGCCTCTACCGTCAGTTCCACGACCGCTGGTTCCTCCAGGACGCCTACGCCCCGCTGCTCCGCTGGAATCGCTGGTGGGATCAGCACCGGCAAATCCAGGGCTATCTCGCCTGGGGCAGCGATCCCGAGAACCAGCCGGCTAATCTCGACGACACCTCGCGCGGCACGCATCAGGGCGCCGAATTCGAATCCGGCCTCGACAACAGCCCCATGTACGACGGCACCTTCTACAACCCGCACACCCACCTCATCGAATACGCCGACGTTGGCCTGATGAGCCTCTACATCGCCGACTGCGATGCGCTCGCCGAGATCGCCGGTATCCTCAATCGTCCCGACGACCAGAAAGAACTTGCAGCCCGTGCCGCCCGCTATCGAGCCAGTCTGGCCACGTTATGGGATCCGCGGACGGGCATCTTCCTCAATAAAAATCTGCACACTGGCCGCTTCAACACGCGCCTTTCCCCGACGAACTTCTATCCGCTGCTGGCCCGCGCCGCCACGCCCGAGCAGGCCCGCACCATGATTGACAGGCATCTGCTCAACCCGAAAGAGTTCTGGGGGCAATGGGTCATTCCTTCCATCGCCCGCGACGACCCGGCCTTTGCCGATCAGAATTACTGGCGCGGCCGCATCTGGGGACCGATGAATTACCTCGTCTACCTCGGCCTCCGCAATTACGACGATCCCGGCGTCCGCCGCCAGTTCGCGCAGAAATCCTATGACCTGTTTCTGCAGGAGTGGCGCGAGCATCGCCACGTCCACGAGAACTACAACGCCGTCACCGGCTCCGGCGACGACGTAACCAGCAGCGACCGCTTCTACCACTGGGGCGCCCTGCTGGGCTACATCGAATACATGCAGCAAACCGCGCCCGCGCGCTGATCGTGCCGGCGCCTCGCCCTCTCGTCAGGCAGGCACCGCTCGCTCCGGCGACCCGCCCCGCTCCAGCCGCGCCTCCAGCTTCGCCCGCACCTCCGGCCACTCCGCTGCCACAATCGAATACCGCGCCGAGTTCCGCGGAGTGATGTCGCTGGCCATCCGGTGCGCGCGCAGAATCCCCTCGAACTTCCCCCCGATCCGCTCAATCGCCGCCCGGCTGCGCGCATTGCGCTCATCGGTGTGCAGCACCACGCGGTGCACGCCCCACACCTGGAAGGCATACATCAGCATCAGCAGCTTGGCCTCGGTGTTCGCGGCGGTGCGGATCGCATCCCGGGTCAGCCACGAATAGCCGATCTCGCACGCGTCCGGTGCCCAGCGGTCGTGGCGTTCGTGACCCGCCGGCCACGGCCACCACTCCAGATCGAAATAGCGGGTCGATCCAAGAAGACTCCCCGTCTGCGCCGATCGCGTTACAAACGGCCACGCGGTGCCGGCCTCCCGCGCCGCGACAGCGGCATCCACATAGCGCGCCATCTCCTTCGGTCCCTGAGGCACGTGGGTCCACGGGTACAGAGAAGGATCGGTCCCGGCCGCCGCGGCCAGCTCTCCCGCGTGCGCGGTCTCCAGCGGTTCCAGCAGAACGGTTTTCCCACGAAGCTCGAAATATTCCAGTCGCATAAGGCCGTGCAGTGATTATCCCGTCGCCCCGGCGCGCCTGCAACAAATTCCTGGTGGTTGTAAAGATACCGTTGGTACCTTTGCGGGAGGCGTGAGGCCGCGATGGGCCGCTATAATGGAGGTTGTCGAAAGAGCAAAATCTTTCCATTCTCCACTGAAGGGAACACCGCCACATGGCGACCACCAACGCCGGCGCCCCGTCCGCGCAGGGCGAACCGGCTACAGATCAAGCTGCTCCTCTCAAGCCACTCGTCAACGATTTCAGTATCCAGGTAGCCACCGTCAATGGTTCCGGCTCCCAGTCCGCGAACAGCGTCCTGCTGCGCAGCATCTTCGCCATGGGCGTGCCGGTCAGCGGCAAGAACCTCTTCCCGTCGAACATCGCCGGCCTGCCCACCTGGTACACCATCCGCGCCAGCAAAAGCGGCTATGTCGCGCGCAAAAAAGAAATCGATCTCCTCATTGCGATGAATGCCGAAACCGCGCGCGAAGACATCCTCTCCCTGCGCCCCGGCTCGGCCGCCATCTATGAGGAGTCGGCCAATCTGAAGCAGTATCGCGACGATGTCACCTGTTATCCCGTCCCCTTCGACAAGATCACCGCCGCGGTTTGCCCCGAAGCCAAGCTGCGCAAGCTGGTCAAGAACATGGTCTATGTCGGCGTGGCCGCGCAGCTGCTCTCCATGGACATGAAGGCCGTGGAAGGCGCGCTGCGCAAGCAGTTCGCGAAGAAGCAGAAAGCCGCCGACCTGAACTGGGGCGCCGTCGAAGCCGGCTTCAACTACGCCGCGCAGAACTTTACCAAGCAGGACCCCTTCGTTCTCGAGCCGATGCACGCCACCGAAGGCAAGATCATCATCGACGGCAACGCCGCCTGCGCTCTCGGCGCCATGTTTGCCGGCGTCACCGTCGTCACCTGGTATCCCATCACGCCGTCCTCGTCCGTGGTCGAGCAACTCATCGACTTCCTGAAGAAGTACCGTGTCGAGCCCGACGGCAAGGCCAGCTTCGCCGTGGTTCAGGCCGAAGACGAGCTCGCCGCCATCGGCATGGTGCTGGGCGCCGGCTGGGCCGGTGCGCGTTCCATGACCGCCACCTCCGGCCCCGGCATTTCGCTCATGGCGGAGTTCGCCGGCCTCGGTTACTTCTCCGAGCTGCCCGGCGTCATCTTCGACATCCAGCGCGTCGGTCCCTCTACAGGATTGCCCACCCGCACTGCCCAGGCCGACCTGCTCTCCATCGCCGTCCTCTCGCACGGCGACACGAAGCACGTCATGCTCCTGCCTGGCAGCGTGAAGGAGTGTTACGAGTTTGCCGGCGCCGCCTTCGATCTCGCCGAGCAGCTCCAGACCCCGGTCTTCGTTCTCTCCGATCTCGACCTCGGCATGAACAACTGGATGTCCGATCCCTTCGAGTATCCCGAGAAGCCCCTGAACCGCGGCAAAATTCTCACCGCCGACGACCTGAAGCGCCTCGGCGAATTCGGCCGCTACAAAGATGTCGACGGCGACGCGATCCCGTATCGCACCCTCCCCGGCACCGACCATCCCAAAGCCGCCTACTTCACGCGCGGCAGCGGCCACAACGAGAAGGCTCTCTACTCCGAGCGCCCCGAAGACTACCAGAACCTGATGGAGCGGCTGGCGCGCAAGTTCGAAACCGCCCGCACGCTGGTCCCCGCGCCCGTGATCGTCCAGAACGGCCAATCGAAAGTCGGCATCATCGCCTTTGGCACCTCCGACTTCGCCGTCCTCGAAAGCCGCGATCAGATGAAAAAGGAATATGGCCTCGAAGCGGATTACCTCCGCATCCGCGCCTTTCCCTTCAGCAAAGAGATCCACGACTTTGTCGCCTCGCACGACCGCGTCTATATCGTCGAGCAGAATCGCGACGCGCAGATGCTGAGCCTGCTCAAGCTCGATCTGCCCGCCGCCGAAATTACCAAACTGCGCAGCGTCCGCCACTTTAATGGACTCCCCATCGACGCGCGCTCCGTCACCGACGAAATCGTCCTGCAGGAGGGAATTTAATGGCGGCCACAGCGACACCGACCCCCAAAACCAATCGTATCGGCCTGCCCGTCCTCGATTACCGCGGCAGCAAGACCACCCTCTGCGCCGGCTGCGGCCACAATGCCATCTCCGAGCGCATCATCGACGCGATGTACGAAATGGGCGTCCAGCCCGAGCGCGTCATGAAGCTCTCCGGCATCGGCTGCTCCTCCAAGAGCCCCGCCTACTTCATGTCGCGCTCGCACAGCTTTAACAGCGTGCACGGCCGCATGCCCTCGGTCGCCACCGGTGCGCTGCTGGCCAACAAAACCATGATGGGCATCGGCGTCTCCGGCGACGGTGACACCGCCTCCATCGGCGTCGGCCAGTTCGTCCACCTCATGCGCCGCAATCTGCCCATGATCTACATCATCGAAGACAACGGCGTGTACGGCCTCACCAAAGGCCAGTTCTCCGCCACCGCCGACATCGGCTCGAAGCTCAAGACCGGCGTCATCAACGACCTGCCCGCCATCGACACCTGCTCGCTGGCCATCCAGCTCGGCGCCACCTTCGTCGGCCGCTCCTTCTCGGGAGACAAAAAGCAGCTCCTCACCATGCTCAAGGCCGCCATCGCCCACCGCGGCACGGTCATGCTCGATGTCATCTCCCCCTGCGTCACCTTCAACGATCATGAAGGTTCCACCCGCAGTTACAAATACATGCAGGAACACGAAGAGCCGGTCAGCGAAGTCGGCTTTGTCCCCGCCTTCGAGGAAATCGACGTCGACTACGATCCCGGCACCACCCTCGACGTCAAAATGCACGACGGCTCCAGCCTCCGCCTCAAAAAGCTGCATGAGGATTACAACCCCACCGATCGCGCCACCGCCGTCCACACTCTGATGGAAGCGCACGAGAAGGGCGAAGTCCTCACCGGTGTCTTCTACATTGAGACCGGCAAGCCCGCCTTCACCGACCTGCTCAACCTGGTCGATGAGCCGCTCGCCACTCTGCCCCAGGATCGCACCCGCCCCCCAAAGCAGGTTCTGGACGACATCATGGCTCGCCACAAATAGGGGCTCGCATCCCATGCAACACAAAAGGGCGCGTCTCCGGACGCGCCTTTTCTCTTGTCCCCGGCGTCACGCTGGCCCTGAAGCCGGCCGCCGAAGCTGAACTCCACCATGGCCCCGCTTGACAGCCGACAGTCGAATGTCTACCATCAGGCCATTTGAGGGTCGAATGTCTTTCATGGCGAAAACTGAGCAGAGGAACGGACTTCTTCAGGGCACTCTGGACATGCTCATCCTGCGGACGCTTCTCTATGGCCCCGCTCACGGCCACCACATCGGCAAGCACATTCAACGGACCACGAACGACTTCCTGCAGATGCAGCATGGCTCTCTCTATCCGGCCCTGCATCGCCTCGAGAAGCGCGGATGGGTCGTCTCCCGATGGGAGACCGCGCCGGATCGCAATCGGGAATTCAAGTATTACCGGCTCACCGAAAAGGGCCGAAAACAGCTGGTGGTCGAAGAATCGCAGTGGAAGCAGATGGCGGAAGCCGTGGCGCGCGTGATGTGGCCGGCCGCTGAGGAGAGTTGAGATGCGCTGGTGGCGGATCGGAAGGAAGGATGCCGACCTGGAGCGGGAGCTGCGTTCTGACCTCGACCTCGAAGAAGAAGAACAGCGCGAGCGCGGCCTGCCTCCGGACGAAGCCCGCTATGCGGCCATGCGTGCATTCGGCAACCCCACTCTGATCCGCGAACAAACGCGCGCCGTATGGGCCTGGAATCGGCTTGAATCGCTGGCTCGCGACCTGCGCTATGGTCTGCGCACCCTGAGCCGCACCCCCGGCTTCACGCTGATCGCCATCGCGGTCATGGCGCTGGGCATCGGAGCGAACGTCGCGCTGTTTACGGTGGTCCGCAGCGTCCTGCTCAAACCGCTCCCCTACAGCGATCCCGGCCGGCTGGCTCTCATCTACGAGGCGGACAACGATCATCCTCATCCCGCGCCATGGCTGCCGGTGGATGCCGGCAGTTTCTGGGAATGGCAGCGCTCGACTGGCTCCCTGGCGCAGATGGCGCTGGTCTCTCCCTTTCAGGGATACAACGTCTCGGCCGAAGGCGGAAAGCTGCCCGAAGTGGTGGAGGCGGCATGGTGCACGGATAATTTCTTCTCACTGCTGGGTGTCGAGCCCATGCTGGGGCGGGGATTCACCGCCGCCGACGACAGCCCGAGCGCCGCCGCGACGGCCATCATTACGGCGGGTTTCTGGAAGCGCCGTTACGCATCCGACCCGGCGATCGTGGGCAAGTCCATCTGGCTCGATGCGAAGCCCTATACGATCGTCGGCGTTCTGCCCTCCACCTTCGTGTACTCCGGAGCTTTTGGCGGCAATGCCGATCAGATTTGGACGCCGGTGAAGCATGAGGCGGGAGACGCGCTGCTCAGGACCTATGGCGACCATGAGTTTCAGGTGGTGGCGCGCCTCGCTCCCGGCGTTTCGCTGGCGACTCTGGTGGCGCGGATCGACGCTCTGCAGCAGCGGATCAAAGCGGCTCATCCCGAACCCGCCGTGCACTCCGGGGCGATCGGCAGAAGCATACTCGACGACGCCGTGCATAACTACAGGACGCCGCTGTACGCGCTGCTCGGCGCCACCGGCTGCCTGCTGCTCATCGCCTGCATCAACGTGGCGAGCCTGCTGGTCGCACGCGCCGCATCGCGCGGCAGAGAGTTTGCGATTCGCATGGCTCTCGGCGGCGGACGCCTGCGCCTTCTCCGTGAACGGCTGATGGAGAGCATTCTGCTCTCCACCTTCGGCGGCGCGCTCGGCCTGCTGCTGGCGTGGGGCGCACTGGAATGGCTGATGCACGCGCGCCATGACATGAATCGCGTCCAGTCCATTCGCTTCGATGGCGTCGCCGCCGGTTTCACGGTCAGCATCGTCGTGCTCTGCGCGCTCTTCTCCGGATTGATCTCCGCTCTCAGCGCAGGCCGGGGCAGCGTTCTGGCCGGATTGCAGGACAGTTCCCGCTCCCACAGCAGCGGGCGATCGCGCGCGATGCTGCGCCGGGCTCTGCTCGCGGTGGAGGTGGCGCTCACCGTGGTGCTGCTGGCCGGCGCCGGGCTCCTGCTGAAGAGCTTCGAGCGGCTGCGCTCCTCCGATCTCGGCGTGCCGGTCGACAACGTTCTTACTCTGCGTATGGCTCTGCCGGACGTCCGCTACAGCAGCAACGAACAGAAGACGGCTTTCTTCGAGGAGCTGATGATGAGGATTCATGCGCTGCCTGGAGTTTCCGCCGCCGGTCTGGTGACGGCCGCGCCCGGGGAAGGCTGGATGGGCGACGAGCTGATGAGCATCGTCGAGCATCCCCCGCTGGCCCCAGGCGTGGGTCTCGACTTCATGATCCGCGGCGCCGACCCCGGCTACTTTTCCGCCATCGGTCTTCCCCTCATCGAGGGACGCACCTTTCGCCTCGATGAGCGAGGGGACCGCGGCAACGTCGTGGTCATCAGCCGCGGGGCCGCGCGGAGATACTTCCCCGGCGAAGACCCCATCGGCAAACATCTCAGGGTGATTGGCAGCCACGGGCCATCGCAGGTGATCGGCGTGGTCGGCGACGTGCGCTGGGATCTTGCCCAGCCGCCCAACCCAACCCTCTACTGGCCGATCTACGGAAGCGATTACAGCTTCAGCACCATCGTGGTGCGCGCGCCGCGTAATGTCGACTCGCTGGCCATGCCCGTTCAGAAGATCGTTGCCCGGCTCGACCCGGACTTACCCGTCTCCGACGTCATGACCCTGCGCGAGGCAATCGGCAAAAGCACCATCGACTCCGCATTCGATTCGATCCTGGTCCTGGCCTTCGCCACCATTGCGCTCATTCTGGCGGCGGTGGGGCTCTATGGCGTGCTGGCTTACCTGGCCGCCCAGCGTACGGTTGAGTTTGGTATCCGGCTCGCGCTCGGCGCGCAGCGCAGGGCACTCCTCAGCCTGTTGCTCTTCGATGGGCTTAAGCCGGCGCTCATCGGACTCCTGATCGGCCTGCCGGCCAGCGCAGCCGTGGCGCGCCTCATCCAGAGCATGCTCTACGAAACGCAGTCGTTCGATCCCCTGGTCTTCGGTACAGTCGCGGGACTGCTCTCGTTCGTTGCCATTGCGGCCTGTCTTGCGCCCGCCTGGAATACCGCGCGCCTCGACCCGATCAAAGCATTGCACACCGAGTAGGCCGATACCTCGCAGCCGAGGGAGTCTTCCGGGTGCCGCGAACGCGCCGATGTACGCTTCCCCAATGCCGATGCTCTGGCCATGATTCCGGGAGGGGCCCTCCTGGCATTGCCTTCGGCCAAAGTGCGCAGACTCGCCTAATCGCTCATTAAAATTCGTAGCCGGCCCCGGCTCACTTCGCTCCGAACAAAAAGGTGCGCCCGCGGGCGCACCTTCCCTGCTCCCTGCTCCCTGCCTCTAAGCGGCCTTAGCCTTGGCTCCCCCCACCCGCTCAATGATCGTCCGGCTGAACGCCGGAAGATCGTCCGGCTTGCGGCTGGTAATGAACTGCCCATCGGTCGCCACTTCCTGATCCACCACGTTCGCTCCGGCGTTCTTCAGATCGGTGCGGATCGACGGCCACGAGGTCACCGTCTTCCCCTTCACCACGCCTGCCTCCACCAGCATCCACGGCCCGTGGCAGATCGCGGCCACCATCCGTCCCGTCGCCACAAAATCCTTCACAAACTGGACCGCCCTGGGCTCCATGCGCAGATGATCCGGATTGATCACGCCGCCGGGCAGCACCAGCGCGTCGTAATCCTGCGCTCGCGCCTCGTCCAGGGTCTTGTCCACCTTCACACTGTCGCCCCACTCCTTGAACTTCCAGCCCTTGATGGCTCCGCCCTTCGGCGACACAATCTCTGTGGTCGCGCCGGCTTCGTCCAGAGCTTTCTTCGGCTCCGTCAATTCCACCTGCTCAAAACCGTCGGTGGCCAGAATGGCAATTCTCTTTCCCTGCAGACTCACCGCCATCGCAAAAATCCTCCCCTTTTCTTCGTTTGCGTGCACCCTAATAGGACGGACGTAACCCACAACGGCGTTGCCAAAATTTTGGATTCTCCGGACTGTAACAATCAGGGCTGCAAATTCGTGTACAGTTCCGTGGGTAACGACTAATCATACGGAGGATTTCATGTCGAATCGATTTTGGGCCGCGCTGCTTGCGGTCGGAGTGCTGGGCACCCTGAGCGCCTGCAATTCATCGAATAGTGGCAGCAGCAATGTTGTTCTCTCGGGAGCCGGCAGCACCTTCGTCAATCCGGCAATGTCCCGCTGGACCGCTGATTTCTCGCAGGCCCATCCCAATATCCACATCAACTACCAGTCCATCGGTTCCGGTGGCGGCATTCAGCAGGTAAAAGCCGGCACCGTCGATTTCGGCGCCTCTGACGTCGCCCTCAAAGATGCGCAGCTCGCCGGCATGTCCCCGGTCGTGCAGATTCCCGAAACCGCCGGTCCCGTCTGCATCACGTACAACCTGCCCGGTCTCACGCAGCCGCTGCGTCTCTCGCCGCAGGCGCTCGCCGGTCTCTTCCTCGGCACCATTAAGACCTGGAAAGATCCGCAGCTGGCCAAAGATAATCCCGGCGTCAAGCTGCCCTCCAGCCCCGTCATCATCTCCCATCGCTCTGACGGCTCCGGCACCACCGGCATCTTCACCGAATATCTCTCCTCCATCAGTCCGGAATGGAAACAGAAGGTCGGCTCCGGAACCGCCGTCAGCTGGCCGACCGGCATCGGCGGCAAGGGCAGCGAAGGCGTCACCGGCAACATCCGCAACTCTCCGGGTGCCATCGGCTACGTAGAGTTGAGCTACGCGCAGCAGAACAACCTCCCTACCGTCCTGGTTGGAAATCAGGCCGGCAAGTACGTGGCCCCCACCGCTGCCGGCACCACTGCCGACATCGCCGCCTTTGCCGACCAGATCAGCAAGGATCCGCGCGATCCCATCGTCAACCCGCCCGCCAGCGCCCCGGATGCCTATCCCATCTCGGGCCTCACTTTCCTGATCATCCCCAAAGATGGTCCGGACAAGGCGAAGCGTACCGCCCTGAAGCAGTTTATCCAGTACATCATTACGGATGGGCAGGCAACGGCGGGGACACTCAACTACGCTCCACTCCCCGACAGCGTGAAGCAGTACGATCAGCAGCAGCTGCAGCTGCTGACGGCCGCCGGTCAGCCGATCAGCTAGCGCGGGAAGCACAAAAGGGGCGTGCGGAATGGATCCGCACGCCCCTGCGCGTTCCTTCTGGGATGCTGCTAAGAATCCTAGAAGCGGTACGCGAACCCCGTTGACAAGATCGGGAAGAATCGGGCCGGCGCGGCATCGCTGGCCAGTTTCTGCTGTTGCGCCACAACATTGGCGTGGACGGTCGGATCCGTGGCCACATTCGCGCAATACGGAACACCCTGGCTGGTGTAGCAGGCCGTGCCGTTCAGGTCGAGCGCCACCTTTGGATCGCCCACATAGGCAAATCCCAGCTCCACCGGAACGCTGAAGTGCCTTCCGCTGCGGGGCACCAGATTGCCCCAGCCCACGGTCAGCTTCGGCGCCGCTTTGTTGAACGTCACGCTGCCCGTGCCATTCACCGGATCGCTCGCGCTGCTGGTGTACGTGGTGCCATTCAGCGTGAAGGTCTGCCCCGCGGGAACATTGCCGTTCCCGGTGATCTTGTTCCCGTTGTAGAGCAGCGCCCCCGGGCTGATATGGAAGCTCTTTGCCCATGGGAAGTAATCGAGGCTGGCCTCCGACGAGCGGAGACGCAGATTCGCGTTATACGCAATTCCGTCGCTGGTCAGCGTGTCGGCATAGTTGAAAAAGCTGCTGCCGGCCCGCAGGTTCAGGTGCATCGAGAGCGGGGTTGCGGCCTCGAACCCGATGCCCAGGATCCCGACGTTCACACCCACCGCCACCGTCGAAAAGGCAAACGGGCGGCTTGACGTGGGAGGCACATACACGGTTTCTCCCGCGCTGGGGCTGGTATCTGCAAGCAGGGAAGACGGCAGTTGCGACGAACTGGCGGGCTGCGCCAGGGCGGCTGGCGCAAGCCCGGACAACGAGAGAGTCAGTGCCGCGGCAAGGAGGCGATACATGGGGGAGGGTCCTTAAAATTGATATGCTTGCAGCCTGCCCAGCTCCACCGCCGAAGGATCCCGCTCGTTTCCACCGCCTTTCGCCCCGGGACGTGGCCCGGAATCATGGGGAAAGTCACCGGTCCACTGCATCGCGCGTGGTTTGGGCTGACTGACCCTAAAGTAAGTTACTCTCGTGACGCGGACAATGGCACGGGAGTGGTATCCGGGAGGACTTTCGCTCCAAGGCGCTCCCGCATCTGATTCGCGATCCCCGCAAGCGTGCGCAGACGGCTCTCGATGCCCGGCGGCAGCCCCTCTTCCGCGAGGGCCAGGCGCGACTCCAGCAGGATGCCGGTTACGGCATTCTTCAGCGCTGCATCGACCGCTGCGGCCGCGGCCACGCTGGCCATCTGTTGTTCCCGCTGCCGGCGTATCAGCGCGGCGCGCATCTCCCGTTCCAGCCGGACGCTCCCCGCCAGGGCGAAGTTGATCTGCAGCGGAATGGCCAGGCCCGCGCACCGCCACACCATCTCGGCCGCCTGCGGATCCCCGTCCGCCAGGATCTGATCCAGAACCACCAGAGCATAGGCTCGCCGCTCCAGCAACCGCAGCGCCGCCCCTCGCGTGGACCCAACTTCCACGGCGAGCCCCAGCTTCTGCGCCAGCATGGCCGCAATCTCCTCGACCCCCTCCGCCGCCGTAATGATGAGGGCCGCCGAAGGTAAGGGCACCGCGATCGCCGGCGCGTCCTCCGTCCTGGGAATCGGCTTCGTACTCATAGCGTCACCCCGTATTCCTTGAGCTTGCGGTACAGCGTTGTTTTCCCGATATCCAGCAGCCGCGCCGCCAGCAGCTTGTCGCCCTTCACCTGTTCCAGCGTGGTCAGGATGGCTTCTTTCTCCCGCTCCGCCAGCGTCATCACTTCGGGAGCCCCGCTCGCCTGGCGCGGAGCCTGCCGCACCGCCGCCGCATGTTTCCACGCGTCCTGAATGCTGGTGCTCATCTCCCCCATCTCAATCACTTCGCCGGAGCAGAGATTGCACGCGCGGTCGATCGCATTGGACAGCTCGCGGATGTTGCCCGGCCACGCATAGTCCACCAGAAACGCCAGCGTTTCCGCGCTCAGCCGGAAGGCCCGCTTCGTCTCGCGGCTGTTGCGCTCCAGAAAATGCGCCGCCAGCAGCGGGATATCCTCTTTGCGCTCGCGCAGAGCCGGCAGCGTCAGCTTCACCACATTCAGCCGGTAGTACAGATCGCGCCGGAACCTGCCCTGCTCCACCATCTCCGGCAGATTCTGGTGGGTCGCCGCCAGAATGCGGGCTTTGATGGGAACCGCATGGCTCCCGCCCAGCGGACGCACTTCCTTCTCCTGCAGCGCGCGCAGCAGCTTGGCCTGCAGGTCGAGGGGCAGCTCCCCGATCTCGTCGAGAAATACCGTCCCGCTGCCCGCCGCCACCATAAGGCCGTCGTTCGGCCGGTGCGCGCCGGTGAAAGCGCCCTTCACATGGCCGAACAGCTCGCTTTCGATCAGCGTCGGCGCCAGCGAACCGCAGTCCACCGGCACAAACGGCTTGCCCGCCCCTTGTCCATGCGCGTGAATGGCGCGCGCCACCAGTTCCTTGCCCGTCCCGCTTTCTCCCAGAATCAGCACCGGATGCGTGCTCTGCGCCACCCGCGCCAGAATCCGGAACAGCTTCTCCATCTCCGGGCTCTCGCCCAGAATGTCGCCCATGCCCTGGCCTGCGCGCAGACGCTCGCGCAAACTGCGGCTGGCCACATCCACCGTCATGCGCTCCGCCTGCCGCCGCAGCACCGCGCCCAGTTCCTCGGCGGAAAACGGCTTCACCAGATAATCGCTGGCCCCAAACCGCAGCGCTTCCAGAGCCAGCTCCACCGTCGAAGCCGACGTCATCCACACCACGGCCACATCCGGACGCAGTTGCCGCAGCTCGCTCAGTAAATCGCAGCCCGCGCCAGTCGCCACCGTTTCGTCCACCAGCACGATGTCCACGCCCCGGGCCAGCAGCAGTCCGCGCTCTCGTCCGGAGAGCTCCGCTTCGTGCGCCACCATTCCCTGGCTGGCGGTAATTTCACAGCATGCACGCCGGATCGAGGGATCGTCGTCCGCGACCAGCACGTGTAAAGGAGCGGATTCGCGGACAAGCGAAAGAGGCATCGAGTGGGCCGACCCCTGAAGAATTCCTGTTTCCCATCGTCGCATCATTGCCTGTCAATCTCCTCGCCGAGAGGGTATTCCGAAGGTAAGGCACCCATTACGCACGTAACGGGCAGCTCGATCTCGAAGCGCGCTCCCCCACTCGGCGCGGCTCCCGCCTTCACCCGCCCACCGGCCTTTTCCGCCAGCGTGCGCACGATGCTCAAACCCAGTCCGCGGTGCGCCGTCCCCGGCCATGCCCGCCCCGCCTGGCGCGTCGAGAAACCCGATGCAAACACGCGTTCCCGAAACTCCGCCGGGATCCCCGGCCCATCGTCCTCCACCGTCAGCAGCACCTCCGGCGCGGCCGCGTTCTCCTTCCCGCTCACGTCGATGTCTCCCCACAGCCGGGCCGCCTCTTCCTCGCTCAACCGATCCTGAGGGTCGACCGTCCACAGGAAACTCCCGCCTCCGCTGCGCTGCGTGGTAATGCGAATCCTCCCGCCCGTCGGCATCGCGTCCGCCGCGTTGCGCACCAGATTCACCAGAATCCGGGTCAGGCCCTCCTCCGACAGCCGCAGCCGCCCCGGGCAGGGCAGCGACGCAATCTGCAGCTCCACCCCCGGCCCTGCAATCGCCGACAGCAGATTCCCCAGCTGCCGCACCGACGCGGCCAGGTCCTCGACCGGCGCCTCCTCCGGTTCCTCCCGCACCGCGGGATCCGCATGGGCCAGCGCCGCCAGCCTCTGCACCAGCCGCCCCGAAGCCTCGGCCAGCGATCGAATCTCCCCCGCAAAATGCCCGTGCTCCGGTGACAGAACCCCCGGCTCGCTCACCAGCTCTGCGCACAGCCCCAGCGCCGTCACCAGGTTCCGCGCATCGTGCGCGATCCCTGCCAGCCAGGGAGCCGGCTCCTCCTGTCGCCCCACCAGCACCGGCAGCGTTCCCGCACTCCGCAATCCCTGCAGCGAGCCCGGATTTGGCCCGGCAATCGAGCCCAAATTCGAGCCACGCTGGTTCATCGGACCCATCAAAGCGCCTTGTTCCACGGCAGCGTTCCTCTCCTCGTCGGGAAGGGAAGCCACGGCACTCTGGAGGTCACCCCAGCTTCCCAACCGGTTCACGACTGCCCCGGAATAGAACACGTCGAGGGCCAAACTGGGCCTCCCTCTCCATCTCGCTCAATTCAAGCCACATCGCCTCTTTCCCCGTTTCTCGCCCATGCCAGGAATCCTCTCCCCAGCTTCCCAAAATGGCACTCCCCCCTTCCTCCGCCGTTCTCCATCACCATTGCCCTCAGCCACTTCCTTCCACTCTCCCGTTCCGGCACCGCCCCAGCCCGTTTCCCGTAATGAAATCCGTACAATGGCCCCATGACTCAGGCAGTGAAACAGGCATTCTTCCGCGCCGACAATCGCGCCCCTCACCAGATGCGCCCCACCCGCCTCGCCCCCGGCTACGTCCAGGTCGCCGAAGGCTCCGTCCTCATTGAGATTGGACACACCCGCGTCCTCTGCAACGCCACTGTCGAGCAGGGCGTTCCCGCGTGGCTCCGCAACAGTGGACGCGGCTGGGTCACCGCCGAGTACGGCATGCTCCCCCGCGCCACCCTCACCCGCACCCCGCGCGAGTCGGAAAAAGGCAAAGTCGGCGGACGCACCCACGAGATCCAGCGCCTCATCGGCCGTTCGCTCCGCGCCGTCGTTGACATGAAAGCTCTCGGCGAGCGCACCGTCGTCCTCGACTGCGATGTCCTCCAGGCCGACGGAGGCACCCGCACCGCCGCCATCACCGGAGCCTGCGCGGCCCTGGCCATCGCCTTCAACCGCATGGTCTCGACAGGAGCGCTCAAGGCCTCGCCCCTCCGCCAGCTGGTCGCCGCCACCAGCGTTGGCATCGTTGAAGACACCGTCCTCCTCGACCTCGCCTACGAAGAAGACTCCCAGGCCGAAGTCGACATGAACCTGGTGATGACCGAAGACGGCAACTGCGTAGAAATCCAGGCGACGGCGGAGAAGCATGCCTTCCCGCGTCCCCGCCTGCTGGAAATGATGGATTTAGCCGAAGCCGGCATCCGCGACCTCCACGAACTGCAGCGGAAGGCCATAGGCGACGGAGTTTAGAGTTTGGAGTTTGAAAAGAAGAGCCGCAATTCCCGGGAAACCGAAATCGGCTGATCGGTCGGCCGCGACACAAACTCCAAACTCCAAACTCTGTCCTTGATCTCGCCGAAGCCGGCATCCGCGGGCGGATAGGATCGGCGTCAATCCAGTGCAAAGTATCCAGGGTCGTCGCCGCGTGCACCGGCCTGTAAGCAAATAGTCGAGCCAGGGGTCCCGCATAGGCGCCCCCTGGCGCAACTGGCGACGCTTGCCTGAACGAGGCCCGCGTGACGATCCTCAAAACTTCTACCTCTTATTTCGCCAGCGCTAAACCGGCAATAACCGCATCGACTTTGTCGAGTATCTGATTCCAGCCCTCGACCTGACCGCTCTTGGTTGCGTCTTCCATGGTTTCATTTCCAATGAAGGTAAGTTTCGTCTGACCGTTTCCAAGATCCTCAAAAAGAGTCACGTCGTACGCACCCTCGATCGCCTCATGTTCTATTCCATAATGCTCGGGCTCAACCTTATTTCCCTCCGAGTCGGAAAAGTACATCGAGGAGACGATCTTCTCGTGCAGAACGATCTCGTGGTATTCCCCGGCATTCCAGAACTCCTGCCCATCCGGCGTTCGCATGCAGCAGAGAAATTTTCCTCCCACGCGAAAATCCATCCTGCAGACTGGCGCGGTAAAGCCCTTCGGCCCCCACCACTGCATCACATACTTCGGGTCTGTCCATGCCCGCCAGACCAACGCGCGTGGTGCATCGAAAACTCTCGTAATCGTCATCCGCTCTGTCTCGTTAACCGTGTTTTTTGTCATCTCTGACCTCCTCTTTCTTCATTTGATTGACAACCACATCCAGCTTGTCGAAACTCTCTTCCCAGAATCGGCGATAGCTGATCGCCCAGTCGCTGACCTTCTTGATCGCCTCCGGCCTCAGCGTGCACACACTCTCGCGTCCGCGCTTCGTTTTGATCACAATCCGAGCCCGCACCAGGCTGGCGATATGTTTTGAAATCATCTGCTGCGAGAGTGCAAACGGTTCCGTCAGTCCATGCACGGAGGCAGGCCCATGGGAGAGCCGCTCGATCATTGCCCGGCGGGTTGGATCGGACAAAGCCGCAAATGTTGTACCCAAATTATCCACAACCCTATGGTTGTGCATTGTCTCGCCAATGTCAAGTGTGAATTTGGCGATTCCCGATTTCTGTTCCCTGATCTCTGAACCCCGGCACTTGCGCTGATGGATACTCGGCGCAGCAGGGCCGAGCCGGCAACAGTCTGGTGCTGGCACCAGGGGCGGGAGGAATGCGGATCCTCTCTGGAACCTTACCGGTGTCTCACCGCCCCGTTGGCCAGGTGATCTTTGCCGAACAACTCGCCAGACCTGCCCGGCAAGGGCTCAATCGCCGAGGCACTCACCGACGCATTCGGAAGAGCGACGATCCTGAGATTTCTTCCGCTCTCGCCCCGCATCCCGCCCACCCTGTATGATCGCCCGCAATACCCGAGCCCATGGCCTCGCCCACCCAAAGCGTGACCCACCGCACCGGCACCGCCCCCGTCATCACCCTGCTGGTCATCGCGGTGCTCATCAATTATGTCGACCGCGGCAACCTCGCCCTCGCCGCGCCCCTCCTCGCCAAAGACTGGGGCCTGTCCGCGTCGAAGCTCGGCATCCTCCTCTCCGCCTTCTTCTGGACCTACGTCCTCCTGCAGATCCCCGTGGGCTGGCTCGTCGACCGATTCCAGGCCAGCTCCATCCTCGCCTTCGGCTTTCTCGCCTGGTCCGCCGCCACCGCCCTCACCGGCCTCGCCCGCGGATTCACCACCCTCCTCGCCATGCGCCTCCTCCTCGGCGTCGGCGAAGCCGTCGTCTTCCCCGCCAGCTCCAAAATCTTCAGCGAAAGCCTCGAAGAAAAGGATCGCGGCCTCGCCAACGGCCTGCTCGTCGCCGCCATTCGCTGGGGCACCGCCGTAGGCGCCTTCGGCGGCGGCCTCCTCATGGCTCACTTCGGCTGGCGCAGAACCTTTCTGGCCATCGGCCTCGTCGCCCTGCTCTGGCTCCCCGCCTGGCAGCGCTGGAAACCCCGCCGCGTGCTCCCCGAACAGCTCCCGCCGGAAAGCCTTCCGCCCGCCCAGCCGCAGCCCACCTTTCTCAGCATCGCGCGCCTGCGCCCCTTCTGGGGCGCCTCCCTCGGACACCTCAGCGAGAACTATCTCCTCTACCTGCTCATGAGCTGGCTCCCCTACTACCTCGTGCACGAGCGCCATCTCTCCACCACCGCCATGGCCTGGACCGCCGGCCTCCTCTACACCATGGACTCCATCGCCGCCATCGTCGCCGGCCGCATCGCCGACCTCTGCATCCGCCGCCGCGTCCGCCCCACCTCCGCGCGCAAGTGGCCGATGATCGCCGGCCTCCTGCTCGCCGCCGTCTCGCTCGTGGCCTGTGCCTCCGCCGGACCCAAAACCTGGTTCCTTTCGCTCGCCGGCGCCGCCGTCGGTTGCGGACTCTCCTGTTCCGGCGTCTATGCCGTCCCGCAAACCCTCGCCGGACCCCGCCTGGCCGGCCGCTGGGTCGGCATGCAGAACTGCGTCGCCAACTTTGCCGGCATCGTCGCCCCCGTGCTCACCGGCTTCCTGGTCCAGCGCACCGGCCACTTCAGCTCCGCCCTCACCCTGGCCGCCGGCATCGCCGCCCTGGGCGCGTTAGCCTGGCTCATCGGCGTCCGCCCCTCTGACGAGCCCCGCCCGCTGCCCGACCTCGTCCTCGCCGAGAACCGAGTTTAGAGTTTGGGGATTGGAGTTTAGCCGGCTGTGGCGGCGGTGGACCGACCTTCAACCTTGAAATTGGGCCGAGGATTTCAAACTCTAAACGTAAACTCTCGCTTTCCGCCCCTCCCAGCTCCCAGCTTTTTAACCCACGTTACTTTAGCCACGTGTCCCCGAATCCTTCCGCAACGGTAAAATTGAGCTGGCGCACATTTTTGCAAAACCGCAGGAGAGAGGCTTTATGTCGATGAATCTGACCCCCGGCAAGCTGGCCGGACTGAAATCCGTTTCGGACAAGCGCGGCGTCATCGCCGCTGCCGCCATGGACCAGCGCGGATCGCTCCGCAAATCCCTGGCGAAGGAAAAGGGCGTGGCCGAGGTCCCCGAGTCCGCCCTCGTCGAGTTCAAAGAGCTGGTCACCGAAGTCCTCACCCGCCACGCCTCGGCCATCCTGCTCGACCCCGAGTTCGGCCTGCCCGCCTCCAAACGCCGCAACGGCAAGGGCCTCCTCCTTGCCTATGAGAAGACCGGCTACGATGCCGCCCTCCCCGGCCGCCTTCCCGACCTGCTCGACGTCTGGAGCGTCCGCCGCCTCAAAGAAGCCGGCGCCGACTGCATCAAGATCCTCCTCTACTACACCCCCTACGAAAAGTCCTCCGTCAACGACCACAAGCACGCCTGGACCGAGCGCATCGGCGACGAGTGCCGCGCCCACGACATCCCCTTCTTCCTCGAAACGGTCGGCTATGCCGTCCACGGCGAAGACGAGAAGTCCCTGGCCTACGCGAAGCGCAAGCCTGAGATCGTCACCGGCTCGATGGAAGAGTTCGGCAAGGAGCGCTACGGCGTCGATGTTCTGAAGGTCGAAGTCCCCATCCAGATGGAGTTCGTCTCCGGCACGAAGTCCTTCAAGGGCGAAGAAGCCTATACCCGCGCCCAGGCCCTCGAGCATTTCCGCCTCTCGGCCTCCTCCACGCACAAGCCGTTTATTTATCTGAGCGCAGGCGTCTCGAACCCGGTCTTCATCGAGACCCTCGAGTTAGCCAACGAATCCGGCGCCAGCTATAACGGTGTCCTCTGCGGCCGCGCCACCTGGAAAGACGGCATCGCCGTCTACGCCAAACAAGGCGCGAAGGCGTTCGAAGAGTGGCTCAGCACGAAGGGCGTAGAGAACATCGAGAACGTCAACAAAGCCCTGAAGTCCGCCCACAGCTGGCACGACAAGGTCAACGTCCCGGCTTTGGTCTAACCACCGGCGCAGCAGCAAAGAGAACCCCGGGTGCCCCATCCTTGGCTCCTCGCGCATTTCGAGGAGTCAGGGTGGGAAGCCGCGAATCTCAACCAGCCGCTTCACATCAGGGCCGGGTGCCCCATACAAGCCCGGGCACAGCTGCGGCAGTGCCGTCACCGCGACAAAAGAGAACTGGCTTCAGCCGCTAAAGACGACGATCGGATCGTCATGCCCACGCCGTCAGTACTGAATGACCTTTTCCGAGCCCGCGGTGAGGCTGATGGACGATTGCGGCAACAGTGGCAGAGTAAAGCTGAAAGGGTAGTTGACCTGGACCCGCACAAAACATCCCTGGCTGTTGCTGTTGGTGGAGCAGGAGGTGCACGGGCCGCTCGAACAGTCCGGTGTAGTGCCCGGCCAGACGTAGGAACTGGTGGTGTTCACCGTGATGGAGGACGCGACGATCCCGGGAGGCGCCAGGCTCTGCACGTAGTTCTGAATGTCCGACGCGCTGGCCGTGCAGTCGTAACTCAGCGTGAAATTGGGCGGCGCCGAGGTGGAGCAGGGAGAGCTCCAGTCGGCGCCCCGAACCGCGGCGTAGCGCGTTGCTTCTTCGGCCGCCGAGGAGACGAAGTGGTGGGCATAGAACGCGAGAGAGCAGTCGATAATGCCGATGAGCAGCAGGAAGAGCAGGGTGGCGACCAGCGAGAACTCCACCAGATTGCTGCCGCACTCCTCGCGCGCCAATTGCTCCAGAGCCGGGAAACGAGGATGCTTCATTCGTTGCCCCCGCCGCGCATGGTTGCGGAGCTGGACAGGGCGAACGAGGAGGGAATCCCGGGCCACGGAAACAGCGGCGCATAGTTGACCGAAGCGGTGACCGTGACCTTGTAGACCCAGTTCGTCGAGCAACTGGAGGGCACCGAGGCACAGGCCGCCGAGAACGACGAGCCATCGGAGCACTCGCAGCCCCAGGCAGGCGTCGCCACGCTCAGCCCGGAAACGTTGGGCGCGTCGTCTTTTGCGGCGGTTTCGATGCCGGTGCTGTCGCTGGAGAGACGGCCGGGGTTCTGGATTGCGTATTCGGCGCCGGAATGGGCCGCCGCGGCCACCTCCTCCGCCAGGTAGTAGCCCCGGCCAAAGTCAGCGGCGCCCAGCATGAGCATGAGAAGCACGGGAGCGAAAACCGCCGCCTCGATGAGACTGGATCCGCCTTCCGAACCGAGAAGCTTGTCGCGCAGAGGAATGTGCATGTTATTCCACCAGAATTCCCGTTGTGCTTTTTATCGGTGAACCGTTGGGCAGCGAAGAGTAATCGCTCCCGATGTTAAAGTCGCTTCCGTTAATCTGTACGCTCCTGGAAACGACGATCGTGTACGCCGCCGTGTTGCTGCCGTTCAGCTGGACCGGCGAGTCGGGGAAGTACAGAGAGCCCTGGAATGCCGCATTGGCCCCCCCGTTGATTTGTGCCGTCCCGGCATCGGTGGCGCTCTGATAAAAGAGAATGCCCGCGTACGCCCCGGTGGTGGGAGCCACCAGATCCACGCCGTTCGCGCCGTTGAACTGGACCGAGCCCTGCGCGATATAGAGGGTGACCCCGGTGCCGGACAGGCTCCCGCTGTTGATCTGCAGACCGATGCCGTCCAGGATGTAGGTTCCCGGGTTGAGGCTCAGCGTCCCTCCGTTCAGCTGAATCCCCCCGCAGTAAGTACCGGCAGAGAGAGTCTTGGCGCCACTGTTCACGCTGTAAGTGCTGCTGTAAGTGCAGCCGCTGCTGGAGGGCGGCGTCAGATAATTGAGCGGATCGGATAATGGCGGAGCGCCCGTCACCGGGGTCGGACTCACAGTCCCTCCATTGATCTGGTCGCCGCCATCCACGCTGATCGCGGTCGCGCTGACGTTGGCGCCGTTCGCCTGAAAAGCCGTGGTGGAGTCCGAGTCCACCATCAGGCCGCACGAGGCGGTAATCCCCCCGCCATTGGACTGGAATGTCAGTCCGGCCGATCCCAGCGCCACCACACAATAGGGCGAATTGCTGATCCTGGCTTCCGCCCGCGCGCTGATCGTCATGGAATTCAGGCCGAGAATCTTTGCGAAATACATCGGCTCTGTCTGGGTCACCACCGCTTCCACATAGTTCGCGTCGCCGTTGTTGGGATCCGCGGAGTTGAGGGCGCAGGGCCCATTGTTCAGCTCCAGCGTCAGCCCGGAGACGCTGCCCGAACACTGGGTGAGGAAGGTGCCGAGGCTCGCGCCGTTTTCCGTGATCGCCTCCTGGGCCGCGGTTTGCATGGCGCCGCAGTCCGCCGTTTCCCCGCAGTACGAGAGCTCGGTGGCGCCGGCCAGCGCGGCGGAGTCGGCAAGCGTCTGCATCTGCCGCCTGACGTAACGCAGGTGGCCGACATCGACGGCGAGGCCGGCGATTCCGACGACGGCGACCATGCACACCGCCACCAGAATGGTGGCCTGGCCCTGTTCGTCCTTCAGGAAACGCATGACAGGCAAAATCCTTCCTCCACGCGGAGGTCGATCGGATGAGAATTGGCGGGCTTCGAACCAGCCAGGCAGAGAAGGCCAGAGCCGTGAAAGTCACGACCTGAGCCGAAAAGTACAACCGCAGTGCATCGGGCCCGCACGCCTGTTTCTCGTCCGTTTTTGTCATCACCCGTTCGCGGGATACCGCTGTCGCGAAGGGCTGGCGTGGGACTGCCGATGCTGCTTCTAACTTATTCAGAAGAATAGGAAATAACCCGGGCGCTGAACCATCCCCAAAACGGGGAATTACCACAGGTGCAATCCTGCGATCTACGCGACAATAGGACTCGGCGGAGTTTGCCGTCGAAGCGGATTCCCCCTGCCGGTCTGAGGAGAATAATGGTCGCGATTCAAGTGGAATATCAGGGAGACCTGCACTGCAAAGCGGTGCACGGCCCTTCCGCAACCGAACTCAACACGGATGCTCCGAAGGACAATCAGGGGCGAGGCGAGAGCTTTTCCCCCACGGATTTAGTCGCCACGGCTCTGGCTACCTGCATGCTCACGACGATGGGCATTCTGGCGCGCACCCTTGGCATCGACATCGCCGGCAGCACGGCGACCGTGGAAAAAGAAATGAGCCCCCCGCCCCGCAGGATCCAGAGGTTGACCGTCCGCATCCACATGCCCCACGCGCTCGGCCCCGAAGATCGGCAAAAGCTGGAGCGCGCCGCTCACACCTGTCCCGTGCAAAAGAGTCTGCACCCCGACGTCGAGACGCCGATCGAATTCACCTGGGGATGAACGGCCGCTGAATCGGTCGCCTTACTTCTTTTTTGCCGGTGCGGCAGGCTTCACGCCCTTCACGGCGTGGGTCAGCTCGTTGATCGCGATGGGATCCAGCTGATAGAGCGAAGGGCCATCGTCGCTCTTCGCGATGCCGCCATCCTTCGTCTTCTCGATCTGAACGCGGTCGGTCTTCCTGCCCCCGCCCCAGGTAACCGTGATGTCGATGTCCGGCGAGGTAAAGCCGCCGGTGACGAATTTCGTCGCGGCGAGATCGCGCAGCGCGGAGACGAGAGACTCGGCCGAGGCGGTGTCCATCGTCCCGCCGTTCGAGTTCCACGTAGTGCCCGCATGCGTGAGAGTGAGCGACGTGGAGCCGGCGCGGTATTCGATCTTGTTCGGATCGCTGTAGTCAAAACTGAAAAGCTGCTTGTTGCGATAGTTATCGAGCGGGCGATTCAGGGCTTCGGCCAGAGCCGTGCTGTTGGTGGCGTCGACCTTATAGATACCAGACAACACGCTGGATTTGGCGTAGTAGTCGTCTTTCTCCCTGCGGACCTCGAGCGTGTCGGTTCCGGAGCTGCCCGTGATCGTCGCGGTCGCCACAGGCGTCGCGTGAGCGAAAGTCCGGGCCGCGGCCCCGGGGCTGGTCAGCGTATCCATTCGCGCGCTGGTGAGCTGCGTCAGAAGGTCCTCAACCTGAAAAGTATCGGTGCGGTACGGCTCGGGCTTCTGAATCTGCCAGCCGTTCTGCACGCGGCCGAAGTCAACCGGCTGGGGCTTGCGCTTCAGATCGATGGTAGTGACCGACGCGGAGTCAACCGGGAGAAGCCGCTTGTCGCGCAGATCGTCGAAGCTCTTGTTGAGGCTGTTTTTGATGTACGACGCAGCGGTAAAGACGCGCGGATTCCCGGCCAGCGCCACGTAGACGGCGTCCCCCGTGGGCGTGTCGTCGCCGAGCAGAAGCTTCTGCGTCTTATTGTCTTTTTCCCTGAGGTCGATGCTGACCAGCGGACTCTGCAGTCCGTAAGGCGCGAGATTCGTGGCGTTGTCGGCGATCACGCGCTGCGACGGCAGAGGATCGAGGTTGGAAAGAATCCCCGAGACCGTGTTGGCGTCGGCCAGCGTGGCTTTGGGCGCGGTGATCTGCCACTGGTTCGCGCCGCTGCGCGTGAGAGTCACCGGCGGAGCGTCTTTCTGCGTGATGGTGAGCGCGCTGACAGACGCCGGCGCGACCTTCACGACCGGCGGAGTGGCGGCCGAGGCCGGGGCGGGCGGCGTCTTGCGATGCGAAGACCAGTAGAGCACCCCGCCCAGAAGGGCGAGCACCACAGAAGCAATGAGAAGACCACGAAGTTTCATAGCAGCCATTCAAAAATCCGGCGATGCCGGCCGTTAGCCCCGGCCAACCTATCGCCGCTTCCACCAGACGAGAATGCCGCCGAGGATCACGATGAGCGGCAGAATAAACTGGCTCACGATGCGGACCGTCCGCAGCTGGCCTTCGGTCATGGTGATGCGCCGGTCCTCCGGCGCTTTGGGCCGGATGGAGATCAGGTCCTCATCGGAAGTGAGCCAGTTAACGGCGTTGGTCGCCAGATCGCCATTACCGTTGAAGTCGACGAAGCGATTCGACGCCCAGATCGAGCTGCCGATGGCGACAAAGCGCCCCTGCAGCCCGGGCTTCCCGCCAGTCAGCGTAGCGGCCGCGGCCAGAATCATCGGACCCTTCTTGTTGTTCGGGTCCTTGATGTCGACACGCGGCGAGCTGAGATTCGTAGTCGCCAGGCTGCTTTGCGAAGACGAGAAGAGCGGCTCCACCGTCGCCGTGCTGGTGTTCTTTGTGGTGAGTGAGCGCGACAGAGGGAACGCGGTAGCGGTGCCCTTCATCCCGGCCACAATGGCCTGCGACGTGTAACTGGTCACGAGCGGCACCTGCGGGCCGAGGCCGGCGATCTGCCCGATCGGGTTCAGGTCGAGGATGAGGTCATCGTCCATCGTCACGCCCCATCCGGCCAGCAGTGAGGTAAGCGCGTCGTTGTCGCCGATCTGCGAAGGGCCCATCTTCAGCGGAGGATCGAGCATGAAGAAGGCGCGCCCGCCGTGATCGATGTAGCTCTGGATCGCGCTGACTTCGGGCTGCTGGTAGTCGTGCGTCGGCCCCGCGATCACGATCGCCGTGCAGGTAGCAGGAACCTGGGCCTGGGTGAGCAGGTCGATGGACTGCGTCTGGTAGCTGTCGCGGCCCAGCAGGTCTTTCAGATGGGAGAGGCCGTCGCGGCTGCTGTCGTCGATCTGGTGCTCGCCGCTGCCGGTGACGAAGCAGACGGTGCGCGTGTTCCCTTTGATGTCCCGGATGAGCGCGCCGGTGATCCCTTCCTCGGTCATGGCGCTGGCGATTTCGGTGTGCGCGCCCGCCTGCACCGTCGCGGTGTTCAGGCTGCGGATGCCGGCGGCGCGAGCCACCTCCGGATCCTTATCCGGATCGACATAATCGACGTGGATCTTCGGCGAAAGGCTGGCATACTCGTCGAGGATGGACCGGCCTTCGGCAAAATGCCCGCTCTGATTGAAGTAGGTGATCGTAGCGGGCTGCTTCAGTTCATGAACGATTTTCTTCGTTTCGCTGGAAAGGCTGTAGCGCTTGTTCGCGGTGGAGTCGTAAGTCTTCTCGTAGCGATTGGCGAGAACGTTGGCCACCACCACAATGGCCAGAACAATCAAAATGTAGATCGTCGCGTAACTCGCGTATTTCGTCTGACGGGCTTTCAACCACTGGCTGGCCATTCCTGACTAGGACCTCCACCGAAGGGATTCCATCGACCGCGCGGTAAAGAAGAGTCCCAGAAAGATGAAGCTGACATAGTAGACAGCATCTTTCGACGAGAGAACGCCGCGGCCGAAGGATTCGTAGTGCACGGGGACCGCCAGGTAGGACAGCACCTGGGCCCAGCTCGAGGAGTCGTAACTGCTGACCCAGGAAAAGACCCAGAAGAGCAGGATGATGCCGAAGGTGGCGGCGCCGGCAATGATCTGGTTCTTCGTCAGCGTGGAAATGAAAGTGCCGAGAGCCAGCAGCGCCGCCGCCTGCAGCAGCAGGCCGAGATAACCGACCAGCACAGGCTTCCAGTCCGGATGCCCGTAGGCGAAGAGGAAGGCGAAGTTGATGCCGGCGTAAATCAACAGCCACGCGTAAAGAATGGTCGCGGCGAACCACTTGCCCAGGATCACTTCAATGTCGCGCACGGGCGAGGTGGCAAGCAGTTCGATCGTGCCGTTGCGCTTTTCCTCCGCGAACAGCCGCATGGTGATCAGCGGCACGAAGAAGAGAGCCAGGAAGCTGGTATTGAGCATCAGCGGCCGAATAATCTGCTCGTTGATGTTCATGGGTTGCATCTGCCCGGCCATCTGCATCTCGATGCCCTGGACGACAAAGTCACCCAGATAGTTCCAGAAGAACCAGCCGAACAGGATGCTGTACATGGTGAGCAGCAGCCACGCGATCGGCGAGCTGAAGTAACTCGACAGCTCGCGTCGGCAAATGATCCAGATATTTCTCATGCCTGCGCCTCCGGAGCGCCGGGTTCCGAGGGCGGAGCGCTAAGCTCCGTCGGCAGCGCGGCGCCGGTTTCAGGCTCGCCGGTTCCGGGCAGAGCCGCGGCCTCGGTGCCGGTGAGCTGGAGGAAGACTTCTTCGAGACTCATGGCAGCCGGGCGCAGCTCATTCAAATCCCAGCCGGCATCCACCACGGCTCGCGCCAGGTCGCCGCGCACCAGCTGGCCCTTGTGGCTCTCGATCTCAAAGACCGCGCCTTCATCGTCCCGTCCCTTGCAGGTGACATTGCTGACGCCGGCGATGCCGCCAAGGCGCTCCTGCACCCGCGAGACAGGTAAATCGCCGCTGCGCGCGCCCACCTCCAGCACGATGGATTCCGCGCCGCGGGCGCGTGCCTGGAGATTGTGCACCGAGTCCGTCGCGACCAGCTTGCCCTTGTTGATGATCAGAACCTGCTCGCAGGTCTGCTCCACTTCCGGCAGGATGTGCGTGCTGAGGATGATGGTGTGGTCGCCGGCGAGGCTCTTGATGAGATCGCGCGTCTCGTTGATCTGCTTGGGATCGAGGCCGGCCGTGGGCTCGTCGAGGATCAGCACATCGGGATTGTGAATGATGGCCTGCGCCAGGCCGACCCGCTGGCGATAGCCCTTCGAGAGCTTGCCCAGCAGCTTCCTTTTCACATCGCCGATGTTGCAGCGGTCGCAGACATACGCGATGCGCTTCTCCAGTTCCGCGCCGGCGAGGCCTTTCAGTCGCCCCACGAAGCGCAGGTACTCGACCGTCTCCATCTCGAGATAGAGCGGCGGCGCTTCGGGCAGATAGCCGATGTGCCGGCGCACTTCGAGCGCTTGGGTGAAGACGTCGAAGCCTGCCACCGTCGCCGTTCCCGCGGTGGGCGGGAAGAAGCACGTCAGCATCCGCATGGTGGTGGTTTTACCGGCGCCGTTGGGGCCGAGGAAGCCTACGATCTGCCCTTTGTCTACGGAGAAAGAGATGTGGTCAACGGCGGTGGTACGGGCGTAGCGCTTGGTCAGGTCTGTAACTGTAATCATCGTCTGACTTATATTTTGGACTTCGCCTGAAGCGAAGGGTTATCCAATCCGGCCCGATTCTCCGCGGCCAACCCATTCATCCGCAATCGCGGAGACCGCATAAAATGCGACTCGCAGAGAACCACTGCCATCGTAAAGCATCGGCGGTTCGCTGTGCGACCGATGTGCGAACCGCCGCAAATTTATTCTCCCGTGTCGATCTGCGCCCGCTGCAGCTTGTCGGAGTAATCCACGTACACCGATTTCCAGGTGGTGTAGAAATCAATGGCGCCGATGCCCCCTTCGCGGTGCCCGTTGCCGGTCTGCTTCACGCCGCCAAAAGGCAGATGCACTTCCGCGCCGATGGTCGGTGCGTTCACATAGGTAATGCCGGCTTCCAGATCGCGCATGGCGCGGAAGGCGCGGTTCACGTCGCGGGTGTAGATCGCGGTCGACAGGCCATACGGGATGTTGTTCGACATCGCGATGGCTTCGTCGAAGTCCGCGCATTCGAGAATGCTGACCACCGGCCCGAAAACTTCCTCCTGCGCGATGCGCATGTTCGGCTTCACCCCGGAGAAGATCGTCGGCGCGAAGAAGGTGCCGTTGGCATAGGCGCCATCCGTGAGAGCCTTGCCGCCGCAGCGCAGCTGCGCCCCTTCCTCCTGCGCGATTTTGCAGTAGCGGGTGGAGGTTTCGATCTGCGCGCGGTTGACCTGCGGCCCCACCTGCACGGACTCGTCGAGGCCGTCGCCGACCTTAAGCGCCTGGGCGCGGGCCGTCAGCTTCGAGATGAACTCCTCGGCGATGGCGCGATGCACGATGATCCGGCTGGTCGCGGTG
The DNA here is from genome assembly GCA_036269135.1 of Acidobacteriaceae bacterium. GTDB lineage: Bacteria > Acidobacteriota > Terriglobia > Terriglobales > Acidobacteriaceae > Palsa-343. The sequence goes on from DATASQ010000031.1 coordinate 39,136, forward strand.
CAGCGCTGGCCCGTAGTGCCGAACGAACCCCACAGCGCCCCATCGAGAGCCAGTTCGAGATTCGCGTCTTCAAGAACGATCATGGCGTTCTTGCCGCCCATCTCCAGCGAGCAGGGCTTGAAGTGCCCCGCCGCGGTCTGGCCCACGATGCGGCCCACCTCCGACGATCCGGTGAACGAGATCGCCGCCACGTCCGGGTGCTCGACGATGCGCGTTCCCACCAGTGATCCCGAGCCGGTGACGTAATTCACCACCCCCGGAGGCAGCCCGGCATCCACCAGGCTCTGTACGAGATTCAGCGTGGAGAGCGGCGTGTCCATGGCCGGCTTGATGACGCAGGTGTTGCCGCAGACCAGCGCGGGCAGCAGCTTCCACGAGGGAATCGCCATGGGAAAGTTCCACGGCGCGATCATGCCGCAGACGCCGACCGGCATGCGAATCGCCATGGCGAACTTGTTGCGCAGCTCCGACGGGGTGGTGACCCCGAAAAGCCGCCGCCCCTCGCCGGCCATGTAGAAAGCGGTGTCGATCGCTTCCTGGACGTCGCCGCGCGTTTCCGCCAGGACCTTGCCCATCTCGCGGGTCATCTCCTGCGCGTACTGTTCCTTGCGCTCGACCAGCAGATCGCCGGCGCGGTTCAGAATCTCGGCTCGTTTGGGTGCCGGGGTCAGCCGCCACGTTTTCCACGCTGCAGCGGCGGCGGCCACGGCTGCATCGACGTCCTCCGCTCCCGAGGCCTGAAATTCGCCAACGATGTCGTCCTTGCGGGCGGGGTTGATGTTCAGGAAGGTTTTGCCGGTGCGGGCAGCGGTCCAGCGGCCACCGATCAGGTTCAAATGCGTTTTTGGCGCCATGGGGCGAACGATCTCCTGGAGACGAGTCAAAACCTAACAGGATACCCCGCCCATGCAGGGGGTGAGAACTAAGGTGCTATTGCGGGGAAATTTCCATTCTGTGAAAGTGCCGGAAGGAACGGTAAGCCGTACAATTAAAGCGAATCTTCTCAGAAAAGTTAATTCCTCGATGTCATCCAATGGTTTCCAGCCGCGTTCTACGCGATCGCACAGTCTGCGGTCCCTGTTCAGTGTGTTCTCCAACGATTTAGCCATTGATCTGGGCACGGCGAACACGCTCGTCTTCGCCGCCAACAAGGGTATTGTCGTCAACGAACCGTCGATCGTAGCCATCAATAAAAACACCGGTGAAGTCGAAGCCGTCGGCAAAGAGGCCAAAGAGATGCTCGGGCGCACGCCCGGCAATATCGTGGCCATCAAGCCGATGAAAGACGGCGTAATCGCCGACTTCAAAGTCACCGAGAAAATGCTTAACTACTTCATTCAGAAGGCGCACAACCGCAAGATGCTGGTGCACCCGCGCATCGTCATCGGCGTCCCTTCTGAGATTACCCAGGTGGAGAAGCGCGCCGTCGAGGACTCGGCCTATCGCGCCAAGGCCAGCGAAGTGTTCCTCGTCGAACAGGCCATGGTGGCCGCCATCGGCGCCGGGCTGCCCATCACCGAGCCCAGCGGCAACATGGTCGTGGATATTGGCGGCGGCACCACCGATATCGCCGTGATCTCCCTCTCGGGCATCGTCTATTCCCGCTCCCTCCGCATGGCCGGCAATCAGATGGACGAAGCCATCATGAATTACCTCAAGCGGAAATATAACCTCCTCATCGGCGAGCGGACCGCCGAACAGATCAAGATGGAGATTGGCTCGGCCTATCCCCTGGAGAAGCCGCAAACCATGGAGATCAAGGGCCGCAACCTCATCGAAGGCGTGCCCAAGACCATCACCATCGACGACGGAGAAATCCGCGAATCCCTCGGAGAGTGCATTTCCACCATCCTGAACGGCATCCGCGTGGCTCTGGAGCGGACCCCGCCCGAGTTGAGCGCCGACATCAGCGACCGCGGCATCGTCCTCACCGGCGGCGGTGCGCTGATCAGAAATCTCGATAAGCGCATCCGCGAGGAAACCGGTCTCCCGGTCTCCATCGCGGACGATCCGCTGGCCAGCGTGGTGCTCGGCACCGGAAAGATGCTGAGCGACTTCCGCCTGCTGCGCAAGATCAAGATCGACGGATAACAGGGGGCGCGCCCGCCGGCATAGGCAGGTCCTGGTAGGTCATGGAATCGTTTTACAGCCGCTACCGCAACGCACTGGTGCTGATTACTGTCCTGATGGTGCAGGTGGTCGGGCTGGCCGTGCAGGTGCGCCGTCCCGGGCCCAACCCATCGGACAAAGGCAGCGTGCGCCTGATCCGCTCCTGGGTCGTCGGTCTGGTTTCGCCCCCCGAGCGGCTCCTGCGCTCCAGCGGCCACGGCTTTCGCAGCATGTGGATGAACTACGTCGATCTGATCCACGTCCGCCAGCACAACCGCGACCTCAAGTCCCAGCTCGACCATCTGCGCCTGGAGGAAGAGAGCCTGGCCGAGGATGCCCGCCAGGGACAGCGGCTGCAGGCGCTGCTGGGTTTCCAGGAGAAATACATCTATAAGACGGTCGCCGCCCAGGTGATCGGCACCTCGGGCACCGAGCAGTCGAAGGTTCTGCTCATCGATAAAGGCTCCCGCGACGGCCTGAAACCCGATATGCCGGTGATTACCCCCGACGGCATCGTGGGCAAAACGCGCGACGTCTTCGGACATACCGCCCAGGTTCTGGAAATTTCCGACCCCACCAGCGGCGCCGGCGTGATCCTCGAGAAAACGCGCATCCGCGGCGTGCTGCGCGGCGACAGCTGGGGCCATCCCGAGATCGTCAACATCTCGCCCGACGAGCGCATTCAGAAGGGCGACACCGTGGTCACCAGCGGCGGCGACGCCATCTACCCGCGCGGTCTGGCCGTGGGCTCGGTCCAGAAAGTGGTGCCCGACCCCGACGGAACCCTGGTGAACGTGATGATTAAGCCCGCCGCGGATCTGGCGCGCCTTGAGGAAGTCCTGATCATCACCAGCACCGGCAGCGTTATGCCCGCGCAGATGCAGGACGACCTGTCCCAGGCCGCGGAAGCCGAGCAGAAAGCCTCCGATGTGCTGGCCGAACGCCTGCCCTCCCGCGTTGATCCCAACGCGGCGTCGGGCCAGCCCCAGGACACCTCCAGCCTGCGCGCGCCGCCTCCGCCGCAGGCACTGCATCCGGATCGGTTCTCGCCCTCGGATTCCGAGCCGGCCACGGATATGGTTCCAGGCCAGCGCCTCGCGCCGGCTGAGGCATCCGCCAGCGTGTCGCCGCCTTCGCCGCAGACCGCGCCCCCTCCGGACGAGCGTCCGGCCGCCGCCGCCCCTCTGAAACCGAAGCCGTCCGCCGCCAGGCCCCTTGCCCGTTCTGTGCCCCTCCGGACGCAGCAGGCCAATCCGCCCACGGCCAAAAATCCCTCCACCGATCAACCCCGGACCCATGAGCCCGCCAGGCCGCCGGCCGGCGAAGGCACTCCGCCGTCCACCCCGCCCAATCCGCAGGGAGGGGCATAAAGATGGTCCTGCTGGCATCTTCGCGGCGCGAGGTCGGCGCTCGTTCGTTTCCCTGGCTGATCTACATTCTGGTGCCGCTGCTGGCGCTGGGCCTGCAGTCGCTGGTCTCGCTGCATTTCCCCAGCTTCGACCTCATCGACCTGCCCCTGCTGATCACCATCTACTACGGAATCTCGCGGCGCGAGCCGATCACCGCCACGCTGGTCGGTGCGCTGATCGGGATCGCACAGGACGCCCTCACCCACAATCCGCTGGGCGTCTTCGGCATCTCCAAAGCGGTCGTGGGCTATATGGCCGCCTCCCTGGGCGTGCGGGTCGATACCGAGAACCATGGCACGCGCCTGCTGCTGACCTTCGGCTTTACCCTCGCGCAGACCGGCATCTTGTTTCTGCTGGAACGGCACATGCTCGGACAGCCGTTTGCCTGGCATGGCATTCATGAGGTCGTCCGGGCGTTGGCCAACGCGCTGTTGGGCGTCGTCCTCTTCGCTCTTCTCGACCTCAGCCGGAGCCGCGAAGGCTAACCGTGGGGCAGGAAGAGGCGCCCGCGCCGCAAGCCTTCCGCCCGATCCCCGCGCAAACCCCCGACCCGATTCCTGCATCCCGGAGCGGGTTACAATCGTCATAGAACCAGCGACCGCCTGGCCGGACCGGAGCGGAAACGCGCAGCCGTTCAGCCGAGGCGGACGATTTCCCCGGCGAACCGTCCGGAACAGGATTTTTCCAGCCGATGAACAGTCCCGCCCGTCACCTCCCTTTGCTTTGCCTCGTGGCCACCCTGTCTCTGGCGCCTGCGGCCCTGGCCCAGAACGATTCGCCCGCGAATTCGCCAAAGCCCGCTGCCGGTGACCGGAAATCCGCCGACCCGCATGCAGACGACCGCTCCACCGCCTACTACCACTACATGCTGGCGCGGGAATACGAGGAGATGGCGACCACCCTGGGGCGCACCGAATACGCCAATCGCGCCATCGAGGAGTACAAGATGGCGCTGAACGGCGATCCTTCCTCGCCGTATCTCGACAGCCATCTCGCCGAGCTGTATTTCCGCACCGGGCGCATTAAAGAGGCGATCACCGCCGCGCAGGATCGGATCAAGCAGGACCCGAACGACCTCGAAGCCCACAAGCTCCTCGCTGAGGTCTATCTGCGCTCGCTCGGCAGCGCGCAGCAGGATATCTCCGGGCAGATGCTGAAGCTGGCCATCGGCGAATACCAGAAGATCGTGCAGCTGGAGCCCAACGACCCGGACAACCACCTGATGCTGGGGCGGCTGTATGCGGCCGATCACCAGTCCGCTCAGGCTGAGGCCGAGCTCGCCGCCGCGCGCAAAATCGATCCCGGCTCCGAAGAGACCGCGCTGATCGCGAACCGGTTCTACTCCGACATCGGCGAACCGCAGAAGGCCATCGACGTCCTCAAATCGCTCCCCGAAGACGATCAGACCTCGCGCACCGAGTACCAGCTGGGCGCCAGCTACGACCAGCAGAAGGATCAGAAGGACGCCATCGACGCCTACCGCAAGGCGATGGAGCTGGAGCCCGATAACCTGGACGTCGAACGCGCCCTGGCCAAAGATCTCCAGGCCGACGGGCAGGCCGAGCCCGCTCTCCAGGCGTGGAAAGATATTGCCGCCGGCGATCCCACCGATGCCGAAGCCTGGATGCAGATCTCCACCATCGACCAGCATCTGGGCAACTGGGACGATGCCCTGGTGGCGGTGAGAAAGGCCCACGATGCGGCCCCGGACTCGATTGGCATCCAGTTCGAGGAAGCCAAAGTCGACGACGCGCTCGGCCATCTGGACGACTCCGCCAAAGTTTTTGAGCAGTTGGTCGCCGCGACCGAACATCCCAGCGGCCAGTACTCCGACGAAGAGAAGGGAAACTACGCCGCGGTGCTCGATCGCCTGGCAAGTGTCTGTCGCGAGGAGAGTAAGCCCGATATGGCCGTGGCCACCTACCAGAAGATGATCGCCCTGGGCGGCGACCTGGAAGAGCAGGCTTACGATCAGATCGTCGAAACCTGGCGCGAGGCCCACGAGTACGACAAGGCCGTCGCCGCGGCGCGCACCGCGGTGGAGAAGCAGCCGAAGAACGTGGACGCGAAGCTCACCCTGGCCCGCCAGCTGGCCGATACCGGCCATCCCGAAGAAGGCATCGCCATGGCGAAGGGCGTGCTCGCCGGCGATGCGAAGAATCTGGAGGCCTACTATCAGCTGGCCCAGATCTATACGGATCTGCGGCGCTGGAAAGACGCTTCCGATACCCTCGACCTCGCCGAAAAACACGCAACGAAGAAAGACGACCAGACCATGGTCGAATTCCAGCGCGCCATGATGGCCGACCGCGCCCGGCGCTATGACGAGGCTGAGGCCGACTTCCGCAAGGTGCTCGCCGTCGATCCAAACAACGCCCTGACCCTGAATAATTTCGGCTTCATGCTGGCCGACCACAACGTCAAGCTCGATGAAGCCCTGGCCATGATCCAGAAAGCGGTGCGGCTGGAGCCCACCAACTACGCGTATCTGGATTCCCTCGGCTGGGCTTACTACCGGCTGGGCCAGTACACCCAGGCCGAGGATAATCTGCGCCGCGCCATCTCCCGCGGTGCCACCGATCCTACCGTCCATGATCATCTGGGCGATGTCTACGAGAAGACCGGCCGGCTCAAGCTGGCGGCCGCCCAGTGGGAGCTCTCTCTGAACGAATACGCGCATACCGTGCCGGCCGATATGGATACCGGCGACGTGACCAAGGTCCAGAAAAAGCTGGACAGCGCGCGCGTGCGCCTCGCCAGAGAATCCGGCGCCCCCGCCGCCGGCAAGCCCGAGTAAGTATTCAACCCGGCCATGCAGGAAGCCCGGAACGGCGCGCGGACCGCGACCCCTCAGCGCCGCGCCGCGTTCGCGGTTCCTGACCGCGGCCCCCTCGCGCAACGAGAATTTCCCGAGCCGGATCACCCGTATCGCACCCCCTTTCAGCGGGACTGCGGCCGCATCATCCACGCGCGGGCCTTCCGCCGCCTCGCGGGCAAAACGCAGGTCTTTACCCAGCGCGATTCCGACCACTTTCGCAGCCGCCTCACCCACACCATGGAGGTGATGCAGATCGCGCGCACCCTCGCCCGCGCCCTGGGCTTGAACGAAGATCTCACCGAGGCGCTCGCTCTGTCCCACGACATCGGCCATCCTCCTTTCGGACACGCTGGCGAACGGGCCCTGGACGAGGTGCTGCGCCGCCACGGCCTGCGCTTCGATCACAATCTGCATGCGCTGCGCATCGTCGAGCATTTTGAGAACCGGCACCTCGGCTTTCGCGGCCTGAACCTCACCCTGGCCGTGCGTGAGGGCATCATCAAGCATTCCCACGACTACACGGCCGGCGAGCACCCTGAGCTGGCCTCGTACTTCCTCGACCGGAAGCCGCCGCTCGAAGCCCAGCTCATCGATCTGGCCGACGAAATCGCCTATCTCGTGGCCGACCTCGACGATGGCGTGGAAGCCGAGATTCTGACCGTGGAGCAGATCCGGCACGGCGTCCGCCTCTTCGAACAGCAGTTTGCGCCCGTCGCCGCCGAGAACCCCGGCGCCCCGGAAAAGCTCCTCTTCCAGGAATCCCTCAAGCGCATGCTGAACGCCCTCGCCGACGATCTGGTGACGACGATTCAGGCTCGTTTGCAGGCATCCGGCATTCAGGATCTGGCCGGAATCCGCCACGCCCCCGAGCGCATCGCCGCCCTTTCCCCGCACATGGAGACGCTGCGGAAGGAAGCGAAGGCCTTTCTTTACCACAATTTGTATCTGTGTCAAGAACTGAAGCAGAGCCACGATCAGGCCGAGCAGATCGTGGCCCAGCTCTTCGCGTTCTGGATGGCTAACCCCGATCGCCTTCCCCCCGCCTATGCCGACGAGATGAGGACCGAAGGAGCCCCGCGCGTGATCGCCGATTATATTGCCGGCATGACGGATCATTTCATCCTTGAAACGCATCAAAGCGTGCGGACGATGGTGTTTCCCCGCGGGCACTGAACCTTCCCCGAAGCGTAAGGGCCTCGAATCTTTTCTCAAGGCGCCTCCTGCCCGAAAGCGGAAAGCCTTTCTCCGGAAAGCAGAGGAGAAGCGATGGCAGCATTTCCCTGGGCCTGCTTGTTGGCGGGTTTGTTGCTGGGCAGCTGGATTGGCGCGACCGTTGGCAGCGCTGCGGTCCTGCTCCTCGCCGGGCGCCGCATGAAGCGGCTGGAAATCGTCAATCGCCTGCTCCGCGCCAAACTAAAAACGGGCATCCGGCGCTCGCGCCCGGCTCCCGTGCGCGCACCCGCGCCCGGGCTGCGCCCCTTCAGAGTCGTCACCGAAACCGCCAGGATCCCCATCGATCGCATCGCCACCGGCAACTAATCGGGCTCCGCTGCGCTACTCTTGCAGGGGTGAGCCCCCATCTACTTCTTTCCTGGAGCAGCGGCAAAGACAGCGCCTGGGCGCTGCATCGCCTCCGCCAGAACGGCGCCTGCCACCTCGCCGGCCTGCTCACGACCCTGAATTCCGCGTTCGACCGTGTCGCCATGCACAGCACCCGGCGCGCGCTGCTGGAAGCCCAGGCCCGCGCCGCCGGCCTGCCGCTGGTCACCATCCCGCTTCCGTGGCCCTGCTCCAATCTCGACTATGAAACCCGCATGCGCGAGGCCTGCGCCTCCGCGGTCGCTTCCCATGTCGAATTTGTAGCGTTCGGCGATCTCTTTCTCGAAGATGTGCGCCGCTATCGCGAAGAGCACCTCGCCGGCACAGGACTGCAGCCGGTCTTTCCCCTGTGGAAACAGGACACGCGCCGCCTGGCCGAAGAGATGATCGACGGCGGCCTGCGCGCCCGCCTCGTCTGCGTCGATCCCCGCCAGCTGCCCGCCGAGTTCGCCGGCCGCGAATTCAACACCGATCTGCTGCGCGACCTGCCCCCCGGCGTCGATCCCTGCGGTGAAAACGGCGAGTTCCACACCTGTGTCTATGCCGGCCCCATGTTCCGCGAGCCTATCCCCATCGAAGCCGGCGAGGTCGTCGAGCGCGACGGATTTGTCTTCGCCGATGTGCGCCTCGCCGAACCCGCTCCTGCCGCCGTTTGACCCGGCGACGTGGCCCCGCCCCCTCCCGTTGGATTGACAGCGCAGGGCCCTCTCTGTTTTCCTCGAAACATGCTCGTGCCGCACTCCATGCGCGCCGCCGTCATCGCCATCGCGCGAATTACCCTCCCCATCACGAGGGAAGCGCGCGGCTAGACGAGCATCGACCTAAGCACACCAGCCATCGCGCTCCCCGCGTCGATGGCTTTTGTTTTGCCCGGCCCTTTTGTCCGGATCAGAAAGGAACGTTCCCTTGAGCGTCACACTCGCATCCATCCAGGCCGCCCGCCGGCGCATCCGCGACTCCATCTACCTGTCGCCGGCTCCGCATTCCGCCGGGCTTTCGGAGATGACCGGCCAGCAGGTCTTTCTCAAGCTCGACAACCTGCAGCGCACCGGCGCCTTCAAGGAGCGCGGCGCGCTGAACAAGATCCTCACCCTCACCGGCGACGAGAAGCAGCGCGGCGTCATCGCAGCCAGCGCCGGCAATCATGCCCAGGCGGTCGCGTATCACGCCACGCGCCACGGCATCCGCGCCCGCATCGTTATGCCGCTGATGACCCCGCTGGTCAAGGTCGATGCCACCTCCGGCTACGGCGCCGAAGTGGTCCTCCACGGCGCCAGCTACGACGACGCGTGCACCGAAGCGATCCGCCAGAGCGAAGCCGACGGCCTCACCTTCCTCCATCCCTTCGATGACGAAGCCGTGATCGCGGGGCAGGGAACCATCGGCCTCGAGTTACTGGAGCAGATCCCCGACCTGCAGGCCGTCGTCGTGCCCATCGGCGGCGGCGGCCTCATCAGCGGCGTAGCCTGCGCCATCAAGCAAACCAATCCCGCCGTCCGCGTCATCGGCGTGCAGACGGAGCGGTTGCCCTCGATGCTGCGCGCCCGCGAAGCCGGACGCCCGGTCACGATTCCCGCCGAGGCCACCATTGCCGACGGCATTGCCGTGCGCCGCGCCGGAGAAATCACCCTGCCGCTGGTGGCGCGCTACGTCGACGAGCTGGTCACGGTGGATGAAGAGGAGATCGCCAGCGCCATTCTCGTTTTGCTGGAGCGCGAAAAGACCCTCGCGGAAGGCGCCGGCGCCGCCGCCCTCGCCGCTTTGCTGCAGAAGAAGACGCGGCTCAACGGCCATCGCACCGCGGTTCTGGTAGGCGGCGGCAATATCGACGTAACCCTGCTCTCAAAAATCATCGAGCGCGGCCTGGTCAAGGACGGGCGGCGCACCCGCGTCCGCATTCACCTCACCGACCGCCCCGGCGCGCTGCACCATCTCACCCGCATCATCGCCGACCTGCGTGCAAACATCGTCCAGACCTCGCACGACCGCGCCTACTACGGGGTCAGCCTCGGCGACACGGTTATCGATTTCACCCTCGAAACCCGCGGCCTGGCCCATATTCAGGAGATCGCCTCAGCCCTGACCGCCGCCGGCTATCGCCACGAAAAAATCGAGTAAAGCAGGTCGCAGGTTGCAGGTTGCAGGTTACAGTTTCTGGACCATGGCCCAGAGCATTTTGCTGATTTGTTCTGCCAATTGTTCCGCCTCTGCAATCTGAGACGCATCGCCGAAATCCAGATCTCCCGCCAGGGTGAGTTGAGTCTGAACTTCAAGAGCCGAACCTCGCGCCACCCTCAGAAAGCTGCGGTAATCACTGCGAGTCCCTCGCCCCGATCCCTCCGCGATGTTGCTGGCGACCGAGACGCCGGCGCGGCGTAGTTGTCCCGTGAGTCCGTAAAGCTCCTGGCGAGGAAACTTTCCCGTCAGGCGATACAGCAGAGCGACAAGCTCTCTGGCGCGTTGCCAGACCACAAGTTCACGGAATGACTGTGCCAACGGAGTTCCTCCCGGCAAATGTCATTGCGAATGGAACACAGAAGGACGGGTGACCCGTGCAGAGCCGGCGCGATCGGGATTACGTTTGTCACATTCACCCCGCACCCCGCACCCCGCACCCTGCACCCCGCACCCTGCACCCTGCAACCTGCAACCTGTAACCTGCAACCTGCAACCTGTAACCTGTAACCTGTAACCTGTAACCTGATAAAAAGATGGCCGATCAGCTCTACCTCAGTCTCTGGTATCCCAACTTCCGCCTCGAAGCCCTGCCCCTCGCCCTCGATAAGGTGATGGAGCAGTTCGTCGCTGTGGGCGGCTCGGCCCGCGTCTCCGCGGCCACCGCCTACCCAATCTCCTGGAATGAAACCCCGGTCTACCAGCGCGTCTATCGCAACGAAGCCGACGACGAGGAAGCCAGCCCCCGCGCCGCGATTGCCGCCGCCATGGAAAATGCCCACGACGACTTTGCCTGGGAGTTCGAGATGATCTGGGAGCTGTGGGTTCCCGAGCCCGGCCAGGCAGGCCTCGACACCATGTGGCGCCAGGAGCCCCGCGTCGTGCGCATCGCCGGCTTCGGGCCCGAGTTCGATGAAGGCGCTTACGAAACCAACGGCCACGTCCGCGTGGACTTCGGTCTGGATACGCCCTTTCTCTACGAAGACATGGATCTCGACGACGTCGCAGTGGCGCGCGTCAAGCAAAACGTGCTGCGCCTCGTCGAATTCACCCATCGCGTCCAGAAAAACTGCGGCATCTCCACGCGGCTGCTCTGGTCGGAATCCGGCGAGAGCCTCGCTCACAAACTCATCGAGCGCCTCCAGCAGGTCAACTAACCCGCCAGGTTACGCCATTTTCACACTCCTTCCCTCTCCCTCAACAAAAGTCGAAGACCTGCGCAAACCGTAAGCAAATCCCAATCCCCCTTTCACATTCTTATGAAACGATCCTCCCCAGCAGGAGTCGATCGAGACCGATCCCCGGGACAAATCTGCACAGGGAGCCGAAGCGGAGTGAGCGTTCTCATTGTCGGTGGCGATGGTTATTGTGGATGGGCGACCGCCCTCTATCTGTCCGAACGCGGTTATAAAGTGGGCATCGTCGACAGTCTGGTCCGCCGCCACTGGGACCACAGTCTCGGCGTCGAGACGCTCACACCGATCGCGCCCATCCGCCGGCGTCTCGCGCGCTGGAAGCAACTCACCGGCCGCGACATCGATCTCTTCGTCGGCGATATTACCGACTATCCCTTCGTGCAGAAATTCATGCGCGCCTTCGAGCCCGAGACGATTGTCCACTTCGGCGAGCAGCGTTCCGCCCCCTTCTCCATGATCGATCGCGAACGCGCCGTCATGACCCAGGTCAACAACGTCGTCGGCAATCTCAATCTCCTCTTCGCCATCAAAGAGTTCAATCCGGAGATTCACCTCGTCAAGCTCGGCACCATGGGCGAATATGGCACGCCCAACATCGACATCGAGGAAGGCTATCTCGATATCGAGCACAATGGCCGCAAAGATCGCCTGCCCTATCCCAAACAGCCCGGCTCCTTCTATCACCTCAGCAAGGTGCACGACAGCCACAACATCCATTTCGTGTGCCGCATCTGGGGCCTGCGCGCGACCGATCTCAATCAGGGCGTCGTCTATGGCGTCATCACCGACCAGACCCGCATCGACGAGATCCTGATCAATCGCCTCGATTACGACCATGTCTTCGGCACCGCCCTCAATCGCTTCTGCGTGCAGGCGGCGCTCGGCCATCCGCTCACCGTCTACGGCGCCGGCGGACAAACCCGCGGCTTCCTCGACATTCGCGACACCGTGCGCTGTATTGAGATCGCCGTCGCCCATCCGGCGGAGCGCGGCGAGTTCCGGGTCTTCAATCAGTTCACCGAGCAGTTCAGCGTCTCCGATCTCGCGGACATGGTGCAGGAAGTCGGCGCGGTCGCCGGCATCAACGTTGAGGTTCGCCACCTGGACAACCCGCGAGTGGAAAAGGAAGAGCACTACTACAACGCGAAGAACACCGCGCTCCGCGACCTGGGCCTGGTGCCGCACTGCCTCTCCGATTCGCTGCTGCAGTCGCTGCTCAGCGTCGCCTGCCGCTACAAGAGCCGCATCGATCCAACCCAGATCATGCCGACGGTCTCGTGGAAATAGAAAGAACGAACCGCAGGGCGAACCCCCTCGCGTTCGCCCCGCTCCCGCGGTCGCTGCGGATCGCGCTCATCACGGAAACCTTCCTGCCGAAGATCGACGGCATTGTCACCCGCCTCTCTCACACCATCCGCCATCTGCATGCCGCCGGCCATGAACTCCTCATCGTGGCCCCGCGAGGTGTCGAGGCATTCGAGGGCGTTCCCGTTCACGGTGTGCCGGGTTTCGCTTTTCCCGTCTATCCCGACCTGAAACTGGCCATGCCGCGCCCTTCCATCGCGCGCGCCCTCCACGAATTTCGCCCCGACATCGTCCACGCCGTCAACCCCGCCGTGTTGGGTATTTCGGGATTCTTCTTCACCGCCGGCCATCGCGTCCCGCTGGTCGTTTCCTACCATACCCACCTGCCCAAATATCTCCAGTACTACGGGCTGGGCCGTCTGGAGCCGCTCCTGTGGTGGGGCATGCGCCAGGGCTATAACCGCGCGGATCTCATCCTCGCCACCTCCAGCGCCATGCAGAACGCGCTCGAAGACCAGGGCATCCACCGCGTCCAGCTATGGCGCCGTGGCGTGGATACCGGCCGCTTCCACCCCGCGCGCGCCTCGCTGGCCATGCGCGCCCGCCTCACCGGCGGTCATCCGGAGGAAAAGCTTCTCCTCTATGTCGGGCGGCTCTCGGCGGAAAAAGAAATCGAGCGCTGCCGCGACGTGCTGCGGGCCTTACCCGGCGTTCGTCTCGCGCTGGTCGGCGATGGCCCCCATCGCGGCAAGCTCGAAGATTATTTCGCCGGCACGCCCACGCATTTCACCGGCTTTCTCGAAGGCGAGGAGCTGGCTTCGGCCTTCGCCTCCGGCGACGCCTTCTATCTCCCGTCCCGCACCGAAACCCTCGGCCTGGTCCTGCTCGAAGCCATGGCCGCCGGATGTCCGGTCGTCACCGCCCGCTCCGGCGGCACTTCCGACGTCATCCAGGACGGCATCACCGGCCACCTCTGCGATCCGTCGGACCCGCACAGCGCGATCGACGCCATCCGCCGCATCCTCTTCGATGAGGAGCACCACGCCGAGCTCCGCCGCCGTGCCCGCCAGGATGCCGAACAGTGGGGATGGGCCGCCGCCACGCGCCAGCTCGAGGGCTACTACCAGCAGGTCATCGGCCGCGAGAAGCGCCTCGAGCTGCAAATTGCCGAGCAGCGCGGAGCCGGAGCCCCGGTTCAGGTCATCTGCGACCGCCTGGCCATCTCCAGACAAACCTACCGTCGCCACACCACCGCGGCCCGCCGCGCTGCCTGACGCTATCCAATCCGCAGAACCCGCAGTGCCGCCTTGCGCAGCAGCCGTCCGCCCGCCGAGGGATTGGCTGGCGCAAAGACCGCCGTCAGCGCCCGCACGGGCAGCGGCGCCCGCGCCCCTCCATCGGCAGGGAAGAGCTGCGCCAGAACCCGTCGCGGCTCGGTCCGGATCTGATCCACCAGCGCAATCCGGTGTACGCAGAAAATCGTGCAGTACGGCGCGCACGGTTTCGGCGTCTTTGCCTCCCGCTCCAGATCCTCCTGGCTGTACTGCGCCAGCGGGATCGCCGGATGCCCCCGCTGTGCCATGCAGTAATGCACCAAACCGTCCTCGCAGATGTACAGGTGGCGCCCCCCGGCCGGGCAATGCCAGTCGTTGGGCTTGCCCATCAGCAGGTTTTTGCGCCAGGGATTGTGCCGCGCAAAGTTGAACAGCGGCTTCGTCTCCCGCTCCACCGCCTCCAGCACCTCCCGCGATTCCCGATCGATCCCCTGCATCTTCCCCGTCGGATCGTGCACGATCCCCGCGCTGCTGCCCAGCCCCAGCTCCTTCGCCCGCCGCTGGATGGTCAGTACATCGGCCGGCTTGGACGTCCCCGCGCCCACCACCGAGTGGATATGCACCTGGAACTCCGCGTACTGCGCCAGCCAGCGCAGTTTCTGGTCCAGCACGCGCAGGCTCTTCATGGAAACCTTGTCCGGCTCCACGTTGTCGATGCTGATCTGCAGCCGGTCCAGCCCCGCCCGGTTCAGGCTCCGAATCCGATCCACGCTCAGCAGATAACCGTTGCTGATCATGATCGCCATCATGCCGTGCTGCCGAATCCGCGCAATGACCGTCTCGATTTCAGGATGCAGCAGCGTTTCGCCGCCGGTGATCGTGACCGCCGTCGTCCCAAGCTCGGCCAGCCGGTCGATCCGCCGCACCATCTCCTCGGTCGGAACCGGTTGAGAGAAGGTGTCGAACTCGCTGCAATACGTGCAGGCCAGATTGCACCGCCGGATGGCCACGATGTGGGCGAAAACCGGGTGGTGCGGCGACTGCAGCGCCTGCCCCACCAGCCGGACCTCCCGGTACAGGCGATGCCAGCGTTTCCCCGCCCGTCGTACCCCCACCATCTCCATGCCAGCCTCCGTCGGCGGTCATCCCCAGGTGCTGGAGACCGTTTCCCGCTGAGTATAGGAGTCGCCTGTTACGAGAATCTGACACCCCTCCTGCCTCAAAAAGATGTCCCGAGACACTGCCCACCGAAATGGCGCATACTACGTCTAACACCGCAGGGTTCCGTGTGGTTCCTGCAGGAGGGTTCGCCCCAATGCCCGCCCCAAAGCTTAAATTCAACCTTCTCGTCGGAGCGGCCCTGGCACTCACCGGCGCCTTCGCCTGGGGCCAGACCTCCAGCAGCACGCCTCCGTCTTCCGCGCCCGCCGCGCAGTCTCCCGCGCCCGCCGCGCCTTCCTTGGCCCCGTCGGACGCCAAGCCGGCGGCCGAGCCCGCCCAGGACTGCTCCGGCCCGGTGCTGCATACCAAAAACGGCGATCTCTGCTCCGATCAGCTGCCCGTTCCGCCCCCCGCCCGCACCGACGATGCCGCCGCCGCCCCCATCATCAACGGCAAGCCCTTCACCGATCCCAACGTGAACCCCTTCAAGCAGGTCGAACCCCTGAAGGACGGCCAGATGCCCGGCGTGAAAGCCGGCAGCATCGAGGACGTGAATGCCGTCGGCACTCGCAACATCGGCGGACGCGGCATGGGCAACTGGTACTCGACCGAGTCGGAAATCAAGATGGGCAAGCAGTACGCCGACATGATCGAGAAGAGCACCCGCTTTATCACCGATCCCGTCGTCACGGAATATGTGAACCGCATCGGCCAGAACCTCGTCAAGAATTCCGACTGCAAGGTGCCCTTCACCATCAAGGTCATCGATACGGATCAGATCAACGCCTTTGCGCTGCCGGGCGGCTTCTTCTATGTGAACGCCGGCCTGATCCTGGCCGCCGACGAGGAGGCCGAGCTGGCTGGCGTCATGGCGCACGAAATCTCGCACGTCTGCGCCCATCACGCCGCCCGCGAGATGACCCGCGCCAACTACGCCCAGATCGGCATGGTGCCGCTCATCATGATGACCGGCTACAGCTGGACCGGCTACGGCATCTACGAAGCCGCCCAGCTCATGATCCCCGTCACCTTCCTCGAATTCTCGCGCGAGTTTGAAGCCCAGGCCGACTACCTCGGTATCCAGTACATGTATCGCGCCGGCTACGACCCGCAGGCCTTCGTGGCTTTCTTCGAGAAGATCGAGAACCTGGAGAAGCAGAAGCCCGGCATTGTGGCCAAGGTCTTCGAGGATCACCCCCAGACCCCGGACCGCATCGAGAAGTCCGAGGAAGAAATCGCCACCATCCTGCCGCCGCGCGACCAATACCTGGTCACCACCTCGGAGTTCAACGATGTCAAGGCGCGGCTGGCCCGCATCGAGAACAAGCGTCGCCTGGTCGATAACCGCAAGGGCAAGCCGACCCTTCGCCGCGCCAGCACCACGACCGACGACGGCAACGATCGCCCAACGCTGCACCGCCGCGACGACTCGAACAGCAACTGATCCGGGCCGA
>DATASQ010000032.1:0-104781 GCA_036269135.1 Acidobacteriaceae bacterium
GAGCGAAACGCAATCTTCGGATTGTGCTTCGACAGCACCTTCGTGATGGCCGCCGTCAACGTCGTCTTCCCGTGATCAATGTGCCCAATCGTCCCCACGTTTACGTGCGGCTTCGACCGGTCAAACTTTTCCTTCGCCATACTTGTTTCCTCTCCAAAGACTGCTTACAAAAATCATCTCGGCCGGGGGCGGGGCTCAATAACCCGCGTACAACCGGAAATACTTCTGCCGGACTTCCGGCGCCACTTTCTCTACCCTGCGCAGGTACTGCTCGCGAATCTGGCCGCGGTCGGCATCGCCCAGAGCGGCATACGCCGCCTGCGCCGGAGAGCCCAGCAAGCCGTGAGCCAGGACTGCCTCGAACTGGCGAACCCGCAGCCTTGCGCTCTCCACGCGGCGGAGAAAGCGCGCTGCCTGTTCGGGCGCAAAGGCCTCATCCATCGCCTGGCGGACCACGGTGAAGGTCGCCTCGTTCTGAACCGGAATCGCTGCCTGCTCGTACATGATTGCCTGACTTCCCTCAGGGACCGAAGCCCCAGGATTGCCCGATTGATCCGGAAAGCTAAAACCGTGCCCTTTCAAATCCTCACCTGACCCGAGATTCTGGAGCGGGAGACGGGAATCGAACCCGCGACCAACAGCTTGGAAGGCTGTGACTCTACCACTGAGTTACTCCCGCGTTTGTGCCGCGTGAGGTCCTTCCCCATTCGACTCGTCGCCCTCTCGGCGACTTGCTCAGGGTCAGGATCTCGGCGGCGGACTCCCACTTCGCTTTCGCTTCGTTCACGCCCGCCAATCGCCTCGACTTGGAAGGCTGTGACTCTACCACTGAGTTACTCCCGCCTGGAACAGCAGCGTTTAGAGTTTAGGGTTTAGAAAACCTGCCGTCTATCCCGCGATACTGCGCCTATCCCTTCGTTAGTTCAGCCTGAAAAACAGCGTTTAGCGTACAGCGTTTAGGGTTACGAAAAACCGGTGAACCCGCCATTGATCCTGCGAAGGCTGCACCTACCCCTTCGTTAATTCCGCAGGCTCTTCCACCGCTTCTTCATCTGGCACCTTGCGGGTCATCAGACTGATGCGAAAAGCAAATCCTCCCAACAAAACCACCACCAACAGCCGGACTCTGCCGGGATCCAACGTGGTCCAGGCGAGGGCGGCGAGCGCTGCGAGCGAGGCCAGCGCGAGCAGCTTGCGCTTAGTACCCTCGATCTGCATAGGACAACCCCCAACCCGGCAAGAACCAGCCGCGCCCGATGCGCGGCGTCGAACAAACCTGGTGCACAGGGGAGGATTCGAACCTCCGTAGGGTCTTTCTTGAGGGTTTGACTTCGCGCCTTTGGCTCTCGTCAGAACCCTCTCGCCTGGCCCGCGCCTTCCCAGCGCGTGCGCCGCGATTCACCCAGCCTGCGCCGGCGTTTCACCGCCGAACACCTGGTGCACAGGGGAGGATTCGAACCTCCGTAGCTCCAAAGAGCGGCAGATTTACAGTCTGCTGCCATTAACCACTCGGCCACCTGTGCGGAAAGCCTGGAGCTGATGACCGGGATTGAACCGGTGACCTCTCCCTTACCAAGGGAGTGCTCTACCAACTGAGCTACATCAGCCCTTCACAACCAACTCTGCCCGCTCCGCTCCAGCCTGGAGCTGATGACGGGATGAAACGGGCTCACCCGACGGAGCACCATCCGCTCGTTCCAAACTCGTTTCGGGCACCCTTCGGCATTCCGGAAGCTTCCGGCGACAACGCTTGCCTGGCTCGAGGATCTTTGCGAAGGAAATCCCGCCCTGACTCTCCGTGGCCGGATCGTGGAGCTGGCGAAGGGATTTGAACCCCCGACCCTCTGATTACAAATCAGATGCTCTACCAGCTGAGCTACGCCAGCCCGGACAGCCTCGCACCCGCAGTCCGAAGGCACACTTCTGCGTTCTTCGTTCAGCGGGTACAGCATAGAAAATATCACACGAAAAGGCGGCTCGCAATGCGGCGAACGGGCTGGCCTTTCGACAGTTCTCCGCGGCTGCGGGAAGGCGGCTGGGGCGGGAAAAGTATTGCAGGAAGCCCGCGACGCATGTTGCAGAGGGCCGGCCGGGTGAGATGATAGGGACGCTCTCCAATTCCGATGACTCGCCGGCGCACGAAGCTCTCCATTGCCATTGTGGTTGTCATCCTGGTGCTGCTCGGCGGCGCGATCTATCTCCGCAAAGAGGCGCCCCCGGAAGCGGCACGCCTGCTGCCGGAGTCCGACGGCATCGTCTACATCAACCTGCGCCCGCTGCGCGCCGCCACCCACTTCGACCAGCACCCGGTCGCGCATTCGCCGGAGTATCAGCGGTTCATCGACGCCACCGGGATTGAGTTCGAGCGCGATCTGGACAATGCGGCCTTTGCCCTGCATCGGATGAACGATCCGAATGGTCCGAACGGCTCGGTGGCCTTCTCCGACGCCTTCGTCGGGCACTTTGACGGCCGCCGTCTGGCGGCGTATCTGGCGAGCATCGCCGCATCCCAGGAAACCTACGCCGGCCGCACCATCTACAACATCCCCAGCGACGGGCGCACGGTGCGCGTGGCCCTGCTGGGCTATGACATCGTCGCGGTGAGCAATTATCCGTCGCCGGAGATGATCCACTCCATGATCGACCGGTACCGGACGGCGGCGCTGCCGTTCGCGGGCTCGTCGCTGCTGGCGAGGAACTACTCGAAGGTGCCGCTGCTGTCGGTGGCCTGGGGGATCGGGCAGATTGCGTTGCCGCTGGGGAACAATGGCGGCGCGCGCATTTTCGGGCTGCGGCTGCCGCTGCCGGTCGACGCGATGTTTATCGCTTCGCTGAGCTGGATCGGCAAGATCCACCTGCGCATCGAGGAGATCGCCCCCAGCGATTCGGCGGCGGCGGACACCACCGAGTCCATGCAGACCATCCTGGTGCTGGTGAAGTCGATGGAGAATACGGCCGGAGCGGCCGGCGGCCCACCGGCGTTCGATTCCAATGTGCAGGCGTTCCTCAACAGCATTGAGGTGGAGCGGCACCGGAACCAGGCCGTGCTGACCGCGAGCATACCGACGGCGCTGGTGCAGCGGATGATGAACGCCCCGCAGGACCTGAAGAAGATGGGCGTCCCGGATGCCGGGAAAACTCCGCTGGCTCCGTCTCCATAAAGTATCCGAACGTCATTGGGGAGCATCTGGAAGATACGCACGTTTGTCCGCGGGAATTGAGCGAGCCGCGGCTCCCGGATGTCCAACCCAACCGGAGGAATCATGCAGAAGCTTTCCATTTCCCTGGGGCTGCTGGCCCTGGCGCTGCCGCTGGCGGC
Source organism: Acidobacteriaceae bacterium (assembly GCA_036269135.1). Lineage (GTDB taxonomy): Bacteria > Acidobacteriota > Terriglobia > Terriglobales > Acidobacteriaceae > Palsa-343. The sequence goes on from DATASQ010000032.1 coordinate 3,320, forward strand.
CTTTGCCGACGGTCCCCATGGCAAGGTGCTGACCGGACAGCAGGCGTATACGAACTACTCGGAAGAGCACCCCGGTGTGCGCCGGCATCTGACGGTGGCCGATCTGCCGGAGCCGTACGCGACCAAAGGCGTGGACAACGGCGCGGACATGGTGTCGCGGCCGGCGAATGCGTGGCCGGAGGCGCCGAAGGGCTTCAAGGTCGATCAGTATTACACCGGTCTTGACCAGCCGCGACTGATTCGGACCGCGCCGAACGGGGACCTGTTCGTGGCGATCAGCTATCAGAACAAGATCATGGTGTTTCGCGGCGTGGGCGCGGACGGGAAGCCGAAGCAGGTCTCGACGTTCGCGGACGGACTGAGCCAACCCTTCGGGATCCGGTTCTACCCGGCGGGGCCGCACCCGAAGTGGGTCTATATCGGCAACACGGATTCGGTGGTGCGGTTCCCGTATCAGAATGGCGACCTGAAGGCGCGGGGTCCGGCGGAGAAGCTGGCCGACCTGCCGGGCGGTGGACGGTTGCGTGGGGGCGGCCACTGGACCCGCGACATCGCCTTTTCCAAAGATGGCCAGCGGATGTTCGTCTCGGTCGGGTCGCACTCGAATGACGACGATCCGGACACGCATCCCGAAGAGTTCCACCGGGCCAACGTGCTGGAGTTCACGCCCGAGGGCAAATTTGTGAAGGTCTATGCCTACGGCATTCGCAACTGCGTGGGCGAGGCGATCAATCCCATCACCGGCGAGCTGTGGTGCTCGACCAACGAGCGCGACATGCTCGGCGACGATCTTGTGCCGGACTACATCACGCACATCCAGGAAGGCGGCTTCTACGGCTGGCCGTGGTTCTACATGGGCGAGCACGGCGGGCAGTGGGATCCGCGGCAGAAGGGGAAGCATCCCGAGCTGCAGAGCAAGGTCATCACGCCCGACGTGCTGCTGGAGCCGCACTTCGCCTCGCTGGAGCTGCTGTTCTACGAGGGCTCGCAGTTCCCGGCAGAGTACAAGGGGGATGGCTTCGCGGCCGAGCACGGATCGTGGAACCGGTCGAAGCGCGCGGGCTATGAAGTGATCCGCGTGCCGATGGACAAGAGCGGCCATGCCACCGGCGAATACGAGGATTTCCTCACCGGGTTTACCACGCCCGACGGCCATGTGTGGGGGCGGCCTGTGGGCGTGACGGTGGCGAAGGACGGATCGCTGTTCGTGACCGACGATGGGTCGGGGTCGATCTGGCACGTGAGCTATACCGGTAGCCGGTAGCCGGTGGCCGGTGGCCGGGAGCCGGGAGCTGGGAGCTGGGAGCGGGGAGCGACAGGGCGGCGGCCGATGCCGTAGTCTTGAAGACGGATGATTTCAACCCGATTCGCCTCCCGTTTTTCGCTTACGTTTTCGGCTGCCGTTCTGTTCTCCTGCACTGTTTTCGCGCAGCAATCTACCGTTCCCGACGCACCGGCTCCTTCCAGCCAGCAGCAGACCCCATCTGCCCAGGAAACGCCTAACGAGAACGCGCCGGCGCAGGAGCTACCCGCTGCTCCGGAGTCGCATGCATCTCCCATCCCGACTGGGCCGACCGTGCTGTTCGATACCAGCATGGGGCGGATGACCTGCAAGCTGTTCGACAAGGAGGCGCCGGAAGCGGTCGCCAACTTCGTCGGGCTGGCGACGGGCACGAAAGCGTGGACCGATCCAAAGACGCACCAGAAGATGCAGGGCAAGCCGTTCTACGACGGGACCACGTTTCATCGGGTGATTCCCGAGTTCATGATCCAGGGCGGCGATCCGCTGGGCACCGGCGAGGGCGGCCCAGGCTATGCGTTCAACGATGAGTTCGATCCCAATCTCAATTTCGACGTGCCGGGACGGCTGGCCATGGCCAATTCCGGTCCGGATACCAACGGGTCCCAGTTCTTCATCACCGAAACCCCGCAGCCCACGCTGGACCAGCACTACACGATCTTCGGGCAGTGCGACGATCCCAGCGTCTGGGTGGTGAAGTCGATCGCCCGGGTGAATCGCGACAGCAATGACAAGCCGCTCGATCCGGTCGTGCTGAATAAGGTGACGGTGATTCCGGCGGGACAGCCGGTGCCCCCGGCGCCGAGTGCTCCCGCGAATGCACCGAGCCCGGCCCCGCAACAGCCGTAAATCCCCAGTTTCTAAAATCCACCCCGAGGAGTTTGTATGAGTCGAGAGTCAGGAACGTATGCCGTATTCAACACCAGCGAAGGACAGGTGGTGTGCCGCCTGTTCGAGAAGGAAGCGCCGAAGACCGTGGCCAACTTTACCGAGCTGGCCGAGGGCAAGCGGGAGTGGACGCACCCCACGACCCGGGCGAAGAGCCAGGACAAGCTGTACGACGGCACCGTTTTTCATCGCGTGATTCCGGACTTCATGATCCAGGGCGGCGATCCGGCGGGCAACGGTATGGGCGGCCCGGGCTACAAGTTCGAGGACGAGACGAAGGGGTCGGCGCACCGCTTCGACAAGAAGGGCAAGCTGGCCATGGCCAATGCCGGGCCGAACACCAACGGCTCGCAGTTCTTCATCACGGTGGCCGGAACGGATTGGTTGACCGGCAAGCACACCATTTTCGGCGAAGTGGTCGAAGGCCAGGAGATCGTGGACAAGATCTCGAAGGTGTCGCGCGACCGGTCGGACAAGCCGGCGAAGCCGGTGGTGCTGGAGTCGGTGGTGATCGAGAGGGTTTAGGGGCAGCCGGTCGCCGGTCGCCGGTAGCCGGTAGCCGGGTGCCGGGTGCTGGTCGCCGTTGCAAAAAGAAAAGGCCGTCTTTCGACGGCCTTTTTTTGGCTCTACCAGGTTCAGAATCCGAGGCTTGGCCGGGTTTGCTGCCAGCTTTTGGACCTGTCACGGTTACGAATGGTGCGGAGGGACCCGTCATACGCCGCGGTTCGGCCGTGAATTTGGTCCATTCAAGTGCGCGAGCGGCGAAGGCGCATCGCTTGACATTCGGTTGTGTCGGGGCCAGACTGGCATAGTCTATCTATGTCAGTAGTGGGGAGACGCCCATGACCGCTCTGATCCGTCGAAAAGCCGCTGCCGATAAGAGTCGCGACGAAATCCCTCCAGGCACGCTCTACCTGCTGATCCTGAAAACGCTGGCGGCGCGCGGGCGGCTGCATGGCTACGAAATCGCGGAAGCGATCCTGAGCTGCTCGGATGAGGTGTTGCAGGTGGAAGAGGGTTCGCTGTATCCCGCACTGCAGCGGATGCTGATCCAGGGCTGGGCGACGGCGGAGTGGGGCGTGACGGCGGGCAATCGCCGCGCGCGTTATTACACGCTGACGCTCGCCGGCAAAAGACAACTGGGCCTGGAGATCTCGCAGTTCGAGCGCGTGATGGGCGCCATCGTGCGCGTTCTGGAAACCGCGTAAGGAGGAGCCATGAGCCTGAGCGGAGAACTCAAGCGGCGGCTGCAGATGTTGTTCCACCGGGGACGGTTCCAGAGCGATCTGGACGAAGAGATGCGCCTGCATGTGGATTTGCGGCGAGAGCAGCAGATGGCCGCGGGCGCGGATGCGGAGACGGCTCGGCGCGCGGCGTTAAAGCGATTCGGCAACCCAACGCGGCTGCGTGAGGAAAGCCAGCGAGCGTGGGGCTGGGAGTGGCTGGAGACGCTGCTGCAGGATGCCGGCTACGGTCTGCGGTTCATGGCGCGCACGCCAGGTGTTACGGCCATCGCGCTGCTGTCGCTGGCGCTGGGGATTGGCGCGAACACGGCGATTTTCAGCTTTCTCAATGCAGTGATGCTGCGATCGCTTCCGGTGAAGAACCCGCAGCAACTGGTGAAACTGGGCGTGGGAGACTCAGCGGGCATTACGGACAGCTTTGCCAGCACGGATCTGTATTCGTATCCGTTTTATCGCGAGTTCCGCAGGAGGAATGCGGTTTTTTCCGACACGGCGGCGACCTTCAGCATGACGAACAGTGTGCACGGGTTCGTGGACGAGCAGAGCGAGCCGCAGCCGCTGCAGGTGCAGACGGTATCCGGTAACTTTTTTCAAACGCTGGGCGTGGGCGCGCAGAGAGGCAGGGTGCTCGATGACGCGGACGACTCCAGCGAGGGCGATCATCCGGTGGTGGTGATCAGCGACCGCTTCTGGAAGCGGGATCTGGGCGGCGATCCCGGCGTTCTGCACCACACGCTGCGGCTGGGCGATGTGGTTTATCAGATTGTGGGCGTCGCGCCACCGGAGTTTTTCGGTACGGTGGTGGGCGAATTGCCGGATGCGTGGGCGCCGCTGTCGATGGCAGGGGTGATTCCGCCGCACTGGGGTGCGGACAAAAACGACTTTTCAGAATCGCTGTACATTATCGGGCGGCTGAAGCCGGGGGTGAGCGTGACGCAGGCGACAGCCGATACGAATGTGCTGTTCAAGGCGATCCTGCTGAGCTTTCCCGACGCGCGACTATCGAAAGACAACCTGGCGGACCTGAACCACGCGCACGTGCAGCTGGAGAGCATGGAACGCGGGCTCTCCGATTTGCGCAGCGAATACTCCGAGCCGCTGAAGATTCTGATGGGGATTGTGGCGCTGGTTCTGCTGATCGCCTGCGCGAATATCGCCAACCTGCTGCTGGCGCGCTCGACGGCGCGGGCGCGGGAGCTGGCGGTGCGGCAGGCGCTGGGCGCAGGGCGGATGCGGATCATCCGACAGCTGCTGACGGAAAGTCTGCTGCTGGCTATTGCCGGCGGTGCGCTGGGCATCGCCTTTGCGGCGGGGGCCAATCGCGTTTTGCTGCGGATGATTTCGCAGGGGCGGCAGACGATTCCGCTGGACGTGAGCGTAAACCCGCGGCTGCTGGCCTTCACGTGCGCGGTTACGGTTGGTACTGCGCTGCTGTTCGGGACGCTGCCGGCGCTGCGGGCGACGCGCCTGCAGCTGACGGAGAACCTGAAGAGCGGACGGGGAGGATCGGCGGGCAGCCGGCGCACGCCGCTGGCGAGGATCCTGGTGGTGGCGCAGGTGGCGATTTCGCTGCTGCTGACGGTGGGGGCGTGCCTGTTCCAGCGCACGCTGATCAATCTGAGCCATGTGAGCACGGGGTTCAATCCGGACCACGTGTTGACGCTGCGGATCGACTCGGACGCGAAGGGGTTCAAAGACAAAGACCCGCGCGAGACGGCGCTGTTTAAAGAGATCGAGGCGCGTGTTGAGGCGCTGCCGGGTGTGCAGGCGGCGAGTTTTTCCGCTTTCCGGTTCGAGGAGGGAAGCTGGAACACAAGCATGCGGGTCCCTGACCGGCAGCTGAGCCGCGATGTGAACGTGAAGCACAACATCATCGGCAACGATTATCTGCGGGTCATGCAGATTCCTCTCATCGAGGGGCGAACCTTCGGGGCGCAGGACACGGGGACATCGCAACGGGTTGCGATCATCAGCGAGCAGATGGCGCGGGATCTGTTCCCGGCCGGGTCGGTGATTGGGCGCACTTACACGATCGGTTCGGCGGACGACGGCGATACACCCGTGCAGATCCAGGTGATTGGCGTGGCCCGCGACGTGAAGTTTGGAGGCCTCACCGAGCCCGTGCAGTACATCGATTACATGCCGTACACGCAGCGGGAGTGGGGGTTCGGCGACTTCGAGGTGCGCTACTCGGGCGATCTGGGGGCGGTTTCGAAAGAGGTGCAGGACGCGATCAGGAGCATCGATCCCACGCTGCCCATCAGCGATGTGGAGACGCTCGGCGAGCAGGTGGCGCGCTCGTATACGAACGAGACGCTGATTGCGGAGCTGTCGGCGTTCTTCGCGCTGGTGGCCGTGTTTCTCTCCTGTATCGGGATCTACGGTGTGATGTCGTACCTGGTCGGGCGGCGCACCGGGGAGATCGGCATTCGCATGGCTCTGGGCGCGAGGCGCTCAGCGGTGGCCTGGCAGGTCATGCGCGAGATTGCCATGCTGGTGGCAGCCGGCATTGCGATCGGGTTGCCGGCTGCGCTGGCGGGCGGGCGACTGACGGGGAAGCTGCTCTATGGCGTCAGCGGCACGGACCCGGTGAGTCTGGCGGCCGGGGTGGCGATTCTGATAGCGGCCGGGCTGCTGGCCGGGTATCTGCCGGCGCGCAGGGCTTCGCGGATCGATCCACTGACGGCGCTTCGCTACGAGTAGGGGCCGGGGACGCCGGGACGTGAATTCACAGTTTTATGTAGCGCAGCCAGGACAGGCGCCTATATCGTGACGGTCATGTCGGTTCCGCGATGGAAATTGGCTCTTCTCTGCCTTGGGTTTCTGACCTTCGCCTCTGCGCTTTCGGCCCAGAAATATGCTCCGAAAAAAATCACCTTCTCCGGCGTGACAGAGAGCCAGGCGGAGTTGCTGGCGGTGAGCGGTCTGAAGCCGGGCACTGCGGTGGGCCAGGTGGAGATCCAGGCAGCGGCGCAGAAGCTGATCGACACGGGGATGTTCTCCGATGTGCGGTTCTCCTTTGACGGTATCGATTTGAATTACGCGCTGAAGCCGGCGGCGACGATGGAGCCGGTGCGGTTCGATAACTTTCCCTGGTGGGACGCGGCGGCGCTGGATGCGGCGGTGGCGACGAAGGTGCCGCTGTTTCACGGGTCGGTGCCGCCGGAAAGCGCGATGCAGCGGGCGGTGGCGGCGGCGCTGACGGCGCTGCTGGCGGAGAAGGGCGTGACGGCGACGGTGACGGGCACGCCGGGGCAGGATGGAAAGACCAATGCGCCTGTGGTGGAGTTCCACATCGACGCGCCGGCGGTGCAGGTGGGCAGCGTGCACCTCTCCGGTGTGAGCGCGGAGTGGGCGGAGCCGGTGCTGGCGATTCAGAAGGCGGCGGAGGGGCAGACGTTCGATCCAGCGACGGAGGCGACGCTGGGGACGGCGCTGCGGGCGATTTATCACCGGCAGGGCTATCTGAACGAAAGCGTAAGCGGCTTCACCCACGGCGCACCGGAGGCAGCGGAGGGGAAGATTCTGGTGCCGGTGAGCGCGACGGTGATGGAGGGAGCGCAGTATCGGGTGCGGGGGATGCATTTCGCCGGGGATGCGGTGGTGAGCGCAGAGGCGTTCAACAAGATGGCAAAGCTGCACCTGGCGGATATCGCGAATGAGGATTTGCTGCGCGGCACTTTGGCGCAGCTGGCAGCGGCTTATAAGAGCAGGGGCTATCTGCGCGCGAAGGTGGACGCCACGCCCACGCTCGATGCGGGAAGGCGCACGGTGGATTATGCGATTGCGGTCGAGCCGGGACCGGTGTTTCACATGGGCAGGCTCACACTGGTGAATCTGAATGACCAGCAGACGGAGGAGGTTCGGCACTGCTGGCCGCTGCACGAGGGCGATGTGTACGACGCGGTGGTGGTGCCGCAGTTTCTGAACCGGTACAAAAATCAGCTGCACTCGCTGGACGGGTGGTCGGCGTCGTTCATGGCATACGAACACGAAGACACGCAGGCGGTGGATCTGGTGGTGACGTTTCATCCGGGCGGGACGCTGCGGTGAGGCGCGGGGCGTGTAGGATTCTCGGCATGCGAAAAAACTGTGCAGGGATCTGGGTTCTGGCGGCGGTGGTGTGGGTGGCGCCGGCGATGGCGCAGCAGAGTCACTGGGCGGCGGCGGACGATCCGGCGGCGCAGTCCATGATCGAGATGGAGCGGAAGTGGGCGGAGGGGGTGTGCGTCAACAACGGCATCGTGAGCCGGTTGCTGGCGGAGGATTTCGAGGGCACGTCCACGCGGGGATTGCGCTTTACCAAGGCCGACGAGCTGCGGGACGAGAAGGGCCCGCACATCGCGCGGGATTGCGGTCTGGACGAGACGCGGGTGCGCTTTTTCGGAGACAGCGTGGCGCTGGTGTATGGGAGCGAGCACGCTGTGGGGAAGGACGCGTCCCAGCCGGATGCGAAGGTGTGCCAGGTGTGGACGGACACGTGGCTGAAGCGCGGCGGGCGGTGGCAGATTGTCGCGTCGCAGGATATTCGGGTGGCCTGCCGGTAGATTGCCGCGATTATCGAAGGACCGCCGGTGGTTTGAGGCAGGAGGAGGATCGGCTTCCCACATCTGGGCCAAAGCAGCCAGATGGGGCACCCGGGGTCGTGGCTTGGTCCGGGGGGCGCGGGTTGCGATGGATGGCTTCCCACCCTGTCGCCTCAAAGGGCACGAGGCGACGAGGATGGGGCACCCGGATGCTGGGGCACCGGCGGTGTGCGGAGGGTCACAGGTTGGGGTGACCTTCGTCACGGATGGGGCGTGGCAGCGAAGCGTAGTTTCAGGGCAAGCCTGAGAGGAAGGGAGGCTTTCGCTTATGCCAGCTTCCAGTGGGCATGTATCGCATTCTCATCCACAGACCACGGTTTTGCGCGGGGCGCAGCGGTTTCCGTTCCGCACGATTGTGGCGGCAACCGATTTTTCCGAGGGGGCGTCGGCGGCGCTGCGGTGCGCGCAGGAGCTGGCGCGCGCGCAGCATGCGCGACTGCTGCTGATCCACGTCATCGATCCGGTGGGGTACGCGTTTCCTGAGGGGGCTCCGCCCTCGGTGCAGCGCGACAAGGCCGCGCGGGAGGAACTGGCGCGGATTGAAGCGGAGGTACGGCAGCAGGGGATCCCGGTGCACTCGCGGGTGGAGACGGGGATTGTGTGCGAGCGGATTCTGCTGTCGCTGCGGGACCACAAGGCAGCCCTGCTGGTGCTGGGGACCCGGGCGGTGACCGGCGCGGGACGAGCGGCGCTGGGGCGGGTGACGCGGCAGCTGCTGGCCGAGGCGCCGTGTGCGATTCTGACCGTGGCTCCGGACGAAACGGACCCGCCGCGGGCTTTGGGTCACTGGAATAATGTGCTGACGGCCACGGATTTCTCGCTGGCGTCGCTGAGCGCGCTGCACTATGCGCAGAGGATTGCGGGACGGCACCTGATCGTGATGCACACGGCGCGGTGCGGGCGGCATGAGGAGTGTCCCAACTGCCTGGAGCGGCTGCGGTTTCTGGCGCCGTTTAACGAGTCGCACACGATTCCGGTGGATCACGTGGTGACGGGCGGCGAGCCGGCGGAGGAGATCGTGAAGGCGGCACAGCATCTGGGGCCGGATCTGATTGTGCTGGGGGCTCCGTCGCTGGAGCACCAGGAGCACGATCTGGAGCACAGCACGGTGGCGCAGGTAGTGGCGGCGGTGCGGTGTCCTGTGCTGATTGTGCCGGAGAATCGGGAGAAGTATTCCGATGAGCTGATTGAGGAAGTGCAGGAGCAGGAGGCAGCCGGTAGCCGGTAGCCTGTAGCCGGGAGCCGGGAGCCGGGAGCCGGGAGCCGGGAGCCGGGAGCCGGGAGCCGGGAGCGGGAGCCGGGAGCCGGGAGAGACGGATGCAGGTTTAGAGTTGGAGTTTAGGGAATCCCATGTCTCCGGGGAGACATGGGATTTTTGTTTGCCGATGGCGCTGGATCGGGGCTCCCACATCTGGCAAAACCGGCCAGATGTAGGAGGCCCGGGTTGTGCGCTGATGCTGGGGGCATGTGGAGACTGGCGGCTTCCCACCCTGTCGCGCACAACAACGCTGCGCGACAAGGATGGGGCACCCGGAATCGTGCACCCGGCACCCGCTCCCGGCTCCAAACTCCCGGCTCCAAGCACCCGGCTCCCGGCACCCGGCTCCCGGCTCCAAACTCCCGGCTCCTGCGTCCCGGCTTAGCGAAGGGTTTGGCCGGGGTCGGTGTGAATCACTTCTACGCCGGTGCCGGCGAGTTCTTTTTCTAAGGCGGCGGGGTTGCCGGTCAGGGCGGGGAAGGTTCCCCAGTGGATCGGCAGGAGGGTCTTTGCGCCGAGGAATTTTGCGGCGACGGCGGCGGCTTTGGGGCCCATGGTGTAGTGGTCGCCGATGGGCAGCATGGCGATCTCCGGGTGATGCAGGTCGCTGATGAGCTGCATGTCAGAAAAGACGCCTGTGTCGCCGGCATGGTAGAGGACGGGGCCGTTGTCGATGGCGATGACGAAGCCGGCGGGATCGCCTCCATAAAGGGTCTTGTCGCCGTCGCTGATGCCGGAGGAGTGGCGGGCTTCGGTGAGGGTGAGGGTGACGTCGTCGTGGCGATGGGAGCCGCCGACGTTCATGCCGATGGCGCGGTCTTCGGGGACGCCTTTAGATTGCAGAAAGCTGATCAGCTCGACCATGCCGATGACGGCGGGGCCATGCTTTTTGGCGACGGGGACGGCGTCGGCAATGTGGTCCATATGGCCGTGGGTGACGAGAAGGAGGTCGATTTTTTCGGGGAGCTTGAAGCCTTTGGGGAATTTGGGATTGTGCTCGAGGAAGGGGTCGATGAGGATCGTGGTGCCCTTCGCGGTTTGGATGAGGACGGTGGCGTGTCCAAGCCAGGTGATGGCGGCGCCTTTGAAGTCGGGCATGGATACCTCAGGTTTCGGGTTTCAGGTTACAGGCTACAGATTAGCTCGGAGCCGGGAGCCGGGTGGCGGATGGCAATAGCGGGTGACCCGTGTCAGGCCGTTGTCCCTGACTGTAGGATGCCGTGCCCCTCCGGCGCAAAGGAGCCTGGCGAGGGCGCTTGACGGCGGAGCTGCGATGGGCGTAGTTTGTCCGCATGGGCGAACAAAAGGCGAATCTACTCAAAAAGCCGGCAGCGTCCGCAGGGGCGGAGGGCCTTTTCGCTGTAGCCGCGGCGGCCGACGTGCCGGCTCTGTTTCCCATCGTGGGACAGAACTCTGCCGCGCGCCCGGTGGGGATTGCGCGGCTGGCGGCCGAGGGCGAGAGCGCCGGAGAGCGGAAGCTGGTGGTGTTTCGGACGCTGGCGCCGCGATCGGTGCTGAATCGGACCGTCTCGAAGCGGATGCCCTGGATGACATGGACCATCAACCCATACCGGGGGTGCGAGTTCGGCTGCCGGTACTGCTATGCGCGGTACACGCACGAGTTCATTCATCCGGAGAAGTCGGGAGCTGGGGGCCGGGAGCCTGGAGGCGAGAGCAATGCTTTCGAACTGTTCGAGCGGGAGATCTATATCAAGCAGCATGCGGCGTGGCTGCTGCGGCAGGAGCTGGGGCAGGTGCGGACGGGGGAGTCGATCGGGCTGGGAACGGCGACCGATCCTTACCAGCCGGTGGAGCGGACGGCGAAGGTGACGCGGAGTTTGCTGGAGGTGCTGGCGGAGCGGAAGGGATTGACGCTGGGGATTGTGACCAAGGCGACGCTGATCGAGCGGGATATGGATTTGCTGGTGCGGATTGCGGAGCGAAACCGGCTCAGCGTGTGCCTGACGATTACCACGCCGGATGCGGGGCTGGCGCGGATTTTGGAGCCGCGGGCGCCGCGTCCCGATCTGCGGTTTCAGACGGTGGAGCGGCTGCGGGCGGCGGGATTGCGGGTGGGGATCCTGTGTTCGCCGCTGATGCCGGGGATTACGGATACGCCGCGGGCTCTGGAGGCGATGGCGCGGCGGGCGAAGAAGGCAGGGGCGTGCTTTTTCGCAGCGCAGCCGCTGTTTTTGAAGCCTTGCTCGAAGGGGGTGTTTCTGCGGTTTGTGCGGGAGCATTTTCCGGCGCTGGAGCCGATGTATGCGGCGCGGTACGGCGATCGGGCGTTTGTGTCGAAGGCGTATCGGGAGCGGGTGGCGGCGCTGGTGAAGGCAGTGGTGAAGAGGCATGGGCTGGAGGCGCGGTTCGAGGAGAGGGTGGGGAAGACAGCGGAGCCGGTTTGGCCGGTGCAGGGAGCATTTGAGTTTGGGGTTTGAAAGGCTCTCACCACAGAGAACAGGGAGAGCACAGAGGGATGATCTGGATCGGCTGAGTGGAATCTGCGGGTGCCCACATCTGGCAAAAGCGGCCAGATGTGGGCACCCGGTTCTGTTTCTGACCTACTGGGCCTGGGGAGTAGTTGGCTCCGGGACGGCGTCGGGGTAGAGGTTTTTGATGGGGGCGGTTTGCTGGTCGCGGAGTTCGGGGTGGGGCAGGGGCTTGCGCGGCATCATCGGGTCGCGCATGGCGGCGTTGTAGACGAAGATGGCTTCGACGACGGCGGCCTGCTTGAGGTCGTCGGGCTGGAGCTCTTCGTAGACGTCCATGTTGGAGTGATGGGTGCGGGTTTCGTAATCGAGCGGGTCCTGGATGAACTGGAAGCCCGGAATATCGACTGCGTCAAAGGAGAGGTGGTCGGTGCCGCCGGTGTTGCGCATGGTGATGGTGGTGACGCCGAGGTCCTTCAGGGGCATGATCCACTGCGCGAAGATGGGCGCGACGGCGGCATTATCCTGGGTGTAGATGCCGCGGATCTTGCCGGAGCCGTTGTCGAGGTTGAAGTAGGCGGAGATGAGGCGCTGCTCGGGCTTGATCTGGAGCGGGCCGACGGGGCGCCGGATGAACGCGGGCAGGGCGAGCTGGTCGGGCGCGGTGGAAAGAGCCGCGGAGCCGAAGTGTTCCCTGACATAGCCGACGGAGCCGAGCAGGCCTTGTTCTTCGCCGGTCCAGAGACCGATGCGGATGGTGCGGCGGGGCTGGACGTGGAGGGCGGTGAGGATGCGCATGACCTCCATGGCGACCAGGGTGCCGGCGCCGTTATCGGTGGCGCCGGTGCCGGCGATCCAGCTGTCGAGGTGGCCGCCGACCATGACGACCTGATCTTTCAGAGTGGGATCGGTGCCGGGGATTTCGGCGATGGTGTCGTAACCGTGCTGGTTGTCGCCGGTAAATTTGGTCTCGACGTCCATCTGGATGGAGACGGGGACGTGGGCTTCGAGGAGGCGGTAGACGCGGCCGTAGTTCTCAATGGCCGTGACGACCATGGGGACCTTCATTTTGTGGTCGGGCATGTAAGCGGTAAAGGTCGGGCCATCGTCGAAGAGGGTGCCGCCGGAGCCGCCGCCGTCGGCTCCATCGCGGCTGGGCATGATGATGGCGGCGACCTTCTCGTCGGCGAGGAACTGGGAGACCTTGCCGACCATGGCCATGCGCTCGAGAAAGACGCGGATGCGCTCGGGGGTGATGCCCTCGCGATCGGTCAGGGGAAACTGGGCCAGGTCTTTGAGCTGCTGGTCGGTGTAGCGGGTGAAGAGAGGCTGATCGACCGGGGGGACGGGCCGCATTTTGCCGAGCAGGACGATTTTGCCTTCGAGCTTGCCGCGGTATTTGTCGAAGTCCTTTTCGTCCTGGATGTTGACGTAGACGACGTCGCCGGTGACGGGGCCGGCGGTGGCGGGCGACCACGGAGCGGCCTGCGCGATGAAGACGGCGGTGTCGGGCGCGGTCATGCGGACCCAGGTGTTGAGCTGCTGCCAGCCCATGCCGAAGTCGCCCCAGTCATCGAGGTGAGCATTGACGCAGCCCATGGCGGTGAGCTGATCGCGGGTCCACGCATTGGCTTTGGCGAGGTTGGGCGAGCCGGTGAGGCGGGGGCCGATGTCGTCGGCGAGGGCGGAGGCGTATTGCATGATGCGGGAATGCTCGAAGCCTTCGTCGCGGATGCGCTGATACATATTGAGGTCGATTTTCTCGACGGCGGGCTGCGGTTCGGACCAGGGGCCGATGGCGGGATCGGTGGAGGCGGCAGCGGCGGGCTCCGATGATTGGGGCGCGGACTTGTGCTTTTTCTGGGCCGGCGCCGCGAGAGGCAGGGCCATACAGAGAGCAAGAGCGAGGGGAATGGACAGACGGGAGCGTGCGGGCATCAGTGATCCTCCGGTAAGTGGAACAGCTGGGGATGAGCGGAAGAGACAAGGGTACAGAAAAACCGGGACAGGGTACAGGGTGCAGCCGGGAGCGGGGGAAATCTGTTGTGCCTGGGGGGAGTGGGGGGTATGCTGGGGCACGAATTTCACTCTATGGGTCAGGCCAGGCATTATGGTTCGGGCACGGTGGTGGTGGTTTTGCTGCTTTTTCTGTGGTCTGTTTCCGGTTCTTAACGGCTGCGGCGGTTCGGGGGCAGGGTCGAGCGGCGGGTCGGGAGGCTCCGGCTCTTCCGGGACGCCGGTGGTGATCTCAGTGGCGGTTACGCCGGCAGCGCCCAGCGTGGCAGCCGGCCTGACGCAGCAAATGCAGGCGACGGCGCAACTGAGCAACGGCTCCAGCCAGGATGTGACCTCAACGGCAGAATGGACTTCGTCGTGGCCGAGCACGGCGACGGTGAGCGCGTCGGGGTTGGTGACGGCCCTCAAAACGGGGCCGGTGGTCATTGCCGCAGCGGTGGGAACGGTGAGCGGGAGTGCGACGGTCACCGTGGGCGCGGCGGTGGTGACGGGGCTGACGGTTACACCGGGGGCGTCCACGGTGGCGGCGGGGCTGAGCCAGCAGTTCACGGCGATGGGGAGCTTCTCCGATGGATCGACAGAGAATGTAACGGGAGCTGTGACCTGGTCGTCGGGAACGGCGAGTGTGGCGACGGTGAGCGCGGGTCTGGCGACGTCGCTGGCGCAGGGGACGTCGACGATTACCGCGAGCAGTGGCGGGGTCAGCGACTCGGCGATGCTGACGGTGACCGCGCCGCTGCCGGCATTTCTGGAGATCGCGCCGGCGAGCGCGGCGCTGGCGATGGGCAGCACGACGCCGCAGGCGTTCACGGCGACGGAGGTCTACACCGACCACAGCACCCAGGACGTGACGGGCAGCGCGACGTGGAGCGTGAGCAACGGACTGGTGGCCAGCATCGATGCGAGCGGCGCGGCCAGCGCGACGCGGGCGGGCTACACGAAGGTGGAGGCGGCGGACGGGAGCCTTTCCGCAACGGCGGGGCTGGCGGTGCTGGCGACGCCGCGGTATCTGTACATTTCAAGCGACTCCGGGCGGGCAATGACGCGGATGGCGGTGCATGCGCAGACGGGACAGCCGGTGTACGAAGGGAATCAGACGACGAACAACGACTTCAACATCGGGGGAGAGTGCCTGACGACGGATCCGGCGGGGAAGAATGTGTACCTCGCCAGCCAGATCCTGGGATCGGGAGGGGCGGGAGAGACGGGGCTGGTGAACCAGTACACGATGGATGCGACGAGCGGCAGCCTGACCGGGAGCCTGCAGAACCCATACGCATTCACGGAGCCGGTCGGGTGCATCGAGTTTGTGCCGAGCGGGAAGTTCGGGTACGCGATCACGCCGAACGACAACTCAGGAAATCTTCTGGTGACGTTTTCGGTGGGCGCGGACGGCTCGCTGACGGCAATGAGCTCGATGACGCTGCCCTATCAGCCGTTTGGGCTGGCGGTGGATCCGCTGGGGCAGTATCTCTATCTGTCGGTGACGCAGCTTGTGACGGGAGGGTCGGCGTGGATCTACGGCTACCGCATCGATGGGACGACGGGGCAACTGACGGCGATCCAGGGAATGCCGCAGGCGGCGCCGGTTCTTTCGGAGGGGTATTTTGCGTTTCATCCGTCGGGAGATTTTGTTTACTACGCCGATGACACCTACAACACGATCAGCGCATACCGGGTGAACCGGAGCACGGGAGCGCTGACGTTGGTGGGATCGGTGAGCCCCTCCTGCGAACAGCCGCTGGCGGTGCAGTTTTCGCCGGACGGCACACATGCGTATGCCGCGTGCGGGTTTGGGCCAAACAACAGCGAGGACGCGCCGATGCTTGTGTACGCGGTGGGGGCGGATGGAGGACTGACGCAGACGGGTTCTGTGGATGTGGGGATGGACCCGGCGCGGGTGCTGGCGGATCCCTCGGGGAAGTACGTGTACGTGCTGAGCTGGGGTAACGAATACCTGTTCAGCGGCAGCGGTCCCAGCAGCGCGGGCAGTGTGCTGCTGGTCTTTCCGGTGCAAAGCGATGGGACGCTGGGGGCGGGGACGCAGATCGCCGGACGCTTTGACGAGGATTCGATGGCGATGCTGGCGGGCGCGCAGCCGGTCGAATGGACGCCGCTGTATGCGTATGTGAGCACGTCCGGCGACAACCTGCTGACGGGGTATGCGGTGCAGGCGAACGGGACGCTGACGCAGGTGCAGAGCCTGGCAACGCAGGCGAGCCCCTTTGCGGCCAGCATGCTGCCGTGGGGATCGGATCTGCTGCTGGCTTCACAGGCGGCGGCGCCGAATCTGCAGGCGTATGCGATCGGCAGCAATGGGACGATGGCGGCGGGCGCGCAGTTCGGGCTGGCGGCGCAGACGGGCGGGCTGGCAATCGATCCTTCGGGGTTGCGGGCGTACGCTTCGGACGCGACGGCGGGGGCGGTGAACGTCTATGGCTACGGCGGTCTGGCGGGATCCTGGTCGACGGTATTCAATCCGACGCCGACGCAGCCCTGGACCTTCACGGCGGAGGCGGGGACGGGACCGGTGGCGATGGATCCGTCGGGGCGGTATGTGATTGCCGCGAACCAGACGGCGAAGAGCCTCTCGCTGTTCGAGCCGGCCGGAGCCACGCCGACGGCGCCTGCCGCGCTGAGCATGACGCCGCTGGCGATCCAGATGGATGCCACGGGCAACATTCTCTTTGTGGCCGGCGATGACGGGAGCGTGCATATGCTGGCGAGCAACGGCCTGGGCACGCTGACCGATGAGGCGCAGGGAAGCACGGCGGGGAACGCGCAGTCGCTGGCGGCGACACCGGATGGGCACTTCGTGTACGCGGCGGGGACGGGCGGACTGAGCGCCTTTGCCGTGAATCAGCAGGCGAAAACCCTGACGGCGGTGACGCTGAATCTGGGCGTTTCTCTCGAGTACGCGACCGGGGTGTGGGTGGATCCTTCGGGGAAGTTCCTCTATGCAGCGGTGAGCAACGGCAGCGTGAACGCAATGTATCTGTTCACGGTGAATGCGGATGGAACGCTGACCCTGACCAGCAGCACGCCGGTGGCGACGCCCAACCATGCCACGTCGATGGTCTTCCGGGAGCAGATTCAGTAGAGCGGGGCTTGGGGGCCCCGCTCCAGCCGGGAGCTGGGATCTGCTTCGCCGGGGATGACGGGTCCTTTTTTAAAGGACGGCCTGGGGCTCGGCGGGTTGGGGGGTGGAGTCGTCGGGAAGGGGCTCGCGGTGGAGGCCGTCGGCGGGGAAGAAGACGGTGAAGACGGTGCCGGGGTGGGCGCCGGCGGTACAGCTGCGGACGCTGGCGACGCCGTGATGCTTGCGGATGATCTGATCGCTGACCCACAGGCCGAGGCCGGTGCCGGTAGCTTCCTTGGTGGTGAAGAAGGGCTCGAAGATGTGGCGGAGGGCGTCGGGGGTGATACCGGAGCCGGTATCAGCGACGGTGACGCGGATGCCGGGCGTGCCGCGGCGGGTGATGCTGCGGGCGCGGACGATGAGGCGGCCGCCGGCGGGGGTCATGGCATCGAGGGCGTTGCCAATGAGGTTGGCGAAGACCTGGCGGAGCTCGCCGGCCAGGCAGAAGAGCTGAAGGTTGCCGGGGTAGTCGCGACGGAGTTCGACCTGGAGGGCCTGAATGCGGCCGGTGTGGAGGGTGAGCACGGAATCGAGGAGCTCGCGGACGTTCGATTCGGCAGGGAGGGTGGACTGGCGGTAGAAGCGGAGGGTCTGCTGCGTGATTTCCGCGACGCGGGTGACCTCCTGCTGGGCGAGCTCGGCGAAACGGGCGGGCTCGGGCGCGAGATTTTCCTGGCGGATGAGGAAGAGGAGGTTCATGACGGCTTCGAGCGGGTTGTTGATCTCGTGAGCGATGGAGGCGGCGAGACGGCCGGTGGCGGCAAGCTTCTCGGTGCGGCGGAGAGCGACTTCGGCGCGGCGCTGCTCGGTGGTATCGACGAGGATGGCGCCGACCCAGCGGGTGGAGCCGGGGTCGGTATGGACGGGGTAGAGATGGACGAGCCAGCTGCGGAGGCGGCCGGGCTCGGGCTCCCAGGCGATGTCGAGGTTGCGGACCGGGTGGCCGGAGGTGAAGACGGCCTCGATGCACTCCTCGAGGCGGGTGGCTGCGGGGGCGGGCAGAATGCCGCCGACGGTGCGGCCGATGTGGAGGGCGAAGGCGTAGCCGTTCATGTCGGCGAGGAACTGGTTGACGCGGACGAAGCGGTATTTTCGATCGAAGAAGGCGAAGCCGATGGGGGCGTTGGCGAGCATGGAGTCGAGGAGCGCGAGGGTTTCGTTGAGGCCGGAACGCTGCTCCTGCATGGAAGCGACCATGCGGTTGAAGGCTTCGGTGAGGTCGGCGACCTCGTTGCCGGAGGTGACCGGGAGGGGGAAGCCGGCAGTGTCTTCGGGATTCTGACTGAGGCGGCCGGCGGTGCGGATGAGCAGCTCGAGCTGCCGGGAGGTGGACTCGGCGAGGAGGGCCGCGATGAGGGTACAGGCGACGAGAACGAAGAGAGCCCAGAGGACGGTAATGCGGACGAGGGAGCGGAGGTCCCGTTCATCCTGGGTGGAGTTGGGGTAGATCCAGACGAGCATGGCGACCTGGCCATCCTGGCGGATGGGGGCGACGGCCTCCCACTGCTTCGCGGTACCGGCAAAGATGACGGGGCGATCGAGGCGGCGGAGGTAAGATTTTTCCCGGTTGGAGAGGACCAGCTTGCCGAGCACATTGGGGTCGGTGCTGGCGATGGTGCGGCCCTGCAGGTCGGTGATTTGCGCGGCGTTGACGCTGGGGGCTTCGGCAGCGCTCTGCACGACGCTGTTCAGGGCGTTGGGCTGCCGGCTGTCGGCGGCGAGCGAGCCTTCGCCGGCGACCATGAACGCCTGGCTTTCGAGGCGGCGGCGCAGGCGCTGGGAGAGCTCGACTCGTTGCTGGCGGACGAGCAGGACGGTGAAGATGCCCACCACCACGAGTTCAAACAGGACCAGAGCGGTCATGAACTGACCGCGAATCGTACGTGGTCTCAAAAACGGCATAACAATCCGGGAAAGCGTGAAAAAAGAACCACAAGCCAGCCTAAGAAACGAGGAAGCGGTTGTCCATCGGCGCGGCCCTGGCTCGGGTCCGCGCTACTGAGCCTGAATGCCCGCCAGCGCGCCGGCGGGATGGTGCAGTTTTAGTTTCAGGTCTTTGGCGATCTGGCGGCCATGGAAACGGCCGTTTTCGATGAAAATCTCGTTGGTGCGATCGCCGGCGATGATGACGCCGGCCAGGTAGATGCCGGGAACATTGCTTTCGAGCGAGGCCGGATCGCAGGCCGGGCAGCGGTATTCGCCTTCGATACGGACGCCGAGGGACTGGAGGAATTCGAAGTCGGGGCGGTAGCCGGTGAGGGCGAGGACGGCGTCATTGGTGACGACGCGGGAGCCTCGCGGGGTTTCGAGGGTGACGGAGTCGGGATCGATGCGGGTGACGGCGGTGTTGAAGTGGGCGGCGATCTCGCCGTTTTTAATGCGGTTCTCGATGTCGGGGAGGATCCAGTATTTGACGTGGCGATGCATGGACGGGCCACGGTGAACGAGGGTGACGCGGGCGCCATGACGCCAGAGTTCGAGGGCGGCGATGGCGGCGGAGTTCTTGCCGCCGATGACGAGGACATCGAGTCCGTAATAAGGATGGGGGTCGTCGTAATAATGGCGGACCTTGGGGAGATCTTCGCCGGGGATATTCATGAGGTTGGGCAGGTCGTAGTAGCCGGTGGCAATGATGAGTTTCTGAGCGCGGCAGGGAGTGGCGCGGCCCAGCGAATCGCGGGTGTGGACCTGGAAATCGAGGTCGTGGCCGGAGACCCGCTCGACGCGCTGGTACTGGCGGACGTCGAGCTGATAGAACATGGCGACTTTGCGGTAGTACTCGAGGGCCTCATTGCGGGAGGGCTTGGCGTTGGGCGAAGGGAAGGGAATGTCGCCGATCTCGAGGAGCTCCGAGGTGGTGAAGAACGTCATGTGCGACGGGTAGTGAAAGAGGGAGTTGCAGAGGCAGCCCTTGTCGATGAGGACGGTGCGGAAGCCGGCGCGCTGGGCGTCGATGGCGCAGGCCATGCCGGTGGGTCCGGCGCCGATGACGAGGACGTCGAAGGAATCGGTGGGCCGGGCTGCGTTTGGGGAGTCGGGCATGTTCCTTAGATTAGACGATGGGGGCGGGGAGAGGTGGGGCTCGTCTCCCCACTCAAGCCAGAAGATGGCTTGAATGAGCCACCCGGGGTGTGATGGGCCGTGGCTTTGGGTGTGAACGGAAGTCATCGGTGGTTGGGCTGAAAGGGGAACCTGGCGTGTTCGGGTCGATTAACCTTGGGGGTAAGGACATTTTTTATGGCGACGATTCGGCAGGACGACTTGATTCAGAGCGTGGCGGATGCGCTGCAGTACATCAGCTACTACCATCCGGTGGATTACATCACGAGCCTGGCGCGGGCGTATGAGCGGGAGGCGTCGCCGGCGGCGAAGGACGCGATGGCGCAGATCCTGGTGAACTCGCGCATGTGCGCGGAGGGGCATCGGCCGATTTGCCAGGACACGGGGATCGTGACCGTGTTTCTGAAGATCGGGATGGATGTGCGGTGGGACGCGGCGATGACCGTGCAGGAGATGGTGGATGCGGGGGTGCGGCAGGCGTATCTCGATCCCGATAACAAGCTGCGGGCGTCGATATTGGCCGATCCGGCGGGGGCTCGCAAGAACACGAAGGACAATACGCCGGCGGTGGTGAGCGTGGAGATGGTGAAGGGCGGGAACGTCGATGTCACCGTCGCGGCGAAGGGCGGAGGCAGCGAGGCGAAGTCCAAGTTCGCGATGCTGAACCCGTCGGACTCGATTGTGGAGTGGGTGCTGAAGACGGTGCCGCTGATGGGGGCGGGATGGTGTCCGCCAGGCATGCTGGGGATTGGGATTGGCGGGACGGCAGAGAAGGCGATGCTGATGGCGAAGGAATCGCTGATGGATCCGATCGACATGCGTGAGCTGCTGGATCGCGGGCCGAAGAACCGGATGGAAGAGATGCGGGTGGAGATCTACGAGAAGGTGAATCAGCTGGGCATCGGCGCGCAGGGGCTGGGCGGGCTGACGACGGTGCTGGACGTGAAGATCCGCGATTATCCGACGCACGCGGCGAATCTGCCGGTGGCGATGATTCCCAACTGCGCGGCGACGCGGCATGCGCACTTTGTGCTGGACGGGCGTGGGGCGGTGGCGCTCGAGCCGCCGTCGCTGAAGGACTGGCCGGAGTTGGCCTATGACGTGAGCTCGGCGCGGCGGGTGAATCTCGATACAGTGACGCGTGAAGAAGTGGCGACGTGGAAGCCGGGCGAAGTGGTGCTGCTGCGGGGCAAGCTGCTGACGGGACGCGACGCGGCGCACAAGCGCCTGATCGAGATGCTGAACAGGGGCGAGACGCTGCCGGTGGACTTCACGAACCGCTTCATCTATTACGTAGGGCCGGTGGATCCGGTGCGGGAGGAAGTGATGGGTCCGGCGGGGCCGACGACGGCCACGCGCATGGATAAGTTCACGCGGCAGATGCTGGAGCAGACGGGACTGCTGGGCATGGTGGGCAAGGCGGAGCGCGGGCCGGCGGCGGTGGAGGCGATTCGCGACAACCACGCGGTCTATCTGATGGCGGTGGGCGGCGCGGCGTATCTGGTGTCGAAGGCGATTCGCGCGGCGAAGGTGGTCGCGTTCGAGGACCTGGGCATGGAGGCCATCTACGAATTCACGGTGGAGGATATGCCGGTGACGGTGGCTGTGGACGCGCAGGGGACTTCGGTACACGAGACGGGACCGCGGGAGTGGAAGCAGCGGATTCAGACGGAGTTTGCGGGGGTGCCGATTCTGGCGTGACTGGCCGTCACGGGCGGGCGCGCCTTGCGGCGCAGGGACTAGTCGTCCAGACGGGCGCGCCTTGCGGCGCAGGGACTAGTCGTCCAGACGGACGCGCCTTCGGCGCAGGGACTAGTCGTCCAGACGGGCGCGCCTTCGGCGCAGGAGTTCCCATCAGCTACAGGGAGCGGGCGAGGGCGAGTTCCACGATGCGGCCGATCATGTCGGTGTAGGAGTAGCCGGCTTTCTTTGAGGCCATGGTGAATTCCGCGGCGCTGGCGAGCCAGGGATTCGGGTTGGCTTCGATGACGTAGACCTCGCCTTTTTTGTTCACGCGCATGTCGATGCGGCCGTAGTCGCGCAGCTTGAGAGCGCGGTAGGCGGCGAGCGCGGTGTCTTTGAGTTTTTTGGTGAGGTCCTCGTCGAGGTCTTCGGCGGGCGCGGCCTTCGTGACCTTGTAGGCTTCGGTCTCGTGGTCGAACTTAACGTCCTGGCCGGCGATGCGCGGGGTGCCGCGCGGCAGCTTGGAGAGATCGAGCTCGATGAGCGGGAGGACTTCGGCGTTGTCGTTGCCGAGCACGGCGGCGTAAATCTCGCGACCTTCGATGTATTCCTCGATGAGGGCGGGGCTGTCGAATTCTTCGTGGATGTAGTGGATGCGCTCCATCAGCTCTTTCACGCTCTCGACGACGGAGCCGGTGTCGATGCCGATGGAGCCGTCTTCGGAGACGGGCTTGACGATGAGGGGGAAGTCGATGTCGTGGGAGTGGTCGGTGAGGCCTTTGTAGGAGGTGGCGAAGTCGGGGGTCTTGATTTTGTGAAAGTCGAAGATTTTTTTGGCGATCGCCTTATCCTGGGCCAGGTACAGAGCCTGCGGGCCGCCGCCGGTAAAGGGGATATGCAGCAGATCGAGGTAGGCGGCGAGCTTCATGTCCGCGGTATCGTCGCCGGCGTAAGACTCGGTGAGGTTGAAGATGAGGTCGGCACCGCATTTGGCGAGCGCGAGCAGCGACTGGTTCCTGCCGTTGAGGACGTGGTAGGAAGGCTCGTGGCCGAGTTTGGTGAGCGCCTCGAAGATTTCTTCGCGGTCGCGGAGGGGATTTTCCTTTTTTCTGCGATGCTTGCCGGTTTTGGTGCGCAACGGCTTAACCGGCTCGGGCTCCGGCTCGGGCGGGCCTTCTTCCCAGACGTCGTGCAGGATCGTGATTTTCAGAGTTGCCATGGGGCCTCTGCATTTTTGGTTGGGGGCCCGTCCGGCCGAGTCAGGGAGAACTCAGGGCTGAATAAATTTGCCCCGAGTGATGTAGTTCATCGCCAGCGCGGTTGCGTACACCGAGACTTCCGTCAGATATTCTTTCTCACATCTTACGTCGGCGCGCAGGCCGAGGTCGCCGGCTTTTGCCTCGATGGTTTCGATCAATTTTTTAACCAGCGGGCGCTGCACGCCGGTCCAGTAGTTCACTTTGTCGACGAGAACTTTGCGATTTTCGCGAAGGAGATCGACGGCGGGGCGCACATGGTTGGTGCGGCGTTTGGAGACATTGAAGATGTCGTGCAGATCGGTGTCGAGGGGAAGATCGCCGGGAGTGAGCTGCTGATCGAGGGCGCGCTGGTAGAACTCGCCGACGGTGAGGGCCATTTCGTCGACGGTGATGTCGGTGTCGCCGTGGGCGACGACGGGGTCGGCATCGCGGAGCCGGCGCGCGGTGCGATCCATGTAGAGCAGCTTCTTCATCGCGCCCCAGTCCTTATAGCGCTTGCGCCAGTTGGAGCGGGGAGTGAGCCAGACAGCGAAGGTTTCGGCGAAGTCCTCGTCGGGATGCTTTTGCGCGTACCAGCCCTCCATGTGGCGGACGAACTGGCGCGAAAAAGGAACGGGCTTATAGTTCTCGCGATAGGCGCGGCGAAAGGGGCCGAAGAGGCTGCGCCATTCCTGGGTCTTGTAGAGGGCGTAGGCGTAGTTGAAGGCGTGGCCGGCCTCGTGGCGCAGGTACATCATCACCTGGTGCGCGTCTTCGATGTCGTTCATCTCGGATTCGAGGCGCTGGAGCTTGGGGTCGGCGAGGTAGAAGGGAATGCCGATGACGGGCTCCATGTTGGGGCAGCCCCACTCGTCGGTGAGGTAGCAGCGGGGGCGAAAGCGATGGAGTCCTTTAGCGGCGAGCTCGGCGTAGAGCTGCTGGATGCAGCGTTCGAGGGGAGAGCCTTCCAGCTTGAGGCCGAGCTGCTGGATGGGTTGGGAGAGGATCTCCTGGACCTCGGCGGGTGCTTTTTCGAAGTTGACCACGGATGGACGAAGCCTAGCAGAACCGGCCGTTCAGGCATAGGCGGGACCCGCCGTTTAGGCAGGGCTGCCCAGGGGCGCCGGCCAAATGGGCTCCATCTGCATCCCAAAGCGCGCGATTTACGTCTGAAAGGGAGCGGCAAGTGCATGCGCGGCGCCGACCCGGAACAGAAATGATGGGATGAAATCAGCATTTTCCACGGGCCTTTGCATCGCGGTCCTTGTAGCCGCGCCCGCCTGCTCGGTACTCCGGGCGCAGAGTTCGCGCGCCGCCGCTGCGCTGCCTGATTCGCCTGGGGCGCTGCTTGCCCAGCAGGAGCATTCCGCAGTGACTGCCGATTCCTCGGCCACGGTCTTCGGCACGGTCACGACCGCGGACGGAGACACCGTTGTGATCGGAGCGGTGGTCACGCTGGAGAACGCAGCCACCCACGCAACGCGGTCCGCCACCTCGACGGACAGCGGCTTCTTTTCGTTTGGCGATGTGCCGGCCGGGAGCTACACCATAAGGGTCCAGGGGCAGGGATTCGAGCCCTGGAGCTCGTCCCCGCTGGAGATCCGCGCGGGCGACTACCGGCAGGTGCCGAAGATTGTGCTGAAGATCAACGCCGCCGCTTCCACGGTGCTGGTGACTGCCTCCCGCCACGAGGTTGCCGAGCTGCAGCTGCAATCCGAGGAGAAGCAGCGCATCGTTGGGATCATTCCCAACTTTTTTGTGTCGTATGTGCCCGATGCCGCGCCGCTCTCGGCGGGGCAGAAGTCACACCTGGCCGCGCGGGACCTCTTCGATCCCGTCACCTTTATTTCGGCGGGCATCACCGCCGGGATTGAGCAGGACGAGAACGTTTTTCCGGCCTTCGGACAAGGATCGGCCGGGTTCGCCAAGCGGTATGGCGCCGCATTCGCGGACAACGCCTCCTCCGATCTGATCGCGAACGCTCTGCTGCCGGTCCTTTTTCGGCAGGATCCTCGCTTTTTTTACCACGGAGGCAGCGTTCGTTCGCGCATACTCTATTCGCTGGCGAGCGTCTTCATCTGCAAGGGAGACAACGGGCGGTGGCAGCCGAATTATTCCTATGTGCTGGGGGGATTCGCGTCGGCCTCGGTTTCGAATCTCTATTATCCTGCGGCCGACCGCGGGGGCGGCCTGGTTGTGACCAACGGTCTGCTCAATCTGGCCGGCGGCGCAGGGTCCTCGCTGATGGAAGAATTCGTGTTTGCGAAGATCGCCAGCCGGGGGAAGCACCACGCGCCGGCTCCGGCCACGCCCTGAGGTTACCCGGCGGGACCTTGCCGACGCAGGGGGCAGGATGACAAATCCTTTGCGGCGACGGATCATCTGACAATCAGAGGCGGCCCATGGCAGAGATGCGGAAGGAAAAGGACTCGCTGGGGTTGGTGGAGGTTCCGGCGGAGGCGTTGTACGGGGCGCAGACCCAGCGCGCGGTGGAGAACTATCCCATCTCGGGCATGCGGGCGCATCCGCTGCTGATTCGCGCCATTGCGATGGTGAAGCAGGCGGCGGCGGAGGCGAACCGGGAGCTGGGGCTGCTGAAGGATCCTGATCCGGACCCTATTCAGGCCGAAAGCGGGCCTGAACGGGGCACCCGGAAAGCGGGGACGCGGCGAGCGGATGCGATCATCGCGGCGGCGCAGGAAGTCCTCTCCGGCAAGTGGGACGCGGAATTTGTGGTGGATGTGTTTCAGGCGGGGGCGGGTGTGAGCTTCCACATGAACGCGAATGAGGTGATCGCGAATCGGGCGAACGAGATTCTGGGCGGGCAGCGGGGCGAGTACGCCTTCGTTCACCCCAACGATCACGTGAACTTTGGGCAGTCGACCAACGATGTGTTTCCCACGGCGATGCGGGTGGCGGCGCTGCTGGCGCTGGAGACGCTGTATCCCGAGCTGGACGCGCTGGCGGATGCATTCGCGGCGAAGGGGCGGGAGTTCGATGGCGTGATGAAGTCCGGGCGAACGCACATGCAGGATGCGGTGCCGATTCGTCTCGGCCAGGAGTTTGCCGCGTATGGGGTGGCGATGCGCAAGGCGAGCGAGACTTTGCGCGATGCGGGCGATGGATTGCGGGAGCTGGGGCTGGGTGGGACGGCGGTGGGTACGGGGCTGAATACGCATCCCGAGTACCGGAAGAAGGCGGTGGAGAACCTGGCGCGGATTGCGGACCAGCCGCTGTTTCCGGCGGAGGATTTGCGGTGGGCGATGCAGTCGCAGGCGCCGCTGGGGCAGGTGAGCGCCGCGCTGCGGGGACTGGCGCTGGAGGTGATTCGGATCTCGAACGATTTGCGGCTGCTGTCGTCGGGGCCGAACACGGGGTTCAACGAGATTCATCTGCCGTCGCTGCAGCCAGGGTCGTCGATTATGCCGGGGAAGATCAATCCCGTGATGGCGGAGCTGGCGGCGATGGTGAGCTTCCAGGTGGTGGGCAACGATACGGCGGTGGCGCTGGCGCTGCAGGCGGGGCAGCTGGAGCTGAATGTGATGATGCCGGCGATCGCGTATAACGTGCTGCAG
The DNA here is from genome assembly GCA_036269135.1 of Acidobacteriaceae bacterium. Classification (GTDB taxonomy): domain Bacteria; phylum Acidobacteriota; class Terriglobia; order Terriglobales; family Acidobacteriaceae; genus Palsa-343. The sequence goes on from DATASQ010000032.1 coordinate 29,736, forward strand.
AGCACGACGATCCTGGCGAACACGCTGCGAGTGTTTGCGGAGAAGTGCGTCGCGGGGATTACGGCCAACGAGGAAAAGTGCCGGCATTATGCGGAGAGCACGATTGCGCTGGCAACGGCGCTGAATCCGCGGATTGGCTATGCGAAGGCGGCGGAGCTGGTGAAGGAATCGGTGGCGACGGGGAAGTCGATTGTGGCGCTGGCGCGGGAGAAGGGTGTGCTGGGGGAGGCGGAGCTGAAGGAGATTTTGGATCCGGCGAAGATGACGGAGCCGCGGGCGGAGAGGAGCGAATAATGCACCACAGAGGGCACAGAGATCCCAGAGGCAATCATGCCATGAAAGAGGAACGATGACTGCGACAACGCTTTCCGACGATGCCGCAGGCTGGCCGGCGTTGCCGCTGGCGGAGTGGGCGGATACCTGCGCGACGCTGCACATGTGGACGCAGATTGTGGGCAAGGTGCGGCTCACGCTGACGCCGCTGGTGAACCACTGGTGGAATGTGCCGTTGTACGTAACGGCGCGGGGGCTGACGACCTCGCGGATTCCGTATGGGGCGCGGGCGTTTGAGCTGCGCTTCGATTTTCTGGCGCATCGTTTGGTGCTGGAAACGAGCGAGGGTGCGGTGAAGACGCTGGCGCTGGAGCCGCGGACGGTGGCGGATTTCTATCGGGAGTGCCTGGCGATGCTGGCGTCAGAGGGAATTGACGTAAAGATCTGGCGGATGCCGGTGGAGGTGCCGAATCCGATTGCGTTCGATGAGGACACGGTGCACCGGGCGTATGACGCGGCGGCGGTGGAGCGGTTCTGGCGAGTGCTGCTGAGCGTGGACGCGGCGTTCCAGGATTTTCGCGCGGAGTTTATTGGGAAGGTGAGCCCGGTACATTTCTTCTGGGGAAGCTTCGATCTGGCGGTGACGCGGTTTTCGGGACGGCGTGCGCCGGAGCGGCCTGGGGCGGATGCGGTGACGCGCGAGGCATATTCGCACGAGGTGAGCAGCGTGGGGTTCTGGCCAGGAACGGCAGGCGGGCCGGACGCGGCGTTTTATTCGTATGCGGCGCCGTCGCCGGAGGGATTCAGCGCGGCCCGGGCTCGTCCGGAAGCGGCGCGGTGGGATGCGGGGATGGGCGAGTTTCTGCTGGCGTACGCGGATGTGCGGAGGAGCGCGTCGCCGAGCCGGGCGCTGCTGGAATTTTGCCGGAGCACGTATCAGGCGGCGGCACGCTTTGGGCAGTGGGATCGCGGGGCGCTGGAGCGGTTGTCGGTGGCGCGGTAGGGGAGGAGCAGCTCCCGCGCTCGCCCTTCGCTTCGTGCGGGGTCCGGGCCGGGATGACAACATGAAGGCGGAGGAGGAATCATGGCAGCGGAATGCAGGCATCTGGATTCGATTGCGATCACGACGACGACCACGCATGTGTGCGAGGAATGCGTGCAGATGGGGGACCGGTGGGTGCATCTGCGGCTGTGTTTGAGCTGCGGGAACGTGGGGTGCTGCGACTCGTCGAAGAACAAGCACGCGACGAAGCATTTCCGGACGACGCGGCATCCGCTGATGCGGTCGGTTGAGCCGGGCGAGGCCTGGGTGTGGTGCTACATCGACGAAATGGCGCCGGGGGAGATCCGGCACGGGAAATTTGTAGCGGAGTAAGCGGTCGAGGCCGGGTCCGGAGGGGTGCCCGGGGGGCGGGGGGGTGTATGCTGGAAGCATCTCGCGAGGCTTGACCCGAACCGAGGTCTGGCACCCTGTTTCTGCGGCCACTACCCTCCGTCTCCCGCCGACCTTCTGCCGGATATTCCCTTCCGAGGACCGCGCATGCAGGAGCAGGGAAGTGTGAAGTGGTTTAGCGATGCCAAGGGCTATGGAGTGATCCTGCGCGATAAAGGCGGAGAGATTTTTGTGCATCAGCCGACCCTGCTCGCCGGCGGCTTACAGACTCTGCAGGAGGGGCAACGGGTGCAGTTTGCGGCGATCCGGGGCCTGAAAGGCCTGCAGGCAGAACAGGTTCAGGAGCTCTGACCGGCGAGTGCGTTGACCGGCAGGAGCACTCAGCAGCGCAGACCGTTGCGGCCTGAGTTGGGACAGGAGATGGGCGGGGTGCCCCGTGCCATTCTGCTTCGACTGGGTCATTACCGTAAAGGGTTCGTTACACCGGACAGAATCGCGAGGTTGGATTGCAAGCCAATGTTTACAGCCAGTACGCTCTGAAGGATTTGCACGAGGCCATCGATCTGATGGACCGGAAGATCCATCACTGCAGGAACGTGGAAGCTTTCGAAACGCAGGAAGCGCGGGATACCACGCTGCAGAAGCTCTCCACCAAACGGGCGGCGCTGGTGAAGTCGGCGCTGACGCTGTCGGCGCAGGGAGTGAAGGCGGATCCGAAGTCGCTGCCGCGTTCCTTCGTGCACCCGGTCGAGGCCGAAGGGGAGCCGGTGGTGAGCGGCGAAGCGGCGCCTGAGAAGAGTCTGCCGAAGCGGCGGGCGCGCAGCCAGGGGGCGCGATGAACGGCGGCTAACCTGCGGCGGTAGGGGACGAAGACGGAACGAGGACGGGAACGGAATCGGGCGCGAGATTGGCAATGAAAAAGGAGTCAGGGGAGACGGAATGAAGAAGCTCTACGTGGGAAATCTGAGCTACAGCGCGACGGAGGCGGATGTGCGCCAGTGGTTCGAGCCGCATGGCGCGGTGGAAAGCGCGGCACTGGCGACGGATCGCGCGACCGGACAATCGCGCGGGTTTGCTTTTGTCGAGATGACGAACGACAGTGAAGCCGAGGCGGCGATCACCGCCCTGAACGGGGCAGAGATCGGGGGGCGGGCGCTGGTGGTGAACGAAGCGCGGCCGAAGACGTCAAGCTTTGGCGGCGGGCGCGACAGCGGGCGCGGCGGCAGCGGCGGTGGACGCGGCGGCTACGGCGGCGGACGGGGCAAGAGCTCCGGCGGCGGCGGCGGACGCGGCGGATCGCGCTGGTAAGCCTTTCAGGGGATTGCGGCCGAGGCGGCGATCCTTTGCGCAGAAAGAGAAAAGCGGGAAGAATGCTGGAGCGTGGGCTCCGGATTCTTCCCGCTTTTCGGATGAGTTTGGTTTAGAGGGCCTGAACGTTCTCGGCCTGCCAGCCCTTGGGGCCTTTTACGACGTTGAACTGAACGGCCTGACCTTCCTGAAGCGACTTGAAGCCATTGCCCTGAATGGCGGAGAAGTGGACGAAAACGTCCTCTCCATTGGGGCGGCTGAGAAAGCCGAAACCCTTCGCGTCGTTAAACCACTTCACGGTTCCCTGTTCCATATGCTTTTTTCCTTGTATTGATGTATCGCTGAACTCTGATGTGGCTGATTGCGAGTCGAGCGATGAAGCAGAACAGGCAAGTAGACCATTTCGGATTCGACGATCTGGGAACAGTGTAGCATTCCTGCGGCCGCGTGGGGGCGGCCGGGATGGCGCATCGGTGGGATTAGGGGAACGGGGGCAAACCGCGTATGCTGGAAAGAGGTCGATTCTCTCCAGGAGGATTCGATCGACACATTCTGGCCAGCCCTCGATCGATCCGTGCTGAACCCCCTGCGGGAGCGGAGTCAGTGTGGCAGGTGGACCCCGCTGCGGGCCCCTGACGTCGAGCGAGGCTTTTACAGCCAACGCGCCATAACCGGGAAATGAGGGCAAGCATGCGGTCGAATCTGGTGTACTCGGCAGGACTTCAAATCGGGAATCGCTTTTTGCTGGCCACGGTTGTGATGCGGGCGGTGCGGCGCCTGCACGTATCGGCGACGCGCACGGAAGACACGGCGAACCAGGTCTTCGCGGAGATTGCCGAGGGCAAGTACGTGCCGCCGCCGCTGCCGGATCCGGAGCCGCCGGCGCTGATTGATGCCCTGATGGTCGCTCCGGCAGCCTAAGGGCTGCGGCCGGCTTGCGCCCCGGGTTACGCGCCCCAGTACAATGCAGAGGAAACTGCGTCCGCAGGTGGGGGGCACCTGTGCCCGCGGACGACGTGCGAAAGTGGCGGAATTGGCAGACGCACCAGACTTAGGATCTGGCGGGTAACCCCCGTGGGGGTTCGAGTCCCCCCTTTCGCACCAATCTCCCCGCCCGCGGCGATGCGGTAGTCTTGGGGAGAATATGAATCCTTCACAGCCACAACCGAGAATTCAGCTGGGGCAGAGCCCTGACTATCGCGAGATTTACTCCAACAGCGTGCAGGTGCGCGTGAGCGTGTGGGATTTCCTGCTGGTGTTCGGGCTGGTGCACCAGGAGACGCCGGACCAGGTGAACGTGAACAACGCGCTGGGCGTGTATCTGAGCCCGCAGCAGGCCAAGGCGCTGTGGAACATCCTGGGACAAAACCTGGCGCAGTACGAGCAGACCTTCGGCGCGCTGGCCCTGGAGCCGCAGCCGCCGAAGGGGCCTGTCCACTAGGCGCGCGAATGGCGGCCGGAACGAAGGCCCGAACGGGAGCGCGAACGGTTCCGTGGTGGGGCGTGCTGGCCGCGGCGTTTGCCGCCGAGCTGGCCGCGCATGCGCCGCTGCTGCGGCTGCCCTACTACTGGGACGAGGCCGGGTACTACATCCCCGCAGCGTATGACTTCTTCCGCCGCGGGACGCTGATTCCTTACTCAACGCTGTCGAATGCGCATCCCCCGGTGCCGTCGCTGTATCTGGCGCTGGTGTGGACGCTGTTTCATTTTGCGCCGGTGGCGACGCGGTCGGCGATGTGTCTGGTGGCGGCGCTGGCGCTGACGGCGGTGTGGCGGCTGGCGCTGGCGACGACCGGCAAGAAGGCAGTGGCGGCGGCGACGGTGCTGCTGACGGGAATTTATCCCGTGGTGTTTGCGCAGAGCTCACTGGCGCACGCGGATTTGTTTGCCATGGCGGGCACGCTGTGGGGGCTGGTGTTTCTGCTCGAAGAGCGGCTGGGGTGGGCGGCAGTGTGCTTCTCGCTGGCCGCGCTGGCCAAAGAGACGGCGGTGGTGACGCCGGTGGCGCTGGCGGTGTGGGAGAGCTGGCGGTTGCGTCCGCGAGGTCGGACTGTGCGCGCAGTGGCGGCGCTGCTGGCACCGGTGGTTCCGCTGGCGGCGTGGTACGCGTACCACTGGCACAAGACAGGGTTCATCTTCGGGAATCCGGAGTATCTGGAGTACAACGCGACGGCGACGCTGACGCCGGTGCGGATTCTGCTGGCGCTGGCGCATCGCGTGATGCATGTGACGCTGCACATGAATCTGTTTGTGCCGGTGGCGGCAATGTTTGCGTGCTTACTGCTGCCGCCGGTGACCGAGGCGGACGGGACCGTACGAGAGCGGATTGCGCCGTCGCAGCAGGCGGTGTTTCTGGTGGCGATCGTCACCAACGTGGTGCTGTTTTCGGTGCTGGGCGGCGCGCTGCTGACGCGGTATCTGCTGCCGCTGTATCCGCTGATTCTGCTGCTGGCGGTGAATACGTTCCGGCGGCGGCTGCGGGAGTGGACGGGGCTGGTGGCGCTGAGCGCGGCGGCGTTTGTGGCGGGGCTGTTCGTGAATCCGCCGTACCGATTTGCGCCGGAGGACAACCTGGAATATGCGACGGTGATTCGGCTGCAGCAGGCGGCCATCGGGGAGATCGTGGGGCATGTGCCGCATCCCGTAGTGCTGACAGCCTGGCCGGCGAGCGATGAGCTGACCAAGCCGGAGCTGGGCTACGTGACAAAGCCGGTGCCGGTGGTGGCGATCGAGAATTTTTCCGCGCAGGCGGTGGAGAAGGCTGCGTCGCTGCCGGAGGATTACAACACGGCGCTGGTGTTCTCAACGAAGTACGACCCGCCGCATTTGCTGCTGAGCCTGGGACGCGGGAACGAACGTCTGGACGAGCGGTATTTCGATTTCCATCGGGATTTGCCGCCAGGTCTGATTGCGCGGGTGCTGGGCGGTACGGTGATGTGGCGCGAGGAGCGCAAGGGGCAGTGGGTGGCGGTGCTGAGATTCAGGCGGCAGCCGGGGGCGACGCAGGGAAGGCTCGAATCACCCTGATGCAAAAAGCCTCACCACAGAGGACACGGAGAGCACAGAGAAAACGGGAAGAGCCAATGCTCTTCCCGCGCGATGACAATCCAGAGCGTACTGCCTGGTGTGGTGTCCCGGAAGTTTCTTTCTCAACAGGAGGGAAGAGCAACCGCAGATTCTTCTCTTACCACCCCCAAACTGAACGACGTTTGGGGCCCCTTGCGTTCAGAATGACAGCCGCAAGGGGCATAGGAATTTCAGGGACGGGACACTAGTAGCGGTAGTGCTCCGATTTGTAGGGGCCTTCGACGGCGACGCCGATGTAGTCGGCCTGGCGCTGCGAGAGCTGGGTCAGCTTGACGCCGATCTTCTCGAGGTGCAGGCGCGCGACCTCTTCATCGAGGTGCTTGGGCAGCGTGTAGACGTCGATGGCGTAGGTGTCGCGGTTCTTCCAGAGATCGAGCTGGGCCAGGGTCTGGTTGGCGAAGCTGTTGCTCATGACGAAGCTGGGATGGCCGGTGGCGCAGCCCAGGTTGACGAGGCGGCCTTCCGCCAGGACGAAGATGCTGTGCGCGGGCTTGCTGCCTTCAGAGGGGAAGTTGTACTGGTCCACCTGCGGCTTGATGGTGATCTTCTGCACGCCGGGCGCCTGGTTGAGGCGGTCCATCTGGATTTCGTTGTCGAAGTGGCCGATGTTGCAGACGATGGCCTGGTCCTTCATCCGCTTCATGTGGTCGAAGGTGATGATGTCCACATTGCCGGTGCAGGTGACGTAAATGTCGCCGCGGCCGAGGGTATCTTCGAGGGTGGTGACCTCGAAGCCTTCCATGGCGGCCTGCAGCGCGTTGATGGGATCGATCTCGGTAACGATGACGCGCGCGCCCATGCCGCGGAGCGAGTGCGCGGAGCCCTTGCCTACGTCGCCGTAGCCGCAGATGACGGCGACTTTGCCGGCCATCATGACGTCAGTGGCGCGCTTGATGCCGTCGGCCAGCGATTCGCGGCAGCCGTAGAGGTTGTCAAACTTGGATTTGGTGACGGAGTCGTTGACGTTGATGGCGGGGATGAGGAGCTTACCCTGCTCCTTCATCTTGTAGAGGCGGTGCACGCCGGTGGTGGTCTCTTCGGAGACGCCGCGCCAGTCCTTGACCACTTTGTGCCAGTGCTGCGGGTCGTCGGCGTGGACTTCCTTCAGAAGGTTTTTGATGACCTGCTCTTCTTCGCTTTCGGCAGGCGTGTTGACCCAGGTGTCGCCGTTTTCCAGCTCATAGCCTTTGTGGATGAGCAGGGTGGCGTCACCGCCGTCGTCGACGATGAGCTGGGGACCTTTGCCGCCCTCGTGGGCGAGCGCCTGCAGGGTGCACCACCAGTACTCTTCGAGGGTTTCGCCTTTCCACGCGAAGACGGGAATGCCGGCCGCCGCGATGGCCGCCGCCGCGTGGTCCTGCGTGGAGAAGATGTTGCAGCTGGCCCAGCGCACGGTGGCGCCCAGGTCGCGCAGCGTCTCGATCAGCACCGCGGTCTGGATGGTCATGTGGAGCGAGCCGGAGACGCGCACGCCGGCGAGGGGCTTCTCCGCGGCATACTTGCGGCGGATCGACATGAGGCCGGGCATCTCATGCTCGGCGACGGAAATCTCTTTGCGACCCCAGTCGGCCAGCGACAGGTCAGCGACTTTCGAGGCGGGGGCTTTGCGGTCAACGGCGGCAGTAGCCATCACGGAATCTCCTGAAAACAAGGTTCTTTTCCGATTGTAAATGGCCGCTTTCGCGCCCCACCCGAATTTCATCGGATGGGGCCAGCCTGGGGCTGGACGGCTGTGGGAGGGACCCCGGATGCGCCGGCCGGCGTCGGGAGCGAAAGGACGGCTGAGGGAATGGCCAACCTGTGTGCGGTTTTTCGCTCTCTGCCAAGGGCAAGGAAGGGCAACCGCAGATTCTTCGTTTACCACCCCCAAACTGAAAGACGTTTGGGGCCCCGTGCGCTCTGAATGACAACATCAAGGTTTGTTACGAACGTCCGGGAGACCAGACTGGTTTGGCGTGTGTCCCGGAATTTTTCTGCCGAAGTAAGGAAGGGCAACCGCAGATTCTTCGTTTACCACCCCCAAACTGAAAAACGTTTGGGGCCCCGTGCGCTCAGAATGACAACATCAAATTTTGTTACGAATATCCGAGACACCACACTGGTTTGGTGTGTGTGCCGGAATTTCTCTGCCGAAAGAACGAACGGCAACCGCAGATTCTTCGCAACCCATCCCCAAACTGAAAAACGTTTGGGGCCCCGTGCGCTCTGAATGACAACATCAATTTTATTAAGAACATCACGGATGCCGCACTACGGCTGCTGGTAGACCGTCTTGCCGCCGACGATGGTTCGCAGCACCTGGGTGCCGAGGATTTGGTGTGGGGGAATGGCGGTGAGGTCGCGGTCGAGGACGACGAAGTCGGCGACATAGCCGGGGGCGAGCTTGCCTTTCCACGCTTCCGCGAACTCGGCGTAGGCGGAGCCCTGGGTATAGGCGTAGAGCGTCTGGCCGATGGTCAGCTTTTGCTCCGGATGAAAGGTCTGCGTACCGGCTTCGTTCATGCGGGTGACCGAGGCGTAGACGCCGCGGAAGGGCGCGATGGGCTCGACGGGATAGTCGGTGCCATAGGCCAGGGGAACGCCTGCGGTGAGGAAGGATTTCCAGGCGTAGGCATAGGGCGAACGCTGGGGACCGAGGCGCGCTCCGGCCCAGGCCATGTCGGTGAGGAGGTGGTTGGGCTGCATGGAGGCGATGACGCCGAGTTGTTTGTAGCGGGCGAAGTCGCCGGGGCCGACGACCTGGCTGTGCTCGATGCGCCAGCGCAGATCGCGCGAGGGAGATTGCGGCTCGGCCACGGCGAAGGCATCGAGCGCCATCTCCACAGCGCGATCGCCGATGGCGTGGAAGCCCATCTGGAATCCGGCGCGGGCGCGCTCGATGGCCATGGCGTTCAGCTCGGCCTGGGTGTAGCGGGGGATGCCGGCGTTGCCGGGATCATCCGCGTAGGGGGCGTTCATGGCGGCGGTGCGCGAGCCGAGAGAGCCATCCATGAAGCCCTTGAGCATGGTGGTGTGCAGCATGCGATCGGTGGAGGGATGGTGTGCGCGCTGTTCCTGCTCGACGTTCAGGGGATCGGCAAAGCGGAGCCATTCGGAGATGCGGATGGGCAGCTTGCCCTGGCCCTCCATCTGCTCGAAGACGAGGAAGTCGTCCCAGTCGGAGAAGTCCTGGACGGAGGTGAGGCCGTGGGAGTACGCGTCCTCGAGGGCGAGTTCGAGGCCACGCCGACGCTGCTCCGGCGTGGGTGGCGGGACGTGCACCAGGTCCTGCGCTGTTTCGCGAAGGAGGCCGGTGGGCTCGCCGGTCGAATCGTGGTCGATCGCGCCACCTTCGGGCGGCTGGGTGGAGTGCGTAATGCCGGAAGCGGCGAGGGCGGCGGAGTCCGCCACGGCGATGTGACCGTCCACGCGAACGAAGATGGCGGGATGGCCCTCGGCGGCAGCATCGATGTCGCTGCGGCTGGGCAGGCGGGCGCCGGGCCAGAGGGTGTGATCCCATCCACCGCCGCTGAGCCATTGTCCGGGAGGCGCCTTTTGAGCCGCGGCGCGGATGCGGGCCTGCATCTCGGCGAGGGACCGGACGCCGATCAAGTCCACCGAGAGGCGCAGGCGACCGCCCATGCCCAGGTGCGTATGCGCGTCGTTGAAGCCGGGCATGACAAAGGCGCCGTGCAGATCGACGATCTCGGTGGCCGGCCCCTGAAAGCGGGCCTTCATCTCCGCGTCGTCGCCGGCGCCGAGAATCTCGCCATGGGCTATGGCGATGGCGGAGACGCGCTGAGGATGGGGCGATTCCAGATCGACGCCGGTGAGGATGTTGCCGTGGAGATAGAGTGCATCCGCCGCGGGATGCGCCTGCGCCGAAGCCATGGAGGCGGTCATGATCAATCCAAAGAGAACGGGCGTGACTTTCACCGAGCCAGTCTAGACGATGGCTCTGGACGATGGCGGCGCGGGGCGAACTCGGGAGCGGTGCGTGTTCAGCAGCCGGCCATCGCCAGCAGCAGCAGGAGGATGCGCCGGAGGCCCAAATCCCGGCCGCGCGCGTCGTACCACTCGCCGTAGGTGTGAATGCCGCCGCCTTCGCCGCCGCCGCCGATGCTCACGGCGGGGATGCCCAGGGAGAGCGGGATGTTGGCGTCGGTTGAGGCGAGGCGCGGCTCGGTGCGGATGGAGAGGTGGCGATCGACCGCCTCCAGCAGGGTCATCAGCCGGGAATTCGCGGGCAGGCGCCCGGCCGGGCGATCGCCGATTTTCCGGATCTCGAAGCGCACGGCGATTGACGGGTTCGCGGCGAGGTTGGCGGTCTGGTTTGCGGAGAGGACTGCGTCTTCGACGGCGCGATGCAGCTCGACTTCGAGGCGGATCAACTGCTCGGGATCGGTGGAGCGCAGATCGAAGCGCGCGGAGGCCTGCTGCGGAATGGCGTTGATCGCGGTGCCGCCCTCCACGGTTCCAACGTTGATGGTGGTTCGCGGAGAATCGGGCACGCTGACCGCCGCAAAGCGCTGGATGGCCTGGCTGAGGATGACGATGGGATTGGGGCGGCCGGCGTCGGTCCAGGAATGACCGCCGGGGCCGGTGACGGTGACGCGATAGCGCTGGCTGCCCAGGGCATGGGTCACGGCCGCCTCATGTCCGGCGCCGTCGAGCACGAGATGGGCGGCGATATTATCTCGCGTGCCGGCGCGATAGATCTGCCGAATGCCGCGCAGATCGCCTTCGCCCTCCTCACCGACGTTGCCGATGAATTCCAGCGTGCAGGGAGTGGAAAGCTCGACGGTGCGGAGCGCGGCGGCGATGGCTAACAGCGCGGCCACACCGGCTCCGTTGTCGCACGCGCCCGGAGCGGAGAGCCGCGATCCGTTCAGCTCCGGATCAATGGCCGTGCCGGCGGGAAAGACGGTGTCGATGTGTGCGGAGAGCAGAATGCGGCGGGGGGCCGGATCGGTCCCGCCGATGCGGGCGATGGCGTTGCCGACGGAGTCGATGCGCGGTTCCTCGAGTCCGAGATCACGAAAGCGATCGCAGAGCCAGCGGGCGCGGGGCGCTTCGCCAAACGGAGGGGCCGGCACTCCGACCAACTCCGTCTGCCACTGCAGAATGCGCTGCTCCTGCAGATGCAGCCACTGGAAGGCCTGGTGCACACGGCGGTCAGAGGCCAGCCGGGCGATGCAGGCGGGTGCAGGAGCAGGAGAGGGCATAGAAATTTCAGCGTAGCATCCGGCGACGCCGGGTCCGCGGTTTGCGGCGGTGGGGAACGCTTAATACTCCACACTGTCGAGAAAGAGGCCGCGTGCCGGGGCGGTGGGTCCGGCGGCTGCGCGCGCGCGCGCTGCGAGGATGCGCGGCATGGCGTCAGGTTCCAGGTGTCCGCGTCCGATGTCCACGAAGGTGCCCACCAGGTTGCGCACCATGTGGTGGAGGAAACCGTCGCCGCGCACGCGATAAATCAGAGCCTCGTCGTCCTGCCGCCATGCGGATTCGAAAATCGTCCGAACATTGCCGATTCGGCCGGGGGCGCCGTCGTTGTCGTCGGCGATGCGTGTTGCGCGATCCGGGTCGATGGCGGCGAAGGAGGTGAAGTCGTGGGAGCCGATGAGGGCCAGAGCCCCGGCCTGCATGGGGGAGAGGTCGAGCGGCCAATGGAGGGCCCAGGCAAAGCGAGCGCGCCAGGGAGGACAAATTTCTGCGCGGTCGATGCGGTACTCGTAGGTCTTGGCGCGGGCGGCGTGGCGCGCGTGGAAGTCCGGCGGTACGGGCTCCGCGGACAGCACGCGAATGGTCTCCGGCAATTTGCGATTGAGGGCGCGCAGCAGGTTGTCGGCGGGGATGGGCGCGTCGAGTGCGAAGGAGGCGACCTGACCGCGCGCGTGGACGCCGGCGTCGGTGCGTCCGCTGCCCTGGGGCAGAAGGCGTTCCCCGGTGACGCGCTCCAGGGCATTGGCCAGCGTGCCCTGGATGGTGACGCGATCCGGCTGCACCTGCCAGCCGAAGAAATCGGTGCCGTCATACGCCACTGTAAGTTTCCAGTTCAAAAGAATTCCGTGGGCCAGAATTTGATACAGCGGTTTAACTATTTGGGGCTAATTTGTCGCATCCGGAATATCTACGGGATCATCGAAACGCTACGATATACTCAGCTTTCCTGAATGTTGCAGTGAATGGACGGAACCAGGCCCAGGCTGGCGCCGTATAGCTGTAGGAGCCAAACCGGATTCCTGGCCTGGAGTGCGCAAGCGAGGTTCTGCGAATGATCAGAATCCTGCGCCGAAGTCGAACCGGATAGCGTTTCAAGGAGTGGAGACGGCCGATGTCAGTTGCCCGCAGTCATTCTGCCAAAAATCAGACCTCGTTGTTTGCCAAACTGAGAGCTGGCGCTGCCATCTCCTGCCTGCTGGTGGGAACGGCGTCTTCCTGGGCGCAGATGCCGCAGCAGGCGCCGTCAGTGCCCGCGGCGCCGGGGCTGCCCCCCGAGCCGCAGCCGAACTATACCCAGCCGCTCTACATGCACGATATGACGCGGGATTTCTCCAGGCCGCGCGGCTACTTTCCGAATCTGATCGCGCCGTATGAGCCGACGACGCTGCCGCCGCCGAATTTTCTGAATTCGCTGCAGCTCGACAACCTGATCAAAGACGGGAAGATTTATCTGAGCCTGAGCGATGCGGTGATGCTCGCTTTGCAGAATAACTACGACATCGCGGTGCAGCGGCTGAATCTGGACATTGCCGACACCGACATTATGCGCACCAAAGCCGGCCAGCTGCCCGAGGGCACCAACACCGCGCTGGTGAGCAACACCCTGGGCGGCAGCGGATCGGCGGTGACTTCCGGCGGCGGCCCGGGCGGCAGCAGCGTGGCGGGCACGGGCGTGGGCGGCATTGCCGTATCCACCAGCGGCGCGGGACCGGCACCGGAAGCCTTGGATCCCGCGGTGACGGGCACCATCCAGCTGCAGCGGCAGAAGGTGCCGCAGACCAATCTTCTGTTCAGCGGCAACAAGCCTTTTCTCACCACGAACACCGACGAATACAACTTCACGTTTAACCAGGGCTTTCGCACCGGCACCGCGCTGCAGGTGACCTTTCAGAACAACCGCATCACCACGGACAGTCCGTTTAACGTGTACAGCCCCGCGCTGACCACGACTTTCAATGCGCAGCTGACGCAGCATCTGCTGCAGGGATTCGGCTGGGGCCTGAACAGCCGCTTCATCGTCCAGGCGACCAATGACCGGCGCATCGCGGACTCCGTCTTTCGTTCGCAGCTGCTCTATACCATCAACCAGGTGGAGGACATCTACTGGGGCCTGGTGAGCGCGTACGAAGATGTCCAGTCGAAGCAGCGGGCTCTCGATCAGTCCACCAGCCTGGAGAAGGACGACGAAAAGCAGCTGCAGATCGGCAGCATGGCGCCGCTCGACGTGGTGAATGCGAAGAGCTCCATGTCCAGCGATCAGCAGGCGCTCATTACCTCGCAGAGCAATCTGGAATACCAGCAGCTGCTGATGAAGCAGGCGATTGCGCGCAACCTCGACGATCCGCACCTGGCGAACGCGCCGGTGATCCCGACCGACCGTGTGAGCCTGGCGGAGACACCGGAAGAGCACATGTCCGCGGACGACCTGGTACGCGAGGCGGAGGCCAACAGTCCGGCGATCGAGCAGGCCATCCTGAACCTGAAGAATGACGCGATCACCCTGAAAGGGGCGAAGAATGGGCTTCTGCCGACTCTGGACGCCTACGCGTTTTACGGAGCGCAGGGACTGGGCGGGGCGCAGAGCCCGGACTGCCTGAACTTCTACACAGGGCAGAACTGCGGACCGAACAGCTACCCCTCGATCGGCTATGGCTCGGTCGTGTCCAACCTTTTCAACAGCACCGGTCCTAATAAGGGCGTCGGATTCAACCTGAACATCCCCATCCGCAACCGCACGGCGCAGGCGGTGCAGGCGCGGTCGCAGATTGAGTATCGCCAGGCGCAGATGCGGCTGCAGCAACTGTACGTGCAGATCCGCATGCAGGTGATCAACGACCAGTACGCGCTGACCAATGACCGCGCCTCGGTGAACGCCGCCGAGTCCAACCAGGACTACAACCGGCAGAGCCTCGAGGCCGAAATCAAGAAGCTGCATCTCGGCGCATCGACCACCGCCAGCGTTCTGCAGCAGCAGCGCAATGTGGCCGCGGCCGACGCCCAGCTGATTTCGGCGCGCGCCCGCTACGCCACCGATCGCGCGGCGCTGGAGGAGGCGCTGGCCAGCACGCTCGATCGCTACGGCATCTCCATCATGGACGCGGCCACCGGCCAGATCCATACGCCGCCGATCATCCCCGGCCTGGAGCCGGCGGCGTCTCTGCCGGAAGTGCAGGCGCCGACGCAGAAGCAGCAGCTGCAGAAGCAGGAGCAGCAGCCGCAAACCCAGCCGCAAGCCGGAGCCCAGCCGCAGCGCTAAAGGACGAGACGACAGACTGGGCCCGCTTCTCACGAGGAGCGGGCCTTTTCCGCGCGCATTTTCTCCCACTTTTGCTCAGGCCTGCCCCCTCGAGCGGCGCCACTCCCTGATAGAATCAGAAGAATCCACTCTCTGGAGTCTCCATGCAGGCAATGCTTGCGCTCGAAGACGGGCGCATCTTCAGGGGCGACGGCTACGGCGCCCAGGGCGAATGCCGCGGAGAGGTCGTTTTTAATACATCACTGACCGGATATCAGGAGATCTTCACGGATCCGTCCTACGCCGGGCAGATTGTCGTCCTCACCAATCCGCAGATCGGCAACTACGGCACGAACGCCGCCGATAACGAAGCCGCCCACCCCTACATCGAAGGCCTGGTCACGCGGGAGTTTTCGCCGATCAGCTCCAACTGGCGCTCGCAGCAGGTGGCCGACGAGTATCTGGAGCGCTTCCACGTCCCGGTGATTTCGGAAATCGACACCCGCGCGCTGGTGCGGCATCTGCGCAACAACGGCGTGATGCGGGGCGTGATCTCCACGGTCGAAGCGAACCCCGATGTTCTGGTGGCGAAGGCCCGGGCGATCCGCAAAATGGATGGCACCGACCTGGCCAGCGTGGTCACGACGAAAGACCGCTACGAGTTCGAGCACGACGGGCCCGATCCGCTGCAGGCGGGAGGCGCGCCTGCGCTGCCTCCGGCCAATCTGCACGTCGTCGCCTACGATTTCGGCATCAAGAAGAACATTCTGCGCATGCTGCGGCAGGAGGGCTGCCGGGTGACGGTGGTGCCCGCGCAGACCTCGGCGAACGACGTGCTCGCGCTGAAGCCGGACGGGATTTTTCTCTCGAACGGCCCGGGCGATCCGGAGCCGGTGACGTATGCGCAGGAGAATATCCGCAGGCTGGCGGGACGCGCGCCGATCTTTGGGATTTGCCTGGGGCACCAGCTGATCGGGCTCGCGCTGGGGGGCAAGACCTACAAGCTCAAGTTCGGCCACCACGGCGGCAACCATCCGGTGAAGTGCATGGAGAACGGCAAGGTGGAGATCACCGCGCACAATCACAACTTCGCCGTCGATCCGGAGTCGATCAACACCAGCGAGGTGGACCTGACGCACATCGATCTGAACGACAACACGCTGGAGGGCCTGCGGCACCGGACGATGCCGCTGTTTAGCGTGCAATACCACCCCGAAGCCAGCCCGGGCCCGCACGATTCGCATTACCTCTTCCGCGACTTCCGCAGGATGATGGAGGAGTGGAAGGGATGAAGGCGCAGCTGCCGATCGCTCTCCTGAGATCGAGCGGACTTCTCTTTATCACGCGGCTCGCGGATGTGTTCTCAGTTCAGGCAGTGAAGCGAACCCAGACCTCAATCGAATTTTGTCTGTTAAACTTGTTTAACAGGAGCAAATTATGTTGGGCGTGAGACTGGACCCGGAACTCGAAAAGCGGCTTGAGAAACTCGCGAAGAAGACGGGCCGCACGAAGAGTTACTACGCTAAGGAGGCGATTCGCCAGTACGTCGAAGACCGCGAAGATTACCTGCTGGCAGTCGAGATTTCCAAACGGAACGAACAAACCTTCAGCCTGGAGGAAGTGAGGCGGAAGCTTGGCCTGGACGCTTAGGTTTACCCAGTCTGCTTTGAAGCAGCTAGCCAGGCTCGACCGGAACATATCCGATCAGATCACGCGGATTCTTGAGGAGAAAGTAGCGAAAAGCGCCAACCCGCGCGCATTCGGCAAAGCTCTTACAGGGGAGTTGAAAGGCTACTGGCGGTACCGTATCGGGGATTATCGTGCGATCTGCGAGATCAAAGACCGTGATCTGGTTATCCTGGCTCTTGCCGCTGGCCACCGTCGCGACATTTACAGATAGGAAAAAATGCCACGCCGCAATGACATCACGAAAATCCTTGTGATCGGCTCCGGGCCGATCGTCATCGGCCAGTCGGCCGAGTTCGACTACTCCGGCACCCAGGCCTGCAAGGCCCTCAAGGCCGAAGGCTACGAAGTAGTCCTGGTGAATTCGAACCCGGCCACCATCATGACCGATCCCGAACTGGCCGATCGCACGTACATCGAGCCGCTGACGAAGGAATATCTCGACGAGATTCTTCGCATTGAGCTGCAGATGCTCAAAGACGAGGGCCGCGACGGGGTGTTTGCCGTACTGCCGACCGTCGGGGGGCAGACCGCGCTCAATCTCGCCGTCGATCTCGCCGATGCCGGCATCCTCGAAAAGTATGGCGTCGAATTGATCGGCGCGAAGCTGGAAGCTATCAAGAAGGCCGAAGACCGCCTGCTCTTTAAGGACGCCATGACGCGGATCGGCCTCGATGTGCCGCGTTCGGCGCTGGTCAACAATCTGCGCGATGGCCTCGACTTCGCTACCAAGATCGGCTTCCCGGTCATCATCCGGCCCTCCTTCACTCTGGGCGGATCGGGCGGGGGCCTGGCGTACAACCGTGAGGAATTGCTGGAGATTCTGGCCCGCGGCATCGATCTCTCGCCGGTGCACGAGTGCCTGATCGAGGAATCGGTGCTCGGCTGGAAGGAATTCGAGCTGGAGGTGATGCGCGATCTCGCCGACAATGTGATTGTCGTCTGCTCCATCGAAAATATGGACCCGATGGGCGTGCACACGGGCGACTCGATCACGGTTGCTCCGGCGCAGACGCTGACCGACCGCGAATACCAGGCGATGCGCGACGCTGCCATCCGCGTAATGCGCGAGATCGGGGTAGAGACCGGCGGCTCCAACGTGCAGTTCGGCATTCATCCCACCAACGGCCGCATGGTGGTCATCGAGATGAACCCGCGGGTGTCGCGCTCCTCGGCGCTGGCATCGAAGGCCACCGGGTTTCCCATCGCAAAGATTGCCGCCCGTCTGGCTGTGGGTTACACGCTCGACGAGATTCCCAACGACATCACGAAGATGACGCCGGCGTGCTTCGAGCCGACCATCGACTACGTGGTTGTCAAAATTCCCAAATGGCAGTTTGAGAAATTTCCCGGCGCGGACGAGAACCTTGGGCCGCAGATGAAGTCGGTTGGCGAAGCAATGGCCATCGGCCGCACTTTCAAGGAAGCGCTGATGAAAGCCACGCGCTCGCTGGAGACGGGGAAACGAGCCGGAGCGGAAGTGCTGGAGCGGCGCCGCCTGACGCAGAAGCTGGTGACCGCGCAGCCGGAGCGCCTGAGCTACATCCGGTTCGCCTTCCGCGAGGGGCATTCGGTGCGTGAAGTCGCGCGCATGACCACGATGGACCCCTGGTTCCTGTACCAGATCAAGGAAGTCTCCGACGCTGCGCTCGCGCTGGGCGGCGCCACGCCCGAGAATACGTCGCCGGAACAGTTACGGAAGGCCAAGCGCCTCGGCCTTTCCGACGAGCGGCTGGCGGATTTGTGGTCGCTCAACGGGAATGAGGGCGTGGCACAGGTGCGCAACCTGCGTCGCCGGCACGGGCTGCGGCCAGTCTACAAACTTGTGGACACCTGCGCGGCGGAATTCGAGAGCTTCACGCCTTATCTCTACTCCAGCTACGACGAGGAGGATGAGGCGCCGCCCACCTCGAAGCGCAAGGTGATCATTCTGGGCAGCGGACCCAACCGCATCGGGCAGGGCATTGAATTCGACTACTGTTGCTGCCACGCGGCCTTCGCGCTGAAGGAAGACGGCTACGAGACCATCATGGTCAACTGCAATCCGGAGACCGTTTCCACGGATTACGACACCAGCGACCGGCTGTACTTCGAGCCGCTGACCCTGGAGGACGTGCTCGCCGTCTACGAGCACGAAGCATCCGGCGGCGCTGAGGTGGGGATGATCGTCCAGTTCGGCGGGCAGACACCGCTGAACCTCGCGCTGCGCCTGAAAGCGGCCGGAGTGCCGATTCTGGGCACGTCGCCCGAGTCCATCGACCTGGCCGAAGATCGCAAGCGGTTCGGCAAGCTACTGGAAGAGTTACAAATTCCGCAGCCGCCGGGGGCCATTGCCACCAGCGTGCAGGAAGCGCTGGCCGGTGCGGAACAGATCGGCTATCCGGTGCTGGTTCGCCCATCGTATGTGCTGGGGGGCCGCGCCATGGTCATCGCCTTCGATGCCGAGAGCGTCTCTCGTTATATGAAGGAGGCCGTGGAGTATTCCCAGGAGCGGCCGGTGCTGATCGATCACTTCCTCGAAGACGCGGTGGAGGTGGACGTCGACGCGCTCTGCGATCGACGGGATGTGGTGATCGCCGGCATCATGCAACACATCGAAGAGGCCGGCATCCACTCCGGGGACTCTTCCTGCGTTCTGCCCGCGGTCGATCTGGCGCCTTCGACGCTGGAAACGATCCGCGGCTACACGCGCAAGCTGGCGCTGGCTCTCAACGTGGTGGGCCTGGTCAATCTGCAGTTTGCCATCCAGCGCCGACAGGGTCAGCCGGACAAGGTTTTTGTCATCGAGGTCAACCCGCGCGCCTCGCGCACCGTGCCTTACGTCTCGAAGGCCACCGGTGTGCCGCTGGCGAAAATTGCCTCGCGTCTGATGACCGGGCGGCGCCTGCGCGAGTTCCTCGAAGTGGACGGAAAGGATTTGGGCACCGGCACGCATTTCTACGTCAAATCGCCGGTCTTCCCCTGGGGCAAGTTTCCCGGCGTGGACACGGTGCTTGGTCCGGAGATGAAATCGACCGGAGAAGTGATGGGGGTGGCTGACAACTTCGGCGAGGCCTTTGCCAAGGCGCAGCTCTCCGCCGGGCTGCACCTGCCGGTGAAGGGGACCGTCTTCTTCAGCGTGAGCGACCGTGACAAGACGAACTGCGTCAACCTGGCTCGCCAGTATGTCGAACTCGGCTTCCACCTGGTTGCTACGGAAGGCACGGCGAATGCCATCGAGAAGGCGGGTCTGACGGTGGATCGCGTTTACAAGGTCAAGGAGGGTCGCCCCAACGTGGTCGACCTGATCAAGGGCGATCGCATCCAGCTCATCATCAACACGCCGCGCGGCCAGGATCCCTATTTCGATGAGAAAGCCATCCGCCGCGCCGCAGTGCTGGCGCGCATCCCCACCATCACGACGTTAGCCGCCGCCAGCGCGGCCGCCGAAGGCATTGCCGCTCTGCAGCGCCGGCGGGTCAGCGTGAATCCTCTGCAGAAGCTGCACGCGGACCACGTAGTGGCGCGATGATCGGCAGATAAGGGGATCGATTGCGCGACCGCGTCTCCGATCCCCGGAGCGTCAATTCCAAACTCTAAACTTCGCACTTCCGATCCACGTCGCGCCATAGCGCAACGCCGCCCAGCAGCCCATCCATGTTGGAGACGATGGTGATATTGGGCCGGGGTTTCATCTGGATCAGCTTGGTGTTGCCGCCACCCAGGTACAGGTGATCCCAGTTGAAGGTGGCTTTGGTCTGCACGATGGCTTTTTCGAGCAGCTTGTTCCATTTCGTTTTGCCGTATTTCTTCAGGCCGCGGCGACCCAGGTAGTCCTCGTAAGTCATCTTCTTCCACGGATGGTGGCCCAGTTCCATCGGGCAGATGTGACCATCGACAAACAGGCATGAACCCAGCCCGGTGCCGAGGGTGAGAATGAGTTCGATGTCGCGCCCCTGGATCGCGCCCAGCCCCTGCACCACCGCATCGTTGGCAACACGGACCGGCTTCTTCCAGCGCTTCTGCAGATTCGCGGCGAGGGGATAGCCCACCCACTTCGGGTCAAGATTCACCGCTATCATCGTCATGCCGTGCTTGACGACGCCGGGAAATCCCAGGCTGACCCGGTCAAACGCCGGCATCTGCGCCTTCAGGCTGTCCAGCGCGAGCAGGATTTTGTCCGGCGTGGCGGGGATGGGCGTCAGCACGCGGAGGCGCTCGGTGATGGGGTTGCCTTCCGCGTCGAGGCACAGCATTTTGAGCCCTGTGCCGCCAATATCCACTGCCAGAGTGACGGGTTTTACATTCTTCATAGGGGTCGGGATTCCGGATGCGCGCGCTCGCTGCGCGGAAAAGGGAAGTGTATCGTGCCGGGAGTCTCGCTGGCTGTTCCTGCTGTCACTGGCCCTGCATCACGATCGGGAACGACGGGGTCTCCGACCCGCGGGCCGGTTCCACCGTCACCATAAACCTCTCCACCTGGGTGTTGGCCGGCACCGGCGGCAGCACCACCGTAGCGCCGTGGTCGGCATCGGGGCGGAAAAGGCCGGCGGGCACGGGCGCCCTCCCCAGTTTCGGGATCAGCCACAGCTCGTAGGTCTTGTCGGCGGGCAGCGGCGTCAATCCGCCCGCCATAAAGACCAGGGCGCCCTGGCTGGCCAGCCAGCTCAGCTGGCCCACCGGGTGCGCGGGCTCCCGCGTCTCGGTCAGGACCACGTGCCGGGAGTCCGGCGAATTCAGCACCGCAACGATGTTGTCGGCATGCTGCAACTGCACCTGTAGCTGCGCGGCATTGCCCTCATACGTGTTGACCTGCCCGCGGAGAAAGGCCATGTGGTGTGCCAGTCCCGCCGCCGTTGCGGCAAACACCCCGGCCAGCGCCCATCCCAGCCAGTGGAACGGACGATGCCGGTGCTTCGTTTGTGTGGTTTCCTCCGCCATCCGATATGCCCCTGGCAGCCTCTGGATTCCGGGCTCGCTTCGCACCATACTTTAGGATGCAGAGTGGGATGCAGCGTGCTCACGGCCCGCAAGTTCGCTCCCGATAATTGTAGCCGCGAGAAGCGGTCTTTAGCCGGTTTGCTGGTGAATCCGCCCGGATGAAAACACGTCTCGACAAGCTTCTGGTGGAACGGGGTCTGGTGCCCACGCGTGAGCGCGCGCAGGCGCTCATCCTGGCCGGCCGCGTTCTCGTTCAGGAGCAAAAACACGACAAGCCCGGCGCCTCGGTCGCGTCCGACGCGCCGATTCGCCTGCTCGGGTCCGATCTCCGTTATGTCAGCCGCGGCGGCCTGAAGCTGGAGGGCGCCCTCGCTCACTGGTCCATCGCGCTGAACGGCCGCTTCTGTCTTGACGTCGGCGCCTCCACCGGCGGATTCACCGACTGCATGCTGCAGCACGGCGCCGCTCGCGTGCTGGCCGTCGACACCGGGTACGGGCAGATCGCGCAGTCGCTGCGCGACGACTCCCGCGTAAGCCTGATGGAGCGCACCAACGCCCGGCTGCTGGCGCCTGGCGATCTGCCTTCCGGGGTTTCATTCCTCGCCATGGACGTATCGTTCATCTCGGCCACCCTGGTTCTGCCCCCGGTGCTGGCGGCTGTCCGACACGCGTCGGACAATGTCCGACGTGCGTCCGACGCGGCGCCGCTGGAAGCGGTCATCCTGATCAAGCCGCAGTTCGAAGCCGGCCGCCAGCACGTGGGCAAGGGCGGCATCGTCCGCGATCCGGCCGCGCACCAGCTGGCCATCGAGCGCGTCCGGGGCTGTGCGGCAGACACGGGCGGCCGCTCGATTGAAGTCATCGACTCACCCATCACCGGCACTGAGGGCAATCGCGAATTTCTCCTGCGCGCTCTCTGGCGCTGATCGCCGGGGCTGCCGGGCCCCTGTCGAGTTGTGCACGCCGGGGTGTATGCTGTTCCCCACTTTCAGAGTCGGGGTTTTCAGCGCATCCACGGGCGTCGTCCCCCCAAAAAGTCCTGTTCGGGAGCGGATATGATTCAGTCTTTCTCCATCGGCATCGGAGGAGCCGCCGGTCAGGGTGTTGCCACTCCGGGCGACATCTTCGCCAAAATTTTCAGCCGGCGCGGCCTCCATCTCAACGCCTATAACGCGTATCAGTCGATTATTCGCGGCGGCCATACCTACCTGACCATCCGCACCGGCGCCGAGCCCATCACCAACATGGGCGACCATCTCGATCTGCTCCTTCCTCTCAACCAGGACACCATGGACCGCCATCTGCGGCTGCTGACCGCGGGCGGCGCGTGCATCTACAATGCCGATTCGATCAAGCCCGGCGAGCCCGCCGACGGCGTGCAGCTTTGCCCGCTGCCGGTGTCGACGCTGGCCGACATCAGCAAGAACAAAGTCGCGCAGAATACGCTGGCCATGGGCGCGGCGCTCAGCATGATGGGCATCGGCTTCAACTCGCTGGAAAGCGTGATCCGCGAGCAGTTCGGTAAGAAGGCGCCCGCTGTCGCCGACGAGAACATCGCCGTCGCCCGCGCCGGATACGACTACGCCACCCAGCACTTCAAGCCTTTCGCCAACCCGGTGCCGATGGCGGACAAAAAGTACGCCGTGCTCAGCGGCAACACGGCGCTGGCCATGGGCGGCGCGGCTGCCGGAGTGAAGTTTTACTGCGCGTATCCCATGAGCCCTTCGACGGGCGTGCTGCACTGGTTCGCGTCCAACGGCCGTAAAGCCGGCATCATGGTGCGCCAGGTGGAGGACGAGATCGGCGTGGTGAACATGTGCATCGGCGCGGCGCAGGCCGGGGTGCGTGCCATGTGCGCGACCTCCGGCGGCGGATTCGCGCTGATGTCGGAAGCCCTGGGCCTGTCGGCGATGGCGGAGATTCCAATTGTCGTGATCGACTGCCAGCGCGCGGGCCCGTCCACCGGCGTGCCGACCAAAACCGAACAGGGCGATCTGTGGCAGATGCTGGGCGCCGCGTTCGGCGATTATCCCCGCGTGATTGCCGCGCCGCTCGACATCGGCGACTGCTTCACGCTGATGGCGGACATCTGGAATGTGGTCGACAAGTTCCAGGTGCCGGGCCTGGTGCTCTGCGACCTGCTGCTTTCCGAAGGACGCCTGAGCGTCGATCCGGAAGTGCTGAACTTTGCGCCGCCCATCGATCGCGGCGAGATGATTACCGCGCCGAATGGCCACGGCAACGGCGACTACAAGCGCTATCTCATCACGGAGAGCGGCGTTTCGCCGCGCGCCATCCCCGGCATCCCCGGCTACACGCACGTGGTGTCCAGCGACGAGCACGACGAGAACGGCGTTCTCATCAGCGACATGTTCACCGATGCGCGCAAGCGCCGCGCCATGATGGAAAAGCGCATGCGCAAGGAGCAGGGCATCGCTGCCGCCGTGCCGCCGCCCGTCCTGCAGGGGCCGAAGGACGCGGACGTGACGCTGGTTGGCTGGGGATCGACGCAGGGCGTGATTGAAGAAGCGCGCGGGCTGCTCGCCGACCAGGGCATCACCGCGAACCAGCTGCAGATTCGCTGGCTGGTTCCGCTCCACGGCGAGGCCATCGTGGAGCTGCTGCGGAACGCGAAGCGCACCATCATCGTGGAAAACAACTTCAGCGGCCAGTTTGCCCGCTATCTGCGCAGTGAAACCAGCTTTGTCCCCGATGGGCATATCCGCAAGTACGACGGCGAGCCTTTCATGCCGCACCACATTGCAGACGCGGTGCGCGAACAACTGGCCGGGGAGACGACACTGTCCGTCCCCGCTCACGAAGTCATGGTGTAACGGAACCAGCCCCAGGAGAAGAGTGATGGCGACCATTGTTGAATCCCCGAAACCCATGACGATTGCGGACTTCAAGGGCCGCGTCGATCCCGACTGGTGCCCCGGCTGTGGCGACTACGGCGTGCTGGCCGCGGTGCAGAAGGCGCTGGTCGACCTGCAGATTCCCAACCACCAGGTGGTCACGGTCAGCGGCATCGGCTGCTCGTCGAATTTTCCCGGCTTCATTGAGACCTACGGCATGCATACGCTGCACGGCCGCTCTCTGCCGGTGGCCACCGGCATGAAGATGGCCAACCACGAGCTGACGGTGCTGGTCACCGGCGGCGACGGCGACGGCCTGGGCATCGGCGGCAATCACCTGACGCACACCATCCGCCGCAACGTGGATCTGACCTACATCATCATGGACAACCAGATCTACGGCCTGACGACGGGGCAGACCTCGCCCACCAGCCGCCTGGGGATGAAGACCAAGAGCACGCCGTTCGGCAACATCGAGGGCCCGCTTTATCCCATCACCATGGCGCTCGCCGCCGGCGCCACCTTTGTCGCCCGCGGCTTCAGCGGCGACCAGAAGCACCTGACGGATCTGATTAAGCAGGCGATCCAGCACAAAGGCTTTTCGTTCCTCGACGTCTTCAGTCCCTGCGTGACCTACAACAAGGACAATACGTTTCAGTGGTTCCGGCCGCGCGTCAAGAGGCTGGAAGACGATGCCAGCTACGACGCGACGGACTGGCTTGCCGCGATGGATAAGTCCACCGTCTGGGGCGAGGAAATTCCGATCGGCAAATTCTTCGAGCGGACCGACCTGCCTTCGCTGCACGAAGCGGAGCCGGTCACGCAGTCCGGACCGATGGTCGGTCGCCCGGCGCACATCGACCCCGCGGTGGCGCAGACGTTTGTCGAGGAGTTGATGTAGCCCGGAAAACGGGGGCAGCCCAGCCGGTCGCACTGCCGAGGATTCTTATGCTCATACGCCCCGCGGTGCTGACGGCCGCCCTTGTGCTCGCAGTTGGCGCCTTCGTCACGCCGGCCATTCGCGGCGCCGTTCATGCCGATGCGCCGGCAGAGGGTGCATACGCACTCCTCCGGCCCGCGGCGCGCAAGGCGGCTCCGGGCTTTTCCCTTACCGATCTGAGCGGCCGGAAAATCGATCTCGCGCAGGATCGCGGTCAGGTCGTGCTGCTCGACTTCTGGGCGGTGGACTGCGGCGGCTGCAAAATCGAGGTTCCCTGGTACGTCGATTTCGACCGCAGATACCGCAGTCAGGGACTCGCCGTGATCGGCGTGGACATGTACGGCGAAGCTCCTGCGAAAATTCGCCCCTTTATGGCCAGGGCGCACATGGATTATCCCGTCGCCGTGGGGAATGACGCTATCGGGCAGCGGTTTGGCGTGACGGAAATGCCGCTGACCCTGCTCATCGACCGGAAGGGAAGAGTCGCCATCGCGCATGCCGGCATTGTGGACCGCGCGCAGTTTGAGGATGATATTCGCGCGCTGCTGGCGGAAAAACGCTGACCGGGCTGCGGCGATTCGCTCAATCCTGAGCGAAGCGTCCGGCTACTTCGGACCGCCGGCCTCGAGAAAAAGCCGCCCTACCTGCTGCCAGTTGTCGACACGCGTATAGCCGCTCGCGCCCATATTGTGGGGAGCGGTGAAGAGGATTCCTTTGCCGGCAAAGGTGCGGAAATGCCGCGGCTGATCGTCGATCAGGTAATCCGCGCGGAGAATGCTTTTGTCTCCGCAGAAGACAAAGTGCCGGGGATCGAGAAAAGGGAAGTGCCGCCGCAGCCAGCGGTACTTCGGTCCGAAGGAGTTGGGGAACTCCATGGCCGAGGTCGCAATGTAAATCTCGTACTGTTGGGCCATTTGCTGGAGCACGCGCTGGCTGTCCGGGATGACCGGCAGGTCTTCAAAGAAGTCTTCTGAGCGCAGATAGCCTTCCAGCCGCTCGTGGCGGTCGATGGACACGATGTCCCAGAGCCACTTGCCTTCCAGGTCGGCTTTGGTGATGGCCTCGCCGTGATCGCGGTTGTAGCGTGCGAGGTGCTCGGCCACCATGTCGGCCAGCACTTCATCCATGTCGATGGCGACGCGCTTCATACGGCCTTCCGAGGATGCCTACTCGACGCCCGCTGCGGGAGGCTTGCGGCCGCGCTTCGGCTTTTCCGGCTCGGGTTCAGGCTGAGGCTCTTTCGAGGCGTCGTAATACAGCAGCCGCCCGCACGATTCGCAGGTCATGATCTCCCCGGCGCGAATCTGGTTCCACATCTGGGGCCGAATGCCCATCTGGCAGCTCACGCACCGCTGCCTCTGCGCGTAGGCGACGCCGGTTCCCCCCTTGGAGGAGATGCGGTCGTACTCGCGCAGCCATTGTTCCGGCACCGTGACCCGCTCCGTCTCGCGCCGTTGCAGCAGGTCCGCCAGGTGCTTCTGCTGCTCGGCGGAAACCGCGCGGGCCCGCTCCTGCTCGATCTCCACGACCTTCATGTTGTCCTTCAGATCGCTCTCGGCGGCCTTGCGCTTCTGCTCCAGCTGCTCCACGCGCTCCATGCTCTCCAGCTCGCGGTCCTCGACCTTGCGAATCTCGGCCTCGGCGAATTCGATCTCATGCTGGAAGGCGCGGTACTCCTCGTTGGTCTTCACGCTCGACATCTGCGCGCGCAACTTCACGATCTTCTGCTGCTGGTCCTTCAGATCGCTTTCCATCCGGCGCCGCAGCGCCTCTTCGTCTTTGATGGCTTTCTGCGTCTGCTCCACGGCGGCTTTTTCGGCCGCCAGGCGCGACTCAAGCGCCGCCAGCCGTTTAGGCAGCGCCGCAATCTCCCCGCGCAGCTGCGCGGTCTCCTGATCGAGGATTTGTACGCGGATCAGCGCTTCGAGTTCAGGTCGCATCGTTGGAATCTGCAGGATATCACTGTGGCTGGGGACAATAAGGTCTTCGCCCCTTGTCAACCTCTGTGTTTTTCCTGCATCCTGACCCAACACCCTCGTCTCCAATCCCTATCCATGCCCGATATCGACGCCAGCTGGAAGCCGAAGCATAATCCCTGGGCCGTCGCGCTCACCGTCACCCTGGCCACTTTTATGGAGGTGCTCGACACCTCCATCGCCAACGTCGCCCTCCCCCACATCGCCGGAGGGCTCGGCGCTTCGCAGGATGAGGCTACCTGGGTCCTGACCAGCTACCTGGTCTCGAACGCCGTGATCCTGCCGGCCAGCGCCTATCTCGTCTCGTTCATCGGACGCAAGCGCTTCTACATGATCTGCGTGGCGCTGTTCGGCATCAGCTCCATGCTGTGCGGACTGGCGCCCTCGCTGCCGATGCTCATCTTTTTCCGCGTTCTGCAGGGAGCCGGCGGCGGCGGCCTCCAGCCCAGCGAGCAGGCGATCCTTGCGGACACTTTCCCGCCCCGGAAACGCGGACAGGCCTTCGCCGTCTACGGCATGGCCGTGGTCCTGGCCCCGGCCATCGGCCCTACCCTGGGCGGCTGGATCACCGACAACTACACCTGGCGCTGGATCTTCTTCATCAACGTCCCCATCGCCATTTTGTCGCTCTTCCTCAGCTCGCGCCTGGTCGAAGACCCGCCGCATATCCAAAGAGAAGTGGAGCAGAGCCGCAAGCGCGGCCTCAACCTCGATTACATGGGCTTCGGCCTGCTCGCCATCGGCTTTGGATCGCTGCAGTTCGTGCTCGACAAGGGCCAGGAGGACGACTGGTTCGGCTCGCACCTGATCACGTTCTTCTTCATCGCCTGCGCCGCCGCGCTGGTCACGCTCATCGTGTGGGAGATCGCGCAAATCCGCAGAGGCCACCGCCCCATCCTCGACCTCACCATGTTCCGGAACCGGACCTTTGCCATCTCCGCGTTCCTCATGTTCGTTCTCGGCTTCACGCTGTTCGGCACCACGGTCCTGATTCCGCTCTTCGTCCAGCAGATGATGGGCTATACCGCCGAGCAGGCCGGGCTGGTCATTTCCCCCGGCGGCCTCGCCATTCTGGTGCTCATGCCGCTGGTGGGATTCCTGGTCGGCCGTGTCGACGCCCGCTATCTCATCGCCTTTGGATTCATGATCCTCTCCGCGGCGCTGGCCGCCCTGCACACCATCGATACCCAGGCCAGCTACTCCTACGTCGCGTGGATGCGCGTCTTCCAGGCCTCCGGGCTGGCGTTCCTTTTCGTGCCCATCAACACGCTTTCCTATACCGACGTCCCGCGGGAGAAGAACAACGACGTCTCCGGGCTGATAAACCTGGCGCGCAACATCGGCGGCAGCGTGGGCACGTCCTTTTTCGTGACCCTGCTGGCGCGCCGCAGCCAGGACCACCAGGACCGCCTGGCCATGCACATGAACGCCTCCAGCAGCGTGTTCACGCAGGCGATTAACCGAACCGCGCAATATTTTCAGCATGCCGGAGGCCTGACCTCCTCGCCCTCCCAGGCCCGCGCTCTCGCCGAGGGCAGCCTCTACCAGCAGCTGGTGCGCCAGAGCACGCAGCTGGCCTACCTGGACGTGATTGCCATCCTGGCGGTCGGCTCGGCCTGCATGATCCCCCTCATCTTCCTCATGAAGAAGCACAAAGGGCCGGCCGCTGCTCATTGATTCCGCCCAGCGCAACGGCAACGCGGTAGAATTCCTTCACACACAAAGGTCCCGGTAGTCGTTTTTGCTCAACCGGGCCATCCGGGAGCCCCTACTTGCGTTTCCTACTGCCGCAGTGCGCTCGTCGCATCGCCGTTCCCCTGTTTGTCCTCATCTGTCTCCAGACCGGCGTCCGCGCCCAGGAGACACACCCCTGGACCGTCCCGGAGATCTTCGGACACGGCGGTGCCGTCACCGGGAATCCCCCGGAGGACATGGCCTGGTCGCCCGACGGCAAGCGAGTCACGTGGGTCGGGGAAAGCGGCGATTTGATGGAGCTGCGGCCCCCCGCCACGCGCCCGAAGGTGCTGCTGCCTTCCGACAAGATCGCGTCACTGCTGAATGCCAGCCTGCCGGAGCGCGATCGCGACCACCGGGCCCGCTACGATGAGCCGCCCTATATCTGGGCGCCCGACTCCGAGCACCTCCTCTTCGATACCAACGGGCAGCTCTGGCTCTTCGATCCAAAGAGCGGCACCGGCGTGGAGATCGGCAACTCGGGGATGCAGTCGGGCGACGATCCCAAATTCTCCCCCAACGGCCAGTACGTCTCCTATCTGCACGACCATAATCTTTATGTGCAGCGCCCCGACGGCTCCGCGCCGCCCCTGGCGCTGACCAACGACCGCGACGAAACGCTGCTCAACGGCGAAGTGGACTGGGTCTATCTCGAAGAGCTGGACGTCCGCAGCAATTATTTCTGGTCCCCCGATTCACGCCAGGTCGCCTATCTGCAGATGAACGAGGCGAAGGTCCCCGAGTACCCCCTGGTGGACTGGATTCCCATTCATGCCGAGGTGCATGAGCAGCGCTACCCGCAGCCCGGCGACCCCAATCCCGGCGTGCGTGTGGGCGTGGTTGGCGTCAATGGCGGCGCCACCCGCTGGCTGCGTATTCCCATGGACTACGGCAACGACTACATCCCCCGCTTCGGATGGGTGAATCCTCACGTCGTCTGGGTGGAAGTGCTTTCCCGCGACGAGCAGCACCTCGACCTCTGGTTCGCCGACACCAAATCCGGCGAAGTCCGCCGCGTGCTGCAGCAGACGGAGCCTAAATACTTCAACCTCACCTACGACCTGAAATTCGTCGGCGACCACGAGTTCTTTCTTCTCAGCTGGCGCGACGGGCATACGCATATCTACCGCTACGGGTTCGACAGCAATAATCCACTGGGTCAACTGGCGGAGCTTCAGGATCAGGTGGAGAGCGGCGATTATGAAGTGTTCTCCATCCAGGCGATCGACGACAGCACCCAGACCCTCTGGTATCTCTCGGACCAGGGCGATCCCCGGCAGCAGCAGGCGTGGGCCATCCAGTTCGATGGCACCGGCAAACGCCAGATCTCCCAGGGCGCGGGCGTCCACGACACCTCCTTTCCGGCTCAGGGAGGCGCCTTCATCGACACGTATTCGTCCCCGCTGGTCCCCCCCACGGTCTCTGTCTGCACCTCCGGCGCGCCCGGCTCCGGGTCGGCCGGCGTGAACTGCTCCGCCTTCTGGCGTTCCCATCCCGTCCAGGGCCACCGCCTCATCGCTCCGGAATCGCTCGAGCTCACCGCCGCCGACAAGACCACCAAACTCTACGGAACCCTGCTCCTGCCCCCGGGCAATGCCGCGCCCCACAGCGTTCCTCTCATCGTGAATCCGTACGGCGGTCCCGGCGCAGGCGCTGGAAGCGATCGCTGGGGGGGGCGCCGTCTCTTTTTCGACGAGCTGCTCGCCGAGCATGGTTTTGCCGTCCTGCACGTCATCAACCGCGGCATGGGCGGCCGCGGCCGCGACTTCGAGCAGGTCTGCTGGCACAATTTCGGGCCGCCGCAGTTTGCCGACCAGATGGCCTCCATCGATCAGGTCCTCCGCGACTACCCCCAGCTCGATCCGCATCGCCTCGGCTGGTGGGGCTGGAGCTGGGGCGGCAGCTTCACCCTTTTCTCGCTCTCTCACAGCGACAGCTTCCTCGCCGGCGTCTCCGTAGCTCCGGTCACCGACTGGCATGACTACGACTCCATCTACACGGAGCGCTACATGGGCATGCCCGCCAACGACGCGCAGAACTACCACGACGATTCCGACGTGAACAGCGCCGCCGATCTGCACGGCCACGTCCTGATCATGCACGGGACGGGCGATGACAACGTTCATATCGCCGGCGATGTCCAGTACATCCAGAAGCTCATCGAGGCGGCCATCCCGTACGACTACAACATCTTTCCCCGCAAGACCCATTCCATTGCGGGTCCCGACGACCAGACGCAGCTCTACAACAAGCTCCTCGAACATTTCGAACGCTATCTGAAAGAGCCTTCATCCCCGGAGGAGAAGCGCTAGCGGATGGCGTCCCCCTCGGCCGCAACGCCCGTACAAGGCCGCCATCCCGGTGAGCGCGCCGGCACCGCCGATCCGATCCGCGGCCGCGCCTCCGTGGGCGATTTCGAGCTGACCGTGCTCAGCGACGGGCCCTATTTCCTCGACGGCGGCGCGATGTTCGGCGTCGTGCCCAAGCCGCTCTGGGAGAAGCGCGCTCCCGCCGACGCGCAGAACCGGATCCTTCTCGGCCTGAACACGGTAGTGGTTTTCACCGGGCGGCATACGGTCGCTATTGAAACCGGCATCGGTAACAAGCTCGGTGACAAACTCAACGCGATCTACGGAGCCAAACAACAGCTTCCCCGCGCCTTTGCCGCCGCCGGCATTCGCCCGGAAGACGTCGACATCGTCATCAACACGCATCTGCACTTCGACCACTGCGGCTGGAACACTACCCGCACCCCGGACGGCCGCATCGTGCCCACCTTCCCCAACGCCCGCTATTACGCGCACCGCGGCGAAGTGGAGCACGGGCATCTGCAGCTGGAACGCGACGCCATCAGCTATATCTCGGAGAACTACGATCCGCTGGTCGAATCGGGCCAGATGACGCTGCTCAACCCGCGTCCCGGCGAAGTCTCGTCCATCGTCCCCGGCATTACCGTCGAGTGCTTCCCGGGACACACCGCGCAGATGCTCGGCGTCCACATCGACTCCGCCGGGCAGCATGCCTGCTATATCTCCGACCTCATCCCCACGTCGGCGCACCTCGACATCACCTGGGTGATGGGCTACGACCTCGACCCCGTCCGCTGCATCGCCGAGCGCAGGCGATTCTACGAGCGTGCCATCCCCGGAGACTGGCTGGTTCTGTTCACCCACGACCATCACACGCCGTTCGCGCGGCTGGCTCTGAATGAGAAGGGCAAGCCGGTGGTTAAGGATCCGGCCGGCACGCCATAACGACCTGTTCCCGGCCTGCGCCGCGCGGCGCCAGCGAGCGGTCACGGCAGGCAGCGCCAAAAAACTAAAGCAGCATAAGTTGCGGGTGTTCGGTTACACAGGCGCGGCAATGCCGGGTAGGTTGACGCCTTTTTCGTATGAATTTTCGATAGCCTGCTAACTTAATGTGCAACATAGAAATCGGCACGGGCATCTCCATGAATGCGCTGACCGCCCGGCGCTTCGGGGAGCCCCCATGAGAAAAATCCTTGTTCTCGCCGCGCTATGTGCGCTGTTTGCTGTGGATGTGCATGCGCAAACCAGCATTCTCAACCTGGACGACGATCCCATCACCAGTCCAAATAACTACAACAGCAATGTACGGAGCTGGGGCTATCTGGTTGGAACCAATGCAGGCTGTAACCCGGAGGACTGGTGTTACGCCGGCGCCAGCATGAGTCACACATCCTATTACAGCGTGGACGGAAGCTCGCTGCAGATGAACCTGGCCGATGAAAATTGCCCCGCCACGGTGGCCAACAATCCCGATGAGGGTTGTTTTAGTAACGCTGACTTTACAAACCACATTTACCAGAATGACTGCACCGCCTGCAACGCGACACAGTTCACCCTCGACCTCTATGCCGACATGGACTCGGTTGGCAATGATGCAAGCCAGGCGCTTGAATTCACGATCGAACAGGACATCCCCTCGAGCCGCATCAGCGGCGATACGGATCGGTATATCTATAGCTGGCAATGCCGGTACAAAGACACCGGCGCTAACTATTGGTATTACTGGGACGAGTCGGCATATGAAGGCGGCGGCAATGGCTGGGTTGAGGCTCAGGATACCAATGGCGACTATGTGCCCTGCCAGCCCTACACGCCCGGCACCTTCACCCATTACTACTTCCACTTCCAGCGCCTGCCCGCGACCAATCAGGTCGAGTTTCTCGACTTCACCATCGTCAACAGTTCCGGTACCACCTATTACCAGTTCGACAAAACCGCGGACCTCGGCTCGCCCATCGCGCAGCAGGACTGGGCCGACGGCCTCTTCACCGCCATTCAGCTCGACGGCGACAATGCCCAGGATCCCTACTCTGTCTGGGCCGACAAGTGGACGGTCGCGTATCAGTAAGACCGAGCCCCCACCCCAGCCCAACACGGCAATTCCTGCCTGTCCCATTCTGATTGCGCCGGCGCCTGACGCGAATCAGAATGGGCAGCGCATGCCAAAAAACGCGATGCTGTAACCCACCTGTAAACAGCTTTTGGCATACTCTGCTCTTGCAACCCTGTTTCATTCTGTCCGAGGTGGAACCCATGAAAGACCGGGTGAGCCTTCTCACGAGCATCGTGCTGGCCGTGACTGTCGCTCTGTTCGCGTGGTTTACGTGGGCCCGCTGGGGCACGCTCGGGATTTTTCCCGTCGTCGGCCGTGTCGTCATCGCCGCCGCCGTCTTTGCCCTGGCTTTCGCCGGCCTGCTCACCTATTCAGGGCGCCGCGCCGCGCGCCGTCGACGGCCCGCCTCCGCCGCCTCCGAGCCATCGGCTGTGGCGTCTCAACCGCCGGTGGAAGCGTGTCAGGCGACGCAGGAGAAGGCCAAAGTCACAACCGTCGAATTATTGTGACCCGATTCCGTCACTGGCCGCCTCCCGAATTGTCGGGGAAGGCCGCAGACGGCACAGAATCGCTCGAATAGTCCACAATGGAATCCATGGCCACCGCTGCCTCCTCGCGCCTGCTCACGCTCAATGCCTTCCGCGATGCCCAGACGCGCATCCGCGGTGTTGCGGCCCACACGCCGCTGGTCCGCCTGCTGCAGCCGGACCTTCCCGACGCCGAGGTATGGGTCAAAGCCGAGGGCCTGCAGCCGATCGGCAGCTTTAAGCTGCGCGGCGCCTATAACAAGATTGCCCAGCTCACGCCGGCTGAGCGCTCGCGCGGCGTCATCACCTACTCCAGCGGGAACCATGCGCAGGGAGTGGCCTACGCTGCCCGCGTCGTCGGCGCCAAAGCTGTGATCGTGATGCCTTCGAACGCTCCTGAGGTCAAGAAGCGGGCTACCGCCGCCCTTGGCGCCGAGATCGTGGAAGTGGGCCCGGCCAGCGCCGATCGCCAGCGCAAAGCCGAAGAACTCCAGGCGCAGCACGGCTACATCATGATTCCCCCCTACGACGACGAACAGATCATCGCCGGCCAGGGCACCTGCGGCCTCGAAATCCTTGAGGACCTGCCCGCGGCTGACCTGGTCCTTGCGCCGGTCTCCGGAGGCGGACTCCTCAGCGGCGTCGCCGCCGCCATCAAACTCTCCAATTCCGCCGTCCGGGTCATCGGGGTCGAGCCGGAACTGGCGGCCGACGCCCAGGAGAGCTTCCGCTCCGGCGCTCGAGTCACCTGGCCGGCCGACATGACCACCCGCACCCTGTGCGACGGGCTCCGCACGCAGTCTTTGGGCGAGCGGAATTTCGACTATATCCGTACTTTTGTCGACGACATCATCACGGTCGCGGAGGCGGAAATCCGTTCCGCGATGCGCACTCTGCTTTACTCCGCCCGGTTGACCCCGGAGCCGAGCGGCGCCGCCTCCGCAGCCGCCATCCTCTTTCATCGGGAACAGCTTCTGCCTTTCCGCAAAGCCGTGGTGGTGATGAGCGGCGGCAACGTCGAACCGGCAGTGCTCACCTCCGTGCTTGCCGAAAATCCAACCCGATGAGACGAACCGCCCTGTTCTTTCGTCCTACCCTCGTCATGCGCTCTCTCCTCCTGTCCGTATTTTTTGTGGCGTCTGCCGGCATGGCGGTGGCCCAGCGGCCGCTGCCGAAGTACCCGACGCCCCGCAACGGCACACTCGGCACGCTGGTGCGCGAAGCGAATCTTTACGCCAATGCCGACGCCACCGCCGGGCCCATCGCGGTCATCCAGCCGGGGCGCGAGCTGGTGATCTCCGAGCGCAACGGCAAATGGCTCCGCATCTTCGCCAATACCGATCCGCCCGACACGCGTGAGTCCGATCGGCCCGAGTTCAGCGAAAACGAGGCGCAGCCCATCTCCGGCTGGATGCTGGACAAAGGCATCGTCGACATCAACACGCCGCATGGGGACGAAATTCTCTTCGGCACCGCCGACGAGGCCGAGCAGCAGGCGGCTGTGCCCGATCCGCCGCCGCACGTCGCCGAGCAAGCCCGGCTCCTCTACCGGCGCGTCACCACCATGTTCCCGCAGTCGCCCTGGGTGCCGGAGGCGATGTATCGCGCGGCCGACATTCGCTGGCAACTGCAGAAAGCCGACGCTGCCTCGCTGCCCTCCGCGCACGAAAAGCAGAACTACCTGCGCGAGCAGATGGACGAAGGCGAGATGAAGAAGATCGAGAAGTATTTTCCCAACACCCGCTGGGCCGATCTGGCCGCCTTCGATCTGATCGACAACAAGCTGTGCGGCGACTGGCAGGGCTCGGAGAAGTGCCCGGAGCAGGAGACGAACTACTACCTGCAATACGTGGACCAGCATCCCAACTCGCCCAAAGCCGCCGAAGCGTACTACGACGCGATCTACCGGCAGGCCGCTGCCGGCGATATGTGGCAGGCGGACGGCGACGGCAAGCGCGCCGACGAGGACCGCGGCCACGCCCACGCCATCTTCGATCGCCTGCAGCAGAAATATGCCGATTCTTCCTTCACTGCCCGCGCGGCCAGTCTGATATACAAGGTGGATCAGGGCATTCCCGTGTACGGCAGCAGCCGCGAGTAGGGCGGCCTTCAGCCATCAGGGCATGGCGCGAAACGGGATCGGGACCTGCTTCGCGGAGGCATTTCGATGGACTACTGGGTCTCTGTTCTGCTGGGGATCGTTGAAGGTCTCACCGAATTTCTTCCTGTCAGCTCCACCGCTCATCTCCGCATCGCCGAGGCGCTGCTCAACATTCCGCTCGGCGACGCCTACTGGAAGATGTATTCCATCGTCATCCAGCTGGGCGCCATCCTCGCGCTGACCCTGCTCTTCCTTGGCCGCATTATCGAGTTCATTCGCACCTTTCCCGGAGGCGAAGACGGCTGCCACACCGTGTGGAATCATCCGCTCACGCTGACCCTCGCCGCCTTTGTCGTGACCGCCATGCCTTCCCTGCTACTGACGAAGGTGATTGGCGAGCATCTCGAAGACCTGCATTTTATGGCGCTGGCTCTGATCGTCGGCGGCATCGTGATGTGGATCGTCGATGCATGGAGCGTCCGCCAGGAAGCGCGCGTTCGCGAGATCGAGCAGATGTCACTGCCCCAGGCTCTGTGGATCGGCGCCTGCCAGATCACCTCGGCGGTGTTTCCCGGCACCTCGCGCTCCATGTCCACGATTGCCGCCGGCCAGGTTGCCGGCATGACCCGGCCCGCTGCGCTGGAGTTCAGCTTCCTGCTCTCAATCCCGACCATGATCGCCGCGACGCTCTACGACCTGGCCAAAGCCCTCTGGCCGGCCTTCCACCTTTTCGGCCGGCATCACGTTACAAGCCTCGGCCCGGTCGCCACCGGCCACGCCGCGATTGCGCCGGTGACGATGACGCTGCACGGCTGGCTCGTCCTCGCTGTCGGCTTCCTCGTGTCGTTCTTCGTCGCGCTGGGCGTCGTGGAGTGGTTCCTGCAGTGGGTCCGCAACCATGGTTTCGTGCTGTTCGCGGTCTATCGACTGATCGTGGGCGCGGCCCTGCTCACCTGGGGTGCGCGGCTGGCGGCGGGATAAGCCGGCTAAGCTTCGATCGCCTCGAACCCCAGGCGCTGCGCCGCTTCCAGCAGCACCGCATCGCCGGAGAGGAAGGCTCGTCCCTGAGGGCGATCCATCGCCCACGTCATGGCCGCCGCCAGCTGCAGGGCGTCGGCCACACGCAGAGGGAAGCGGGTGAGCAGTCTCTCCGCCTCGGATCTTAATGCGTCGTCCGGGCGCACTTCCCGCCAGTGATCGCGCATCTGGTCCAGGCTGTTTTCGGCAAGTCGAAGTCCATCGGGATTCAACTCACTCATCCGCAGCAGTCGGGCGAACGCACTGCGCAATTCCACCGAGGTTCCCCACCAGACCACGACGGAATAACGCCTTGCCATCTGCCGAATAAACGCGCTGGTGTGCTGTTGAACAAAAAGAGGAACCAGAGAACTGCTGTCCCAGAAGGCAGGCTTCAACGATCGCCCCGGCTCTCAAGCAGCGCCTTCAACGCAACCTCTCGTGGGACATTCGCTTTGGACAGACAGAAAAACTCATCCCAGTCCATCTCCTTTTCCGGCAGCTTCATCTTGCCGGAGGCGACCAGCAGCGCCTCTTCTTCGGAGAGCGAGCGCGGCTCGAAGGGCAGAATCCGCGCAACCGGGCGATTGCGGTCCTTGATGACCACCTCTTCGCCTTCGCGCACATAGCGCAGGTAGGTGCTGAGCCGATTCTTCAATTCGCCAATGTTGACCGACTTCACAGGCAAATTGTAGCCCAACTTGGCTAACTTGGCCAAGTTCAGGGGCATCCCCGATTCCCGCTATATCCACCTCGATTCCCCCGCCCCTTTTCCACCTCCTGGGACCTCCCGCTCTGGGATAATGATCTTGCTCTGGCGTTTGGTTCGACCCGGGTGTTGCCCGGCTCAGCTTCCCCCGGCGGGAAGCACGCGACCTGTCTGCCCATGAAACCCGTCCGCCTGGTCCTGACGCCGACCCGCCACCGCCGCCTGAACGAACTCGTCGGGCTGCTGGTGCTGGCTTTCGCCGTCCTCCTTTTCCTCTCTCTGGTTTCGTACCATCCCACCGACCCCTCGCTGAATACCGACGGCTCGGGAGCGATCCGCAACTGGATCGGCCCGGCCGGCGCGTATACCAGCGATGTTCTGTTGCAAATCGAGGGTCTTTCCGCGTTCTTTCTGCCCCTGCTCCTCAGCGCACTCGGCTGGACGTGGATGCGTTCGCGCCCCGCGGGTTCGCCCGGCGCCAAATTCACCGGCATCATCCTCACCTTTCTCTTCGCTCCGGCACTCTTCGGGCTGATTCCAAACCATCCGCACATCCTGTACGGCCTGCCCATTGCCGGATTGACGGGACGCCTGGTTGCCGACCTGCTCGTGCGCTGGTTCAACATCACCGGCGCGTGGATTGTGGCCATC
The DNA here is from genome assembly GCA_036269135.1 of Acidobacteriaceae bacterium. Classification (GTDB taxonomy): domain Bacteria; phylum Acidobacteriota; class Terriglobia; order Terriglobales; family Acidobacteriaceae; genus Palsa-343. The sequence goes on from DATASQ010000032.1 coordinate 67,712, forward strand.
ACCCTGGTGGCCGCCGCCGTCTATCTGTCCACCACCTTCAGCTTCAACACGGCGCGCGAGTGGATCGGCATCAAGCTCGCCTTCCTGCTCGCCTGGCGCGACCGCTTCGCCAACTGGCGGCGCGCGCGCGCGAAGCGCAAAGAGCTGAAAGCCGCGGCTCGCATGGACAAATTTCACGAGAAGGAGCTGGCTAAAGCCCGCAAAGCCGCAGGAAAGGCCGCCAAAAAGGAAAAGGATCCGGTGATCCCGGTGGCCACCGCCCGCTCAGCCAACGATGACCGCGACGAGATGCCGCACCGGCACTCCGGTTTTGCCGAAACCGTCATCCCCGAGGTTCCTGGCGCGGGGAAAGCGACGGCCCTTTGGGATTCCATGCCGCGCACCACCGCGCGCGAACCTTCGGCGCCGCCGCGTCAGCCTGAATCCCTCCCTGAGCCCACGCCCGTGCCCGCCGCGTCAGTCGGCGCCGCAACGCCGAAACCGCAATTGCTGAAGAAGCCCGAAGCGCCCGTGCCCTCGATCGGCGAACGCGCCGACACCGAACTGCGCACGGTGACCGTCGCTCCGAAGAACGTCAGCGGCTATCGTCTGCCGCCCAGCACGCTCCTTCACCGCAGTGACGATCCATCGCCGGTTCGCGAAGACGATCTCCGCCGCTCGGCGCAAATCCTGGTAGAAAAGTGCGCGGAGTTCGACGTTCTGGGCCAGGTGGTCCAGATCAATCCCGGCCCCGTGGTCACCACCTTTGAGTTCCGCCCCGAAGCGGGCATCAAATACAGCCGCGTCACCGGCCTGGCAGAGGACCTCTGCCTGGCCACGAAAGCCGAAAGCATCCTCATCGAGCGCATGGCCGGCAAGAGCACCGTCGGGATTCAGGTGCCCAACGACGAGCGTGAGACCATCTGGCTGCGCGACATCATCGAATCGGAGAACTTTGGCACATCGCGCTCCAAGCTCACGCTGGCAATGGGCAAGGACATCAACGGCCGCATCGTCACCGCGGACCTCAACACCATGCCGCACGTGCTCATCGCCGGCTCCACGGGCAGCGGCAAATCCGTGGCCATCAACGCCATGATCATGTCCGTGCTCTACAAGTCCACACCCGAGCAGGTGCGCCTCATCCTGGTCGATCCCAAGCGCGTCGAGCTGGGCATGTATGAGGGCATTCCGCACCTGTTCACCCCGATCATTGCCGAGCCCAAGCTGGCCGCGAATGCGCTGCGTAACGCGGTGAAGGAGATGGAGCGCCGGCTGAAGCTGCTGGCTTCTCGGTCGGTGCGCAATATCGATCAGTACAATCGCCTCTTCGACGGCGCGACCCCCTCGCTCTTCGACGATGCGCCGGAAGAAAAGCCGCTGCCCTACATCGTGATCATCATCGACGAGCTGGCCGATCTGATGATGCTCGATAAGGCCAACGTTGAAGAGTCGATCACGCGCCTGGCCCAGATGGCGCGCGCCGTCGGCATCCACCTGGTGCTGGCCACGCAGCGGCCCTCGGTGGACGTCATCACGGGACTCATCAAGGCCAACGTCCCCACGCGTATTTCGTTCCGCCTCGCGACCAAGGTCGATTCGCGCACCATTCTCGACGCCAACGGCGCCGAAGCGCTGCTGGGCCGCGGCGATATGCTCTTCCTGCCGCCCGGGACCTCGCGCCTTCATCGCGTACACGCGCCCTTCGTCACCGAAAAAGAAATCGCCGCTGTGACGGATTTCTGGAAGAAGCAGGGAAGCGCCGAGTACGTGCAGGGGTTCCTGGATGCGCCAAAAGATGGCGGCGGCGGGGAATCGGGAGTGGCCGGCGACGATGGGGACGAGGCCAACGACGATCTTTTCGAAGATGCGGTGCGGCTGGTGCTCGAATTCGGCAAGGCCTCGACCTCGCTGCTGCAGCGCCGTCTGCGCGTCGGCTATGGGCGCGCCGCGCACCTGATCGACATGATGGAGCGCGACGGCATCGTGGGACCGGCGGAAGGTTCGAAGCCGCGCGAGATTCTCAAGCCGCCGGACTGGATTTCGGAAGTCGAATCCACTTTGCGCTGAGCCTTCGGAGTTAATCCTTCGATGTTCCCGGGATTTCCCGCAGCGGAGCCCGGGCCTGCCTTACCGCGCGCGCAGGTTCAGCCAGTCTCTTTGGTAGACGAAGCTCACCGCCAGCAGCAGCGCACCCAGTCCCAGAAAGCTCAGAACGCGAAATCCCTGGCTGAGCGTGCGCATGTCCACGAGAAAGACTTTGCCGATGCTCAGGCACAGCAGCAGCAGTCCCTGCCAGCGGAGTGCCGACGATCGCCGCCAGAATCCCACGGCCAGCGCCGCTGCCCCGGCCAGCATGAACCAGGCCGAGTAGCTGATTTGCTCATCGACCGCGCTGTTCGGCGTGCCGGCCCAGTAGCTGTGGATCCCGAAGCCCACCGCCGCCAGCACAAAGCAGGTGGCCGTCAGCAGATGAATGCCGGCAAGCCGCTTCGTGCGCGCGAGGGCGAAAAACAGCGCCGCCAGCGCCAGCGCTGCCCAGCCGCGCGTTCCGATGTCGAAGAGGAAAATGATCTCCACCAGCGCGAACGTCGCATTCAGAACGGCAACGGTCACCAGGATGCCGGAAAAGCGCGCTTCGCCGGCCAGTGCCACGCCTCCGCGCGCAACATAGGGCGTGGCTGCGAACACCAGTAGAAAGATGACGGCAAACGCCAGCGTCATCCCAAACTGCGCTTCGCTGTAGTACACGGCGTACCACCCGATCGCGTAAGCCGTCGTCGCCAGGAACGCGCCCAGCGCCAGGCGTGGCCAGGGACGCGCCGCCAGCAGCGCCAGTGCCGACCCGTTCAGCAGCAGCAGATAGCTGAACAACGGCGCTCCATGGTTCTGCCCGTTGGTCAGCAGCAGGGGAGTCAGGTATCCGCCGATGGCCGCGTAGAACGCCAGCAGCTCCGATTCGCGTTTCCAGGCGAGCAGCCCATTGCCGGCGGTCACCAGGATCATCGCCGCGGCCGCAACAGGCAGCGACAGCAGGTGAAAGAGCGACCACGCCGCCCACAGTGACAGGTACAGCAGCCCCGCGGCCACCGCTTTGAGCGAATACGAGAAGGCCAGATAGCCGTGCCTGCCGAAGCGCTCCGACCACGCATAAAGGCCGAGTCCGGCAAGGAGCCCGGCGCTCACCTTGCCCACCGATCCGAGCCAGCGATTGTCGAAGGCGATCTTGAGGAACCAGGCCACGCCGATCAGCACCGCGACGATGCCGATGCGGTTGAAGAGGCGCGATCCGATGCGCGTCTCCAGGTCTTCTTTTGCTGCGGCCGCCGGACGCTGGGCCTCGACCCAGGCGCCTTCCTCTGCCGAAGTTGCAGGCAGCGCAGCTTCCAGCCGCGCCACCCTCCGCTTCAAGGCTGCAATTTCCTGCCGCAGTTCCTGCTCGCCGGGCTCCACGCACTCACTTTAGAGCATTTCTTCCGCGCGTGCGCCAGCCATCGCCGCGGGTCTTTCCGCCATCTTCATACTGTGAAGACCCTGGATTTCCTGTGAATCCCGGGTGCTCGCTGTGTACAATCGTGCCGACATGGAAACCGTCCCCCGCCGCGTTCTCGCCGTCGACGACGATCCCGTCAGCCTCGCCGTCACGGCGGTGCTGCTGGAGGCCGAGGGCTGTGCCGTGTTGCAGGCGGAGAGCGGGGAAGCGGCCCTGGAACTGGCGGCCGCTCATGCTCCGGACTGCGTGCTCGCCGATCTCCGCATGCCCGGGCTCAGCTCTACCGACCTGGCCCTTTCGCTGCGCAGAATTGCCCCCCGCGCCCGCCTTTTTGCCATGAGCGCCACGCCCCCTTCGCATCTGGAGGGCTACGACGGCATCCTCAGGAAGCCGCTTTCTCCCGAGAGCCTGCAGGCTGCCCTCACGCGCGCCGTAAATGTGGCTGACACGGATACAGTTTCCGCGCGCAATGCCGAAGGCGACAGCATCATCGACCCCCGGATCTTTCATCGTCTGCTGAAGTCCATCCAGGCTTCAGGGGTCGAAGAGATTTACGGGGTTTTCCTGCATGACACGCGCCAGCGCGTGGTCACCATGCGCTCGGCCGACCCGGTCACCCTCCGCCGCGAAGCCCATACCATCAAGGGAGGCGCGGGCATGGTGGGCGCGCTGCTCGTGGCCCATGCCGCCGCCGCGCTGGAGGCGGGTATTGACGATCCTGGTGATCGCCTGCGCAAACTGGACGAGATCGAGATGCATTGCCGCAGCACGGAGATTATGCTCAAACAGAGGCTGAACCCATGACTTCTCAGACCAAGGCACCCGCTGTTCGTCCAGCTCCTCCGAAGCCGGCCCGGCCGGCCTCGCGGAACATCCGCATTGTTGTGGCCGACGATCACCCGGTCATCCGCATCGGCGTGCGCAACATGCTCCAGGCCGAACCCGGCCTCGAAGTCGTGGGCGAGTGCAACGACGGCGATGAGGCCATCACCCAGACCCTCGAGCTGCTGCCCGATATCCTGCTGCTCGATGTCTACATGCCGCGCCTGCCTGGCATTGAGGCCATGCGCGCCATCATGAACGGCTCGCCCAGCGTCAAGATCATCCTGCTCACCAGCACCATCAGCACCCAGCAGGTCATCGAAGCCCTGCAAATCGGCGCGCGCGGCATCGTGATCAAGGATGTGGTCGCGGAGCACATCACCGCCGCCATCCACGCCGTCTCCGGCGGCGATTACTGGATCGGGGGCAAGCGCGTCGTCAACCTGGTCGGCGCCCTGCATGACCTGATGCAGCAGGCCGCTGTGCCCGACCGCAAAACCTTCGGCCTCACCCCGCGCGAAATGGAAGTGGTGGGCTGCATCGTCGAGGGCTGTTCCAACCGCGACATCGCGAAGCAGTTCGGGCTTAGTGAGGAGACTGTGAAGCGCCACCTGTCGAACATCTTCGACAAGACCGGCGTTTCCACGCGCCTGGAACTGGCCATGTTCGCCATTGCGCACCACCTGGTCGCGACGGAGCGTTAACCAGCCCGTGCCCTGAGGTCCGGGCCGGCCTGTGAATCGGCACGCCAGGACTACGCCCGGCGTGAGCGCGAAGCGCGTGCGGTGGCAACGCACGACTCCCTGCGGCCTCCCTCCCATCCTGCTCTCCCCCGGACGTCGCATAGGGAAAATCGGGGTCCGACCCGTACAATCAAACGTTGGGTCAGCCGCCGCCGGTTGGGAGGGGCAGCAGCAGAATGTCGTCGCAAACAATGGAAGGCACCACCGTTTACACCCGCAATCATCCCTATACGGCCACGGTTACGGTCAATCGCCTCCTCACCGGATCCGGTTCGGAGAAAGAAACCCGCCATATCGAAATGGACATCGCGGGCTCCGGTATCAGCTATCTGCCGGGCGACTCCGCGGGCATTCTTCCGGTCAATACCTGCGATGCCGTCGATCTCGTCCTTGAGCGCCTCGGCTTCACCGGTTCGGAGCCGGTACTGGATTTCTACGGCAAGCCCCTCGATCTCCGCGAAGCCCTCACTTCCTGGCTCATGATCGGCAAGCTCTCCGGTTCCACCTTGCGGGCGTGGGCAAAGCTCTCCGGTCATCCTGAGCTTTCCGGTCTCGCCGAACCCGGCAACAAGGAGAAACTGGAAGCCTGGCTCTGGGGACGCGAATTCCTCGACCTCCTCGATCACTCTCCCTGCAAACTGGAAGACCCGCAGCAGCTCTTCAAGCTCCTCCCGCGTCTTGCGCCGCGGCTGTATTCCATCTCCTCCAGCCAGGCGCTGCATCCGGACTCGGTCGACCTCTCGGTCCGCATTGTGAAATACCAGACCCATGGCCGTGATCGGCTCGGTGTCTGCTCCGGCTACATCGGCGAGCGCACGCCGCCCGGCGGCCAGCTGCCCATCTTCATCCACTCCAACCAGCTTTTCCGGCTGCCCGCCGATCCCGACGTGCCCGTGATCATGGTCGGCCCGGGTACGGGTGTCGCGCCGTTCCGTGCTTATATCGAGCACAAACAGGCGGGCTGCGGGCGCTGGCCCATGTGGCTCTTCTTCGGCGACCAGCGCGCGAAGCAGGACTTCCTGTACGAGGACGAACTTCTCGCCTGGCAAAAGTCGGGCCTGCTCAACCGGCTCGACCTCGCCTTCTCCCGCGACCAGTCGTACAAGATTTACGTCCAGGACCGCATCCGCGAAAACTCCGCCGAAATCTGGCGCTGGATCGATCAGGGCGGCTATTTCTACGTTTGCGGCGACTCCAAACGCATGGCGCCCGACGTCGAAGCTGCGCTGCTGGAATCCATTGCCACCCACAGCGGCCGAGGCCCCGAGTACGCCAACGAATACCTCGTGGCCATGAAGAAGCAGAAACGCTACCTGCGCGACGTTTACTAAGCTGAGGGATTGCCCGGCCGGGGCGCAAGCGAATCCGGCTCCCGGTGCAAAGCCATGCGCCGGTCCCGCTCCGCTATTTCTTTTTCTCCGGCGCCTTCACGCGAAATGCGTACAGCACCCGATCGCCCAGGTCCTGCCTGACCCCAGCCTCGTCGAGGCCCTTCTTCGCGTCGGCCGGCAGAGGCTTGCCGACTTCAAAAACGATGGCCTCCTCCTGCCACGTGCCCACCAGCGTCTCTGAGACGAACGCGCAGGCCGCTGTCGCCTTTGGCACCGGAACGAAAATCATCTCGCCCGCATGCCAGTCCGACGCGGGTCCCCCATGCGAAACCGGCAACAGGTCGTGCACCTTTAGATTAACGGTCAGCTGCACGGCGGCCCCATGCGTCTGGATGTGATACCCCACCGTGTTCGCGTCCCGAATCATGACATCGGCGCGATCCAGCAGCGCACACCCACGCTGCTTCGCTGCTGTCTCGACGCACTCGTATCGCGGCACGCCGAACTCTTCAATCGCGTATTGCGCCGGAATTGCGAGATTGCCGGCCGTATCGGCCATCGCATACTGCGTGCCCCCGCTCACCGCAATCGTAGGGGCGGGATTCAGCCAGTGGGTCGCCGCAGAAGGTTCCACCATGGTCGTCACCAGCGAGTATTGACCCATGACCGCGGGCGCTTTTTTAGCGCCCTGGCCCGGATCGGGCGCGGCCTGCCCCCACACCGTCCATGTGCCGAACCACACCCACCCCACAACAATCAGAAACTCGATCAACCTGGCCAGGGATAACCGGCGCCTGCGCACCTCGCACCTCACCGCGGCATGACGCCGCTACCTGCATCATCGTTGCTGCGGGCGCGCCGATGAGCAGCCGCGGAGAAACTGTACTGCCTCCCCGTTTCGAAACGGGCGGGCATTTCATTTTGGAACACGAACGCCGCATCGCGAACGCAATGTCCTGAGCAAAAAGAAAAACGGGGAAGGGCAGCTGCCCTTCCCCGTTTGCGATTCGTTCAGGGTCCTGCACGGCGCGTGAACCGCCCGCCGTTCAGTGCCCGGTTTCCGTGTAGAAATTGTCCATGTCATGCCTGAACATCTTCAGCGCATCCACATTGAGATACACCATGTGCCCGGACGGGTAATAGCCGAACTCCACGTTCTTCGCCAGGTTCGCCGGAAGCATCATGTGCGCCAGGTCGTACTCCGTGATGAAGAACGGAGTCGCGAGGTCGAAGTAACCGTTCGCCGAAAACACTTTCAGCTTTGGATCCTTCCGCATGGCATCCGCCAGGTCGCCGGCCAGATACGGCAGCCCCTCGCGCCCCCCGCCGAAGCGCATCCCGGGCATCTGGTGATGCATGTCCCAGGGCACCTGCGACGGGGTCTGAACGTCATACGTGTCGGTCGTCTCGTACTTCAGATCGTTGATCAGGTAATTGTGGAACGCCGAGACAAACGCGCCGCTGATCCCCGTATCGGACGGGTCATGTCCCGGAAATTCTCCGGCGTCGTCCACGTCGGCGCCCTCGAACCGCGCATCGTAGCGGCCGAGAATGTCGCCCTCGTCGCGCATCAGCTCCTTGCGGAAGCGGCTGGGGTTGACGCGCAGATTCGCCTCCTTCACGTACTGCACGCTGAGCCCGGTATACGCGGCGTACCTGGCAGCCACGGCATTCAGGCGATCCGGAGTGAGTTGATCCCCCTCCCGCAGCGCCTCGGCGTAATCGCCGTTGGCAAAGGTCCGCACCTCATTCAGGAACGCCTTCAGATCGGCCGGCTTGTTTGCCAGCTTGTCGTGGTACCAGGCGATGGCCGCATAGGAGGGCAGCGTTCCGATGTAGTCCTCGTCCTGGCCGGGCGCCATCACGCCGTAGTTCAGGATGGATGAGAGCAGGATCACGCCGTTGACCGAAACGCCGTCGTTCTCCAGCGCGTCCGCCAGACCTGCCGAACGCGGCGTGCCGTACGACTCGCCAAAAAGATACTTGGGCGAGTTCCAGCGGTTGTTCACCGTCACATAACGAAGGACGAACTTGTCGAATGCCTTAATGTCCTGATCGACGCCGCGGAAGTCCTTGTCCGTGCCCTTGCCCACGGCCCTCGAAAACCCCGTCAGCGGAGCATCGATAAACACCAGGTCCGTCTTGTCCAGCAGGCTGTACTGGTTCGGCACCACGTGGTAGGGCGCGGGCCCGGTGGCATCCGGGCTGGCCGTCTCCACCCGCACCGGCCCAAAGGAGCCCATATGCAGCCACAGCGTCGCCGATCCCGGGCCGCCGTTATACAGGAACGTGACCGGCCGGGCGTTGGGGTCGGCTCCATCCAGTGTGTATGCCACGTAAAAGATGCTGCCGTAGGCGTGGTCGTCCTCGCCCTCCCGGATCAGCAGCGTCCCGGCGGTCGCCGTGTAATGCAGGGTCTTGCCGTCCAGATTCAGATCGTGCTTCGTGACCGAGCTCTTCTCCGGCGGAATCGCTTCCTGCTTGTCCTGGCGGTTCGCGGCGGCCGCGTGTTCTTCCAGTGGCCGCTCGTCCTGTGCGCGGAGGGGGTGCATCGTACCTGTGACCAACAGCGTCCCCAGCGTGAGGACGCAGGACCGGCGCAGCAACTGGCTCAAAGGGACCTCCGAAGAAACTCCTCTGAAAGTATGCCTGGGAAACAAATTCAGGGCGGGTCTGCCGTCAGGGACGGCCGGGAGACGCGGAAAGTCTCACCCCGGACTTCCAAACCTGTCGCAGACAAGGTTACGTGATCCCGGGCGGGAGCGCAGAGCGGCCGGTTCAGACGCCGGTTCCGCGCAGGACAACATTGGCCGTCTGCGCCAGGATCTGCACATCGAGCCAGAAACTCCAGTTCTCCACGTACGCCGTATCCAGCGCAATGTATTTGGCGAAGGAAGGGTCGTGCCGGGCCTGCACCTGCCACAGCCCGGTCAGCCCGGGCAGCACTTCCAGGCGGCGCATGTGCTCCAGTTCGTACTTCTCCACCTCGCTGGCAATGGGTGGGCGCGGCCCCACAATACTCATTTCGCCGCGCAGCACGTTCAGGAACTGCGGCAGCTCGTCCAGGCTGTACTTGCGCAGAGTCCTGCCCAGCCGTGTCACCCGCGGGTCGTTCTTCACTTTGAACAGGACCCCGTCCCGTTCGTTCAGCGCGACCAGGTCCTTCTGCATCTTCTCCGCGTTGTTGACCATGGTGCGGAACTTGAGGCAGGGAAATACGCGTCCTCGCTTGCCGATCCGGTCCGACACATAAAGCACCGGCCCCTGCGATTCGAGCTTGATGGCCAGGGCGATCACCAGCATCAGCGGCGCGGCAATCAGCAGCGCCAGCAGAGAGAGAACTAAATCCGCGCCTCGCTTGCAGAGCCGGCCGATGATGCGCGGGGAGCACCGGTGCAAAGGACAAACCGGGAAAATGCCCAGGTATTCCACCGGCGCATTCGTGGTCAGTTCGTTGTAGTATCCGGAAACGGCGCGCACGTCCACATCCATTTCCCGAGCGTCCTGCACCAGCTGAATGGCGTTTTCCGAGGGATAGAATTCGGCGATCACCACTTCGTCGATGAAATGCTGCCGCACCAGATGGCGCAGCTTGTCGGTGCTGCCCAGAATCTCCTCCCCGGCAATCTCCCGGCTGACCGGCGACCCCGGCGCCGCGACAAAACCCGCGAACCGGTAGCCCAGGCGGCTGTGGGTCCGGATGTGCCGGCTCATGGCATAGCTCAGCTGATTGGTTCCCAGGATCAGGACATTCCGCAGCTCGATGCCCTGCGCGAATTGCCGGTACAACGCATAGCGCCGTACTCCGCGGCGCACGCACAGCGTCACAGAGGCGGTGAGAACCAGCAGCATCACGAGAATGCGCGAGATGGCCACACCGTGGAACATGAACAGCGCCCCGCACAGCAGCAGCCCGGCATTCAGGCAGGCCTGCACTACCATGCGCATCTCGTGGGTGCCGGTGCCGATGGGTGTGGCGGAATAGAGCGCGTAGCGCCGCGCCACCACAATATAAGTCAGCAGGAACCAGCCGAGGTAAAACAGGTCGCGCGGCGTGTTGGGAATCGTTTTCAGACCTGCCCCGGGAATCAGGTTCCAGTGGGTGATCAGCATCCGCAGCAGAACCGCCAGGCCAAAGGCCACCAGGATCGCCAGACCATCCTTCACCATCACCATGGCCGACGCTATGGTCGATGGTCCGATGCCAGGGCGTCGCGCGGGCAACTGCACGACTGAACCCTGAGCTCGACTTCGTCCTTCGTCGTTGCGCAGATACTCTGAGGTCGCCATATTCCTTCGGTCGTGCCGGCATCGATCCGGCCGGTTCATCGATTCGCGCTGCGGGCTGATCCTGCCGTTTCGACTCGGTTCGGAACTTCCCGCGCCTCTCTGCAGAGCGGTCTGCGCTGCAGATTCTCTCAACAACGGAATTCCGGCGCTTCGAACGACGTCGCAACTCCAACCAGGGAAGAGCAGGCGATCAGGGGACTCACTGTTTTTTTGAGCTTGCTATGCACGATACAACAACTTTGCCAATTTTGGATGTTGGAAAATCGAGTCTCCCCCTGCCGGCCCGAACAACGGAAGGCAACACTCTCGTGACTCCGGCGAAATGTCACAGACTCGGTCTACAAATCCCCGGAGCGGCTTCAGTTCTGCCGGCTCTTCCGGAATTCTGCTGCTGCAATCCGGCTCGTGGAAGATTACAAAGGTTTCATGGCCGCCGCCCTTCAACAATTGGCCCTCTACGTTGAATCCCAGGCCCGCCCTGTGGATAAGTTTGGCCATCAGCCCCGCCTGATCGAGTTGACCCGGATCCTCGGCGCCGATCTCCCGCATGACCGCGACGTTGTGGTTGCCGCTGCCTGGCTGCACGATCTGGGCGTCTTCGTCGGTCATCGCCCGGCGAATCCGGAAGATCTCGCGCGCTGGGACCATGTCGCTTACGCCTGTTCCCATGCCCCGGGCCTTCTCCGCCAGGTGGGCTTCCCGGAGGAGAAGATAACCGCAGTAATCGCGGCCATCCTTCAGCACCAGCCCGGCGACGAGCCGCAGACGATCGAGGCGACCATCCTCCGCGACGCCGACATCCTCGAGCAACTCGGGGCCGTGGGCATTTTGCGCGCCGTCAGCAAGGTCGGCCGCGATACGCGCTTTTCCCGCTTCAGCGATGCCGTGGCCGTCCTGCGCAGGAACCTCGAGGAGCTCCCCGGCAAACTGCGCCTCGAGAGTGCCCGCCGCCTGGCTGCGCCCCGCATTGCGATCCTGCAGCAATTCCTTCAGGCCGTACATAACGAAAGTGGTGCGAACCTTCTCTGAGATGCCCACATTTCACCAGGTCTGGTTAAGATGTGGTGAAAGACAGAGCTGAGCCGGCTGCCTGCCGCCCGGTTCAGGCCTTCAGCCGAACTCATCCTCCACGAGGACCCTGTGCACGAATTCCCGCGTATCCGCCGCCTGCCCGCCTACGTTTTCAACATCACCGGGGAACTGAAAGCCGCCGCCCGCCGACGCGGCGAGGACATCGTCGACTTCGGCATGGGGAACCCGGACGGCGCCACGCCCCGGCATATCGTGGACAAGATGATCGAGGCCGCGCGCCGCCCCGAAACTCATCGTTACTCCCTGTCCAAAGGCATTCCGCGACTCCGTCGTGCCATTACGAAATGGTACGGTTCCCGATACGGTGTCACCCTCGATCCCGAAACGGAAGCGATCGTTACCATTGGATCGAAAGAAGGCATTGCCCACCTCTGTCTGGCGGCTCTGGATCAGGGCGACGTGGTGCTGGTGCCGAATCCCAGCTACCCCATCCACATCTATGGACCGGTGATTGCCGGCGCCACCATCCACAGCATTCCCATTCACAGCGCCGACAACTTCCTCGCCGAGCTGGAGCAGGTGATCCCCCTCATGGTTCCGCGCCCGAAGATGCTCATCCTCAATTTCCCGGCCAATCCAACCACCCAGTGCGTCGATCTGTCTTTTTTCGAGCGCGTGGTCGCGCTCTGCCGCCAGCACGGCATCTGGATCGTCCACGACCTGGCCTATGCCGACATCGTCTTCGACGGTTATCGCGCCCCCTCGATCCTCGAGGTCCCCGGCGCCAAAGATATCGCGGTTGAATTCTTCACCCTTTCGAAGAGCTACAACATGCCCGGCTGGCGCGTCGGTTTCATGGTGGGCAACCCCGAGCTGGTCTCCGCGCTTGCTCGCCTCAAAAGTTACTTTGACTACGGCACCTTCACACCCCTTCAGGTCGCCGCCATTCTCGCTCTCGAAGGTCCGCAGGAGTGCGTCGCCGAAATCCGCGACACCTATCAGAACCGGCGCGACTGCCTGGTCAGCGGCCTGAACAAGCTGGGCTGGGAGATCGCCTCGCCGCGCGCCACCATGTTTGTCTGGGCGCCGATTCCTGAACCGTGGCGCTCCACGGGATCCCTGGAATTTTCCAAGCTCATGCTGCAGGAGGCCAAGGTCGCTGTCAGTCCCGGCATCGGCTTCGGCGAGTATGGGGACGGTTACGTCCGCTTCGCCCTGATTGAAAACGAAGAGCGCACCCGCCAGGCCCTGCGCGGCATCCGCCAGATGCTGCAAAAAGCAGGCGTGCCGGCATCCGCCGGCTGAACCCGGAGCCGCCGCCGCTCCCGCAGCTCTTTTTCTTGCGCCCTCCGCGCTGGATCGCGTAGATTGAGGTCAAGCGCGGTCTGCGCCTGCGCAGATTGCAGCAGACCCGTGTGAGCGCTTTCCTCCGCACCGACAGGAGACACCCAATGCATGACATGATTGTTTGTCTCGCTGCCGACCACAACGGTGTCGACCTTAAGTCGAAAATCAAGGCTGCTCTGATCGAGGCAGGTTATCGCTGTCTGGATCTCGGGCCGTTTACTGCCGCCGCTTCCGTCGACTACGTGGACTTCGCGCAGCTGGTAGGCACGCTGATCCAGAACGGGGACTGCGATCGCGGCATTCTTATTTGCGGCACCGGGATTGGCATGAGCATTGCCGCCAACAAGCTCCCCAAAGTGCGCGCCGCGGTGGTGCACAACTACGAGAGCGCCGGCAAATGCCGCGAGCACAACGACGCCAACGTCCTCTGCCTCGGCTCCTGGATCTGCAGCGATCAGGAGAACATCGAGATCAGCCGGCTCTGGCTCTCGGAGAAATTTGGCGAGCGCCGTCATGTGCGCCGCGTGGAGCGGATTGCCCCCGATCCTCGCGGCAAAGTGGTCTTTACCAATGGCGTCTTCGACATTCTCCACCAGGGACATATCGAGCTTCTCCGGTGGTCCCGCAATCTCGGCGACCGCCTGGTCGTGGGCATTAACTCCGATGCCTCCGCGCGGGCCCTCAAGGGCGAAGGCCGCCCCGTCAATTCTCAGGAGAACCGGAAGGCGGTTCTCCAGGCGCTGCGCTTTGTGGATGAGGTTCTCATCTTCGATGACCTTCGGCCCACCCTGCTGGTCGAATCGCTGCATCCCGCCATTGTGGTCAAAGGCGGCGAGTGGCTCGCCGAAGAGGTCCGCAGCCAGGATGAAATCCCCGAGGATATCGAGGTCAAAATCTTTCCTCTGGTTCGCGGTTTTTCCTCCACGCATGTGATCCAACGCATTAAAGGCGGCGATTCCTCGCAGGAATCCCTGCGCGTCCACTGATTGAGCCTGCGTCGGTGATCGTCTCCGATTTGCCCGCCGGCGCTCCTCGGGAATGTTCTGTTGACTAGCCTCGAAGCCATTCTGCAAAGATTCGACCGCACGCGCGTGCTGCTCATCGGGGACACCATCCTCGACATCTACACCTATGGCGCCGCCCTGGGCCTCTCAGCCGAAACCCCCACCCTCGTCGCCCGCCGCAAAGAAGTTCGGCATTCCCTCGGCGGAGCCGCCCTGGTGGCTCGCAATCTCCTCGAGCTCGGCGCTTCCGTGCAGTTCATCACCCTGCTTGGCGCCGATGAGGAAGCCCTCCCTATCCGCCGGTTCGCGCATCCCCGCCTCGCGCTGCTCCCGGTCGAGGATCCCGCCCGTCCCACCACCGTCAAGCATCGTTTCTGGGTCGATGGATACAAGCTCTTCCAGCTCGACCAGCGCGACGACGCGCCCATTGCCGCCCCGGTGGCCGAACGCGTTCTGGCCCTCGCCGAAGCCGCCCTGCCCAACACCGACATCGTCGTTATCTCCGATTACCGGCACGGCCTGCTCTCCGCTGATCTCGTCGCCGCACTTCTGCCTCGCCTCCATGCGGCAAAAACAATCGTCTATGTGGATTCGCAGATCTCGCAGACGTCCGGCAACCACGCTCTCTACCGCGGAGGATGCGTAATGGTCCTCAACCTGAGGGAAGCCCGCTCCATCGACCCGGCCTTTGCGCCCTCCACCGATGCCCGCGCCTTCGCCATTCTCAACCGCGTACTGGACACCCAGCGGATCGTCGTCAAACTCGGCGAACAGGGAGCTCTGTTTCAGGAGGGATCTTCCGTTTTCCAGGCTTCCGCCAGGCCCGTTTCCGTCACCGACACCACCGGCGCCGGCGATGCTTTTCTTTCCGCCTTCAGTCTCGCCGGCCTCGACGATCCCCAGGCAGCCCTGCAGCTGGCCAACGCCTGGGCTGGCCTCTCCGTCCAGATCCACGGTACGATTCCGCCCAGGAGGGCCGACCTTGCGCCGGCCCTCGGCCTGTAAAAGGAGCCACCATGGCCTATGGATTGACCCTCGAGGAGGTCCGCCATATCAATCGGCCCCAGCCTGTGCCGGAAGCCTGGGGAACCACAACCTCCCTCACCGCCATGCCCCGGTTTTCCATGTTCCGCATCGATCTGCTGCCCGGCGCCGCCCAGCCCCTGCACCTTGTCCCCGGCGTGGCCTTCCACGCCTTCGTCGAGTCGGGCGATGCCGTTCTTCGCCATCTCGACAGCAACGCCCACTCCCACGCCGGCCTTGTCCGAGCGGGACAGGTGTTCGCGCTGCAGCCTTCGCTTGTGCACGGCTGGGCCAGCGCCTCGGGCGCTTCGCTCTATCTCTTTTCTGCGCGCCTCGCCGAAGACCTTCACCCGATCGCAATGGAAACTCAGGAGGCCGCCTCGCTTATCTTTCCTGCCCTCGAGCTCGCGGCTCTTCCTCAACTGGGGCAGCCCACCACCGACGTCCGTGAAAAATATTGGGGCCGTATCGAGACCATCGCCAGCGGTGAGGAAATGGCTGCCAAGCGCATCTTCGTTCGCAAGGGGGGACAGAGCAGCCTCGAGTACCATGTCGAGAAAAGTGAGAGCTACTATATCCATTCCGGTCTGCTGAAACTCGGCCTGCGCATCGGCCGCGCCGAGAATCGCAGCATCGTTATGAGCGCGGGCCACAGCTACGATGTCCGTCCCGGTGTGATGCACATGCGCATCGGGCTGGAAGACACAGTTATCCTCGAAATCTCCACCCGCGATTCCGACGCCGATTCGTATCTGGTCGAGGACGGCCAGACCTACCGCCATATCGATGTCGATTCCCCACCGCTCAACCCAAAACAGGAGCAATTTGCGTGAAGATCTTTCTCGACTCCGCCAACCTGCAGGACGTGGAAAACGGGCTGGCGCGCGGCCACCTCTCCGGCATCACGACGAACCCCTCCCTGCTGGCGAAGGAACCAAAGGCCAATTTCTACGAGCACATCAAAAAGATCGTCAGGCTCATCGAGGCCGATGGCCGTAACCTGCCCCTCAGCGTCGAAGTCTTTGCCACTAAAGCGGACGAGATGATCGCTCAGGGCAAGGACATCATGGACAAAATCGGTTATCCCGGCCTCAACATCAAAATCCCCGTTGGCTGGGACGAACTGAAAGCAATCTACGGGCTGTCCAAAGAAGGCATCCGGGTCAACTGCACCTGTATCTTTACCGAAGAACAATGCGTCCTCGCGGCTAACAGCGGCGCCAGTTACGTCTCTGTTTTTCACTGCCGCCTCAAGGATATCGGCGGCGATCCCGTACGCGTCATCTCCAACACCCGCCGCATCTTTGACCAGGCCGGCCATAAAGCGGAAATCATCGCGGGCAGCATCCGTCTGCAAACCGACGTCCTTGAAGCGCATCTGGCGGGCGGGCATATCGTTACGGTCGGCGCTAAAGTTCTCGAGCAGATGGCCGCCCATCCCGCCACCGACAAATCGGTCCAGGGTTTCCTCCAGGATTTCCAGGGCTGGATCTCCGCATGACGGTCTGTTTCGATATCGACGGTGTCCTGTGCGATCCAGGCGAGGGCAACTATGAAGAGGCGCAGCCCCACACCGCCATGATCGCTCTGGTCAACCGTCTCCACGACCGCGGCTTCATCATCGTCCTGCACACCAGCCGCTTTATGGGGCGAACCGGAGGGGACCGCGAACAGACGGAGCGCATCGGGCGCGATTTCACCGAGCGCCAGCTCGCCGCCTGGGGCGTCCGCTATCACGAGCTCTGGATGGGCAAGCCCCGCTACGACTACCTCGTCGATGACCGATCCGTCTTTTACGATCCCGACTGCGCTCGCATCGAAGCTTTTCTCGAAGAGCGATCCCGCGCCGCTGAAGCGGATTGACGCCCGGCTTGCCGTTATTCTTTTCCCGGCTGCGCGCGCGCGATCAGTTCCGTCGTGCTGAAGCCTTCCACAAAGGGAACGAACACGATGCGGCCGCCCCATGACCGGGTTTCCGGAGCGCCCACAATCTCCTCTCCGGCATAGTCGCCGCCCTTGACCAGCACGTCCGGCCGGAGCGCCTCGATCAGTGCCAGCGGCGTGGACTCATCGAAAACGACCACCGCATCCACAGCCTCCAGCGCCCCCAGCACCTGCGCACGCGCTCTCTCGCCCACCATCGGTCGTGTCGGCCCTTTCAGCCTGCGCACCGAGGCGTCGCTGTTGATGCCCACCATCAGCCGGTCGCCCTCGCGCCGCGCCTGATCGAGGAGCGTCACATGCCCCAGGTGCAGCAGGTCGAAACAGCCGTTGGTGAACACTACTCTCAGTCCCGCCGTCCGCCACTCAGCGCTTCGGGCCTGCGCCGTGATCCGGTCCAGGATCTTTTCTTCGGGGGATCGCGGGGCCGTCCGCAATTCAGCGCTCACAGGCAATCGACCTCTGCCCTTTCTGCCAGGCCTCGCGGGCAGCCGTCATCATGGCGTCCACGCTGATCGAGGTCAGGCATTTCTTTTGCTGCGCAATACAGACGGTCAGGCGGCAGTTTTCACAATCCACATGGTGATAAATCAGGCGGTGCCGCGTGCCCATTGGGTACCAGCGCCCCGGCCGATCGATCGCCGCAAAGGGGATGGCGCACGGTACCCCATAGGCCGCGGCCAGATGCATAGGCCCGCTGTCCGGGCCCAGGAACAACTCCGCGCGCCGCAGAGCCCCCGCCGTCTCCCGCGGGGTCAGGATTCCGCAGACATTGATCGCAGGACCGCGCCATTCCCCGGCTGCATAGTCCGCCACGGCTGCGTCTTCTTTGGCGCCTACCAGCACCAGAGCATGGCCGGGCAGCTCCGCGCTGAGGCCGGCGAGCAGCTTGCGCCAGTTTTCCTGTCCCCAGTCCTTGGCCTGCATCTTCGTCCCCGGCCCGCAGGCAATCAGGGGAAGGCCGTTCACCGGAGCCAGCGCCTCGCCGGCCCTGCGTTCTTCCGCCGCGCTCAGCCGCAGATCCCAGTTGGCCCAGTCGCCGATGTCCAACTCGCCCAAAGACCGCACGGAGCGCAGCAGCCGCGCTCCCTCGCGTTCCCACAACCCCGTCTTCTCATCGAAGAGCGGCTGAACCTGATCGCCGTTCTGCAGTCCGACAATCCGGCGCACTCCGCACAGGCGAAAGAACCAGCGGTCGCGCTTCGCGGTATTGCGCAGACCCATCAGATAAACCACAACCTCAGGCCGAAAGCGCACGACTTTCCACCAGAGCCGCGCCAGCTCCCCGACGCTGCGCGTCCTCCATGGGTAATCCATATATCCGTGGACCAGTCCGGACCCTTCCAGCACGGCATGGGCAGCCGGCGCTTTGGAATGAGCCGGAACGTTCGTCAGCAGCAGACGTCTGGCCTGGGGGAAAGCTCGCTCCACCAGGTGCAGCGCCGGCACGGCTACTACCGTATCCCCCAGGCTTCCCAGCCGGTAAATCAGCACCCTCTCGACCATGCATCCCCTTCCGGTACGCTGCCCCGGGTGAGTCTCGGATCTCCGGCGAGCCTCCCTCGCGCGCGATCGCGATTATCACGAAATTTTCGACGAGCGGACAGCATTTGGATTCAGCTCAGGCGATCGGTCCCGCCATCGTGCGGCGGGAGGGCTTCAGGACAGGCCCACGGCGACATCGCGTGTGTGGGATGAGCCGGGACGCCCAACGCTCAGATAAGTAAATCCCTGCTGCGCCATCGTCTCCGGGTCATAGAGATTGCGGCCGTCGATGACGATCGGATAGCGCAGCGTATAGTGCAGCCGCTGCAAATCCAATTGCGCAAACTCCTCCCATTCGTTCAGAATCAGCAGCGCATCGGCGTCCTGGGCCGCTGCATATGCGTCGCCGGCATAGCGCATCTGCGGCCCCGCGGGCAGCACTTCCTTTGCCCGCTCTTCCGCCGCCGGATCGTACGCCGTCACCACGGCGCCCTCATGCAGCAGCTGCCGCACAATCTCGACCGCCGGCGACTCCCGGATATCGTCCGTCCCCCCCTTGAACGCCAGCCCCAGCACCGCAAGCTTTTTCCCGCGAAAGGTCCACAGCGCGGAACGCACCTTGTGAAAGAAGCGCCGCCGCTGCTCCGCATTGATCTTCTCCACCTCGCGCAGCAGGCTGAAATCCACCCCCATTTGTTCGGCTACATGGCGAAAAGCCGCCACATCCTTGGGAAAACACGATCCGCCATACCCGATGCCCGCTCGCAGGAAGCGGGGGCCGATCCGGCTGTCCAGGCCCATACCGCGCGCCACCTCCTCCACGTCGGCGCCCGCCGCCTCGCACAGATTCGCCACCACATTAATGAATGAGATCTTTGTCGCCAGAAAAGCATTCGAGGCGTGCTTGATGATCTCCGCTGCCTTGGTCGAGGTCACCTGCAGCGGCGGCGGATCCGCGGCCGTCCTCGGCCCGGGCACCGCGTGGGCCTGCCGATAATAGCTGCCCGAGACCAGAGGCTCGTAGATCGCCCGCAGCAACTCCTCCGCCTGGCGCGTCTCCGCGCCGAGCACGATCCGGTCCGGATGCAGGAAGTCCACCACCGCCGTTCCTTCCCGCAGAAATTCAGGGTTCGACGCGACGTCGAAAAGCTCCCGGGAAACGCCGTTCCGCTCGATCACCCGCCGGATCCATTCGTTGGTGTACACCGGCACCGTACTCTTTTCCACGATGACTTTGTAGTCGCCGATCGACCGGGCGATCTCACTGGCGACCGCATCCACATACGACAGATCCGCGCTGCCGGTGTGGCTCTGCGGCGTGCCGACCGCGATGAAGATCGCCTGCGCGGCCTGGGTCGCCTGTCGCAAATCCGTCGTGAATTCCACCGGATTGGCCCGCTGCCGCCCCAGCAGCTCAGGCAGGTATTCCTCGTGGATCGGAACCCGGCCCTCGCACAACTGGCGAACGCGCGCCTCGTCGTTATCCACGCAGATCACACGATGGCCCATCTCCGCGAGGCACGCCGAAGCCACCAGCCCCACGTATCCTGACCCAACCACCGCAATGGAAACGCCCTGGTTCATTCGCTCCTCAGAATCTTCGCTTCATCGTGATCTCCGCCCGTGCGGCGGGACCTGGCCAGACGAGACGCAGGCGCACACCCTTCGCAATTCCATCGACCCTGCCTTCCGGTCGCCGGGCGGGCCGTTCGAAGCCATCCTAGCACGGGTTTTCCGCCCCTCACCCGGCGCGCTCCAACCCCGCTTCCGTGCCTGATTTACAATGCCCGTGTGATCACTCTTGCCCGCGACTGCATGACGGCCATGACCTGGCTCTTCCTCATCGGCAGTGCCGGCTCCCTGTTTGTCATCGTCATCAGCTTCTTTGAAGACCTGAACGAACTCGTCGGCAAAGAGTAGCTTTCCCCATGTTTTATCTGGATCGCCCACCGTGGTAGCCGCCCCCTCGCCCGTCACTGCCCCTGCGCGCGCCTCGCTCCGCCTCTCGATCCTGCTCGCCTTCGTCTCCTCCGTCCTCCTCGACTTCTGTTTTCCCGTCGCCGGACCCCTCCCGCCCTGGCGCGGCGTCCTCGCCTGGTTCGCGCTCGTTCCGCTTCTCTGGGCGCTCCTCGCTCCAGCCCAGGCCGCCCACCCGCGCTACCTGCGCCGCGCCGCCCTCATCGCCTGGCTCTCCGGGCTCCTCTGGTACATCCTCAATTGCTACTGGATCTACCAGACCATGGTCCTCTACGGCCATCTCCCCGCCATTGGCGGCGCCTTCATGGTCGTCGCCTTCTCCGCCATCCTCGGCCTCTACTTCGGCCTCTTCGGCCTCTTTCTGGCCCTGGTCCGCCGCCGCCTCGGCCTGACCGCTGCCCTCATCTTTGCCCCGTTCCTCTGGAGCGCCCTCGAGCTCGCCGCCGCCCGCATCACCTCCGTCCCCTGGGACCAGCTCGGCTACGCCCAGGTCGACAACCTCTTCCTCACCCACCTCGCTCCGTGGACCGGCGTTTACGGCCTCTCCTTTGTCCTCGTCGCGGCCAACGCTCTCTTCGCCGGCGCGCTCCTCACCTCCGCCCGCAAGCGCCTGATCCTCGCCGTCTCCGGAATCCTCCTCGTCACCATTCTCCAGCCCGGCTCGTTCGTTGCCGCCCCGCCCTCACCCACCTCCGCCTACGCCGTCCTCCTCCAGCCCAACATCAACGTTGCCGCCGAGGACGCCACCACCTGGCCCGGCCTCCAGTGGAACGGCCAGCTCTCCTGGATCCTTCAACAGGATGCCCGCCCCTGCACCCCCGCCTTCACCGGCCTGCCTACCCTCGCGCATCCGCCCGCGCTTCCTTCCGAATGCGCGCAGAACACCCCGCCCCCCGGCATCGTCCTCTGGCCCGAGACCGCTTCCTGGTTCCAGAGCGATCAGCCCCGCACCGTTGACGCCCTCCACACCCTCGCCACCGCCGCCCATGCCCCCCTTATCGTCGGCATGCTGGCCCACGATCCCCAGGGTTTCTACAACTCCGGCGTCTTCGTCAATCCCGACGGCTCCATCCAGGGCCGGTACGACAAGATCCACCTCGTCCCCTTCGGCGAATACATCCCCTACCGCCAGCTTTTCTTCTTCGCTCCCAAGCTCACCCATCAGCTTGAGGACCTGCAGCGCGGCACCGCCCGCTCCGTCTTCCACGCCGACGGCCACACCTTCGGTCTCTTCATCTGTTACGAATCCGTCTTCGCCGACGAGGTCCGCCACTTCGCCCTCAACGGCGCCCAGGTCCTCGTCAACATCTCCGACGACGGCTGGTACGGCGACACCTCCGCGCCCTGGCAGCACCTGAATATGACCCGCATGCGCGCCATCGAAAACCACCGCTGGCTCCTGCTCGACACCAACTCCGGCGTCACCACCGCCATCGACCCCCAGGGACGCGTCACCCTCTCCGTCCCCCGCCACACCCTCACCGCCCTGGCAGCCCGCTACGGATACCGCACCGACCTCACCTTCTATACCCGCCACGGCGACATATTCGCCTGTCTGTGCTGCGTGCTCACGATCCTCGCCCTCGGCGCCGCCCTCACCCGCCGCCAAGCCAGTAGCCTGTAGCCAGTAGCCTCTAGCCGGCTAACCGGTTTTCCCTCCCAGCTCCCAGCCCCCAGCCCCCAGCTACTGGCTACCGGCTACAGGCTACCGGCTGCATGTCCCCATTCGCTAGAATGGACCCATGCTTTCCGATCTAGAGTTCGCCTACGCTCCCGTCCGCGAAAAAGTCCGCGGCCTGCGGGAGTATCTTTGACGCTCCCCGCCTCCGTTCCCAGTTAGCTGCCCTCGAACCAAAGCTCTCCGACCCCTCCGTCTGGGCCAATCCCGCGCAGTCCCAGCCGCTCATGCGGGACAAGAAGCGCATCGACGCCCAGCTCACCGACGACGCCGAGCTCGAACGCCGCACCGGCGACATCGACGCGTATTTTGAGTTAGCCCGCGACGCCAAATCCGAATCCGATCAGGAAGTCGCCGCGATCCTCATCGACCTCGAGAAGGAAATTCAGTCCCTCGCCGACGTCACCGAGCGCATGGAAGCCCGCACCATGCTCTCCGGCGAAACCGACGCCCTCAACGCCATCGTCACCGTCCACCCCGGCGCCGGCGGCACGGAATCGCAGGACTGGGCCGAGATGCTCCTCCGCATGTATCTGCGCTGGGCCGAGCAGCAGGGCTTCAAAACCGAAATGAACGACTATCAGGACGGCGAAGAGGCCGGCATCAAATCCGCCACCTTCACCATCACCGGCGAGAACGCCTTCGGCCTCCTCAGTGGCGAAACCGGCGTCCACCGCCTCGTCCGCATCTCCCCCTTCGACCAGGCCAAGCGCCGCCACACCAGCTTCGCCTCGGTTTACGTATCGCCGGAGATCGACGACTCCATCGAGATCGACATCAAGCCCGACCAGCTCCGCACCGATACCTACCGCTCGGGCGGCAAAGGCGGCCAGCACGTCAATACCACGGACTCGGCTGTCCGCATCACCCATCTCCCGACGAACATCGTCGTGCAGTGCCAGAACGAGCGCTCCCAGCACAAGAACCGCGAGAAGGCGATGAAGATGCTGCGCTCGCGGCTCTACGAGTACGAGCTCGAGAAGAAGCACGCGGCAACGCGCAAAATCGAAGACTCGAAGTTAGAGATCAACTTCGGCTCCCAGATCCGCAGCTACGTCCTGCAACCCTACCGCATCGCCAAAGACCACCGCACCAAGGTAGAGGTAGGCGACGTCGACAAGGTGTTAGACGGCTACCTCGACCCCTTCATCCGCGGCTACCTGCTGATGAAGCGGCAAGGCGGCGTGCCGGTTGCGGCTGGACCGGACGACGATCTGGAATAGGGTTCAGAGGCTCCAAATACCCCTCAGGGGGTACCCCCCTGGTATGGCGCAATATCAAGTTGCTGATTTTGCGTGGGTTGGAGGGTAATACCCTGAGGGTATTACCCTCTTTAGCCTGGCGTCCTCGGGCCATGCCGGGAAAGCGAACGGTCGTCTCAAAGAGCGTCGGAACTCCACCTGGGTGGAGAGGCAAAAAGGAAAAGCCCTGTTGGGCAGGGCTTTGCGCAGTCCTTAGTTTGGAGCGTCCCGCGCCGTAGCGCAAGAGTACGAAGGTACCGCGGGGAGGTGAGTCCGCTGCGCTCGTTCCGAGCTGCGCGGACGGGCCTGCGGCAGCAAGGAAGCGCCTGGCGGCGCGCTTATTCGGCACGACTAAAGTCATGCCCTGATACAAAAACTCGGCATCAGGCCCGGAGCTTCGTATCAGGGCACGACCTTGGTCGTGCCGCAACGAGCTCACATTCAATCTGGGCTTCAGCCCCGGAGCTTTTGTACCAGGGGATGGCTTCAGCCATGCCGGGAAAGACTGGCGCGAAGCGCCTTCCTTGCTGCCGCAGGCCTCGGCGCAGGCGTTTGCGCCGCAGCCGAGTTGCTGGAGCTGGCGATTGACTCAAAACGGGCCGGACTCTGTGCCGACTACCGTGTGTTCTCGCCGTGCCAGTCGATGTGGATGCCGCGGGGGGAGATGGTGATGGAGGGCGGCCGGAGGCGGGTGAGGAGGTGGATGGTCTGGAATCCGCCGGTGAGGGCGAGGAGGGCTCCGCTGCCGACGAGGAGGCCGAGTTTGGAAGTGGGGTCGGGGTCGAGGATGGCGGCGATGATGAGGCCGGCGCCGAACACCGTCATCCCTGCCGACACGGAAACGGCGGTCCACTCGCGGCGCGTGAGGCGTCCGGAGAGGCCCATCTGGAGGAGGGACTGGCGGGCAGGGTCGATGCCGGCGCCGGCGTCGTCGATGAGGTCGACCTGGACGTGGTGGCGGTAGGCCTCGGTGAGGCGGGCCAGCCAGTCTTTTTCAGAGGTGCGGATGGTGAGGGGGATGGAGGGCGGCTCGGGCCGCGGTTCGGGGGCGGCTTTCGGCGGCACGACGATTTCAGTGGGCTCGGCGGGGCGGTAGGCCTTCATTGCGGAGACACTGGCCTGAAAAGCACGGCGGATTTTGGATGTAGCCATACAGGACGCTGAAGTTATTATCGCCGGGTGATGGGGAGAATCCAACTGTCCGCTTATCGGAATTCCGTCGTTCGGACGCGGCTTTATGTGTAGGAGGTTTCTGCTATCGTGATTTCGTGACTCCCACAGGCCGAATTCACAAACGATTAAGCGCGATCGCTCATATCTCAGATCGCTGGCCCGCCCCGCCGGAATCAGATGATCCGGTTACCGGGTCTAGGCGCCGCATTGCGGTCCGGCACATCGAGTCATCAATGTCCTTTCAAAGCGGAAAAGCAGATTTGGATGCACACTTGAGTCCGTCGCCTTGCGAAACTAGTGAATTATCATCCGCGGCGGTGGGCTGATGTTAAAGCGGCTGGCTCTACAAAACTTTAAGAGCATTGCATCCGCGTCAGTCGATTTCTCAAATTTCACTTTTTTGGTGGGAAGAAATGGCTCAGGCAAGAGCAATGTGGCCGATGCGCTTGCCTTTGCTGCCGAAGCTGCCGAATGGCCACTCCAAACGGTGTTCAATCGTCGTGGCGGTCCTTTAAGTGTTGCTCGGCGTCGCCCTATCCCCTCAAACCGGGGTCCTGCAGGCATTGTTGAATTTGGAATCGGCCTCGAATTTGGCGATTTTGACCTTTCAAGTGGCCGCTATTGGCCAAGCACTCCAACTAGTGCGAGGTACGCTTTTCTTCTATCGATAGGGCGGTTTGGGTTTGAGGTGCTTCGTGAGCAGTGCATTGTTGCGAAAAGCGATGGCAGCAAATCCTGGTTCGATCGAGCGAGGACAAAATTTCGCTCATCGGTTGACTTCCTCAATGGAAGCTCATTTTCCTTTCTTTCTAGGGACGCTCTGGCGATTCCATTCGTGGGATCGATAGTAGATTTCATGCCAGTGTCTACCGCAATGAAGTCGATGGCCGTCTACTCGATCGATCCCACGAAACTCCGCGAGTTTCAAGATCCCGACGAAGGCAAACGCCTGTCAACAGATGGTAGTAATGCCGCCAGTGTGCTTGAAAGCATCAAGAGCGATCCGGCTAAGTTCCAGCGCTTGTTTCAGATTCTCTCAACGGTTGTCCCAGACTTAGAGCAGGTTCGTCCGCAAACGATC
This sequence comes from Acidobacteriaceae bacterium, assembly GCA_036269135.1. Lineage (GTDB taxonomy): Bacteria > Acidobacteriota > Terriglobia > Terriglobales > Acidobacteriaceae > Palsa-343. Next base: position 93,352 of record DATASQ010000032.1, read on the forward strand.
GGTCGGAAGCAGCAATTGAGATTTGCTCAAAGATGGGCTCCGAATGAAAGAATCTATTTCGATGCTTTCAATATGTCCGATGGCACCGTGCGGGCCTTCGGTATTTTGTTGGCTCTTTTTCAGCTATCTAGACCCGACCTGCTCGTGATCGAGGAGCCGGAGACCAGTTTGCACCCGGCCGCGACGGCGGCGATCGTCGAGACACTTCGAGCGGAAAGTAAACGGTCGCAGATTATCATCACGACTCATAGTCCAGAAGTACTTGATATGGCAAACGCAAGCGAGGACAATTTTAAGATCGCTGTTTGGAACCGTGGCCAAACAAGGATCGGCGATGTTGTCGGGGCAGCCAAAGCTGCACTTCAGGGGCATCTCGCCTCCCCTGGGGAGTTAATGAAGATGCTTATCTTGGACGCGCCTCCACTGTTTGAGGAATTCGAGGAAGACAAGCAACAGGTTCTGTTCGAGGATTTGGGTGCTCATACAGCCGATAGTTGAGGGTCCGGGCGACGTCAGCGCGGTGCCTGTGCTGCTACGTCGTATCTGTTATGAATTGGGGTGCTGTCTTGAGGCACAGATCGCCCACCCGATGAAGGTGTCGAGATCCAAGATGGTCCAACGGGAGCACCTCGATCGCTACATCCGGATTGCTGCGGCTCAGAAAGAGTGCGGATTAATTTTGCTGTTTATGGATTCGGACGACAACTGCGCGCGAGAGTTAGCGGAGACTGTGCGGCCTTGGATGGTGGAGGCAGCTAGGAGAATTCCGAGCGAACTCATCGTGATTCCAAGAGAATACGAGGGTTGGTTTATCTCGGCAATGGAATCTCTTCGCGGCGTTCGAAGTATCCGACCGGATGCAATTTCCTCGGGAGAACCCGAAAGGGTCCGAGATGCGAAGGGCGTGATCACCGATTGGATGGAGGGCAGTACTGCCTATCACGAGAGCGCCGATCAAGCAGCATTGACTCAGAAGGTCGATCTCCAGGCTGTGCGCCAAAAATGCGGGGCATTTCGTCGTTTGATCGGCAAGATTGAGCAATACGGGGCCTTCTGCCCTATTAGTAGCTAAAGCTTCACACCTGTTTTTGGCTAACGACCCCTTATGCGCCTTCGGTCAGCTCTTGTCTTGAGCCAAAACGCGGTTTCAAGTGCTATTTCACTCAGCTTTTCAGCACCGGAAACGCGGTGATCCGCAGCTTCGCTGCTGCGTATGGCAACAGTGTCAGCCGCTCTTCCGGAGACTCACTCGCGACGGGGCTTTCCGGCAGCGGATTCGCTGCTCCATCGTCAGCAACCCAGGAAGTCACCTGACGTCCACGAGCTTCGATGCGAACGCCGCTGCCCTGTGCCGAAAAGGGAACTGAGCCAACCGGCGTTTCGGTCACGGCCAGGTTGGTTTCCGGATGCGCCGGATCGACGGCCAGCGCGTAGTTCCAGTCGTGGGTCGGGAAAACCTGCCAGTCGGCTGATTTCTCGCCGTGCTGTTGCAGCTTGACCCAGTCTTCTCCGACCTGGAGCGAGAAGACCAGAGGCCCGCGTTCGACAGCGACCGCCTGATGGAAACCGCTTGAGGTGCGCAGGCGCATGGGGAAGTCGATCGTGACGCGATCGCCGGGTTTCCACGTCCGATCGATGGACACGAAGGTTCCAGGCTCGGGCTGAGGATCGGTGAGGCGCTGGCCGTTGACGCGGATCGTTGTGCCGCTGGCCCACTCCGGAATGCGGAGGCGCAGCGGAAAGGCAAGCGGCCTTTCCGGATTGACGGTCAGCGTAACCGATCCGCGAAACGGATAGTCGGTTTCTTCGGTCACGGTGACGGCGGTTCCGCGAATGAGCGCCGACACTTCGCAAGGCGCGTACGCAGCGGCGACCAAACCATCGCCGCGGTCGTGATCGGGTGCGCCGGAGAGCATCCAGAGGCTGTTGGCGAATTTCGGCCAGCCCTGGTGATAGTTCGCAGTGCAGCAGCCGAAGTTGGGCGCGAGTCCGAAGAGGTTCGACTCGGGTCCGTCGGAAACCCAGGGCTTGTGGTGCAGGCTGCACTCGACCTGGTTGGGCTCCTGGTTGTACTGGTGCGCCCACATATCGTCGGTGAGCGTGCCAGGCAGCGCGTTGAAGGCGAGCTTTTCAAGGCGATCGCCGAGCGAAGCGGATCCAGTGATGGCCAGCGCGCGTTCGAGCGAGAACATGCTCTCGACGACGGTGCAGAGTTCCGATCCGTGCGAGGGATCGCGTCCCGCGAGGTGCTCGTCGCAGGAGAACATGCCGTTGGGCAGGCCGTGATATTGGGTCAGGTCGGCGAGCATGCGCGTGGAGGCTTCGCGATCCGTCGGCGAGCCGGAGACGAGCGACCAGACGGCGCCGGTTTTGAGGGCCTGTCCATTATTGACGCCGTGGGTGGCGAGGTCGGAATCGCTGAGGCCCTGATCCTGGTTGAGCTTGAGAAAGGCGGCGGTGCAGGGCTGGGTGTACTGGAAGTGGGCGAAGTCGGCGATCCAGTCGTAGCCCTGCTGGTGCAGGAGGCGGGCGAGATCGAGGAGGTACGGCGAGCCGGTGCGGTTGTAGAGCCAGAGGACGGAGAGGACGTTGTCCTGCCAGCGGAACTTGCCCCAGTCGCGGAGGGGACGCGTGGGCAGAGTGGCGAGTTGATAGCGGAAGTAGCGGTCCATGAGGGGGAGGACGCGCGGGTCGCCAGTGAGCTCCTGGTATTGGGTGAGGGCTTTGAGCATGACGATGCGCGGCCACCAGTCATTGTTTTTGGCGGGACCGATCATGCCGTTGGGCCAGGGGTGGGTGAGGGTCCAGTCGACGAAGCGCTGGGCGAGGGCTTTGAGGCGCGGGTCGTTGACGAGAACCGCGAGGGGCAGGAGGCCGTCGAGGTAGTAGGGGCCGCGCTCCCAGCTTTCGCCGGCGCCGCCGAGCCAGCCGGAGTTGGGGCCGACGTCGGGCCAGATTTCGTAGAGATGGCCGGAGAGGCCGGCAGCCTGGATGCGGAGCTGATCGAGGAGCCAGCCGCGGGGGCGGATGGACCCGAGGGGGAGAAAGAAGAAGGCGCCGGAGGTGAGCGGGGCGCGGTCTTTGACGGCGGGCTGGGGAGGGCGATCGGCGACGGTGGCGGCGGATGCGGGGCGGGTGATCCAGACCGGAACGAGGGCAGGAGCGGTGGAGGCGGCGACGGTGGTGGTGAGTCCGCGAAGAAAGGTGCGGCGATTGGGTCCGCTGGAGGAATTGCCCATTCCTTCGATTATGGCGCAGATGACCGGGGGGCTGCGCAGGGATGGGATTCACGCCATTTGGGTTGCGAGGTCGCAGAGGCTTGCGTATAGTTCGAGCAAAGCCGGAAACCAAACAAAAAGGGGTGTGTGCATGGCATCGGGTGAGGCCGCAGCGGTGATCGGGAAATCGGTACAGATCCGCGGAGAAGTGAAAGGCAATGAGGATCTGGTGGTGGAAGGGCTGGTGGAGGGGACGATCACGCTAAGCGGGAATCGACTGACGGTGGGCCCGCATGCGCGCGTCCAGGCGAACGTGATGGGACGCGACGTGATCGTGCTGGGAGCGCTGCAGGGCGACGTGGTGGCGACCGGACGGGTGGAATTGCGGGCGGGCAGCCACATGACAGGCGATATTCGCGCAGCGCGGCTGTCAGTGGAAGACAACGCGATCTACTCCGGTAAAGTGGAGCTGGACGGAACCGGCACTGGCGGCGAGGGCGGGAAAGCAGCGCCCAGCGCGGAAACGAAGTAACGCGCTCCGGAAAGAAAAGAGGCTCCGCATCGGACGATGCGGAGCCTTCTTGTTTGTGGGGTGACCGTTTATTCGGAGAAGTGGACCGTCTGGCTGAGGGGCAGGTCGGCGGACGAGGAGCCGGCGAAGATCATGTAGTCGCCGGGAGCGAGCTCGAAGCTGTTCTTCTGCACGTTGAAGATGGAGAGATAGAGCGGGTCGACGGCGACGGTGACGGTTTTTTCGTCGCCAGGGGCGAGCTCGACGCGATCCCAGCCGATGAGGCGTTTGAAATCCGACTCGCCGGTGGATTTAGGCAGAGCCGCGTAGATCTGCGCGACCTCAGCGCCGGCGCGGTGACCGGTGTTGCGGACGGTGAAGGTGACGGTGTGCGTGCCGGCGTCCACGTGGAGATCGGAAAACGCGTAGGAGGTGTAGGAGAGGCCGAAGCCGAAGGGGAAGAGCGGCTTGAGGTTCTTCGACTCAAACCATTTGTAACCGACACGGACACCTTCAATGTTGTAGTCGGCATTGAAAGGGGGCAGCTCGCCCATGTGGTGGTGGTGCTCGGGCATGCCGCCCGTGGCGGGTTGGAGAAGGTTCATCCCGGGAACCTGGGGACGGGGAAGCTGCTCATCGCTTTGCGGGAAGGTGATGGGGAGACGGGCGGAGGGATCGACCTCGCCGAAGAGGATGCTGGCGAGGGACTGGGCGCCGCCGATGCCGGGATACCAGGCTTCGAGGATGCCCTGCACTTTGTTGGCCCAGGGCATGGCGACGGGGCCGCCGGACTCGACGACGACGATGGTGCGGGGATTGGCGGCGACGACGGCATCGACGAGGGCGTCCTGATGGTCGGGCAGCGCGAGGGTGGCGGCGTCCATGCCTTCCCGCATGGGCTGGTTGACGAAGACGATGGCGATCTGCGATTTCGCGGCCAGCTGGGCGGCTGCGGCGGGATCGGCGCCTTCGTTGAATTCAACCTGAGCGTTGGGGGCGCGTTTGCGGATTTGCCGCAGCGGGGAGGACGGGAAGTAGACGACCTCGCCCCAGTAGGACGCGCCGGGATGCGGGTTAACGGCGTTGCCGCCGGGGGCATCGACCTGGGCGGAGCCGCCGCCGGAGGGCACGCCGACATCGGCATGAGAGCCGATGATGGCGATGGATTTTACGTCGTCGGCTTTGAGGGGAAGGATGCCGTCGTTCTTGAGCAGGACGATGCTTTCGTCGGCGATATGCTCGGCGTCGCGGCGTCCCTGGAAGGGATTGACAACCATGGTGACGGGTGGGTTATCGATGACGCCGTTGGCGAACATTTCGCGGAGAACACGGTGCACCATGTCGTTGAGGCGGGACATGGGAACCTGGCCATCCTGGACGGCCTGCTTGAGAGGATCGCCGAAATATTTGCTGCCGGGCTCTTCCTGATCGAGGCCGGCCAGAGCGGCGTGAACGGTGGAGTGGGTGCCACCCCAGTCGGAGAGGACGAAGCCTTTGAAGTCCCAGTCTTTTTTAAGGACCTGATTGAGGAGGTAATCGTTCTCGCAGGACCAGTCGGTGCCGTCGGGAGGGGTGATGGTGTCCTTGTTATAGGAGCACATGACGCCGGCCGGGTGGGCGAGGCCGATGGCGATCTGGAAGGCGAGGAGATCGCTTTCGCGGGCGGCGCGCTGATTGATGATGGCGTTGACGATGGTGCGGCCGGTTTCCTGATCGTTGAAGGCGTAGTGCTTGATATCGCCCATAACCTGGTTGGACTGGACGCCGCGGGCCAGTTCGCCAACCATGGTGCCGGCGAGGATGGGATCTTCTCCGGCGTACTCGAAGTTGCGGCCATTGCGGGGATCGCGGGCGAGGTCGACGCCGCCACCGATGGTCATGTTGTAGCCGGATTCCCTGAGTTCGCGACCGATGACGTCGCCGAAGAGGAAGAGAGCCTGCTTATCCCAGCTGCTGGCAGCGCCGAGGACGGAGGGCAGGAGGGTGGCGTAGTGCGAGCCCTGGGCGGCGAGGCGGATGCCGACGGCGGAGTCGGCCATGTTGATGCCGGGAATGCCGAGGCGGGGAACGCCTTCCATGTAGCCGGCATTGCCGAGGGAGCCTTTGGGAATTTCCGCATGGGCCTGGAGGCCGTTCCAGCCGGTGCCGTGGACGAAGTTCATTTTTTCGTCGAGGGTCAGTTGTTTGATGACGAGGTCGGCGCGCTGGTCGGGAGACAGGGACTTGTTCATCCAGGGGCGATTGGCAGGCGGGGCCTGAGCCGAAGCGGAGGGGCCAAAGAAAAAGAAGGCGATGAAGAGGGCAGCGGCGACCCACGACAGGGTGCGACGCGGAGCAGGAACAGGCAGAGACATAAGCACCTCAGACGTTCAAAATGGTACGCGCCGGGGAAGAGGCACGTCAAAATCAAGCGTTTTAGTGGAGGGTTCTGGCGCAGAGTGGCGCGGGGACTGCGGTGGCCGCCGGCTGTGCCAAAAGAATTCACCACAGAGGGCACGGAGTGCACAGAGATGGGTCTGCCGGCTTTCAGTCCATCAGCTTTTCGGCGAGATAGACGTAGGTTTCGGCCCAGGTGCGGGCTTCCTGCTTCAGGTCGGCGCCGGCGCCGTGGCCGCCTTCGGTGATTTCGTCGTAGAGGAAGGGCTCGTGGAACTCTTCCATTTTTGCGGCGAATTTGCGAGCGTGTTCGGGGCCGACGCGGTCATCGGCGGTGGTGGTGAAGATGAAGGGCTCGGGGTATTTCACGCCGGGTTTGAGCTGGTTGTAGGGCGAGATCTTCGCGAGGAAGGCGCGCTCGGCGGGGACACTGACGGAGCCGTATTCGCCGACCCAGCTGGCGCCGGCTTCGATCTTCTCGTAGCGGAGCATGTCGAGGAGAGGCACCTGGATGACGATGGCGTGGTAGAGGTCGGGGTGCTGCGTCATCTCGACGCCCATGAGCAGGCCGCCGTTGGAGCCGCCGATGATGCCGAGGTGGGGAGTGGAAGTGATTTTGCGGGCGATGAGGTCCTGGGCGACCGCGGCGAAGTCATCGTAGATGCGCTGGCGGTGGGTTTTGAGGCCGGCTTCGTGCCAGGCGGGGCCGAACTCGCCGCCGCCGCGGATGTTGGCCAGGACGAAGACGCCGCCTTTCTCGAGCCAGAGCTTGCCGTTGACGGCCGAATAGTGGGGCGTCATGGAGACTTCGAAGCCGCCGTAGGCGTTCAGCAGGGTTGGATTCTGGCCGTTGTACTGCATGTTTTTGGGATGGACGACGAAGTAGGGGACGCGGGTGCCGTCTTTGGAGGTGGCGTAGAGCTGGTCGACGGTATCGCGGGAGGCGTCAAAGAGGGCGGGCTCGGATTTGGACGGCGTGAGCTGCGCGGTAGCCGCGTCACCGGCGAGCAGAGAAGAAGGGGTGAGGAAGCTGGTGACGCTGAGGAAGAAAGCGTCGCTGGTGTCGCTGGCGGTGACGATGTCGATGGTGCTGTTGGCGGGGACGTCGAGGGCGCGGCGGCTCCAGCCGTCGGTACCTGCCGGGGTGTAGACGTATGCCTGGCCGAGGACGTGCTTCAGGGTCGTGACGACGATGCGAGAGCGGGTGGTGGCGACCTCGTTGAGGAACTCGTCGGCGGTGGGAGCAAAGACGATGGTGGGATGGGGATGGGCCGGGTCGCGGAGAAGGTCGGCGACGCGGAACGAGAGGAGGGAACCCTGGGTGAATTTAGGGCCGCCGGGCGCGGGGGTCCAGTCTTCGTGGATTTCGAGGAGCATGCGGCCGTCGAGAAGGGCGTCCGGCTGGGACTTGAGCGGGAAGGCGAGCTCCTTTAAACCGGAGGCGGTTTTGACGAACCAGCGCGACTGGAAGAAGGTAATGCTGCGGTCGATGAGGGTGAGGTGGTCGCCCTGGGCGTCGTCGAGGACGAAGCCGGCGTCAGAGATGTCGCTCGGCTGGCCGCGAAAGATTTCATGGGCGCTGGCGAGCGGGGTGCCGCGCTTCCATTCCTTCACGATGTAGGGGTAGCCGGATTTTGTCATCGTGTTCGGTCCCCATTCGCGGGCAATGAAGAGGGTGTCCTTGTCTTCCCAGGCGACGTCCTGCTTGCTGTGGGGGGAGACGAAGCCGCCATCCACAAAGCGGCCGGTTTTCAGGTTGAACTCGCGATCGGTGGAGGCGTCTTCGCCGCCGACGGAGAGGGAGAGGATGCAGTACTCCGTGCCGGGATAGAGGCAGGACATGCCGTGGAAGACCCAGTCGGTATGCTCAGCTTTGCCGAGGGCGTCGATGTCGAGGACGGTTTGCCAGCGGGGCTCGGGGTGGCTGAAATCCGCGATGGAGGTTTTGCGGAGCAGGCCGTGGATATTGTTTTTATCGCGCCAGAAGTTGTAGACATCGTTGCCGCGGAGCTGGGGGATGGGCAGGCGGTTGGGATCTTCGCTGACCTTGAGGGCTTCGGCATCGAAGGCGGCAAAGCGGGGATCGGCTTCGATGACTTTGGCGGTGCGGGCATCTTCGGCTTTGACCCAGTCCATGGCGCGGGCGCCGTGAACGTCTTCGAGCCAGAGGTACTTGTCCGGAGGCAGCGGGGCGGTGTCGGAGGACGGAGCCTGTGCGACGGCCGGGCGAGCGGTGCTGGTGAGGAAGGAAGCGGCGAGAAGAGGAAGCAGCGCGGCAAAGCGGACGAACATGCTTAAAGCACCTCGAAAGACGGTGCAGCCAATGTACATGACGAGGAGCGCAAAGAAGAAGACGCTCCCCGCGCGGGGAGCGTCTTCTTCTGAGGGAGGGACTTTGCCGCGGCGACGGGCTCAGAAGCGAATGGTGGGACCGAAGGTGACGCGGAGATTGTTATAGGTGCCGTTATCGAAGTAGATTTCATCGCCGGCCTCGGCGCGCAGACCGATGGGGCCGAAGAAGCCTTCGATTCCGCCGCCAGGATAGACCGCGAGATGAGTGCCGGAACCGCCGACGCCGGCGACTGCGTTGGTCGCGCCGGTGCCGGTCACAGCGCCGCTGTTATTGACGCTGAAATCGATGAAGCCGACCTTGCCTGTGGCAAATACCTTGAAGGGCCCGCGGGTTTGGAACTTCGGCCCGAAGAGTCCGGTGAGCGGGCGGACGCTGGAAGTGACCAGCGTGGTGCTGCCGCCGGCGGACGTACCCGTGGAGTAAGTGGAGGTGTAGTCGCGGGCGAAGTCGTAATTCATTTCGGCTTCGATGGCCACCATGGGACTGACGTTGAAGGCAGCTCTGCCTCCGACGCCAATGAAGTTGCTGGCCGTGCCGCCGCCGGGATTGAAGCGAAAGTAGTCAGCGTAAGCACCTACTTCTCCGTGATCTTTCTGGGCGAACAAGGCGGCTGGCAAAAGGACCAGCGTGCCCATGGCAAGAATCAAGGCAATGCGTTTCATGTTTGTGGACTCCTCAAAGAATTGGCATTGGGGCCATTGGCCCGGGGAACAGAAATTCGGCGCGCCAGGTATTCGGATGCCCGGAGTGATCTCCTGGTTAACCGGATGGGGAGCAGCGCGGGGTTGCCTGCGAAGACCGGAGAAAACTTATTGCTGGACGAAGAACTCATTCATGAGCGGAGCGTTAGCGGCGTTCCCGGGAGGATTGGGAAGGCTGAGCAACTCCATGATGGTGGCCAGCATGCTCTCGTGCTGATAGAGGGCGGAGGAGGTTTGCCGATAGCCCGCCTTGACGCCGGGTCCCCACAAAACCGGGGCGACATGGCCGCCGCCATGGGTGGTGTCGCTGGTGGCGGCTTCGTCGAAGTCGACGATGAGGACGCCGTCGCCGCCCGGCTGGAAAGCGGGATCGGCGGAGAGGGGGGTGATCACATTGGTCAGGAGCCAGGCGTCCGCTTCCTGAGGCGTGCCATTGTGGGCGTCGTCATTGACGTCAGGAACGATGTAGGTGAAGGCGGGGAGGGCATTCGTGCTGAGGTCGAGGGTGAGCTGCGAGAAGGGCCAGAGGACGTCATTGGCGACGGTGGAGCTGTCCGCGACGTCGGAGAGCATGGCGAAGGGATTGTGGCGAATCAGATAGAGGCCGGTGTTGCCGCCGAGGTAGCCGCGGGTGATGCCTTCGGCATAGATGCGGAAGGCAACGTTGGAGGAGAGCATGCGCCGGGCGATGTTGTCGGCAGAAAAGACGGTGGTGGAGCTGTCGTCGTTGGTGAGGATCTGTCCGGTGGTGAGCATGAAGTAGTTGCCGATGGAGGGGTGGGTATCGCCGTAATAGTTGGTGGGGAGCGCTCCCGTGGCGATGAGGTGGTTGAGATGGGGCCAGGCGCTGCTGCCGACGACGGTGGAGTAGCTCTGGTTCTCTTCCATCACGAGGACAACGTGATTGCTGCGCGGCGCGGATGACGTCGATTTTCCCTGGACTGTGACCGTGGCTTTGCCGGATTGCGAGGTGTCCTGGGTGCTGGCGGCGGTGACGGTGGCGGTGGTGGCCGCAGACGGGGCGGTGAAGAGGCCGTTGCTGTCGATGGTGCCTGTGCTGGCGGACCACGTGACAGACGAACTGTAGCTGCCGGCGCCGCTGACGGTTGCGGTGCATTGCGAGGTGGTGCTGACGTCGATGGTGGCGGGGTTGCAGGCGACGCTTACGGAGGTGATGGTCGATGCGGCGGGCGGCGACGGCTTAGTGGGCGCGCTGCCGGTGTTGCTGCCGCAGGCAAGAACCGAGGTGAGAAGAGCGGAGGCGGCGAGGGTTGAAAAGAGGCGGAGGGGCACGAACGAAACTCCAGTGCCTGAGATGCGGGGAGCGGTGGCCGTGCGCATGACAATTCCGTCATGCCGGAGGGGGGATGACACCTCATGTGAGCCGCCTCCCATGTCTGCCAACGCCCGGCAGACATGGGCATCCGGAAGCGGTTCGCTGACTCAGCGGGCGGCGGCAGCGGCCTGTTGGTATTCCTCGTAGGGGCCCTTGAAGTCCTCGATGACGCCTTGGTCAAAGTGCCAGATGCGGGTGGCGACTTCGTCGAGGAGGTCGTGGTCGTGGGTGACGAGCAGGACGGTGCCTTCGTACCTCTGGAGCGCGATATTGAGGGCGTTGATGGCTTCGAGGTCGAGGTGGTTGGTGGGCTCGTCGAGGATGAGCAGGTTGGGCTTCTGCAGCATGAGCTTGCAGAAGATGAGGCGCGCGGCTTCGCCTCCGGAGAGGGCAGCCGTCGGCTTGAGGCCTTCTTCGCCGCGGAAGAGCATCTGGCCGAGGATGCCGCGGATGTCTTCGGTTGTGGCTTTGGCGTCGAACTGGCGGAGCCAGTCAACGACGGTGCTGCCGGGCTCGATGACGCCGGTGGTGTCCTGGGGGAAGTAGCCGATCTGGACTTCGTGGCCCCACTTCACGTTGCCGGCGTCGAGGGTGAAGTCTTTTTCGGCGAGATCGGGCTGGTTGGCGAGCAGGGACTTGAGCATAGTGGTCTTGCCCTGAGCGTTGCGGCCCATGAGACCGATCTTTTCCCCGCGCATGATGCCGCCGGAGAAGCCATCGATCACGGTCAGGTCGCCGTAGGCCTTGCGGAGGCCTTCGATTTCCGCGACGTATTTGCCGGAGGGACGGTTCTGGTCGAAGCGGAGGTAGGGGCGGGCGATGTTGGAACGGGCCAGATCGGTCGTTTGTAACCGTTCCACTTCCTTTTTGCGGCTGGTGACCTGGCTGGAGCGCGTGCCGGCGGAGAAGCGGGCGATGAACTCGTTCAGCTGGGC